>NZ_FCOJ02000020.1 GCF_001545035.1 Caballeronia glebae
ATCTTGCCCGCAAGCGGCAAGCGATACTTCGCGATATCGCCGATCCCGATGTTCCGGTATTCCGGCCTTGGTTTTTTCAATGCTTCAGCCACGTTAGACCCCTTCCCAAACTGATTGACGATTCGCGC
This sequence comes from Caballeronia glebae, assembly GCF_001545035.1. Classification (GTDB taxonomy): domain Bacteria; phylum Pseudomonadota; class Gammaproteobacteria; order Burkholderiales; family Burkholderiaceae; genus Caballeronia; species Caballeronia glebae. The sequence goes on from NZ_FCOJ02000020.1 coordinate 129, forward strand.
GCCGCCGATGCACGCCACATGCTCGACACGGGCGCGACCCGCCATGCCTGATTCGCGTTTCCGGGCGACCGGCGATGTATTCGGGGATAGTTCCAGCCCGCGCACTGCGCGATAGCGGTATTTTGTCGCTCGATTGATATACTGTCCAATATCTATCTCGTCTTTCTGAAATCTGTTTTACCGACTATCGCATGGAACTGCGCCATATCCGCTACTTTCTGGCCGTTGCCGAAGAGCGCAACGTGACGCGCGCGGCCGAGCGGCTCGGCATCGGTCAGCCGCCGCTCAGCCAGCAGATTCACGCACTGGAAGACGAACTTGGCGTGCGGCTCTTCCGGCGCACGGGGCATGGCGTCGTGCTGACGGAAGCCGGCGAAGCGTTCGCCGTCGATGCGAAGCGTCTCGTGAACGACGCGCGTCTCGCCGTCGAAAAGGCGCAAAGCGCGGGGCGCGGAGAGATCGGGCAGTTCAATATCGGATTTACGGGATCGGCGGCGTTCAATCCGGTCGTGTCGAAGCTCATCCGGTCTTATCGTCAGGCTTATCCGAACGTCACGCTGACCCTCACCGAGGGCAATACCGCGCAACTGCTCGCGCATCTCGACGCCGGCCGTGTCGATGTCGCGTTCGTTCGTCTCGGCAGCCAGTCGCCCGCCGGCGTGCAGATCAATCACATCGCGATCGAGCCGATGAAAATCGTGCTGCCCGCCACGCACAAGCTCGCGAAAAAGCGCAAGGTGCCGCTCGCGGCGCTGGCGGACGATCCGTTCGTGATGCTCCCACGCGAAGCAAGCCCAACGCTGCACGACGTCATTATCGGCGCGTGCCGTGAAGCGGGATTCGAGCCGCTCGCCGGGCAGCAGGCGCCGCAGCTTTCATCAGTCGTGAATCTGGTCGCGGCGGAATTCGGGGTGTCGCTGGTGCCGGCGTCCGTGTGCCAGATTCAGGTCGATGGCGTCGCCTACACCGACGCGCTCGGCAGCGCCATCACGATTCGTCTCGCGCTGGCGTCGCGCATCGACGCGACAGCCGCCAAGACCGCCAACTTTCTGGATATCGCACGGCGAGTCGTTACGTCATCGACCTGACGTTGTCATCAGAACAAGCGCGCATTGCATTCGACGCAATTTCGTCCAACACTTCAGCTCGCAGGAAGAGCGTCAGAAGGCCGAATCCCGTTCGATCGAGGAGCGAGATCATGCGCGAAGTTATGAAGCATCCGCTGCAATGCACGCCCGCGTGCCGCCGGGGTTTTCTCAAATCAGTTGCATGTGCAACTATCGCCGGAATTGCCGGGCCGCCGCTTCTCACGACATCCGCTCACGCCGACGCGCTCACTCACGCGCAGCGCGATGCCATGACGCCCGCGCAGATACTCGCCGCGATGCAGCGCGGCAACGAGCGCTTTCGCAGAGGCGAGCGCAAGCCGCGTAATTACCTGGCCGAACAGAAGACGAGCGCGAAGGGACAATATCCCGCGGCCGTGCTGCTTAGTTGCATCGATTCGCGCGCGCCCGCGGAAGTGATCATGGATCTCGGTATCGGCGATATCTTCAACTGCCGTATCGCGGGCAATATCGAAAACGACGATATCCTCGGCAGCATGGAGTTCGCGTGCAAGCTGATGGGCGCGAAGGTCGTGCTCGTGATGGGGCATACGTCGTGCGGCGCGATCAAAGGCGCGATCGCCAATGCCGAACTCGGTCATCTCACGGCGCTGCTCGCGCGCATCAAACCCGCCGTGGACGCAACGCAGTACGACGGCGAGCGCTCGGCGACGAACTACGCGTTCGTAGACAAGGTGGCGCGCAAGAACGTCGAGCTGACCATCGCGCAGATTCGCAGTGAAAGCGCCGTGCTGAGCGACATGGAGAAGCAGCACGCCATCAAGATAGCCGGCGCGATGTACAACCTGAGCACGGGCGCGGTGGAGTTCTTCGGTTCCTAACTCTCGACGGGCTCGCGAAGCGCTTCCTGTTTCGTCGCGACGCCACGCTGCGCCGACCAGTAATCCGTGCGCACGCCGATATCCTCCGACACGAACGGTCCGCTGCGCGTCGAGCGATAGTTCGCGAGCGCCTTGTACACGAGACGTTGCCCGATCAGCAAGATCGGCACGTTGAGCAGCACCATCACGATGTTCATCAGATCGGACAGCGCCCAGAGATTCGGCAATTCGAGTCCGGCGAGCACGGTGAGCGCGCCGAACGGCACGAACACGAGCGAGCCGACGACGCGAATGCCGGTGATGAAACCTCGCCTGCGCGAAATGAAGTTGGCCGAGATTTCGGCGAAGGAAATCATGCCGAGCAAGGTGGTGAACGCAAAGAGCCCGTAACACGCGCACATCACTATCTTCACGACATGCGCGACGGAAACCGGCACGAGCGTTTCGACCGACGCGAGATAAACCGTGATCTTCGACGCCCTCACCGATTCCCACGCCTGACCGTCCACGGTGCCGGTCCACACATGCGCCATCACGACGATGAAGCCGGTCATCGTGCAGATGACCATCGTGTCGAAGAACACGCCGAGGCTCTGCACGAAACCCTGCTCGCACGGGTGCTCGTTGTCGGCGATCGCCGCGGCCATCGTGATGGTGCCCTGCCCCGCTTCGTTCGACATCAGCCCGCGCTTGACGCCCTGCGCGAGCGCGGTGCCGATCGCGCCGCCGAAGAGCGCGTGCGGTGCGAAGGCGCCGACGATCACTTCATGAAAGAAGTACGGAATCAGCGGCAGATTGATGAGGATGATGACGAGCGACATCGCGCAGAAGAGCGTCGCCTTGATCGGCACGAGCACATCGGTGTAAGCGGTCACGCGGCGGATGCCGCCCATGATGATGAACGAGCACGCCGCGACGAGCACGGCCGCGATGACGTAATACACCGTCGACTGACGCGCGAGATGCGTGCCCGTGACCGTGTCGGCGATGGTGCCGATTGCGGTGAACACGTTGAACGTTTGCGGCGGCACGTTGAAAAGCGCGTAGATGATGAATACGAGCGACAGGAACGTGCCGACGAAGCGTTTGTCGCCGAGAATGCGCCGCCCATAGAACGGCAAACCGCCGACGAACTCGTCGTGCTTCTTCTCCTTGAAGAGCTGCGCAAGCGTCGATTCCATGAACGCGGTCGCCATGCCGAAGAACGCGGCCACCCACATCCAGAACAACGCGCCCGGTCCGCCCACGGAGATCGCGCCCGTGATGCCGACGATATTGCCCGGCCCGGCGCGCATCGCGAGCCCGAGCATGAACGACGCAAGTGCGCTCACTCCGGTTTTCGACGACTGCTTGCGCAACATCATGCGCACGATCCGCGCGACGTTCATCGTCTGGATGAAGCGCGTGCGAATGGTGAAGTGAATGCCCACGCCGACGAGCAAAAGAATCGCGAACGAAAACTGCCCGAGTACGGGAATCTGCGAATAGGCCTTGAAATTGGTGGGGAAATCCCACAAGAAATCCGAGATGGGCGCAATGCAGGCAAACAATGCATTCACGGACTGGAAGAGACTTTCCACGCGGGGCGTTCCTTTCTTGCTTCGGCCTGTCTGCGACAGGCGTTCGGAATGTTGATGAACCAGCGTCGTTCGAAGCTGGCGGGCGTGCTTTCAGGGGCACGCAAACGTATGCAAGGTCGCGATTATACGGCTCCGCGCCGGCCATCTGCCGGGCCGTAAATTTCGGTGGCCGCGAATCTGGACTTGAGCGACAAGTGCGAAGGCAAATCGAGACCGTTAGTTGCGCTGGACGATCATGCTCATCTCATTCTTCTCTCGCATAATCGGGTTCACAACGCGTCTGGAGAACGAGATGACCGAACGGCTCGCGAAACTTCTCGTCGTCGCTTCGATGGCGTTGCTCGCCTCGCTCGTCAGCTTCGGCAATCTGACGGATTACGGCAGCAACCTGCAATTCGTCGAGCACGTCATGCGGATGGACACGACCTTCCCCGGCAACGCCAATATGTATCGCGCGATCACGTCGCCAATGCTTCAGCATCTCGGCTATGACGCGATCATTCTTCTCGAAACGCTCACCGCGCTTCTTTGCTGGGCAGGCGCGACCGCGATGTGCCGTGCGCTGCGGCAAGAGAACGCCGCGTTCGCGCGAGCCAAACGCTGGGCAATCGCGGGTCTCACGCTCGGCTATCTCACCTGGCAGGTCTGCTTCATGACGATCGGCGGTGAATGGTTCGCCATGTGGCAGTCACAGCAATGGAACGGCACTGAGAGCGCGTTCCGCTTCTTCATCACGTTTCTTGTGATATTGATTTTCGTGACGCGTGCCGAAGCGCCTCAACCGCCGAGCGAACGAACATGATCGCCGACTCGATTCGACTCGGCAGTCGATAACCCTCAATTCAACGCCACCGCAGCCGCCGCTCCCACGGGCGTGCCTTCGATCGCCACCGAGCTACGACCGTCCGGTCCCACCGGCACATCGCCGACGAGCGTCGTGCGATACAACTGGCGATCGAAGTCGAGATCGAAGATATCCGTCGGCGCGAGATGCGCGGTCGCGCGGTTGTCCCAGAACGCGATGCTGCCCGGCTCCCACTTGAATCTCACCGTGAACTCCGGCCGCGTCACGTGCTCCCACAGCAGTTCGAGCAACACCTGACTTTCGCGCGGCGCCAGTCCCGCGATGTGCTTGAGAAAACCCGGACTCACATACAGCGCGCGCTCGCCGGTCTCCGGATGCACGCGCACCAGCGGATGCTCGCTCACGAGCGTGTGATTCGTCACGGCTTTCGTGAACGCATCGGTGCCGTTTGCGCCTTGCGGCGGCGCGAAACGATGCAAGCCGCGCAGACCATCGACGAAAGCGCGCAGCGGCGCCGACAGCTTCTCGTACGCGATCACCAGATTGGTCCATTGCGTATCGCCGCCATAGGGCGGAATGGTCACGCCGCGCAGAATCGATGCGAACGGCGGATTCACCGCGGCCGTCACATCCGTGTGCCAGCCCGTCCACGGACGCAAGACCGACTGCCCTTCGAAGCGCGTGGCCTTGCGAAACTTCGAGATCGAATAGATCTCCGGATGGCCGTCGACGTGGCCGAATACCGGATGCCCGACCGTGAGCTCGCCGAACTGCGCCGAGAACGCGACGTGTTGCTCGTGACTCAGGAACTGCTCGCGAAAGAAGACCACGCGCCACTTGAGCAGCGCGGCGCGAATCGCATCGACCTGTGCGGAAGACAAAGGACGCGTGAGATCGACGCCGCCGATCTCCGCGCCGATATACGCCGATAGCGGGCTGACAGTCACATCCGCTTCGTTCTCGATTGCCACAGCACTCATTTCGGATTCCTTTTCATATTGGATGAATGAAAGACGTGCTCAACTGCCCTGCGCGTTCGCGTCTTCCGCGAAGAAATAATCGCGCCATGATTTCGGCTCGTGGCGAATCACGCCGACCTTGTGCAGGAACGTGCCCAGTTGCAGCGTGTTTTGCGGCGCGGTCGCGAAGCTCGCTTCCTTGTCGTTCAAGATTCGTTCGACGAATGCGGGCGAAAGCTTCGACCCGTCCTGACGAATGTAGATGGCCGCCGCCTGAGCTTTGTCCTTCTCGACGAGCTTCGCCGCATCGTCGAGCGCCGCGCGCACGGCGGCATAAGTCTTCGGGTTGTCTTTGCGCCATTTGTCGGAAGTCACGACGACGCTACCCGTCGACGGCCCGCCGAGGATATCGGTGGAACTGATGACCTTGTGAATCTTCGGGTCTTCGAGTTCCTGATACTGATACGGCGCATTGGAAAAATGCAGATCTATAACTGAGTTGCCCGATAACATCGCGGTCGTCGCATCGGCGTGCGGCATGTTGACTTCGAAGCGATCGAGACGCGCATAGTCGGCGTCGCCGAAAGCCCTGGCCGATGCCATCTGCAAAAGGCGTCCCTGCTGCGAGACGGCGACGGACACCACCGCGATACGATCCTTCTCGCCGATATCTTTAATGCTGCGAATGCGCGGATCGTTCGTCACGAGATACACCGGCACCGCGCTTTGCGCCGCGATCGCGCGAAAGTCCTGATGCCCGCGCGTGCGGTCCCAGATAGTCAGCAAAGGCCCGATGCCGATGGTCGCGATATCCGCCGCGCCCGACAGCAGCGCGTCGTTCACGGAAGCGCCGCCCGAGAGCGTGTTCCACTGCACGTCGATATCGAGTCCCGTGCGAGCGCCCGCTTTCTCTATAAGCTTCTGATCCTTCGCCACCTTGAGCAGGAGCGAACCGATGCCGTATTGATCGGCGACGTTCACCTTGCCCTCGGCATGCGCGCGATCAGTCGGCAACGCAAACGCCGCGATCAACGCGAGCGCGGAGAACAAGCGATGCAATGAAGTCGTCGTGGTCATGCGGTGAGATCGTGGAAGAGCGGCGAGCGATCAATGTACTAGCCGCTTCCTCACACGCGAACGAAGAAATCCCGATACGGATAGCTTCGTTCGCGATAAGCGCCAGGGCGGCGCTCACGTGCTTACCAGTGATAGTTCATGCCGGCGAACACCTGACGTCCATAACCGAACGCGCACCAGCTTCCGTAGTAGCACGACGCGACATATTCCTTGTTGAAGAGGTTCTGCGCGTTCACGTACAGTTCGAGGCCCTTCAACTGGGGCGACGCGCGGCCGAGATCATAGTTCAGCGTGGCGTCGACGAGGAAGAAGCTCGACACCTTGAAGCTGTTGTCGCTGCTGTACGTCGTGCCCGTGTAACGTCCGCCGGCGCCCATCGAGAGACCGGCGAGCGGCCCGCGATTGATCGTGTAATACGCCCACAACGAAGCCTGATTCTGCGGAATGGCAGGAAGGAACTTGCCGTCGAGACCGCTGTTGTCCTGCGTGTACTTCGTGTTGAGATACGTATAACTTGCCGTGACGTTCAGCGAATCCGTAAGGCTCGCTTTCGCTTCGAGTTCGACGCCGAGCGATCGCGCTTCGCCGACCGCCGACTGGAAATTCGGGTTATCCGCATTGACCGTCAGCAGATTCTTGCGCGTCAGATCGAACAGCGCGGCCGAGAAGAACGCGTTGTAGCCCTTCGGCTGGAACTTCACGCCGACTTCATACTGACGTCCCTTCTCCGGCGAAAACTGATTGCCGTTGATATCGGTGCCCGCTTGCGGCGTGAACGATTCGGTATAGCTGACATACGGCGCGATACCGTTGGCGAACACATACGTAAGGCCCGCGCGACCCGTGAACGCGCGATCGAACTGATGAGACACGATGCCATACGTCGTGTTGTTCGAATCGCTGCTGGCCCAGTCCTCGCGTCCGCCGAGCGTAAGGATCACGTTGCCCCAGCGCGCCTGATCCTGTGCATAGACGCCGTATTGCGTGCCGCTCAGTACCTGGTGATAGCGGTCCGGCGGCGTGATCGCCTGGTTGTAGTTCGGCGCGAACATGTCGAGCGGCGGCGCGGTGCCGAAGCCCGCATCGAAGTTGCTCGCGTAATGCTGGTAATCGAAGCCGAACAGCACCGTGTGATCGATCGGACCGGTCGAGATATTGCCTTCGATCTGATTGTCGAGCGAGACGGTGTTGAGGTTATCCTTCGACGCCGCCGTGCCGCGATCCAGCGTGCGCAAATCGGCTTCGAGCTGGCTCGCATAGACGCTCTTGTAGTCCTGCGCGAGATGCAGCAGGCGGCCGTTCGAGCGGAACGTCCATGCATTGTTGAGCTTGCGGTCGAACTTGTAGCCGATCGCTTCCTGCACGCGATTAAAGCTCTCGAAGTTATGATCGCCGTCGTAGAAGTCGCTCGGCAGCTTGCCGTTCGGGTTATAGAGCACCGTGCCTTGCGGCGGCACGCTGCCGTACGACGTGCTGTCCGGATCGTGCTGATACAGACCGTACAACGTGAGCGAAGTCTTGTTGTCCGGACGCCACGTGAACGACGGCGCGATCGCGATGCGCTTGTTGTACGTCGATTGCACTTGGCCGTCTTCCGAGCGCGCAACGCCTGTGATGCGGAACAGATAGCGGTCATCGCCCGCGATCGGTCCCGAGAAATCGAACTTGGCGGCCTTGTGCGCGTAGTTGCCGAACTCGATGCCCACTTCATGCAGCGGCACGACCGTCGGCATCTTGCTTTCCTGATCGAGCAGACCGCCGGCCGCCGCCTGGCCGTAGAGCACCGACACCGGGCCCTTGAGCACTTCGACGCGCTCCATCATGTACGGGTCGATCTGCGGCACCGCGTACCAGCCGTTGTCGAGCAGCTTGAGACCGTTCCAGTACTTGTCGGCATCGAAACCGCGCACCTTCAGCATGTCGTAGCGCGTCGCGATCCCGCCGCGCGTTTCTGGCGTCACGCCCGAGACATAGCGCACGGCCGCGTTGAGCGTCTGCGCGTGCTGCTGATCCATCTGCTCGCGCGTGACGACGGAGACGGACTGCGGGGTTTCGAGCAACGACGTGCCCGTCTTGAGCGCGGTCGATTCCTTCGCGACATAACCTTTGGTCGGACCATACGGTTCGTCCGCGTTTTGCGCCGTGACCTTCACGGCCGGAAGCGCGCTTTCGGCGGGCGCTTTCGAAGCCGCGGCGGCGGATGCGCCCGACGGCGCATCCGCCGATTGCGCATAGGCGAGCGGCGCTACCGCGAACAGCAGCAGGGCGGCCAGTTTCAACGGCCGCATCGCGACCGGACTCGTCGTTTCTGATCTCATGCTCATTTCTCTTGGATCTCGTAGCGTGCGTGAATGCGAATCGTTATTATTTGCGGGCGAATTTTGACTGGATGTTTTGTTTTTGTAAAGAAATGATTCAGAATTTTTAGTCTGGAAACGAAGCCGTCGCTGAAAGGCGGCTGAAATAATCCGCTCAGGGACGTGAAATCCGCCGCGCAGCCACTACCATGAAAAGCGAGGTCGCCGGGCCGTCATTCAGCCCAACATGGCGAGATCACGCCCATGAACTCTTCTCTCTCCGGCAGTGGCTACGTGCTCGGCCATTCCGATCCAGAAGTACAGCGCCTTGAAAATCAGGCGCGCTTCGTCGCCGATCTGACTGACGATATCCTGCGTCGCGCGGGGCTCGCGCCCGGCATGCGCGTGCTCGATCTCGGCTGCGGCACGGGCGATGTTTCGTTCCTCGCCGCGTCGCTCGTGGGGCCGGGCGGCTCGGTGCTCGGTATCGACCAGGCGTCCGGCGTGATCGAAAAGGCGCGCGAGCGTGCGCATCGCGCTGGCCTCGGGCATGTGCGATTTCAAGTTGCGAGCGTCGCGGATTTCGATCTCGGCGAACCCGTCGATGCGATCATCGGGCGTCTGATCCTGCTGCATCTGCCCGATCCCGTCGCGACCTTGCGCCGCCTCGCCGAGCAGGCGGGCACGGGCACGCTCTTCGTGTTTCACGAGATGGATATGAGCACGGCGCGCTCGCTGCCCGAATCGCCGCTATGCGCGCAGGGCCTGCACTGGATCAAGGAGACGTTTCGGCGCGCGGGCGTCGAGACCGACATGGGATCGAAGCTGTATTCGACGTTTCGACGCGCCGGCCTGCCCGGCCCGCGCATGCTGCTTTCGGCGCGCTTCGAAGGCGGTCCCGACTCGTTCGCGTATCAATATCTGACCGAAGTGCTGCGCACGTTGCTGCCGCTCGCCGAGCGCTTCGGCATCGCGAACGCGGATGCGGTCGGCATCGACACGTTCGCCGAGCGATTACGCGACGAGGTCGTCGCGCTCGATGGCGTGATGCAGCCGCCGGCTTTCATCGGCGCATGGACGCGCGTGGCCTAGCCGGCCGCTTTCTTCTTCGATTTCGTCTGATTCAATTCGATAGCCGCGCGCACGAGATTCTTCAGCGCGCGCGCGTCGATCTTGTCGCCCTCGAAGAAATCGATCGCGCGCCGCGCGTTGCCTTCGAGGCCCGCGTTGAAGAGCTTCGCGGGGTCCGGCAGGCTCGCGCCGTGCGCGAACGTGAGCTTCACCTTGCCTTTATGCGCGTTGGCCACCGCGATCATGCCGTCGCGATACCAGACCGGGCTGCCCATGTACTTCCACTCTTCGACAATCCCGTCGTCCGCCGCGAGGATGATCTTGCGCACATTGGCGAAGGTCTCGCCGCGCCAATCGGCGATGCCTGCGATCAGCGCGTCGATTCGTTCCGATGCATTCATGCGTTTCTCCGTGCCTTGGCGTGCTGGTTATGGTTCTATAGCGACGTCAGCGGATAAGGCCCGGGCTGCCTATCGTGATCTGCAGCCGTTGCGCCTGATCGAGATGAAAGATGAATGACGGGCGCGAGCGGATCAGCAAGGTCCGCGCTTCTGCACTTCGCGCCATGCGGATATAAGCTTCGACGGTATTGACCAGCTTCTGCAAAAACTCGACTTCGTGCTCCAGATACGCTTCGTCGAAATCGTAGGTGCTGGCTTCGTCGAGTTCGGCGATCTCGTCGGCGCTTTGCTTCGTCAATGCGTCGCTCGTTGCGCTGCGTTGCAGCTGGGTGCCGAATCGCTGCGTCAGCGTCATGATCTCCTGGTTGACCTGCGCATGTTCCGACACGATCCGCTTCGCGTATACCTGCAGGCTATTGGAGCGCGTCTTGCGCAACGCGAGATTCGCCGCAGCGATCTCGGCCTGATCGGCGACGAAAATCACGCCCAGCATTTGTTGATCCGTAAGCGGCGGCTGTTCTGCTTGCACATAAGCCGTCCATGACAGCAGCAATAGCAGCGCCGCCGCGATGCGCCTGCCGTTCATCTGCGCCTCCCGATCATGTCGACGGCGACGACTTTACCCCGAAACATGCGCGCCGCTGTCCGAATAGCTTGCTTTTATTGTTCGAACGCGAGCCTTCGGTGCGCCGATAACCTGCAAAGCCTCGTCCAGTATGGAGTTTAAGAGCACGCTTGAACTAAGATGTAGCCTTCGGTCCAAGACGGCACATCAATCTATCCTTCATCGCTATGAGACCTGAAACGGTTTGGCCCGACTCATCGTTCGACTGCGAAGGCTGGCGCGGCGAGATGGCCTCGCGTATCGCCGGCTTCGACTGGTCAAACACGGCAATGGGCCCGATCGATCGATGGTCGAAAAGTCTGCGGGCCGCCGTGCAGCTTCTGCTTGCCTCGCCGGTACCGCTCGTCATGCTCTGGGGGCGACCCGGCACGATGATCTACAACGACGCCTACGCGGGTTTCGCCGCGGGACGTCATCCGTTTCTGCTCGGCCGGCCGGTCGAGGAAGGATGGCCGGAGATCGCCGCGTTCAATCGCAATGTCGTGGACACGTGTCTGTCGGGCGCGACGCTGTCCTACTCAGACAAGCGTCTCACGCTGCATCGCAATGGCCAGCCCGAAGACGTCTGGATGGATCTGCACTACAGCCCCGTCGCCGAAGACGACGGTCATCCGGCGGGTGTGCTGGCCGTCGTCGTCGAGACGACTCGCAAGGTGCTCGCCGAGGACAAGCTGCTCAAGCTCACGCAGACGCTCGAAGAGCGCGTCGCGGAAGCGGTCAGTGCGCGCGTCGAGGCCGAGGAGCGATTCCGTCAGGTGCAGAAGCTCGAAGCTATCGGCAATCTCACGGGCGGCGTCGCGCACGATTTCAATAACGTCTTGCAGATCATCTCGGCGAACCTGCAGTTGATCGAGCTCGTCACGCGCGACCAGCCCGATCTCACGCGCAGGTTGCGCGTGATGAGCGAAGCCGTCACGCGCGGCGGCAAGCTCGCCGCGCAGATGCTCGCCTTCGCGCGGCGTCAGCCGCTCAATCCCGCCGTCGTCGATGCCGCGAAGCTATTCGCGAACATTTGCGATTTCCTGCAGCGCGCGTTGCCCGAATCGATCAAGCTGAAGACATCGGTTTCGTGCGGCGCCTGGAATTTGTTCGTCGATCGCCATCAACTGGAAAACGCGCTGCTCAATCTCGTCATCAACTCGCGCGACGCGATTCACGAAAGCGGCAACATTCTCCTGGAGGTCGAGAACACGACCATCGGCGAAGAGAACACGAGCGGCCTCGCGTTGCCCCCGGGCGATTACGTGAAGCTCGTCGTGACCGACGACGGCGCCGGCATGTCCGACAGCGTAAAAGCCCGCATGTTCGAGCCGTTCTATTCGACGAAAGCCGAAGGTCAGGGCACGGGCCTCGGCCTGAGCATGGTGTTCGGCTTCGTGTCGCAAAGCGCGGGCTGCGTGGATGTGCAAACGCAGCTCGGTACGGGCACGTCCGTCGCGTTGTACTTCCCGCGCTGCACGCAGACCGAATCGATGACTGCGGATGGCGCGAGGCCGCGCGCGTCCAGCGGCGGCGAGGTGGTGCTCGTGGTCGAGGACGATGCCGAAGTGCGCCTCGCGACCATCGACATGCTGGCGCAACTCGGCTACAAGGTGCTGTCCGCGCAAACCGCGGAATCGGCGCTCGCGGTCTTGCAAAAGCACGGCAACGTCGATCTACTTTTTAGCGACGTGGTGATGCCCGGCACCCTCCGTGCAAGCGCGCTCGCGAAGATTGCGAGCGCGCCGCCATACAACGCGACCGTGGTGTTTGCATCGGGCTATACGCGCGACATCATCTTTCACGAAGGGCGGCTCGATGAAGGCGTCGTGCTGCTGAAAAAGCCCTTCACCTTCGATGACCTCGCACGCACGATCCGCCATGCGCTCGACGCGCGGCGCTGAACGTCAACGAGACACGCGCGCCTTCGCCCAGTCCGCCTTCTTCGCAAGCGCGATGAACGCAGCGAGATAGTCGATGCCTGCATCGGTCTCGCGCGTGCCGAGATAGATTTTCTTCGCAATGCCCTTCCTGCCGAGCTTGAGCACGGCGAGCGGCATACGGTCCGCGTATTCCTCCGCGAGCCAGCGCGGCAGCGCCGCCACGCCGCGCGCGCTCGCGACCATCTGCATCATGATGTCGGTCGTCTCGATCGTCTTGTGCCTTCGCGGCACGACATTCGCGGGCGCGAAGAACTGCGTGTAGATATCGAGGCGATCGGTCTCGACGGGATACGTGATGAGCACTTCCTGCGAGACCTGCTCCGGCGTGACGTAAGCGGCACCGGCGAGCGCGTGCTCTTCGGGCACGACGAGCACCTGCTCGTAATCGAACACGGGCGTGAAGCGCAAGCCTGGCTTCTTTATCGGATCGGGCGTCACGAGCACGTCGATGTCGTAACCGAACAGCGCGCCGATGCCGCCGAACTGAAAGCGCTGCTTCACGTCGACATCGACATCGGGCCAGCGCGCGAGATACGGCGACACGACCTTGAGCAACCACTGATAGCACGGATGGCACTCCATGCCGATGCGCAACGTGCCGCGCTCGCCTTCGGCATATTGCTTCATGCGCGCTTCGGCCAGTTCGAATTGCGGCAGCATGCGGTTCGCGAGGCCGAGCAAATACTGCCCCGCCTGCGTGAGCCGCATGGTGCGTCCTTCGCGCGTCCACACCGGCGTGCCCAGCCGCTGCTCCAGCTTCTTCACGGTATGGCTCAGCGCCGACTGCGTGAGATTGAGCACGTCCGCCGCAGCGGTCAGCGAGCCTTGACGCTCGACCTCTCGCACGACCATGAGATGCGCGCGTTCGAGCATCGTCGTCTCCATGAATAAAGTTAATCGATGCATGAAATTAAACCATTTTTATTCATGCATCGAAAATTCTATCATCGCCTGCATCCACTCTCATTTCGACGAGAACACGCAACGATGGTCACGACACATAACCTGGGCTTCCCGCGCATCGGCGCAAAACGCGAGCTGAAGTTCGCGCTCGAAAGCTATTGGAAAAGCCAGTCTTCGCGCGACGAATTGAAGGCGGTCGGCGCGCAATTGCGCGAGCGCCACTGGAAGGATCAGTCGCGCCTCGATCTCGTTCCGGCCGGCGATTTCGCGTTCTACGATCAGGTGCTCGACATGAGCTTCACGCTCGGCAATCTGCCCGAACGCGTGCGCGGCTTTCACGGCGATGCGCTCGACAACGCCTTCCGCGTCGCGCGCGGGCGCTCGTCCGAAAACGCCGGGGAACATGCCGCGTGCTGCGGCGGCGTGGCCGCAGGCGAGATGACGAAGTGGTTCGATACCAACTATCACTACATCGTCCCCGAGTTCGATGCGGCGACGCAATTCACGCTCGATACGTCGCGTCTCGTCGAGCAGCTCGGCGAAGCGCGCGCGCTCGGCGTGAATGCGAAGCCCGTGATCATCGGGCCGGTGACGTATCTGTGGCTCGGCAAGGCGAAGGACGACTCGGACAAGCTCGCGCTTCTGCCGCGCCTCTTGCCCGTCTATGGCGCGCTGCTCGATCACTTCGCGGCGCTCGGCATCGAGTGGGTACAGATCGACGAACCCGCGCTCGTGACCGAACTCGATGCGCGATGGCGCGACGCCTTCAACACCGCTTACGATGCGCTCTCGGCGCGGCGCGTGCGCCTTCTGCTCGCGACCTACTTCGGCCCGTTGCAGGAGAATCTCGAACTCGCGTGCAAGCTGCCGGTGGACGGCTTGCATATCGATGCCATCAACGCACGCGACGAAGCAAGCGCGGCGGTGTCGTTGCTGCCGGATACATCGGTGCTGTCGGTCGGCGCGATCAATGGCCGCAACATCTGGAAGACGGATCTGAACGCCGCGCTCGACTGGCTCGAACCGTTGCACGCGTCGCTCGGCAACCGGTTGTGGATCGCGCCGTCGTGCTCGTTGCTGCATACGCCCGTCGATCTCGCGAGCGAGACGAAGCTCGATGCCGAAATCAAATCGTGGCTCGCGTTCGCGCTGCAAAAGCTCGACGAGCTGAACGTGCTCGCGCGCGCCTTGAACGAAGGCCGCGCTTGCGTCGCCGACGCGCTCGCGCACAACGTGGCCGCGATCGAACGCCGCCGTGCTTCGTCGCGCGTGCATAACCCGGCGGTGAAGGCCGCGCTCGCAAACATAGACGCGGCGCTCGGCCAGCGCGCGAGCGCATACGAAGCCCGCGCGAAGAAACAGGCCGCGTTGCTCGCCCTGCCCGCCTGGCCGACGACGACCATCGGCTCGTTTCCGCAAACCAGCGAAATCCGCCATGCGCGCAGCCAGTTCAAAAGCGGCCAGCTCGATGAAGCCGCCTACCACGCCGCGATGGAGCGCGAAATCACGCGCGCGGTGAAGGAACAGGAAGCGCTCGGACTCGATGTGCTCGTGCATGGCGAAGCCGAACGCAACGACATGGTCGAGTACTTCGGCGAACGACTCGACGGCTATGCGTTCAGCGAGTTCGGCTGGGTGCAGTCATACGGATCGCGCTGCGTGAAGCCGCCGATCCTCTTCGGCGACATCAGCCGCCCGAAGCCGATGACCGTCGAATGGACCCGCTTCGCGCAGGCGCAAACGACGAAGCCGATGAAAGGCATGCTGACCGGTCCTGTCACGATCCTGAACTGGTCGTTCGTGCGCGACGATCAACCGCGTTCGGTATCGTGCCAGCAACTCGCGCTCGCGATCCGCGAGGAAGTGCTCGATCTGGAACAGGCCGGCGTGCGCGTGATCCAGATCGACGAGGCCGCATTGCGCGAAGGCCTGCCGCTGCGCCGCGCGCAATGGCGCGAGTATCTGCGCTGGGCGGTGGAGGCGTTCCGCATCGCGGCGAACGGCGTGCGTGACGAAACGCAGATCCACACGCACATGTGCTATTCGGAGTTCAACGACATCATCGCGTCCATCGCGGATATGGACGCCGATGTCATCACGATCGAAACGTCGCGCTCCGACATGGAACTGCTCGATGCCTTCGACGACTTCAAGTATCCGAATCAGATCGGGCCGGGCGTGTACGACATCCATTCGCCCAACATTCCGAGCGAAACGCATATCGTGGCGCTGATGAAACGGGCGGCCGAGCGGATTCCGGCCGAGCGTCTGTGGGTGAATCCCGACTGCGGTCTAAAGACGCGTCAGTGGGACGAAGTGATTCCCGCGCTGCGCAACATGGTCGCAGCCGCGCATGCGCTGCGAGCATCGGCGTGATCGTGCTTCAGACGGTCAGCGTGTTGCGGCCCGCGAGCTTCGCGCGATACAGCGCGACGTCCGCGCGTTGCAACGCGTCCTGATAGCTCGCATCTTGCGCGCCGATCTGCGATACGCCGATGCTCGTCGTCCATTCCGGCATGCCTTCGGTGTATTTGCGGCACGCCGCGTGGATCTGGTTCGCGCAGGCTTGCGCATCCGATGCACGCGAGGTCGGAAGAATCGCGATGAATTCGTCGCCGCCGAGCCGCCCGAATTCGCCGCCCAGCGATGCGACTTCCGCGCCCGCGAGCCGCGCGAGTTCGATCAGCACGTTGTCGCCCGCGAGATGGCCGTGCCGGTCGTTGATCTGCTTGAAATGGTCGAGATCGATGGCCAGCACGGCGGCGCCCGGCGCGGCGAGACGCTTCGCGTGGACGTCGAAGCCCGCGCGGTTCCAGACGCCCGTGAGCGGATCGCGCAGCGCGGCGTCGCGCAAACGCCGCTGCGCGCGTTCGGCGGGAATGGCCAGCAGGGCGAGGTTGAGCACGCCGAGCAGCAACTGGTCGGAAAGCATGGGGATCAGCGCGAGGTAATTGAAGCGCGGTGCCCACCACGCGTAGGCCACGAGCGTCACCGCATAGCCGGGCAGATAGGCCAGCATCGCGAGGCCCGCAATGCGCCGCGCGCGGCTTTGCTCGCGCCGCCCGCTCGACCAGAGCATCGCGCCGGTGATCGCGGCCGAAAGCGCGACGCTGATCGTGTCGCCCGCGTGCGTGAACATCGACGGAACCGGACGGTGACCGCCAATCCATCCCGGCAGGACATGCGCGCCGACGCAGATCAGAATCGGCGCGAGCATCCATGAACGGAATGGCGGCTTGCCGTCGAACGCGCGCAAGCCGGAGATGATCAGCATGTTGGTGGCCGCGAGCGCGCCGAGCAGCGAGCCGATCAGGAGCGGATGGCCGCGCGCGGGCTCGAAGCCGACGAGCACGGCCGCGTAGAGGAACGCGCTCGCCGACCAGTGCACGAACTCCGGCTCGATCCGCCGACCGAAGCGCACCAGCGCGAAGACGAGCCCGAACGCCGTGCTCGCGAGCACGCTGCACAGGCGTAAGGTTTCAGTGTCAGGTGTGTGGAACATGGAAAGCCCGCCACGCGCGCGATAGTCGGGACATCGGCCGTCATCGACGGCGAACCGCGCCTCGCGTTGAACGGCCGTATCATACCCGCCGCCTTCTATCGCTACGAAAGCGGCGCTCTCATATCATCGGCACGCACGCGGCGAAACTTTAGTCCGCTGGTCTGGCTCACCTTTTCGCGGCATGCGCCTTGCTCGCCGGATGGCTTCCCAGGCACAGCCTCTACGAAAGGAGACGCGCATCATGAAACTCTATTACTCCCCCGGCGCATGCAGTCTCGCCGATCACATTGCGATGCATGAAGCAGGCCTGGACTTCGACCGCGTGAAAGTCGATCTCAAGACGAAGCTCACGGAAAGCGGCACGCCATTCGGTGACATCAATCCAAAGGGTTATGTGCCCGTTGTCGAGTTCGACGACGGCAAGCGTCTCACCGAGAACATCGCGATTCTCTCGTGGGTCGCGCAGAAGAAGCCATCGCTTGCCCCTTCCGGCGAAGATGGCGGCTTGCGTCTGCTCGAAATGCTCGCGTTCATTTCGACCGAGATCCACAAGCAGTTCGGACGCGTGTTCCGCCCGACGTCCGATGCGGAAGCTTCGGCGGCGCGCGAAAAGATCGGCCAGCGTTTTGCGCTCATCGCCCGGACGATGCGCGGCGATTATCTGTTCGGCAACGAGGTGAGCGTCGCGGATGCCTATCTTTTCACGATGCTGACCTGGGCCAAGAAGATGAGCGTCGATATGCCCGCGGAACTTCAGGGTTTTTATAAGCGCATGCGCGAGCGGCCCGCCGTGAAGCTCGCGTTCGAGCACGAAGGGCTTGAATGACGCGTCGCATGGGACGCAACCGAGCGCGATCCATGGTCCGTCGAGCGCGTCAAGGCGTTTCCGGTGTGTCGAACCAGTCGTCGGCGGCGCGGATATCGAGCGAGCATTCGTTCGCGTTCGCCTGATCCGCGCGCGAGCGGTCGAACGCATCGCGTTCCTGCACGATGCGGCGCGGGGCCATGTCCATCGCGCCGTAGCGTTCGAACTGACGCGACGCGACCCGCAACGGGGCGCTGCAGCGCGCGTCGAGCGTCGTGTCGCGTCCCGTCTCCACGACCCACGATACGTTGATCACCACGTCGTCACCATCGTCCAGCACGCCCACGGCAGGCGTCTTCCGCGCTTCGAAGGCGCGCGACATGGCCAGTTGCAATTCCTCCACGCGCTGATCCTGATCGGTAATTTTCATCGCTCGTTTTCCCTGAATGGCTGCTCGATGATTCGCGCGGCAAGCCGCGAACCCGTCGACACCATGCGAATGGGTCCGACGCTTGCTTCGCCCGATACGAAGGCGCGCATCCGCGCGCCGCATCACGTTTTTGGAGGCCATCATGGCGCCAGATAAGCCCGTTCCGCACGCCACCGCCGACGACATGGACGAACCCGTGGGTCGCGACGATTCGGCGCCGGCATCGTCGCAAGACACGAAGCAACGTCAACTCGACGAGCGCGACAAGCGCACGCACGAGGCATCGGAAAACGAATTGCCGTCGAGCCAGGACAAGAACCCCGTTCCGCCCGATTCAAACAAGCCTTGATCGCACGGCAAGCGTTCATGCATCGCGCATGTCATTCAACGAGAGATCACATCATGTCTACCGAGACTTACGTTCGCAACGGGCATCACGTCGAGATCACGATCGATCACGATCCGACTGGTCAATGCACCTGGTCCTACACCGTCGATGCGGACGGTTACACCGAAATGCGCGATCGTCCTCTGGAAAGCCCGGAAGCGGCGATGCAGGCGGCCAAAACCCACGCGAATGCAAAGGCCGACATGCTGCCGGCCGGCGACGCGGCGCAGTGAATGCACGAGCTTGCGCCTAGCTAATGCGAAGACGAAGCCGCGCGGACATCCTCCGGCGGCCTTTGATTCGGTGGATCGCCATCGGGCGTCGGGGTGTGCATCCGCTCGTCGGCGTCGGTTGGGAAGCGCGATCGATCGTCAGGGAGATGCCCGCATTCGTCGTGCCGTAGTCAGAGCACGACCTGCACGCCGAGTTCGACCACATCTTCGCTTCGTAGTCCGTAGTATTCCGCCCTCGACGCCGAGTGAAACGACATCCCGCCGAAGAGACGCTCGCGCCAGCGCGCCATCTGTCCGTGCGAGCAGCCGGGCATCGCCTCGTCGCGCGGCAAAAAGAATGTCGTGTGCTTCGGATCGAAGCGCCATTGCCCGAGTTGTCCGTCGAGCGATGCAAGCAAGCGCGGCAGATTCGGCCGCTCGACGAAGCCATGACGCGATATCACTTCATAGCAGCCCGCGCCCAGATCGCGCACTTCGATGCGCGTATGTTCATCGACGCGCGGCGCGGATTCCGAGCGGTTCGCGAAGATCACCGTCGTCTCGTGCAGCACGCGGTTATGGCGCACGTTGCTCGCGAGCGCCGAAGGGGTCGCGCCCTGCGTGCTGCCCGGATAAACGGCCGTGCCGGGCACGCGCGCGGGCCGCTCGCCGCTCGTCAGCACATGGCGCAGAAACTCCGCGAGCGGCTGTGCACGCGACGAATGCATCTGCGCGAGTTCGAGCCCGCGATGCCATGTCGCCATCGACACGAACAACACGATGCCGATCGCGACCGGAAACCAGCCGCCCTGCGGAATCTTGTGCACGTTCGCCGCGACGAGCAGCCCATCGATCGCGATGAGCGGCACGCTGAGCGCCGCAACCGCGAGCCACGACCAGCGCCAGATGTTGCGCGTGACGCTGACCATCTGCACCGTGGTGATCAGCATCGTGAGGCCGACCGCGATGCCATACGCGGACGTCAGCCTGTCGGAGCTGCGAAACACGAGCACGAGAAACATCACGGCGGCGAACAGGGCCGCGTTCACGGCCGGCACATAAACCTGCCCACGTTGCGACGTCGACGTTTCGATCACACGCAGACGCGGCAGAAAGCCGAGTTCGATCGCCTGGCTCGTCATCGAGAAAGCCCCTGAAATCACGGCCTGCGATGCGATCACGGTGGCGAGCAGCGCGATCAGCACGGTCGGTATCAGCGCCCACGAAGGCGCGGCGAAAAAGAACGGCTGCTTCGCCGATCCAGGCTGATGCAGGATCGTCGCGGCCTGCCCGAAGTATCCAACGATGATCGCCGGAAACACGACGACGAGCCATGCAAGCCGGATCGCGCGCCGGCCGAAATGACCGATGTCGGCATAGAGCGCTTCGGCGCCCGTCAATGCGAGAATCACCGCGCCGAGAATAGTGAACGCGAGCCCGGCATGCGCGATCACGAGCGCCCACGCATAAGCGGGCGAAAGCGCGCGCAACACGTCCGGATGCTCGACGATCCGATAGACGCCCACCGCCGCGAGATACGCGAACCACAGCAACATGACCGGCCCGAACGCCTTGCCGACGACCGCCGTGCCGCGCGATTGAAAGAGGAATAGCGCGACGAGAATCGCCGCCGCGATCGGCACGATGAACGGCTCGAACTTCGCGCTCACCTGGCTCAGGCCTTCGACCGCGGACAGCACAGAGACAGCGGGCGTGATCATCGAATCGCCGTAGAACATCGCCGCGCCGAACAAACCCGCCATCAGCAGAAGATGCGGCACGCGCCGTCCTTGCTGCTCGTAGCCCGAGCGTGCGAGCGCCGTCAACGCGACGATGCCGCCCTCGCCTTCATTGTCCGCGCGCATCACGTAGCACACGTACTTGCCCATCACGACGATCACGACGGCCCACACGATCATCGAGAGAATGCCCATCACGATCGATGCATCGACGCTGCCCGCTTCGGTCACGCCTTGTCTGAGCGCGTAGATCGGGCTCGTGCCGATATCGCCGAACACGATGCCGAGCGCGCCCAGCATGAGACCCGTCAGCGCCTTCTTCGGCGCGGGCGCTGGCCGACGTTCGCGGGCTTGGTTCGCGCCATCGCGCGCGGGGCGCGGAGCATCGTTCGATGTGGTTGTCATTCGACGTGTGCATCTTCGTCATGCCGTGCGGAACGTCCAAGCAAAAGCTATTCCGCCCGTTCACACGAAGGTCTTGCGCCGGGTGCGCCAGAATGCTTACACCGTGAAAGAGAACGCACGACTCGCATGTTTTCGTTCAGTGCGTGAGGCGCTATTTGTGTTTAAGCGCATGCGCCACGTCGTTTCAATTCGCGTAATCAAGCGTAAGCGTTGCTTACACATCTTCACGCCATTTTCTTCGTTCATTGCGTACAGTCCGGGCATTGCAAAACATCAATTCGCCAACTTCCAGAGGAACGAAAAATGAAGAAAAGTCGAATCATCGCCGCACTGGTTTGCGCGAGCATCGGACTCACGACGGGCGCCGTCATGGCACAACCCGCCCCAGGCGGTCCTGATGGTTATCACGACACATATCGTGGCGGTCCGGGTGCTCAGGAGGGCGGTCCCGGCGCGCCCGGTCACGGTCCCGAGATGAACGGTCGCGACGCCCCGCGCCCGCCCGTTCATGCGAACGAGGAGCAGCGTCACGAAGACTGGCGCAAAGGCGAGCGTCTTTCGAACGACTACCGGAATCATCAATACGTCGTAGACGACTGGCACGGCCACAACCTGCGCCAGCCGCCGCGTGGCTATCAATGGGTCGGCGTCGGAGCGGACTATCTGCTGGTCGCGGTCGCGTCGGGCGTCATCGCGCAGGTCGTGATGTCGCATTGATGTGTGCGCTCGATTCCTCCTTCTGAACGCGCATAAAGAAAAGCCCGCCTGTGGAGGCGGGCAAGATGCGCTTTAACGAGAGGGGGTCGAAGCGCACATCCAACGCGGTAAGTTACAGCTTCATTCAGGCAATCAAGCTTTTCTGTGAATCATGTTAGGCGGATCGAGTTGTTGCGCCGCCTTTCCCGGCTGGTCCGGCACAGAAGCCGTCTGATCGAAAACGAAGCCCATAGCAATGTGCTCGGTGTTCGTGGAACCGCATGCGGGGCACGTATCGTCTTCGAGGGCGTCGTCTGAGTAAATGAGCTTGTTGCATGCCACACAACGTATGAGCATTTGTACTCCCGAAGTCCCTTGAAATCGTCTCTCTTTTATATGTCAAAACGGGCGCGCAGCCAATTGTTCTTTATGCGCCCCTTCCGAGCATTGCAAGCACTGCGTTCATAACCGCTTTCATAACATTCCGCGACTCTATCGGACGATGCTCCATTCGGATTCGCTCGCTCCAGCGTCCATTGCGCACTCGCTGAAGGGCGGCGTTTGCGGCGCATCGGGCGCGCCGTGCCAGCGCACTTCAAAGCGCTCTTCCATAAGATCCGATCCTTTCATCGAGCCCGCCACCGCGGTGAGCCGGCAACCCGTCGCCTGCATCGAAGCGGCCAGCACGTCTCTGGAAAACGCGCCCTTTTGATAAGTAATCCGGAGGTCCGCGTGATTCTCGCGCGGTATGCGTCTTTCGACTTCCTTCAAAAACCAGAGCACGACGATCCCGAGCGCGAGTCCCACCGCGCCTAGACCAAGCTGACCGCCGCCAAAGCATAAGCCGACGACCGTTACGAACCACAGCGTCGCCGCCGTCGTCACGCCCTTCACGAGCCCGTCCTTGCGAAGAATCGCGCCCGCGCCGATGAACCCCACGCCCGACAATATCCCGAGCGGCAGGCGCATCAGATCCAGCACCGCGAACGAACCGGGCATCTTGCCCGACTGAGCGAGTAACGCATTGGCTTGCAGCATCGCAAGACACGCGGCGAGGCACACGAGCAGCGTGGTTCTCAATCCGGCGACCTTGCCTGATTCGCCCCGATTCAATCCGACGAGAACACCGGCGAGCACCGCTAGCGATATTCGAATGCAGACATCCTGCCATTCGAGGGTGAGAGGCATGAGCGCCATTGTTTGAGTCCTGAGGCAATCGCCCGCAAGAGCGCATTAGCAATCGTCAAGCCCGCGCGCATTCATCCATCCCTTGCGAAAATTGAAAGACAGCGGCATGGGCATTGCGCACATGGCTTGCAGGCGAAGCCGCCATTACATGCCTTACGAGCGCGAGCGGCATTCTTTGCGATCCTGCTATCCGGAGACTTCAATCATGGCTATTACCGTCGGCGATTTCCTGATCGACCGCCTGCATGCCTGGGGCGTGCGCCGCATTTACGGCTATCCCGGCGACGGCATTAATGGCGTCTTCGGCGCGCTTAATCGCGCCAAAGGCAAGATCGAATTCATTCAGGCGCGCCATGAAGAGATGGCCGCGTTCATGGCCTCGGCGCATGCGAAGTTCACAGGCGAGCTGGGCGTGTGCATCGCGACATCGGGGCCGGGCGCGGCGCATCTCGTCACCGGTCTCTACGATGCGCGCCTCGATCACATGCCCGTCCTCGCGATCACGGGCCAGCAGGCGCGCGCGGCGCTGGGCGGACACTATCAGCAGGAAGTCGATCTGCCCGCGCTGTTCAAGGACGTCGCGGGCGCCTTCGTGCAGCAGGCGAGCGTGCCCTCGCAGATTCGCCATCTCGTCGACCGGGCGGTGCGCATCGCGCTATCGGAGCGCAAGGTGACGGCGCTCATACTGCCGAACGATCTGCAGGACCTCGAATATGAGCCGCCGGGCCGCAAGCACGGCACGCTGCATTCGGGCGTCGGTTATCGCGCGCCGAAGACCGTGCCGTATGACGACGATCTGCAACGCGCCGCCGACGTGCTCAACGCCGGCAAGAAGGTCGCGATGCTCGTCGGCGCGGGCGCGCTGCAAGCCACGGACGAAGTTATCGCCGTCGCGGAAAAACTCGGCGCGGGCGTCGCGAAGGCGCTGCTCGGCAAGGCCGCGCTACCCGACGATCTGCCCTTCGTCACCGGTTCGATCGGTCTGCTCGGCACCGAGCCGAGCTACAAGCTCATGAACGAATGCGACACGCTTTTCATGATCGGCTCGGGCTTCCCTTACTCCGAATTCCTGCCGAAGGAAGGTGCCGCGCGCGGCGTGCAGATCGACCTCAAGGCGGACATGCTTTCCATCCGCTATCCGATGGAAGTGAATCTCGTCGGCGATAGCGCGGAGACCTTGCGCGCGCTGCTGCCGCTGCTGCAACAGAAAACGAATCGTGCTTGGCGCAAGGACATCGAAGGCTGGATCGGCGACTGGTGGAAGACGCTGGAGAAGCGCGCGATTGAACCGGCGGCAGGCGGCGTGAATCCGCAGCGCACGATATGGGAGCTCTCGCCGCGCGTGCCGGCGAACGCGATCGTCACGAGCGATTCCGGTTCGGTCGCGAACTGGTACGCGCGCGACCTGAAGGTGAAGCGCGGCATGATGTGCTCGCTCTCGGGCGGCCTCGCGTCGATGGGCGCGGCCGTGCCCTACGCGATCGCGGCCAAGTTCGCACATCCGGAGCGCCCGGTGATCGCGCTCGTTGGCGATGGCGCCATGCAGATGAACAACATGGCCGAGCTCATCACGGTGTCGAAGTACTGGAAGCAATGGTCCGATCCGCGCTGGATCTGCATGGTGCTCAACAACGAAGACCTGAATCAGGTCACGTGGGAGCAGCGCGTGATGGAAGGCGATCCGAAGTTCGAGGCATCGCAGAACATTCCGTCGGTGCCTTATCACAAGTTCGCGGAAATGATCGGGCTGAAGGGCTTTTATGTCGACGACGCCGAGCGCATGGCCGCCGTGTGGGACGAAGCGCTGGCGGCGGATCGTCCTGTCGTGATCGAAGTGAAGGCCGATCCGAACGTGCCGCCGCTGCCGCCGCACATCACGCTTCAGCAGGCTAAGGCCTTCGCGACCACGCTCATGAAGGGCGATCCGAGCCAGAGCCATGTGATCGTCGATACGGCGAAGCAGGTGTTGAGCGCGGTGCTTCCGGGGCACAAGGACAAGTGACGCCTATCGAAACGATACAGCGTCGCGCTCGCGGATAGAGCAAAGGAGCGCGTCATGAACACGCTGCGCATCGACCAGTTGCATCCGACGCAGATGACGCACGGAGAACGCCAGATTCGCCGCAAGGTTGCGGAGTATCGCGCATTGAATACGCATGATCTTGAGATGTCGATCGCCGCGAAGCCGATCGCCGTCGTGCTCGGGCCGGGCGGCGAGCCGTATGTGATCGACCATCATCATGTCGCTTGCGCGCTGGCCCGCATCGATGTGCGGGAAGTGCCGTTCGTTTTGGTGAGGGACTTGTCTTCGTCGTCGCGCGCGGCGTTCTGGTTGACGATGGAGAACAACGCGTGGGTTTATCCCTACGACGCAAACGGTCGCCGCGTCGCGTTCAAGGATATGCCCGTGCATATGTGGGACGCCGTGGACGACGAATTTCGCAGCCTCGCGGCCTTCGCGCGCAGTGCGGGCGGCTATGAAAAAACCACTGTGCCGCTGGCCGATTTTCGCTGGGCGAACTTCTTTCGCGCGCACTTCCCGCGACCTTGCGACGACGCACAATTCGACGCGTTGCTCGAACGCGCCGTCGTTCTGGCCCGCAGCGATAGCGCCGCGGGCCTGCCGGGTTTCATCGGCTGATCGCTTTAACGCGGATTCGTCGCGATGAAGTTCTTGACCGCCGTATAGACCGGCTTCTTCGTCACGCCATCGTTGAGCATGATGCCGTAAGGCCCCTGTCCGGTCGGCGGATCGTCGTAGAGTTCATAGACCTGAAGCGACTGGATGTTGTACTGCGGCGCGATCGCGAGCAGCGCTCCCATCATATTGTTAGCCATGAACGTCGCCGCCTGATCGGCCGTGCCGGGGAAGCTCGGACGCATGCCCACTTCGTTGATCCAGATCGGTTTGCCGAACGCTTGCAGCGTACCGATCACGTCGTAGCACAGCGTGCCGCACGCGTGACGAATGTCGCCCTGCTCCGAGTACCAGTGCCACGCGGTGATGTCCCACGTGACAACCGGATGACCGCTCGTGCCGTCGGGCTGCGTGCCGTTGGCGAGCATCGTGTCGAAGCCGAGGTGCATCCACGTATTGCCGCCGATGATGATCTTGCCATCGGGATCGACCGACTTGATACCCGCGATCAACCCGCGAATGACACCGCGCGCGAGCTGGAAGCAATCGTTCTTGTAGTCGGTGGTGTTCACACCGTCGACATAACCGACGAGACATTGCGGCGCGAGTTCGTTGGTGACTTCGTAATACGCATAGCGCTGCACGTTGACGATCTGCTGAGCGAGCGCATAGCTCGCCTGATAAGCCGAATTCTCGTCGGGGAAATCGAGCTGCTGCAAGATCACCGGATAAACCGTCACGCCGGATTGCTCCATCGTCTGCGCGATGCCCGCGAGCTTTTGCGCCTGAGCCACGTTGGAAACATCGTTGCGATACAACGTAACGTTGAGGTCCTTTAGTTGCGCGAGTTGTTGCTCGGGTGTCGACGTCTGGTATGGACCGATCCAATTGTCATGACCGTTCATGCCATAAAACACGCTGCCCGCGGGCGCGATCACAGGCTTTGCGGTCGTGCTCGGGCCGCTCGCAGGCGTCGGGCTCGATGCCGCAATGGGACTCGATGCGCCCGCCGGACTCGATGCCGCCGCCGGACTCGATGCGCCCGAAGCACTCGTTTGCGAACCGCCAGTCGTGCTCGCGCCGTCGCTTCCGCCACTGCCGCCGCATGCGGTCAATGTGCATGCGATCGCGAAGCTCGATAACATCGAAAATCGCGCCGGCGAAGCAAGGCGAAGCGACTTGAAGATGCAGGCAATGGTTCGAATGAAAACGTTTTCTTTCATGGCCGATTCGGAGTTTTGGAGAGGATTATCGAGCGCCCGGTTCATTGCCGGAAACGAAACGCCCGCCTCGCGCGGGGACGTATGAGCGCGTACAGACGCGCGCGTTCGATAAATAACGAACGCAGCTTCGCTTCGATAGAAGAGATAGCGGAGCACCCCAATAGCCGATGCGCGGGAACGCGATGGCACGGGCGCGGCACTCACGGAGCCACAAAGAACCTTCGCGCTACGTTCGATCGGAGCACGCGAAGGAAGATCGGAAGTTATTGAAAAACACGAACATGCATCGAGCATGCATGTCACGAATACGTTAGCACATCATAGCGTCCGTGCCGGCATATTCAAGCATTGCGAATGTATAGAGAAGAATAGTTATCGATTCGATAACTTCTATTCTACTGATGAAACATCGCGTGAAAGCGAGCGCGATCCGTGCTTTATTCCGTAAGGTTATCGTTGGGACCGTGGATTGCTCCGAGTGAAATGCCCCGCGCGTATAACACGCGCCGGAACCGCTCGAATCGAGCCAATCACTTCACGGAGATGCATGCGGATGCTTGCTACGCACAAAGCGATCCATTGTGCCTGGCGAAGCACTCGCGCCGCCATCGCCGTTCTCGTTGCATTCGTGTGCCACGCGAATGCGCGCGCCGATGCGCCACTCAATTACTTTCTTCACGCCGACGGTCCAGCCGCCACGCCGACGATGCGTCTCGGCTGGGCGCTCGCCGCGTTGGCCGTGGTGGTTGCGCTGATCGTGAGCGTGTTGCTGATCGGCGCGATCGTGCGCAGGCGTCCGCCGCCCACGGAGCGCGATGCATCGCACGTCGAGGGCGAAGGCGGCGGCATGCATTGGGTGTGGATCGGCACGGGCGTATCGTCGGTGGCGCTCTTCGCCACGCTCGCGTATGTGCTCGTCACGCTGGAATCGGTCGCATCGCCGCGCAGGGAGCCTCGCGTGACCATCGCCGTCACTGCATACGACTGGTGGTGGAAGATCGACTATGCGGGCGTGACCACGGCGAACGAGATCCACATACCCGTGGGCGAGCCGGTGAAGATCGAACTGCGCAGCGCCGATGTCATTCATGCATTCTGGGTGCCGCGTCTCGCGGGCAAGACGCAGACGATACCCGGCGTCGTCAACGAGCAATGGATTCAAGCGGATCGCGCGGGCGTGTATCGCGGGCAGTGCTCGCAGTTTTGCGGTGCACAGCACGCGCACATGGCCTTCGAAGTGATCGCCGAACCCCGCGCGCAATTCGATGCGTGGTACGCGGCGCAAGCGCAGCCACATGCCGCGAACGCAACCGTGAACGCCGGACAGCAATTGTTTCTCGACCGCTGCGCAGGCTGTCACGCCGTGCGCGGCACCGATGCGAACGGCATGCAGGCGCCCGATCTCACGCATCTGAACTCGCGCAGACTCATCGCGGCGGGCGTGTTGCCGAACACCGCATCGAATCAGCTCGACTGGATACAACACGCGCAGCGCATCAAACCGGATGCATTGATGCCGTCGATCGCGCTCACGGCGGCGGAAGCGGCCGCGCTCTCCGCCTATCTTCGGACACTGCAATGACCGAACACGCCACGTCCCCGCCGCCGCTGCAACGCACGCTCACGATCGGCCGCATCGAACCCGGCAGCGTCGAGGAACGCAAGCTGCGCGAACTCTGGGAGGCGCCGCCGGGCTGGCGCGGCTGGCTCTCGACCGTCGATCATAAGAGCATCGGCTTGCGCTATCTCGTCACGGCGTTCGCGTTTCTGATCGCGGGCGGCGTCGAGGCGCTCATCATGCGCGTGCAGCTTGCGCGCCCCGACGCGACGCTGCTTACGCCCGAGCAATACAACCAGCTCTTCACGATGCACGGCGTGACGATGATCTTCCTCTACGCGTTGCCCGTGCTGTCCGGCTTCTCCAACTATCTGTGGCCGCTGATACTCGGCGCGCGCGACATGGCGTTTCCACGCCTGAATGCGCTGTCGTACTGGATCTTTCTCTTTGCGGGCCTCTTTCTCTACGCGAGCTTTCCTTTCGGCGAAGCGCCCAACGCGGGCTGGTTCAACTATGCGCCGCTCGCGGGACTCACCTATAACACCGGGCCGAACATCGATGTCTATGCGCTCGGCATGGTGCTGCTCGGCATCTCGACGACGGTCGGATCGATGAACTTCGTCGTCACGTTCTTGCGCATGCGCGCGCCGGGCATGTCGCTCGATCGCGTGCCGGTGCTCGTGTGGGGCACGCTCACCGCGTCGGGCGGCAACCTGCTCGCGGTGCCCTCGGTGAGTCTCGCGTTCTTTCTGTTGTGGCTCGACCGGCGCATCGGCACGCATTTCTTCGATGTCGTCAACGGCGGCCGCCCACTGCTCTGGCAGCATCTCTTCTGGATCTTCGCGCATCCGTGGGTGTACGCCGTCGTGCTGCCCGCGATGGGCATCGTCTCCGACGCGCTGCCGGTCTTCTGCCGCAGGCCGCTCGTCGGCTATCTGCCGGTCGCGCTGTCGACGGTGGCGACGATGGTCGTCGGCTTCGTCGTGTGGATCCATCACATGTTCGCGACCGGCATTCCCGCGCTCGCGCTCTCGTTTTTCGGCGCGGCGAGCATGGTGATCGCGATACCGAGCGCGGTCGCCACCTTCGCGTGGATCGCGACGATCTGGACCGGCAGGCCCGTGTTCCGCGTGCCTTTTCTGTACTTCGCGGGCTTCGTGTTCCTCTTCGTGATCGGCGGATTGTCGGGCGTGCTCACCGCCGCCGTGCCCTTCGACTGGCAACTTACGGATACCTATTTCGTGGTCGCGCATCTGCATTACGTGTTACTCGGCATCAACGTGTTTCCCGTTATCGGCGGCATCTACTTCTGGTTTCCGAAATTCACGGGACGCATGATGAGCGAGAAGATCGGGCGCATAGGCTTCTGGATTCTGTTCGCGGGCTTCAACATCGCGTTCTTTCCGATGCATATCGCGGGCTTGCTCGGCATGCCGCGACGCATCTATACCTATGCGCCCGACATGGGCTGGAACACGGTGAACATGATTACGTCGATCGGTGCGTTCCTGTTCGCGTTCGGCGTGCTCGTGTTCATGTGGGATGTCATGTACAGCCTGCGGCGCGGTCGCGTGGCGGGCGATAACCCCTGGGATGCGCCCACGCTCGAATGGGCGACCTCGTCGCCGCCGCCGCCGTATAACTTCGCGGTCGCGCCGCGCATCGCGAGTCGTCATCCGCTGTGGGAGGCGCGCATATCCGGCACGATGCGCTCGCGGCTCACCGAAGGCTACGTGCTCGACAAGGGACGCGAGGCGCTCGGCACGACAGCGCTCGACGGCGACCCCGATGTGATCCTCAAGATGCCGGAAGACTCGTATGCGCCGTTCTGGCTGAGCGTCGCGTTGCTGGTGTTTTTCGCGGGCCTCGCGTTGACCGCCTGGTGGCTCGCGGCGCTCGGTTTGATCGGATGCGGCGCGGCCATCGTCGTGTGGTTATGGCCGCGCCGCGAACTCGGCCAGCGCGACGACACGGCGCAGCCGCACGAATCGGGAGCGGCGTCATGAGCGATCTCGCGGAAACGCTGCCCGAACGCGCGCGCTTGCCCATCGGCAGTCCGGGCGAACGCTCGGGCGGCTGGTGGGGATGTCTCACGCTCGTCGCGACCGAAGCCGCGCTCTTCGGCTATCTGATCTTTTCGTACCTGTATCTCGCTTCGCAAACGACGCAACGCTGGCCGCCCGAAGGCATGCCGAAGCTCGGCCTCGGCATCGCGAACACCTGCATTCTGTTGTCGAGCAGCGTGTTCGTGTGGGCGAGCGAGCGTTTCGTGCGGCGCGGCAAGCGCGGCCTGGGCGTGTCGATGCTCGCGATCGCCATCGCGCTCGGCGTTATCTTCGTCGCCATACAACTCAAGGAATGGGCCAATCATCCCTACGGCCTGACGACGCATCTCTACGGCTCGCTCTACTTCACGATCACCGGCTTTCACATGATGCACGTGCTCGTCGGCCTCGTCGTGCTCGCGTTCCTGTTGCTATGGACCGCGCTCGGCTACTTCGACCGGGCGCGCTCGGCGGCGCTGACCATCGGCGGCCTGTACTGGCATTTCGTCGATGTCGTGTGGCTCTTCATCTTCGCGACGCTGTATCTGTCGCCTTACGTGCTGGCGAGATGAGATGAACGACGCATCGCCCATCGACGAGAAGCGGCATCCCACGCGGCCCGGCGCGATCGCGCTCGTGAGCGGCCTGCTGCTCGCGCCCGCCGCGTGGATGGCGCAGACCACGCTCGGGCAGACGCTCGCCGCGTGGGGCTGCTTCCCGCATGAGCGTCCTGTGAACGCGCCCGCGATGCCCTGGCTCGAACACGGCATCGCGTTGCTCGGGCTGGTCGCGTTGCTGCTTGGCTTCGCGGGCGGCGTCATCGCGTGGCGCAACTGGCGGCGAACGGGAGAGCTTGCGTCGATGCTGAAAGAACACGGATCGATCGACAGACACGCGGCCCGCGATGCCTTCATCGCGCGCGCGGGGGCGCTTGCGAGCACGCTCTTCGTGTTCGCGCTGGTTGCCACCGATATGGCGTGGCTGCTCGTGTCGCCATGCGGAGGACGGTGATCGTGACGACCATCCCGCGCCGCGCGCTCTTTTGCGCTTTCACACTGATCGCATCGATGCCGCTCGCTCACTCGCAGACGCCCGATCTCGTCACGCGCGGCGCGTATCTCGCGAAGGCCGCCGATTGCGCCGGCTGTCACACCGCCGCGCCCGTGCCCGGCAAGCCGCAGCCGCATCCGTTCGCGGGCGGCCTGCCGATGGGCTCGCCCTTCGGCACGATCTGGTCGAGCAACATCACGCCGGACGCGCAACACGGCATCGGGCGCTACAGCTATGAGGACTTCGCGCGCGCGTTGCGCGAAGGCGTTGCGCCGGGCGGCAAGCATCTTTATCCGGCGATGCCCTATCCATCGTTCTCGAAGATCGACGACGACGACATGCGCGCGCTCTACGCGTATTTCATGCACGGCGTGCAGCCCGTCGCGCAGGCCGCGCCCGAAACGCATCTGCCGTTTCCGTTCAGTCAGCGCTGGGCGCTCGTCTTCTGGAATCTCGCATTCGCACCGACACAACGCTTCACGCCCGATCCGAAACACGAAGCGCAATGGAACCGCGGCGCGTATCTCGTGCAATCGCTCGGGCATTGCGGCGCGTGCCATACCCCGCGCGGTCCTGCTTATAACGAACGCGGCTATACGCAATCGTCGCGCGCGTATCTCACGGGCGGCACCAACGATCACTGGTACGCGCCGGATCTGACCGGCTTGCCGGGCGCGGGACTGGGCCGCATTTCCGCCGACGATATCGCCGCGTTTCTCAAGACCGGACACGGCGCGGGCCTCGCCACGTTCGGCAGCATGGTGCAGGTCGTCGAAGACAGCACGCAATATCTCGCCGATCAGGACCTGCTCGCGATCGCGTCGTATCTGAAGAGCCTGCCCGCGAACGGAAGCGGCGGCAGCTACGATGCGCGCTCGCGCTCGGCGCAACAGAGCGTGGCCGCGTTGCGCACCGGCGACGTCGAACGCCCCGGCGCGGGCCTCTATCAAAGCACATGCGCGCGCTGCCACAAGAGCGATGGCGCGGGCGAAGCGTTCAAGTATCCGCGGCTCGCGGGCAATCCTGCGGTGCTGTCGGAGAAGCCCGATTCGCTGGTGCGGATGGTGCTGCAGGGCG
Source organism: Caballeronia glebae (assembly GCF_001545035.1). Taxonomy (GTDB): domain Bacteria; phylum Pseudomonadota; class Gammaproteobacteria; order Burkholderiales; family Burkholderiaceae; genus Caballeronia; species Caballeronia glebae. The sequence continues at coordinate 32,673 of NZ_FCOJ02000020.1, forward strand.
GCCACGCGCCATCGACGGAGCACGGGCCCGAGCCGAAGAAAATGCCCGCATTCGCCGACAAACTCACCGATACGGAAATCGCGCGCGTGCTGACCTTCGTTCGCTCGGCATGGGGCAACGATGCATCGCCCGTCACGACGCGCGATGTGCGAAGCATGCGCGACGCGGTGTCGAAAAAACACGCGCAACCCTGAAACGGCCGCCGCATTTGCGATTCGCGGCGCGTTGTACCATGAATGACGGGATCGAAGCCCTTCAATCGATTGCGAGCGCCGTCATGCCCAACAGAAAAGCCTTAGAGGAACTAGAGAGGCTCGACCGGCATATCGCGATTTGCGGGCAGCGTATCGCCGAGCAAAGGCGACGCATCGCATCGATCAAAATGTGGGGATGGGACACCGAAGATTCGGAAAGCCTGTTGCGCAATCTCATCAATAGCCTGCGCGCACTCGATCAGCTTCGCGAGACGGTGAGAAAGGAAGTCGACGAACCGGAACGTTGATTCCTTCCTCACTTTCAATGCAGTACTGACGCTTTTTTCCCGATACGTCGGCCGGGCGCGGATTACGAACGCGCCATCTTCGCGTCCGGCGCATCGCCGCCTGGAACGCCCCATGCTGAATGGATCGCATGTCCGCGCATGCGGTCGTCATTTCAACCAGCATTGGAGCCGTGAATGAAAGCACTCGTCTATGAAGGACCGCGCAAAGTCGTCGTAAAGGACATGCCCGACGCGCGCATCGAGCAACCTACCGATGTCGTCGTCAAGATCACGACGACGAACATCTGCGGCTCCGATCTGCACATGCGCGAAGGCCGCACGGAAGGCTACAAGAACTTCGACGAGCGTGAGGAAGGCTCGACCAAGGTCGTTCTGAAAACCGCCGCGTAAGGAGCACGACATGAGCGATAACGCTGAAACTGGATACCCACGCCCGCCGCTGCCGTCACAGCAGCAAGACCGCCGCCCCGGACTCACCGGCCCGATGGACCCGCAACCCGATCACGGCGAATCGAGCTACAAGGGCAGCAACCGGCTCGCGAACAAGGTCGCGCTTATCACGGGCGCGGACAGCGGCATCGGCCGCGCGGTGGCGATTGCCTATGCGCGCGAAGGCGCGGACGTCGCCATCGCGTATCTCGACGAGCATGACGACGCCAAGGAAACCGCGCGCTGGGTCGAACAGGCGGGACGGCGCGCGCTGCTCTTGCCCGGCGACATCACCGATCGCGCGCATTGCAAGGAGATCGTCGCGAAGACCGCCGAGGCGTTCGGGCGCATCGACGTGCTGGTGAACAACGCGGCGTATCAGGCGACCTACGACAAGCTCGAAGACATAAGCGACGACGAATGGGACAAGACCTATTCGACGAATATCGGCGCGATGTTCCGCATCACTAAGGCGGCGCTCGCGCATATGAAGGCGGGCAGCGCGATTGTCAACACGACCTCGATCAACGCCGATGCGCCGAATCCGGGACTCATCGCCTATGCGAGCACGAAGGGCGCGATCCAGAACTTCACGGGCGGGCTCGCGCAACTGCTGGCCGAGCGCGGCATACGCGCGAACTGCGTGGCGCCGGGGCCGATCTGGACGCCGCTGATTCCATCGACCATGCCGCCTTCGAGTGTCGAGAACTTCGGCAATCAGGTGCCGATGAAGCGGCCGGGCCAGCCCGCCGAACTGGCGGCCGCCTACGTGATGCTGGCGTCGGACGAGGCGAGCTACATCTCGGGCGCGACCATCGCGGTGACGGGCGGCAAGCCTATCATCTAGCGCCGCGCGGCATGGCGAATGCTTTTATAGAGGCATGAGGGCTTCGCGCACGAACGCGCGAAGCCGGGCGAATAGAGCGGGCGATGCAAGCCCGAAAGATCATGCAATCCGACGTGTTGACGATGGCCCGAAAATCGGGGATGACCATTCTGCTCGACGGCAGGATCGGCCAGCAGGAGTACATGAGCGCGAGCGGATCGGCGGATGCGCTGCAGAAGTTCGCTCACGAAATACGCGCTTCGGTGTCGAAAGAGCCGCGTCGCAAGGTGCGCGCGGCGCGCTCGCCAAGCATGAACGCGCTCGTCGTGGCGCGCATGCGCGAGGGCATTGCCGCATGCGTGTATCGCGGCAGCGGCGCGCCGCGTCATCGCAGGCCTTCGCCGCGCGGGCCGCGTTTCATCCTCCGGCGCCGTTCTTCCGCTGGGCAATGCGCGCCATGATAAGCGTGCGATGCTCGATCATGGCGCCTAGCGTGTCTTCGAGTGTCATGAGCAGCCTGAGCGCTGCTTGCGTATCGTGGCCGTCGGAACTTAGTTCATAGATGATTTCCCGCTGACGCTGGATGCGCGCCTTGCCGTCGTTGATATCGCGATTGGCCTGGACAAGCGCCGCGCTCTCCACTTCGACATCCATTCGAACCTCCACGTGCGCTCATCCCACGGGCGAAGGCGCTGCCCGCATCGCGTCACGCAACAGCTCGACGACACGTTCCGCTTCGTCGATGCGCGCCTGCTCGACCTCGATCTGATCTTCATTGCCCGCCCGCTCGGCCCAGCGCTGACGCTCTTTCGCGTAGATGACGCGCTCATGCACCGCGCGCATCGCCGACCAGACCGCCGCCTCCGAACGCGACGCGATGCCCTCTTCGAGCGACAACCCCGTGTATGCATGACCGGTGTGACAACGGTAACGCAGCGGATGATCGTCCTTGATGCGCCAAAGCGCGCCGCCGCAATCCGGACAGGTCAGCGCCGAACGATCGCCCACTTCATCGAGCGTCTCGATATCGGACAGGCCGCTGGCGGCGAGACGGGCCTCTTTTTCGAACACTTGCTTGTTCATCCGCGCGCCCTCGGCGGCTTCGTCAGACGACATCCCGTGTACGGCGGCCTGAATGCAGCGCGAGAGTTCGCCTTCCACACAAAGCAGATCCGCGCCGCACGAACCGAGCGCGGCGCGGGGCATGCTCGGCGCTTCGCAATCGTCCGGATGCTGCACGATGGCGAAACCATGTTGCGCGCGGATATTCGCGAGGCCTGCCGCGCCGTCGTCGAGATCGCCGCTCATCACGACGCCGACCACGCGCGCGCCATATTCCAAAGCCGCACTGCGAAACAGCGGATCGGCGGCGGGCCGCGCGAAGTTTTCCCTCGCGCCCTCGCTGAGCCACACGCGCCCTTGCGACAAGACCAGATGCCGGTCCGGCGGCGCGACGAAGATGGTGCCGCGCTCGACCTTTTCGCCGTGCGTCGGATAACGCGCGACCAGCGGCCCCCAACTCGTGAGCAGATCGGGAAGCATGCTGGCGTGACGGCCGATATGAAGCACGACGAACACGGCTGCCGGGAGATCGGCGGGAAGCTCGCTCACGAGCACCTTCAGTCCCTGAAAACCGCCTCTCGACGCTCCAATCACCACAATGTCCCGTTCGCGCATACTGCCTCCTGTCTTTTCAAGGAAGCAATCGGTGGACCGGCGCCGCGCCTACGCGTCGCCCCGCTCCTCGCGGCCCGGTTCGAGCAGCACGTCGAGTGTATGAAGCAACTCCGGAAAATCGACCGGCTTGGTCAGATGCGCGTCGAAGCCCGCCTGATGCGCCGCGCGCTTGTCCTCGTCGCGGCCGAACGCCGTCAACGCGAGTGCCTTGATGCCCGCGAGCGAGGCATCGGCGCGCACTCGCCTGATGAATTCGTAGCCGTCGATGCCGGGCAACTGGATATCCGATAGCAACGCATCCACCGCGCCCTTCGCGAGCAGTTCGAGTCCCTGCTCCGCGCTCGATGCCACCTGCACCGAAGCCTGCTCCAGTTCGAGCAGCGCGGCGAACGAAGCGGTCGCCTCGACGTCGTTGTCGACGAGCAGCAGGCGCGCACCGCTGACAGGCCGCGCGCGGCCCTCGCTTCTCGGCGCCACGGCCTCTTGCGTGGCCGCTGCGGGCAGCCAGACCGACAGCGTCGTGCCCCGGCCGAGGCCATCGGAACGCGCCTCGATGCGCCCGCCATGCATCTCGACGAGCTGCTTCGCGAGCGCGAGGCCGATGCCGAGTCCGGCCGACGTGGGATTGCGCCCGCCTTGCCGGTACATGTCGAAGATATGCGGCAGCGCCGACGCCTCGATGCCTTGTCCCGTATCGACGACATCGATGCGCACCATGCCGCCGTCGCGCACGATCCGCAGATCGACCGAGCCGCCGCGATCGGTGAACTTGAGCGCGTTGGAGACGACATTCCAGAGAATCTGCTCGCAGCGCACGGCATCGGCGAATGCGTAGATCGGCTCCGAGCGAGCGCGTGTGCGCAGCGCGATATCGCGTTGCGCGGCTTCGCTCTCGCTGACATCCGCGATACGCACGAGCATGGCCGCGACGTCCACCGGCGCGATGCTCAACGCGAGCTTGCCCGTGCGCACGCGCGAGAGATCCAGCAGATCGTCGATGATCTGCGCCTGGCTGCGCACCGCGCGGCGGATCGAATCGGCGGTTTCCTGCACCACTTCGATGCCGCGCGTTTCCGGCAGGCGCGGCAGCATCTCCGCCTTCATGCCGATGAGATTCAGCGGATGCTTGAGTTCGTGCGACAGCATCGCGATGAAGTCGTCCTTGAGCTGATTCGACAGCGACGCCTTCTCGCGCTCGGCGTGCTCGTGCGCGAGCGCGTCGCGGTTCGCGTCCTCGCGCAGCTTGCGCTCGGTCAGATCGCGCGCGATTTTCGCGAAGCCCGTAAACGACGGGTCCGAGATCGGCGTCACCACGCCGCTGCAATACACGCGGCGTTCGTCGCGCGTGACGTACCAGCGTTCGTCGTCGGCGCGTCCCTCGCGCGTGGCGATTTCGCGCTCGTTCGCCGGCACTTGCGCCTTACGGTCTTCCGGCGAGTAAATGAACGCGATATTCCTGCCGACGACTTCTTTCTCCGAGAAGCCGAAAATGCGCTCCGCGCCCGCGTTCCATGTGACGATCGTGCCTTTCGGGTCCTGCACGACGATCGCGTAATCGTTGGTCGACTGCGCGACGAGCCGCAGACGCTCTTCGCCGATGCGCGCCGACTCCTCGGCCTCGTGCCGCGCGGTGACGTCGATGAGCGTGAGCACCGCGCCGTCGATGCGGTCATCGGCCGTGCGGTACGGCAGAAGGCGCATCAGGTACCACTTGCCGTCCAGACTCTCGACTTCGCGCTCGATCAGCTTGAGCGTTTCGAACGCCTGCTTCACGTCGTCCGCGAGCGAGGAATAGCGCAGCGAATGCGTGATGTCGAAGAGCGAGCGGCCGATATCGACGTCGATCAGCTTGAACACGCGCGCCGCGCTCGACGTGAAGCGCTTGACGCGAATCTGCTTGTCGACGAACACGGTGGCGATTTCCGTCGCCGCGATGATGTTCTGCAGGTCGTCGTTCGCTTTCGCCGTGTCTTCCACGCGCGCCTGCAACTCGGTGTTGACCGTGGTCAGTTCCTCGTTCACCGATTGCAGTTCTTCCTTGCTGCTTTCCAGCTCTTCGGTCGCGGAACGCAGCTCTTCGTTGATCGCCTGCAATTCCTCGTTCGACGCTTTCAGTTCCTCGACGGTCGTCTCGTGCTGTTCGATGGTCGTCGCGAGTTGTTCGCGCGTGTGCTGCAGCTCGCGTTCGAGTTGCAGCAGCAGCGGGTCCTGGCCGCGTTGCTCGGGCAGACCTTCGTCGGCCATGTGCTCCTGAACCTCGTCGAACAGCACGAGGAAAAAGTCGGCGTTGACGCCCGTGTCATGGAACGGACGCACCGTCATGTTGACCCACATGGGGCGGCCGTCGTGAGTCAGCTTGACGCGCCGCGCCTCGACGCTGCCACCCGTCTGATGCGCGCGAAAGAGCGTCGTGCGCAGATCGAGCCGCAACTCGGGCAACACGAGCGCCATGATGTTCGAGGACAGCTCGCCGCCGCCGTGGCGCAGGAAACGCCCGGCCGTCGTCGAGAGATGCACGATGTTCGAATCGCGATCGACCACGACGCTCGGCGGCGCATATTCCTCCAGCACGCGCTGATGCAGCGCCGCGAAGGAAAAGCTGCGGCGCTCCGGCGCTTCCGGCCCCGCAGTCATGCTGACCGGCGCGGTGGTCGCCAGGAACTCTTCGCGCGGCCCGATGTTCGTGGGGCCGAGCGAAGGAAACGAGACCGGCGGTTTCACGCGGTTCAACACCGTGCGCGCGCGATAGATGCGGCTCTTCTTGTCGACGATGGTGAAGAGATCGTCCGCGGTATCGGCGGATTCGGCCGTGCCGAGAAAGAGATAACCGCCCGCCCGCAACGCGAAGTGAAAGAGTTCGAGCACCTGACGTTGCACCGCGCGATCGAGATAGATGAGCACGTTGCGGCACGAGATCAGATCGAGATGCGAAAACGGCGGATCGCGCAGCAGGCTGTGCGCGGCGAACAGAATGCGCTCTCGCACCGATTTCACGATCTGATAGCGCCCGACATCCTGCTTGAAATAGCGGCGCAGGAGGTCCACCGGCACATCGGCCGAGATCGAGCGGAGATAGGAACCGCTGCGCGCCTGCGAGATGGCGGGCTCGTCGATATCGGTGGCGAAAATCTGGTAGGTCGTCTCGAAAGCGGCGGTCTCGCGCGCCTGCGCGAGCATGATGGCGAGCGAATACGCCTCCTCGCCGGTCGAGCAGCCGGGCACCCATACGCGTATCTGCGCTTCGCCCTTGTTCGCGTCGAGCAACTGAGGCACGACATCGCGCCGCAGCGCTTCGAACGCGTCGCGGTCGCGAAAGAACTGCGTCACGCCGATCAACATGTCGGCGAGCAATGCCGTGGTTTCGTCCGGATTCGAACGCAGAAAGTCGCGATACGCGCCGATTTCGCGCAGCCCGTTCACCTGCATGCGCCGCTCGATGCGCCGCAGAATGGTCGCGCGCTTGTAGTGACGGAAATCGTGTCCGGTGCGCACGCGCAACTGCATGAGGATGTCGCCCAGCGCGCGCTCGGCGGCGCCCGCCGTGGGCGGGGCTTCCTTCTCCGCCGACTCGCCGCCCTCGGCGATCGGAAGTTGGATTTTCTTCGCGTTGTTCCAGAGGTCGAGCAGCTTCTCGGGCATCTCCGCCGCGGGCAGGATGAAATCGACCTGGCGCGTGGTGATGGCGTGCTGCGGCATTTCGGCGAAGTGCGCGTCTTCCGGTTTCTGCGCGACAGTGATGCCGCCCATCTCCTTGATGCGCGAGAGGCCCGCCGCACCGTCGGAGCCGGAGCCCGACATCACGATGCCGATCGAGCGCGTGCCATGCACCGTCGCCAGCGTGGCGAAGAAGTGGTCGATGGTGGTCGCCGACCCGCCACCCGCGCGATCCACCGCCTGGAGATAGCCCTCGGACATCTCCAGATGCTTGTCCGGCGCGTTGATATAGATGTGGTTCTTCTCGATGGCCGTCGTCGCGGAGACCTGCATGACGGGCATGTCCGTCACGCGTTGCAGAACTTCATCGGCGCGGCTCAGATGATCCGCCGGCAAATGCACGATCACCACGAACGCCATGTCCATTTCGGCCGGCGCGTTATCGAAAAAATTGAGCAACGCTTCGATGCCGCCCGCGGACGCGCCCATCCCCACCACGGCGAAAGGCAAGGGTTCGAAATGCTCGGAAGCCGCCGCCTTCGATCGACTGGTGGTCACGTCTCCGAATCCTCCGGGTTCATTCTTTCCTGCCGATAACCGCCCATCTTGTTCGAGTTCATTCGTGAGCCCTCACGCCAGCCGTTCTGTCGTGTCGTTTGTATTGGGAACGCCGCGCCAGAAAGCACGCCGCGCTTCTGGCGGCATCGATTGTAGTGTACGCAACGCAACGGTTCGGGGAGCGGATATCGGTTCGACGCATTTCGTACGCGCCGTCTGACCATGAAAGCACGAAACAGGCCGCTGCGTTAAGGACGCAGGGAAAGTAATGCCGGGCGCGGGGCGACCGACGATGAAGGGCGCGACGCCGTTAGTTCGAGTCGTTGGCGGCGCGCGGCTCGGGTCCATCCGGAGCCTGCATGACCGCGTGCACCGCGCTTTCTTGTTGTGGATGCCCGTGGGCGTTGCGCAGGCGCATGATGGTCTGCCGCGACGTGTTGAGCGAGCGCGCGATCTCGGTCACGGTGAGGCCGGAGTCGAGTCCGATCATCGCCTGGCGCTGCTGCGCTTCGGTAAGTGAACTGGGGCGGCCCTGCGCGACGCCGCGCTCCTTCGCGGCAGTGGCCGCCTCGCGGGCGCGGCTGCGGCGCGTGACGCGTTCGAGTTCTTCCGCGAGCCGAAGCGCCTCGACGAACGGAGCGCCTTCCTCCGAACAGAGATCGCTCTTGCCGTAGGCGAGACAAACCGTGGCGATGCCTCGCCGCTCAAGCAGGCCGATCGTCGCGACGACGTCCTGCATGCTGCTGCCGAGGCACCAGAGCTTCGTCGTGATCAGGGTGTCGCCCGTCTGCAGCCGACGCAGCGCGCGCTGAAACGCGGGCCGCGAAGCCGCGGCGATCGTGCAACTGCAGCGCTCGACGAATACCGCGCTCATATCAACGAAATAACCTGCCGAATCTATCTCCAGCAAATCGCGCTCGTGCGTCGGAACACCTCTGCTTTCCTCGAAGACGTATACGACGGTTGCCATCGGCTGCCCTTTTCAGTGCAAAGATCGTGCGCGTGTCCCGGCGGACAAGACGCACGGATGCATGCAGTATGACAGCAAGGGTGGCTCATACAATGTACGAAACCCGTGCGTATCACACATGGGCAGATACGTACACGAGTCGTACACGAGTGTTGATGCGGGGATTTTTTCGAAACGATACGAAGGTGCGTTTCAAGCCGCGGCCGGCGCGCGCCACATGCGGCCGTCGACTTCGTCCTTGCCCGCCAACAGGGCGAAGGTGCGAGCTTCCTCGGCGGAAGCGAAATGGCCAAGCACGCCGGTCGCGCGCTGGAGGCCGTCGACGTCGCAAATGATCGTCATCGCCGCGTAGAGACCGCCGTCGAACGCGGCCATCGGCATGATGACGAAGCCGCGATAAGTAACCCGAGGCTGATTCATGGCGCCACTCTCTCTATCTAATAACTGTCCTTGTTCCTTCCGGCAGTGCGGACCGCCCGGAGGCAGTGCGCAAACTGTCCTTCAAAAGAATAAATGGGCGGCACGACCGTGCGTTCACAACTCCGGCCGCGCCAGATCCGCTTTCACCAATTCGTCGCCCCGGTCGAGCGCGGCGGCGACCGCGGCCGCCTTTGTCGGAAAGGGACCGATGCTATCCGCGCCGTCGAACGGAAACAGCAGCTTTCCATCGGTTTTGCGCACGACTTTCAGCGTGCCGAAAAACCCGCTCGCGCTGCTGCCCCTGTACGAAGCGTAGATCTGGAAGTCGTCCGCGCTGGCTCCCGGCGTAGGCGCCATGGTGCGCGTCGGAAATAGAACCAGCTTGGGGCGTCTGCCGCTCGATTGGTTCACAGAAATCACCGCTGTTCGTCTCGATGATTCATTGTCTGTCACCGCACATGCATCGATGTCGTACGTAAGGCGCGGCTTTTGCAGTACGCCCGAAACGGCTCGCCGGCACGGTCATTGCGCAACAGCGAAGCCACTTAACCCGGAGCGGCCATGTCGTTGCAACCCATACGTCCTTTACTTTTCGATCCCGCGTTCGAAGTCATTCCCGAAGACGAATCCGAAACCACCGCGGAACTCGTCAGGACGATGCGCGACATCGCCGAGACGACGTACAAGAACTACGGCCACGCCGTGCGCAGCGTGCATGCGAAGAGTCACGGCCTCGTCGTCGGCGAGATGCGCGTGCCTGCATTGCCCGCGCCGTTCGCTCAAGGCGTGTTCGCGCGCGAAACGGTCGTTCCCGTCGTGCTGCGCTTCTCGACCAATCCCGGCGACGTGCTCGACGACAAGGTGTCGACGCCGCGCGGTCTCGCGATCAAGCTGATCGGCGTGGAAGGCGAGCGTCTGCCCGGCAGCGAAGGGCACGTCACACAGGACTTCGTGATGATCAACGCGCCCGCGTTCACGGCGAGCACGCCGAAGGCGTTCCTCGCCAATCTCAAGCTGCTCGCGAAAACGACGGACAAAGCGCCCGGAACGAAAGAGGCGTTGTCGGCCGTGCTGCGCGGCGCCGAAGCGCTCGTCGAAAAGATGGGCGGCGAGAGCGGTATGCTCAAGAGCCTGGGCGGACATCCGAAAACCCACATTCTCGGCGAGACGTTTTACACCGCCGTGCCCTTTCTGTACGGCCCGCATATCGCGAAGCTGAGCGTCGTGCCGGTGTCGGCGGAATTGACGGCGCTCACCGATGCCCCGGTCGATCTCGACGACAAACCCAACGGCCTGCGCGACGCCGTGTGCGACTTCTTCGCGAAACACGGCGGCGAATGGGAAGTGCGCGTGCAACTCGCGACCGACATCGACACGATGCCGATAGAAGACGCGTCGGTGCAATGGCCCGAGAACGACAGCCCGTATGTGGCGGTGGCGCGCATTCGCGTCGCGCCTCAGGCGAGTTGGAACGCGTCGCGTGTCGCGGCCATCGACGAGGGCATGGCCTTCAGCCCGTGGCACGGCGTCGCCGCGCATCGGCCGCTGGGCGGCGTCATGCGCAGCCGCAAGCCCGCCTACGAGATGTCCGCGAACTTCAGGGGCGAGCGCAACGGCTGCCCGATGAGCGAACCGGCACAGGCGCCGGAACCGGGAGAGTGAAGGCCCACTCGCGCGAATTCCCTTTGCCGACGATCGATAACAAAAACCATGAAGGAAGCGTCAATGCGGGCCACCATTCTCTCTCACGAAAAACCGTCCGATGCATCATCGGTGGAAGTGCATCGCTTTGGATTCAGGATCGATGACGAGCAGCCCCGGCCCATGACCGAGTCGATATCGCTGCGCACGGCGCGCGTGCTCGTCGAGCATTTCGAGGATGGCAACGCGTTCATTCGCATGCTGAGAGCGATTGTCGCCGCGCGCTGCGAGGAATACGACGATCTGCTCGGGCGCGTGTACACGGATCATCCGCACTGACTGGCTTGCGCTAGCGCTTTTCCCGGTCGCCGAAGCGCATCAGCGGCGCGCTTCGGTCGCCATTCTCACCGCGAGGCCGGCGAGCACCGTGCCCATCAGCCAGCGCTGGATCAGCAACCACGCGGGCTTGCGCGCAAGAAAGAGCGCGATGGTTCCGGCGGTCATCGCGACCGTCGCATTGACAGCGATGCTGAGCGCAATCTGCACGACGCCGAGGACGAGCGACTGGCCGAGCACGCCGCCGTGCGCCGGATCGATGAACTGCGGCAACAGCGACAGATACAGCACCGCGATCTTCGGGTTCAGCAGGTTGGTGACGAAGCCCATAGCGAAGAGTTTGCGCGGGCTGTCGATTGGCAAGTCGCGCACCTGAAACGGCGAGCGTCCGCCCGGCTTCACGGCCTGCCACGCGAGATACAACAGATACAGCGCGCCGCCGAAGCGCAGCGCGTCGTAAGCGAACGGGATTGCGATCAGCAGCGCGGTGATGCCGAACGCCGCGCACAACATGTAGACCACGAAGCCGAGCGCGACGCCGCCCAGCGAAATGAGCCCCGCCGCGCGGCCCTGGCAGATCGAGCGCGAGATCAGATAAACCATGTTCGGCCCTGGCGTGAGCGCCATGCCGAGCGCGACGAGAGCGAATGCGAGCAATTGCGCCGTGTGAGGCATCGGACGGGCTCCGGCTAACGAGAGGTCGATGCATCCTCGCTCGCGATGCACGGTGACGCCAGATACAAAACCGGCGTCGCCCGTCGATACACTTACATCAACGCATGCCGCCGCTCGCGATGAGGCTTTCGCCGGTCATCCAGCGCGCGTCGTCCGATGCGAGGAACACCGCGATCGATGCGATATCGTCCGGCTGACCGAGACGTCCGAGCGGCGTTTGCGCGAGCGCGGCCTTATCGAAATCGGAATCGATGATGCCCGCGGCGTGCGTGCCTTCGGTCACGACGACGCCCGGATTGATCGAGTTGACGCGGATCTTTCTCGCGCCGAGTTCGCGCGCCAGCACGCCCGTGATTGCATCGACGGCGCCCTTCGTGCCGCTATAGACCGCGCTCGCCGGCGGCGTAATGCGCGTCACGACCGAACTCACGTTGATGACGCTCGCGCCTTCGCCGAAATGCTTCGCGGCGGCCTGCGTGGTCAGCAGCGTGCCGAGGACGTTGATATTGAACTGCTTATGAAAATGCTCTTCGGTGATCTCTTCGAGCGTCGCGAATTCGTAGACGCCCGAGTTGTTCACCAGAATATCGAGGCGTCCGTAAGTCTCGACCGCTGCATTCACGATGCCTTGCGCATCGGCGGCTTTCGACACATCGCCGCCGACGGCGATCGCCTTTCCGTTCGCTGCGGCGATGTCCGCGACGACCGCATCCGCGCCTGCCTTGCTGCTCGCATAGTTGACGACGACCGATGCGCCTTCTGCCGCTAGCGCCTTGGCAATCGCCGCTCCGATACCTTTCGATGCGCCCGTGACGACCGCGACCTTGCCTGCGAGTTTGCTCATGATGGATTCCTTGAAGAGATTATTTAATGCCGTGATTTACCGGTCGGTGTGCCGCAAAACCGGCGTGACAGGAAGCAATGTAGACATCTCCGCGAACGCGATAAAGGCGCGTAGAGTGAAAAGACTTGAGGGCTCAGACGAATAATCGATCGGAGGCGGCGCATGAACACGGACACGCTTCGCACGGACGCGAATTTCGCCGGCCAGATTCCCGAACTTTACGAGCGGCTTCTCGTGCCGATGCTCTTCGCGCCCTACGCCACGGATATCGCGGCGCGCGCGGCGGCGCTCGGTCCATCGCGCGTGCTGGAAACGGCGGCGGGCACCGGCGCGCTCACGCGTGCGATGGCGCGAACATTGCCCGCGCACGTCGAGATCGTCGCGACGGATTTGAATCAGGCGATGCTCGATCGCGCCGCGACGACGCCCATCGAACGAGCCGTGACGTGGCGGCAGGCGAACGCGCTGCAACTGCCTTTCGACGACGCAAGCTTCGATATCGTCATCTGTCAGTTCGGCGCGATGTTCTTCCCCGACAAACCGGCGGCATTCGCGCAAGCACGTCGCGTGCTGCGGCCCGGCGGCGCGTTGCTTTTCAACGTGTGGGATCGCATCGAGGATAACGAATTCGCCGGCACGATCACCGATGCGCTCAGCCGTCTCTTTCCCGCCGATCCGCCGCTTTTCATGAAGCGCACGCCGCACGGCTATTTCGATCGCCAAGCGATCTCGCGCGATCTCGCTTCCGCGGGCTTCGACGCAACGCCGCGCTTCGAGACCGTCACGCGACGCAGCCGCGCATCGTCGGCGCGGGAGGTTGCGCTCGCTTATTGCCAGGGCACGCCGTTGCGCAACGAGATCGAATCGCGCACGGGCGCGAGTCTCGACGAAGCAACATCGGTATGCGCCGAAGCCCTCGCCGCGCGCTTCGGCACCAATGCGCTCGATGGAAAGATTCAGGCGCACGTGGTCGCGGCGTCACGCTAGAGCGAACGCGCCGCCCTCTGACCCAACACGCGATCGAGCCACGCAAGCAGCGTCGGCGACGAACAACTCGCGCTTCTGAAGCCGATATGCCCGTCCGGCCGCACGACCCACGCCATGCCGTTCTTCGCGCCGAACACATCGGCGAATTCGCCCGCGTTGTCGCTCAAGGTTCGATACGCTTCACACGCGGGCACGAACGACGGCGCGCTCGCAAATCGCAGCGACACGATCAGCACCGCGCTCGCCGCCGTGCCGAGCGCGACGCGCCATGCATCGACGGCCTCGGCGAACGCGGCGACGCGCGCGCCTTCGGCGTCGTCATCGATATAGCCGACGAGCGTGTGACGTCCGCGTCCGAGCTGATCCTGCAAGCGCTGCGCATGGCCGATGAACGCTTCCACGAGACCGCCGGCTTGCGGCGCGCGATCGCCGGGCGCGGGCAACTCGGCCGCCATGCCCGCGGCATCGTCCGCGACGATTGGACTGCTGCCGCGATAACCCACGAGCAATTGCGTTTCGCGCATCGCGGGCTTGATCTCGCCGTGCGCGAGGACCGTGTTCAACGCGCGGCTCGTCGATTCGACGACATCGAGTCCGACCGGCCGCCGCTCCGCTTCGTAACTGTCGAGCAGCGTCTTGCTCGCGAGACCGCGCGACGCGAGCGTGAGCTTCCATGCGAGGTTGTGCACATCCTGCAAGCCGGTGTTCATGCCCTGACCGCCGACGGGCGGATGAATATGCGCGGCATCGCCCGCGAGAAACACGCGCGAGCGCGCATAGTGCTGCGCGATCCGATGACTCACGCGATACACCGACGACCAGCGCATCGACGAAAGCCGCGTGCCCTTGGGCAGGATCGGCAGCATGATGCGCTGGATCTCGTCGAAGTCGGGCGTGGAGTTCAGCGTGTGGCGGGCGGCGTCGTCGGGAAGCAGGACCATCGAGAGACGATAGCGGCGCGCCGAACCGCGCACCGGCAGCGCGGCGAGCGTGGTCGATCCGGCCTCGCCCTCCGCTTGTCCCTGACCCGACACGTTGAAGCGATACATGCGCCCGCGCGGCAAGTTCCAGTCGACGTCGAGATCGGCGAGCATGAATGTCTGCGGATACTGATCGCCTTCGTAGGCGACGTTCAGTTGACGCCGCACGGTGCTGCGCGCGCCGTCGCAGCCGACGAGCCAGCGGCATCGAACGGTGCGGGACTCGCCACATGCGTCCTGTATGTGTGCGTCGATGGCGTCGCCGGATTCGGTGAAATCGACGAGCGTCGCGCCGTATTCGACGTGCCCGCCGTTGCGCGCGAGCGCCGCTTCCAGAATGCGCTCCGTCTCGAACTGCGCGAGCGAGAGCGCGCCATACGGCAGTCCCGCGCGCGGCACCTCGGCGCTGAACGCGGGCGCGCCGTCCTGATACGTATCGGCGCCGGTGAGCCATACGCCCGCATCGATCGCGTCGCGCGCGATACCGAGATCGTCGAAAATTTCCAGCGTGCGCGCCGTGACGCCCAGCGCCTTTACGAAAAACGTGCGCTCGTCGTGAGCATCGACGATGCGCACGTTCACGCCATCGCGGCGCAGTTCGGCGGCGAGCATCAGCCCGACGGGGCCCGCGCCGGCAATCAGCACATCGGTCGTATCGAACATGATGCGATTTCTCCTGAGGAAACCGGCGTATGTCATCGACTGCCGTCAAAGAGAATACCGCTGTATGTGCGCTTGTGGCGTATCGCGCGTCAGCCGGCGAGCGGCCCGAGACGCATGCCGATTACGCAGCCCGCCGCGATCACGAGGAGCACGGTCGCGGCGATCGTCGCGTAGAGATAGTCGCGTTGTCGCGCGAACACGGCGAGCATCAGAACGACGCGCAAAACCGGCAGCAGAATGAAGAGCGCGACGCCCGCCGTCAACGCTTTCGTGCCGGCGAAAAGTCCCGCGCCGATGAGCGCGCACGCAGCCCACGTGCCGCACTGGAGAAAGCCGGCGAGCAAACGATCGAGCGATGCAGACGTCGAGTGCTTCGTCACCCGGCATGCTCCAGCAGATCGATGCCGAAGCCTTGCATGAGCATCTGACACGCGACGAGCAGCAGCATCGACAGAAACAGCAGGCGCAGGCGTTCACTGCGCACTTTCATCAGCACGCGCGCGCCCGCGATCGCACCGATCACCGAGCCTAGCGCGACCGGCCCGGCGATCGCGCTCACGATCTCGCCGCGCAGGAAATAGGCGCTCGCGCTCGCGGCGGCCGTCACGCCGATCATGAAGTTCGACGTCGCGGTCGATACCTTGATCGGCAGGCGCAAGGCGTTGTCCATCGCCGGAATCTTCAGGATGCCGCTGCCGATGCCGAGCAGCGCCGACACGAGTCCGGCGACGTACATCAACGTGAGACCGGCGGGCACGCGGCGCACTTCGTAAGGGATGTCGCGGCGCAGCGTGCTGTCGGGATAGCTGGAGTTGAGGCCGAGCTTGGCGGCCAGTCCTTTCGATGGAAGCGGACTTGCCATGCCCGCCGGATCTTCCCGGCGCAGGAACATCTGCCACGCTGACACCAGCAGCACGCCCGCGAAGAGAAAGTCGAGCGCGGCCACCGGCACGATGCCCGCGACGAGCACGCCCGTGAGCGCGCCGAGCGTCGTGCCGGTTTCGAGCACGACGGCGAGCCGCACGTTCGTGAGACCGCCGCGCAGAAACGCGGCCGCGCCGCCGCACGAACACGCGATAACCGAGACGATGCTCGTGCCGATGGCCGCGTGCATGTCGATATGGAAGAACATTGTCAGAATGGGCACGATGAACAGGCCGCTCGCCATGCCCAGCATGCCGCCCGCAGCGCTCGCGCCGAGGCCCGCGCAGAAGAGCCAGAATGTGGCTTCGAAGCTCATCGTTTCAGCCTCGGTGAAGTGTCTATAAATCGTCAATATAACATGTCATAACAAGTAGCAAAAGCTGTGGCCGCACGGTCTCGCGCTATGATTGCCCATCGCACGACGACAACGACAGCCGAACATGGCCCGACGAAGCAAACAGGAAGACACTCAGGCGGAAACGCTCGACACCGTGGACGAAGACGCGTCATCCGGCGGCGGTTCCAGCTATCTCGTGCCGGGCCTCGAACGCGGCTTGCGCATCCTCGCCGAATTTACGGCGCGCGAGCCGGTGCTGGGCGCGCCGGAGTTGTCGCGACGCATCGGCATTCCGCGCACGACGACCTTTCGTCTGCTGCAAACGCTCGAAGCGCTGGGCTTTCTCGAACGCGTGAACGGCGACCGCAATTTCAGGCTCGGCGTCGCCGTGCTGCGGCTCGGTTTCGAATATGTGAATTCGCTCGAACTGACCGATTTCGGCACGCCCATTCTCGAACGTCTGCGCGACGCGACCGGGCTTTCCACGCATCTGCTGATCCGCGATCAACGCGATGTCGTGTTCGTCGCGAAGGCGCAAAGTCACGAGCCGCTGTTCAGTTCGGTCAAGGTGCACGTCGGCACGCGCCTGCCCGCTCACGCGACCGTGCACGGTCATGTGCTGATGGGCGATCTCTCGCTCGCCGCGCTCAAGGCGCTCTATCCCGAGGCGCAACTGGAAAAGTACACGGAGCGCACGCCCGCGACCATCGACGAACTCTACGAACGCGTGCAGGAGTGTGCGGCGCTCGGCTATGGACTGAGCGAAGCATCGTTCGAGCGCGGAATTTCCGTCGTTACCGCGCCCGTGCGCGATCATTCGGGCGCGATCGTCGCGGCGGTGGCCGCGACCGTGCCGCGTTCGGACATCGGCGCCCGCGATGAGAAAGCGCAACTCGTCGAAACGATCTGCGCCGCCGCGATGGAACTGTCGATCCGCCTCAACTATCGCCCGTCGCCGGACGATCCCACCGCCGTTCTCGCCGCGCGCAAGATGCTCGCCTAGAACGAGTGGTGAATGCCCGCGAGCACGATCACCTGATTCGCCGTGCTCGACACGCCCGCCGTGAAGAACGCCGCCTTCGCGCCGCCCGTCGCATGCTCGTAAAGCGCGTTGACGTAGAGTTGCGTCGACTTCGACAGCATGTAGATGTCGCCGATTTCGAACTGCGTCCAGCGCCCGCCCGCGAAGGTCGTGGTCGCCGCGCCGCCCGCGATCCAGTTCCACGCGACCGGCTTGAAGGTCAGACCCGCATCGTATGACTGGAAGGTGTCGGACTGTCCGTTCGATTGCAGTTTCACGCGCGTATAGAGACCGTGCACGACGAACTTGCCGATTTCATATGACGCGCCCGCGCCCATCTCTTCCTGTTTGTCCGCCATATAGGTCGCCGCCGGCTGACCCTGGAAGGTCGTGAGTCCGGTCGTCGCGATCGCGGGCGTGCGGTTGTGTTCGTTCGAATACGTGGCCGCCGCCTTGAACGGGCCGTTCGCATACGTGATGCCGAAGCCGTAGTTGCGGCCCGTCGAGAAGTTCGTCGTGTTGCCGAGGCCCATCATCGCGCCGGCGGAGAAGCCGTAGAAGCTCGCCGAGCGAAATTTCACCGAGTTGTCGTACGGCACGACGCCCGTGTCCGCGAGCTGATCGATGTTGCCCGGATGGAACGCGTACCAGCTCGCCGCGAGATACGCGGTCGAGAGCGGCCCGAGCATGTCGAAGCTGAACGGCGTCTGATGACCTAGCGTCAGCGTGCCGACGTTTTCCTGATCCAGCCCGAGATACGCCTGCCGGTTCCATAGCGTGCCCGCTTTCGCGAAGTTGCCGGTGTTCGTATAGAAGCCGTTCTCCAGTTGCGCGACCGTCTTCAGTCCGCCGCCCAGATCCTCCGTGATGCGAAAGCCCCAGCGGTCCGGCTGCATGTTGCCTTGTTCCTCCATCCACTTCGGATGGCCGCCCACGTTGTTGATATATGCGATGCCGGCATCGAGGCTGCCGTAGAGCGTGACTGTGCTTTGCGCGGCCGCGCCGGTCGCGACTCCGGCTCCGATGAGCCCCGCTGCGATGATTTGCTTCACCCTTCGTTCTCCTAACCGTATGGTTCAAGCGCGGGCGTTGCCCGCTTTCCTGTTCCCGCTTGTCGCCGTTATTTCGCTTTATCCCGGTTCCGGACGGCGGCGGTTCTTGCCGACCGGAAGGCGTCACATTGATCGTTCGTCTTGTTCCATCTACGGATCAACGTACTGCCTATGGAAAGTATAGTGAGATTTCCGACGCCAAAACAATAATTTTGAGATGAGATCGGGTAGACCCTGAGGCATCCCCGATACAGAGCGTGCGCGGCAAAAAAAGCATACGAATCAATGTCGAACGGACGTTCTTACTTCAGCCCCGAAGTCTTAAACGCGCCGACTTCAGTGTTTTCACCTAGAGGTTCAGATTTTTATTTTCCCCGGCTCAGACGACTCCTATAATGCCCATACACGAACTGTTGTTCCTTTAGTGGAACGCAGACGAACCAGAGAAAAGGGTGAAAGATGTCTGAACAATGGCGCTGCGCCGGGCATGCCGGCGATCTGTCGGAAGACGCACCGATCGAATTCAAGTTCGATGACGGCGCGGAAATCGGTATCTACAAAGTGGGCGACGAACTGTATGCGCTCGAAAACGTCTGCCCGCACGCCTATGCGCTGCTGACACAAGGCTTCGTCGATGGCGACACCGTCGAGTGTCCGCTCCACGAAGCGGTGTTTCACATTCCCACGGGCAAATGCCTGAAAGAGCCCGGCGGCCGCGACCTGAAGACGTATTCGGTGCGCCTCGCCGGCGAAGAAATCCAGATCAAGGTGGCGTGACATGGAAAAAGTCGTGAGCTTCAACCCGCATCTCAAGCCGTGGCTCGCGCCGCAGCCGAACAACGTCGCAGGCAAGGGCGTGATCGAGAAGCCGGGCGAGACCGAAAACTTCATCTGGCAGACGCGTCGCGCCGAGCCGACGCAATACGAAAACGACTTCGGCGATGCGCTCGAACGCGTATTCGAAGCGGGCGCGCTGGAACTGGAACAAGTGGTCGCGGGCTTGAACAAGGACGGTTTCCGCACTCCGGAAGGCGCCGTCTGGACCGCCGATCGCCTTGCCGCCGAACTGCGCACGCTCGCTGAATAAAGAAGGAGCCCTTCCCCATGACGTCCCCTCAACAAACCACCGCCGCCGATCCCGTTCAGGCTTATCTCGATCGCGGCTTGCGTAACTACTGGTATCCCGTCGCGCCGAGCTGGCAAGTGGCGAACGCGCCCATCGGCCTCACGCGCCTCGGCGATCAGATCGTGCTCTGGCGCGACAACGAAGGCAAAGTGCATGCGCTCGAAGACCGCTGCCCGCATCGCGGCGCGCGTCTGTCGCTCGGCTGGAATCTCGGTGGCAGCGTCGCGTGCTGGTATCACGGCATTGAAATCGATGGCAGCGGCACCGTGCAGAAAGTGCCCGCCGTGTCGGCGTGTCCGCTCGAAGGACAGAAGTGCGTGAAGTCGTATCCCGTCGAGGAACATGCGGGCGCGATCTTTCTCTGGTTCGGCGACGACGCCAACAACGAACCCGCGCCGCTCGTGCTGCCCGAAGAACTCGTCGGCGACGAATACGCGAGCTTCCTGTGCATGTCGCACTGGAAGTGCAATTACCAGTACGCGATCGACAACGTGATGGACCCGATGCACGGCGCGTATCTGCATGCGACCTCGCACTCGATGGCCGAAGGCGACAAGCAGGCCGACATGCGCGTGCGCAAGACCGAAACCGGCCTCATGTTCGAGAAGGTGAATCAGCGCGACGTGAACTTCGACTGGGTCGAGCTCGGTGAAACCGGCTGCCTGTGGATGCGTCTCGCGATTCCGTACAAGAAGAAGTTCGGCCCGGGCGGCAACTTCGGGATCATCGGGTTTGCTACGCCCGTCGATGACGACAACTGCCAGGTCTACTTCTGGCGCACGCGCCGAGTCTCCGGATGGCAGCGCGATGCATGGCGTTTCCTGTATCGCAATCGTCTCGAAGGGCTGCATTGGGCGGTGCTCGAACAAGATCGTTACGTGCTCGAAAGCCTCGCGCCGAACGCCCGCAATCACGAATTCCTCTATCAGCACGATGTCGGCATGACGCGCGTGCGTCGCATGCTGAAGCAGCGCGCGCAGCAGCATCTCGCCGCGCTCGAAGCGTTGCCGAAGAGCACGGAGCACGCTCATGCGTGACGCGTTCAAAGCGCTCGACGGCCGCCGCGTGCTGCTGACGGGCGGCGCTCGCGGACTCGGCGCGGCGTTCGTCCGCGCGCTCGTCGAGCAAGGCGCGCGCGTCGCGTTCGGCGACGTGCTGCGCGAAGAAGGCGAAGCGCTCGCGCGATCGCTCGACGGCGCGGCGCATTTCATCCCGCTCGATTTGAACGAACCGCAGAGCATCGAAGCATGCGTCGCGCAAAGCGTGCAAGCGCTCGGCGGTCTCGACGGCCTCATCAACAACGCCGCGATCACCAACTCGGGCGGCAAGTTCGCCGATGAACTCGCGCCCGCCACGTGGGACGCCGTGATGAACGTCAACGTGCGCGGCACGTGGCTGATGAGCGCCGCGTGCCTGCCGCATCTGAAGGCATCGGGACGCGGGGCGATCGTGAACATCGCCTCCGATACGGCTTTGTGGGGCGCGCCGAAGCTGCTCGCGTACGTCGCGAGCAAAGGCGCGGTGATCGCGATGACGCGTTCGCTCGCCCGCGAATTCGGCGCGAACAACGTGACGGTGAACGCGATCGCGCCCGGCCTCACCGAAGTGGAAGCCACCGCCTACGTGCCCGCCGAGCGCCACGAGTACTACCTCAAAGGCCGCGCATTGACGCGCGCGCAAGTGCCCGACGACGTGAACGGTCCCGTGCTGTTCCTGCTCTCGGACGCGGCGCGTTTCGTGACGGGCCAGTTGCTGCCGGTGAACGGCGGCTTCGTGATGAATTGATTCGCTCTATACAGAACCTGGAGAAAACAATGGCCGATGCAGACATCGAACGTAAGTCGTGGGAGCAACCCGCCGAAGCGAGCTTCGAGCAATGGATGGATTCGCGCGTCGCGCGACTCGACACGCGCCGCTACGACTGGGACGCGCTCAAGTTCCAGGCCGATTACGACCCGAAGTATCGCCGCGCGCAGATGCGCTATGTCGGCACCGGCGGCACGGGCGTCGCGAAGGACATGAACACGATTCCCGCCGGCAGCTTCACGTTTTCCACGATGGTCATTCCCGCCGGCAATATCGGGCCAAGCCATATTCATATCGACGTTGAAGAGATTTTCTTCGTGCTGCGCGGAAAGATGAAGGTCGTCTGCGAGAAGGACGGCAAGACGTGGGAAGCCGTGCTCGGCGAGCGCGATCTCATTTCCGTGCCGCCGGGCGTGTATCGCACGGAGATCAACATCGGCGAGGAAGACGCGCTGATGTGCGTGATGCTCGGCGCATCGAAGCCCATCACGCCGACGTATCCGCCGGAATCGCCCTTGGCGAAGCTCAAGCGCTGAGGCCGCGATGAACATCGAGACGCTCGCGTGTTTTCCGGACATGCATATCGATACCGCGCACGGCATCACGGGTTATCGCGAGGCAGGTGCGATGCATCTGCGCACTCTGCCCGTCGTGTTGCTGCACGGGATCGGCTCGGGCGCGGCGTCGTGGGTTCGGCAGCTCGATACGCTCGGTGCGAAGCGGCGCGTGCTCGCGTGGGATGCGCCGGGGTATGGCGTGTCCACGCCTGTCGCCGCCGACTCGCCCGTTGCCGCCGACTATGCGAATGCACTGCGCGCGTGGCTCGATGCGATGGATGTCGATCGCTGCGTGCTCGTCGGCCATTCGCTCGGCGCGATCGTCGCGGGATCGTTTGCGGTGCATGCGCCCGAGCGCGTCGCGGGCTTGTTGCTGATATCGCCGGCTGCGGGTTACGGCGCTGCATCCACGGAACTGCGCGAATCGAAACGCGACGCGCGTCTCGCGATGCTGAAAGAACTCGGCCCGCAAGGACTCGCGCGCGAGCGCAGCGCCAACATGGTCTCGCAATACGCCGATGAAGCCGCGCGCGAATGGGTCCGCTGGAACATGGCGCGCATCGTGCCCGAAGGCTACACGCAAGCGACGCATCTGCTCGCGAACGCGGATCTCGCGGCGGACATCGCGCGCTTTCACGGACGCATCGCGGTGGCGGTGGGCGCGCAGGACGCGATCACGCCGCCCGATGCGTGCGAGCGCATCGCTCAGGCCGCGCGCGTCAGTCTGCAAGTAATGCCGCGCGCGGGGCACGCAGGTTACGTCGAATCGCCCGCTGCCTACACGGCGCTGATCGACACGTTTTGCCAGGGCATCGAATGCCACACGAAAGACGGAGTACCGCAATGACATCCCTCGCCACAGAAGAAGCCGACAAAGGCGAACCGACTTACATCGTGCCGGGACTCGAACGCGGATTGAAAATCCTCACGGAGTTCTCGCCGCGTGAACCGGTGCTCGGCGCGCCCGAATTGTCGCGTCGGCTCGGCATTCCACGCACGACGGTGTTTCGCCTGTTGCAGACGCTCGAATCGCTCGGCTTTCTGGAACGCGCGGACAAGGACCGCAATTATCGGCTGGGCGTCGCCGTGCTGCGTCTCGGCTTCGAGTATCTGAGTTCGCTCGAACTGACCGATCTCGGCCTGCCGATCATCGAGGCATTGCGCGACGCGACGGGACTCACGAGCCACATTCTCATTCGCGATGGCCGCGATGTCGTGTTCGTCGCGAAAGCGCAGAGTCACGCGCCGATCTTCAGTTCGGTGAAGGTCAACGTCGGCACGCGCCTTCCCGCGCATGCAACGACGCACGGTCACGTATTGATGGGCGATCTTTCGCTCGACGAGCTGTGCGCGCTCTATCCGGAAGCGCATCTCGAACGCTTCACGAAGTCCACGCCCGAAACTGTGGCAGAGCTTTACGAGCGCGTGAAAGAAGACGCCGAACGCGGCTACGCGACGAGCCAGTCTTCTTTCGAGCGCGGCATTTCGGTCGTCACCGCGCCGGTTCGCAACGACACGGGGCGCATCGTCGCCGTCATCACGACGACGATCCCGCGTCCCGAGATCGACGCCGCGTTGCTCGGCAGCGGTCTCATCGAACGTGTCCGCGAAGCCGCCGATGCGCTCTCGATGCGGCTCAACTATCGGCCGGGCGCGCGTTCGTCGGCGTCGAACCGCTACATGAAATCTCTGGGGTTGCAATGATTCAAATCGATCTCACCGGGCAAGTTGCCGTCGTCACCGGCGGTTCGTCGGGCATCGGCTTCGCGACGGCGCGCTTGTTCCTGCAAGCAGGCGCGGCGGTAGCCATCTGCGGGCGCGACAGCGAACGGCTCGACGCTGCGCAGGCCTCGCTTGCGACGGAATTTCCGCAAGCGCAACTGCTCGCCGCGCGCTGCGACGTGCTCGATGCCGAACAGGTTGGCGGCTTCGCAGCACAAGTGATGCAGCGCTTCGGCCGCGTCGACATGCTGGTGAACAACGCGGGCCAGGGCCGCGTTTCCACCTTCGCCGATACCTCCGACGAGGCCTGGCGCGACGAACTGGAGTTGAAGTACTTCAGCATCATCCGGCCGACGCGCGCCTTTTTGCCGATGCTGAAAGACGCGCCCTCGCCCGCGATCGTCTGCGTGAACTCGCTGCTCGCGCTGCAACCCGAGCCGCATATGGTCGCGACTTCATCGGCGCGCGCGGGCGTGTTGAGCCTCGTGAAATCGCTCGCGACGGAACTCGCGCCGCAGCGCATCCGCGTGAATTCGATTCTGATCGGCATCGTCGAATCGGGGCAATGGAAGCGCCGCTATCAGAACTATTTGAACGAGAACGCCGCAAGTCCCGAGCGCCAGAGCTGGGAGCAATGGAGCGGCGAACTCGCGCGCAAGAAAAACGTTCCGCTCGCCCGCTTCGGCTTACCTGAAGAAGCGGCGCAAGCGCTCTTCTATCTCGCAACAACGCTGTCGTCGTACACGACCGGCAGTCATATCGATGTTTCCGGAGGCTTTGCTCGTCATGTCTGAAAAAACCACGGTCGGCGAACTGATCGCCGCATTCCTCGAACAGTGCGGCGTGCGCACGGCGTTCGGCGTGATCTCGATTCACAACATGCCGATCCTCGATGCGATCGGGCGTCGCGGCAATATCCGCTATGTCGGCGCGCGCGGCGAAGCGGGCGCGCTGAACATGGCCGACGGTCTCGCGCGCGTATGCGGCGAACTGGGCGTCGCGCTCACGTCCACGGGCACGGCCGCCGGCAACGCAGCGGGCGCGATGGTCGAAGCGTTGACCGCGGGCACGCCGCTGCTGCACATCACGGGGCAGATCGAAACCGAATATCTCGATCAGGACCTCGCGTATATCCACGAGGCGCCGGATCAGTTGTCGATGCTGCAATCGATCTCGAAGGCCGCGTTCCGCGTGCGCACCGTGGACACCGCGTTGCCGACGATCCGCGAAGCCGTGCGCGTTGCGCGCACCGCGCCGGCGGGTCCGGTGAGCGTGGAGATTCCCATCGACATTCAGGCTGCCGAAATCGAATGGCCGGCGGATCTCGCCGCGCCGCACGTCGGCGCGCTCACGCACGACAGTCTGCGCGTGAAGCAACTCGCCGATGCGCTCACCAACGCGAAGCGTCCGTTGCTGTGGCTCGGCGGCGGCACGCGTCACGCGCGCGGCGCGGTCGAGCGGCTGGTCAAGCTCGGCTTCGGCGTCGTGACGAGCGTGCAAGGCCGCGGCGTGCTGCCGGAAGATCATCCGGCGACGCTCGGCGCGTTCAACGTGCACCCGAGCGTCGAGGCGTTCTACAAGACTTGCGATGCGCTCGTGGTCGTCGGCTCGCGTCTGCGCGGCAACGAAACGCTGAAGTACAAACTCGCGCTGCCGCAGCCGCTTTATCGCATCGACGCCGATGCCCTCGCCGACAGCCGCGGCTATCGCAACGATCTCTTCGTACACGGCGATGCATCGCGCGTGCTCGACGAACTCGCGACGCTGCTCGAAGGCCGCATCCGCATCGATGCGTCGTTCGCGGGCGATCTCGCCGCCGCGCGCGAAACGGCCGTCGCGGAAGTATCGAAGGGACTGGGGCCGTACAAGCGTCTCGTCGATTCGCTGCAACGCGCCGTGGGCCGCGACTACAACTGGGTGCGCGACGTGACGATCTCGAACAGCACGTGGGGCAATCGCCTCCTGAAGATCTTCAACCCGCGTGCGGGCGTGCATGCACTCGGCGGCGGCATCGGCCAGGGCATGCAGATGGCCATCGGCGCGGCGCTTTCCGGCGCGGCGAAGAAGACCGTCGCGCTCGTGGGCGACGGCGGTCTGATGGTCAATGTCGGCGAACTCGCCACGGCCGTGCAGGAAAAAGCGAACGTGATGATCGTGCTGATGAACGATCAATGTTATGGCGTGATCCGCAACATCCAGGACGCGAACTATGGCGGCCGACGCATGTTCGTCGATCTGCATCAGCCGGATTTTGCGCAGTTCTGCGCGAGTCTCGGTCTTGCGCATCGCCGCATCACGTCGCTCGATCAGGCCGATGACATCGTGCGCGAAGGGCTCGCCATCGACGGTCCGGTGCTCGTCGAAGTGGACATGCTGTCGGTCGGCTCGTTCGCCACCGCGTTCGCCGGGCCGCCCGTGAAGAAGGAAGAGCCGAAGGAGCCGGAATATGCGTGATCCCCGTCATGCACAGCATGCGATCGACATCGCGATGATCGGCTTCGGCGCGATCGGACGCGCGGTGTATCGCGCGCTCGACAACGATCCGCTCGTGCGCATCTCGCATGTGATCGTGCCGGAACGCGATCGCGATCACGTGCGCTCGGTGCTCGGCGATCGCATCGATGTGGTTTCGCGCGTCGATGCGCTCGCCAGTCATCCGGAATTCGCGCTCGAATGCGCGGGACATGCGGCGCTCGTCGATCACGTCGTGCCTTTGCTTAAGTCGGGCACGGACTGCGCGGTCGCGTCGATCGGGGCGCTCTCGGAAGCCGGTCTGTTCGATGCACTCTCCGATGCCGCCGATGAAGGCGCGGCCACGATCACGCTGCTCTCGGGCGCGATCGGCGGCGTCGATGCGCTCGCCGCCGCGAAAGAAGGCGGCCTCGACGACGTGCAATATACCGGCCGCAAGCCGCCGCTCGGCTGGCTCGGCACGCCCGCCGAATTGCTCTGCGATCTCGCGTCGCTGACCGAAGAGAAGGTCATCTTCGAGGGCACCGCGCGCGATGCGGCGCGGCTGTATCCGAAGAACGCGAATGTCGCGGCGACCATCGCTCTGGCCGGCCTCGGGCTCGACGGCACGCGCGTGCGCCTGATCGCCGATCCGGCTGTCGAGCGCAACGTGCATCGCATCGTCGCGCGCGGCGCATTCGGCGAAATGTCGCTGGAAATGTGCGGCAAGCCGTTGCCGTCGAATCCCAAGACATCGGCACTGACCGCATTCAGCGCAATCCGTGCGTTGCGCAATCGCGCCGCGCGTTGCGTCATCTAAGGAGCTTTTGGAAGATGAATCATCCCGACACTTCGCTCGTGACGTCCAGCGATATCTACATCGGCGGCGAGTGGCGCCAAGGGCGCGGCAATCAGTACGCGAGCCTCTATCCCGCCGATCAAACGGTAAACGCGGAAATCAGCACCGCCAATGCCGACGACGCGCGCGAAGCCGTCGAGAGCGCGGATCGCGCCTTCAGAAAGGCCGACTGGGCCGGACTGAAGCCGCACCAACGCGCCGCCGTTCTGCATCGCATCGCGAGTCTGATCGAAGCGCGTCACGAAGCGCTCGCGCAATTGCAGCGTCGCGACAACGGCAAGCCGATCAGCGAAACACGCGCATTGGTGACGAGCGCGTCCAGCACGTTCCGCTACTTCGCGGCGTGTCTCGAAACGCTCGAAGAAGAACTCACGCCCTCGCGCGGCGACTATCTGACGATGAGCGTGCACGAACCGCTCGGCGTCGTCGCGGCGATCACGCCGTGGAATTCGCCGATCGCGTCCGATGCGCAAAAGCTCGCGCCCGCGCTCGCGGCAGGCAACGCCGTCGTGCTGAAACCCGCCGAAGTCACACCGCTTGCGTCGCTCGCGCTCGCGCGCATCTGCGAAGAAGCGGGCGTGCCGAAAGGCGTCGTGAGCGTGCTGCCGGGCAAAGGCTCCGTGATCGGCGATGCGCTCGTGCGTCATCCGCTCGTGAAGAAGGTCGCGTTCACGGGCGGCACCGAAGTGGGCCGCGGCATCGCGCGTCTCGCGGCGGAAAAGCTGATGCCGGTCTCGCTCGAACTGGGCGGCAAGTCGCCGACCATCGTCTATGCCGACGCGGATCTCGATCATGCGGTAAACGGCGTGCTGTACGGCATCTTCAGCTCTTCGGGCGAATCGTGCATCGCGGGTTCGCGGCTCTTCGTCGAGCGCAAGGTGTATGGCGAATTCATGGCGCGTCTCGTCGATGGCGCGCGCAAACTGCGCGTCGGCGATCCGACGCGCGAGAACACGCAGATGGGTCCGCTGATCACGTCGCAACATCGCGAGAGCATCGAACGCTATGTCGCGCTCGGTCTCGAAGAAGGCGGAACGTTGTTGTGCGGCGGCGAGCGTCCGACGGGCGACGGCCGCGAGAAAGGCTTCTTCTATCTGCCGACGATCATCGAAGGTCTCACGAACGACGCGCGCATGTGCCAGGAAGAAATCTTCGGCCCGGTGCTCGCCGCCCTGCCCTTCGACGATGAAACCGCTCTGCTCGAACAGGCGAACGACAGCGTGTTCGGCCTCGCCGCCGGCATCTGGACGCGCGACTACAAGCGCGCATGGAACGTCGCGCGCGTGCTGAACACCGGCACGGTCTGGATCAACACCTACAAGCAGTTTTCAATTTCGACGCCTTTCGGCGGCTGGAAGGACAGCGGCATGGGACGCGAGAAAGGCCGCCTGGGTCTGCGCGAGTACATGCAGCAGAAAAGCCTGTACTGGGGCTTGAACGATGCCCCGCTACCGTGGGCGAACTGAAGGAGTTGCCATGACGATTCTCGGCATTGAACGAATCACCTACGGCGTGACCGACCTCGACACCTGCCGGCGTTTCTTCGCCGACTGGGGCCTGAAGGAAGTCGCCCGCGATGAAACGCGCGCGCGTTTCGAAACCCTGAACGGCTGCGAAGTGCTGCTCGCACTTGCCGACGATCCCGCGCTGCCGCCCGCTTTCGAAAGCGGTCCGACGCTGCGCGAAGTCACGTGGGCCGTCGCCACGCGCGAAGAACTCGATGCATTGCGCGGACGCTTCGCGGGCCAGCCCGGCCACGTCGAAACGGACGAGGCGGTCGGTTGCATCGATCCGAACGGCATGGCGATTCGCGTCGAAGTAACCAACAAGCGCGATATCGACGTGAAGGGCTCGCCCTCGAACGTGTGGGGACAGACCTTGCGCATCAATACGCCGAGCCCCGTCTATGAACGCGCGGAGCCGGTCGAAGTGGGACACGTCGTGTTCTTCACGAACTGCGTCGCGGAGCAGGAGAAGTTCTATCACGAACTGCTCGGCTTCGAGACGTCGGACCGCTATCCGGGACGCGGCGCGTTCATGCGTTGCGCGCCGCACGGCGGCCATCACGATCTGTTTCTTCTGCAACTGCCCGACGGCAAGCGCGGCCTGAACCACGTCGCGTTCACCGTGCGCGATATCCACGAAGTATTCGGCGGCGGCCTGCACATCAGCCGCTGC
Organism: Caballeronia glebae; assembly: GCF_001545035.1. Lineage (GTDB taxonomy): Bacteria > Pseudomonadota > Gammaproteobacteria > Burkholderiales > Burkholderiaceae > Caballeronia > Caballeronia glebae. The sequence goes on from NZ_FCOJ02000020.1 coordinate 61,868, forward strand.
GGCTGGACCACGCAACTCGGGCCGGGACGTCATCCGGTGTCGTCGGCGTACTTCTGGTATTTCAGGAATCCGGCGGGCGGTCTCATCGAGTATTACGCGGACGAAGACGTGCTCACGCCCGAATGGCAGCCGCGCGACTTCGAGCCCGGTCCGACCGTGTTCGCTGAATGGGCCGTCGATGGCGGGCTCGACGGCAACACGCGCCGCCAGAAAGATGCGAAGGCGCCGGAAGGCAAGTTCATGACGGAGCGGAAAAATGGCTGATCTTCAGACAGTCGTCGTGATCGGCGGCGGGCAGGCGGCGGGATGGATCGTCAAGACGCTACGCAAGGAAGGCTTCGACGGCCGCCTCGTGATGATCGCCGACGAGATCCATCTGCCATATGAACGTCCGCCGTTGTCGAAGGCCGTGCTCGCGGGCGAAGCGGATATCGAAACCGTGCGTCTCGTCGATCACGACGCGTTCGCCGAGCTGAACGTCGAAGCGTGGCAGCCTGAATGCGCGGCATCGATCGATCGCGACGCGCGCATCGTGCGCACCGCGAGCGGACGCGAAGTGCACTACGACCGGCTCGTCATCGCGACGGGCGGCGCAGCGCGGCGTCTGCCGGCGTCGATGGTCCGGACTTCGCATCTCGCCTATTTGCGCACGCTCGACGACGCCGTGCTCATCGGCAAGCGTCTGCGCGAGAGCCATGCGAAGCGGCTGCTCGTGATCGGCGGCGGATGGATTGGCCTCGAAGTCGCGGCAACCGCGAAGAAGCTCGGCGTCGACGTGACGGTGATCGAAGGCGCGCCGCGTCTGTGCGGACGTTCGGTGCCCGAGAGCGTGTCGGCGTTTCTGCTGAAGCTGCATCGCGATAACGGTGTCGATGTGCGGCTCGATGCATCGCTCGTGTCGCTCGAAGACTTCGAAGGCGGCGTGCGCGCGCGACTCGCCGACGGCACGACGCTCGACGCCGGTTTCGCCGTCGCGGGCATCGGCCTCGCGCCGCACACGGCCATCGCGGAGAGCGCGGGCATCGAGGTGAACGACGGCATCGTCGTCGACGAGTTCGGCGCGACCAACGATGCGCACGTGTTCGCTTGCGGCGACGTCGCCAATCATCCGAACGCGTGGCTGAAGCGTCGCGTGCGTCTCGAATCGTGGGCGAACGCGCAGAATCAGGCGATCGCGACGGCGCGCGCGGTGCTCGGCGTGCGCACGCCGTATGCGGAAATTCCGTGGTTCTGGTCGGATCAGTACGACGTGAATCTGCAGATTCTCGGCGACATTCCACCGGGCGCCACGTCTGTCGTGCGCGGCGATCTGGACGCGCGTCGCGCATCGCTCTTCTTCTTCGATGGCGATACGTTGCGCGGCGTCATCGCGATCAACGCGACGCGCGACTTGAAGGTCGCGAAGAAATGGATGAGCCAGGGACGCGCTGTAGATATCGCGTCACTCGCGGACACGGCGAAAGCACTCGCATAAACATACAGACGGGAGCAGGCATGAGGAGCATGAGCAATACGGCCGTCCAGCACGGCGGCACGGCCACGACAGTCGCGGACGCAAACGCGGCCGCCCACGCGGTCACGAAAGGATCGATCATCGCGCGCATCGAGCGGCTGCCATTCAACGCGATGCAGGTACGGGCGCGGATTCTGATCGGCGCGGCGACGTTCTTCGATGGCTTCGATGTCATCGTCATCGCGGCGACCTTGCCGCTGCTCATCCAGCGATGGGGACTTACGCCGGGACAGGTCGGCTTTCTGATCGCGTCGGGATCGATCGGGCAACTGATCGGAGCGTTCCTGTTCCCGTCGCTCGCGGAACGCTTCGGGCGCGTGCGGTCGATCGCGTGGAGCTCGGGCATCATCGGCCTGACGAGCATCGCGTGCGGATTCGCGCCTTCGTTCGCGGTGTTCGTCGCGTTGCGCATCGTGCAAGGGCTCGGGCTCGGCGGCGAGTTGCCCGTCGCGGCGACGTACATCAACGAGATCACGCGCGCGCATGGACGGGGCCGCTTCGTGCTGCTCTACGAGATCGTGTTTCCGATCGGCCTGCTCGCGTCGAATGCGCTCGGCGCGTGGATCGTGCCGCGCTTCGGCTGGGAAACGATGTACTTCATCGGCGGCGTGCCGCTCGTGCTCTTCTTCCTGTTGCGCACGCTGGTGCCGGAGTCGCCGCGCTGGCTCGGTGAGCGCGGTCGCATGAGCGAAGCGGGCGAAGCGCTCGGCGCGTTCGAAGCGACCGTGAAAGAGCCGCTGCCGCCGCTCGCCAATCTCGCCGAATTCGAAGCGATGGCGAATCGTCATCCGAAGCGCCGTCGTCTCGATCTGATCGGGCCGGCGTATATGAAGCGCACGATCGCGGTCGCGCTGCTGTGGATGACGTGCGGCGTGCTGCAGTATGGCCTCTCGACATGGCTCCCGACGATCTACAAGACGGTCTATCACGCGCCGTTGCAGCTCGCGTTGAATCTCGCGGTGGCGGCCTCGGTGCTCGGCGTCATCGGCTCGCTGACGTGCGCGCTGATCGTCGACAAGGTCGGGCGCAAGCCGGTCATCAACTGGTCGTTTGTGTTGTGCGCGGTGTCGCTGGTGTGCGCGGGCGTGTTCGTCACGCAGTCGGTGTATGTGGTCGCGACTTTCTGCGCGCTCGCGCTCGGTTTCATGGCTTGCGGCTTCATTACCGCTTACGTTTATACGCCGGAGCTGTATCCCACGAGCATCCGCGCATTCGGATGCGGCCTCGGCGGCGCATGGCTCAAGATCGCGGCGATCTTCGCGCCCGCGCTCGTCGGCAAGACGTTGATGGGCGGGAACATGAACATCGCGTTCTATGCGCTCGCGGTCGTGCCGGTCGTCGCGGCTGCGGCGGTGCATTTCATGGGCATCGAGACGAAGGGCAAGGTGCTGGAGCAGTTGGAGGTGTGAGGGGATTGGTTTTGCTCACTCTTCGTATTGCCTCTTGAAAACGACAACGCCGGAGCGCCCCGCAAGGGGCGCTCCGGCGTTTAAACAAACGCTATCGCGAAGAATCAGCTCTTCGCTTTCGGCATCTGCGAAACCAGCGACAAGCCGATATCCATGCCTTCCACCTGGAAGTGCGGCACGATGAAGAGCTTGATCCGGAAGAAGCCCGGGTTGTCTTCGATATCTTCGACCGTCACCTTCGCCTCGCGCAGGGGATGCGATGCCTGAAGTTCGTCGCCCGGATCTTTCATCTCCGTGACGAGACTCTTGATCCAGTTGTTGAGTTCCAGTTCAAGCAGACGCCGGTCCTTGGTCGTGCCGATGTTCTCGCGCTGAATCAGCTTCAGGTAATGCGCAATGCGCGACAGCAGGAAGATGTACGGCAGACGCGCGTTGATGCGGCTGTTCGCGGTCGCTTCCTTGGTCTCGTAGAGCGCGGGCTTCTGCGTCGAATTAGCCGAGAAGAAGCACGCGAAATCGTGGTTCTTGTAGAACGAGAGCGGAATGAAGCCGAGGTTCGCGAATTCGAATTCGCGCGTCTCGGGAATCAGCACTTCGGTCGGGATCTTCGGCTGAACGCCGGTGCCGAGGTCATACAGATGCACCGGAAGATCTTCGACCTTGCCGCCCGCCTGCGGACCGCGAATCTGCACGCACCAGCCGTTGTTCACGAAGCTGCGCGTCATGTTCGCCGCGAACGCGAACGACGCATTCACCCACAGATAACGATCGTGGTCCGGGCCCTTCACCTGCTCTTCGTAGTTGAAGGCACGCACGGGCGTCGTGTCCTTGCCGTACGGCAGGCGACCGAGCACGCGCGGCATCACGAGGCCGACGTACCGCGCGTCGTCCGTGTCGCGGAAGCTCTTCCATTTGACGTATTCGGCGCGGTCGAAAAAATTGCCGATGTCCTGAATTGCAGCGACTTCTTCCATCGACTTCTTGCCGAAGAAAGCCGAGCCCACCGAGCCGATGAACGGCATGTGCGCCGCGGCCGCCACCTTCGAGATATTGCGCAACAACGCCACGTCCTGCGGCGAGTTGGCGAACTCGAAATCGCTGACGATCGCGCTGATCGGCTGGCCGCCCGGCGTGTCGTACTCTTCGACGTAGGTCAGGCGATACAGGCCGCTCTGGATCAACTCCGGCGCGTCTTCGAAGTCGCGGACCAGCGCGTCCTTCGATACGTCCAGCACTTCGATACGCGCGTTCTTACGGAAATCCGTGCGCGACACGAGCATCTTGAGACCGCGCCAGCGGCCTTCGAGCGCCTGGAATTCCGGATTGTGCATGACCGAATCGAGCTGCCGGCTGATCTGTCGATCGAGTTGACCGATGAAGAAGTCGAGCAGCGACTTGTCGAGACGATCCACGGGCTTGCTCGTCTGCGCGACGAGATCGAGGAACGCGCCCATGCCGCGCGCGAGGCGCTCGTCGGCGGATGCTTCGGAAAGCATGTCGTTGTCGCGGAATGCCTCCAGCGGACGCGCCTCCGCCACCGGGCTCAGATTGATCTTGTTGCAAAGCGACGCATAGACGCTGTCGCCATAAGACTCTTGCGGAGCATCGAGCACGACGGTTTCGCCTGCGGTGCTCGCGCGCACTTGTTGCTTACTCATTGATTGTCCTCTCGGGAAAGCTTTGTCGATTGAAGCGTGCGGAAGGCTGACGCGGCTCAGGCGTGGCCTTCGGGCTGCGTCGCCGCGGTGGCGATCTGCGAGAGTTCGCCGCGCAGTTTCTCCGAGAGTTCCTTGTTCTTCAGGATCTTCTCGAATTCCCGACGGAACGTGCCGTTATCCAGCAGATTCGACTTGAGATCGCGCAGCAGATTGCGCACGGCCAGCAGCGCCTGCAGTTCCGGAATCTGACGCGCCACCTGTTGCGGCTCGAAGTCCTTCAACGAACGGAACGAGAGATTGATCGGCATTTCGGAGCCGTCGCTCGCGAGCGTGTTCTCGGCTGCGAACTTCAGGTCCGGCGCGTAGTCGGCGAGGACTGCGTCGAAGTTGTTCTTATTGATGTTGACCTTTTTGCGCTCGGCAAGCGGCGCCTGCTCGCGTCCCGCGCTGAAGTCACCCGCGACCAGCAGCTTGAGCGGCAATTCGACTTTCTTTTGCGCGCCGCCCGTGTGCAGATCGAGCGTTATCGAAACACGGCTTTTTGGAATTTCCCTCTGGAAGCTATCCATCAACACTCCTTAATACGTTGATCAAATACAAATCGAAGCCAAGGCACCATCTCGATCACCTTTCACATTACGATCGTGAATCGGGTTCGCGCGCCCGGCTTGCCATTTCCGCTTTATTTTTCAAACATATTAGAACAGGTTTCCACTCGATCCAAAAGAATCTCACGATGTCCTGATTATTTTGCATGACTCGCGACCAGAATCCCGATTACCATTTATAAACAATGACTTTCGTCTGCATTCCTTTGCTATTCGTCTTGATGAACCCGCTTTTCGAGACGAAAACAGACATTAATTGACAATTCGAAAATCGACTTAAGCCTTCTCAAAAATAACCCCGCATTATTCACTTATCCGCAAGTGCCTGTTCTCGATAGACTTTCGCCTTTACATTCTATTTATAGTTCATTCATTCCAAAGGTATACGAATCACTTCTTCGAAGATAGAATCCGGCCTTACATAACCCAATAAGTATAGCGAAGCAAATTCATGCGGATCGACAAACCGCTGTGGCACGAAGGCCTGATTCTCACGCAGCAGCATTTTCAGCAACAGGAACGGTGGGCGGAGTTCGCCCTGGGTCAGTTCACGACGGCGGCGCTCGCGCAACCGTGGGGAACGATCGCCGTGGAAGTCGACGAAGACGCGCTCGCCGCCGGTCGCCTCAAGCTGTCGCGGCTCAAGCTGCGCTTTCCCGACGGTACGCCTATCGATACGTCGATCGCACAGCCGTTGCCTCCCGCGCGCGATCTCACGCAAGGAGTGAATGCCGAGCGCCAAAGCGTGACGGTGCTGGCCGCCCTCGCGCTGCCCGACGCCAACGGCAACAACTGCCGCATGGACGAGACGACCCTCACGCGTCCGCGCCGGTCCTATCGCGAGTTCGTCAAAGTTGTCGACACGAACGGCACGGATGAAAGCGAGATCGCCGCGGAGCGTCATGCCGTGCGTCTGTTGTTCGACTTCGAACCGCACGCCGACGACACCGTTTGCGCCATCGCGCGCCTGACCCGCTCCACGAGCGGCCAGTTCCAGCTGGACCGGCGCTACGTGCCGCCTTGCCTGTCGCTGGGCGCTCATGCGCTGCACGTCGAGCGCATCGGCCGGATCGCCGACATTCTGCTGGCGAAGAGCCTTGCGCTCGGCGCACGGCGGAGCGAACGCATCGAGCAGGTGGCCGAATACGGCGTTGCCGACGTGCAGTTGTTCTGGCTTCTGCACTGCATTCACGCCGCGTGGCCAAAGTTGCGATTCCTCGCATCGAATCCGAATCTGCCGCCCGAGCGGCTGTATACGGTTCTGGCCGAACTCGCCAGCGCATTGATGACGTTTTCCACGAGTTCGCAGCTCACGGATATCCCGTCTTACGATCACGGCCGCGCGGACGAAGTCTTCGCGGAGATCGAAACGATGATCCGCAATCTGCTGGACGCGATCATCCCGTCGCGCGTCGTGCCCGTCGATCTCGTGCACGAGAACGCCACGACGTGGCGCGGCAAGATTCTCGACACGCGCATCGCCGAGGGCGCCGCCGACTGGTATCTGTCGGTCAGTTCGACGCTGCCCGCATTCGAGCTCGTCGAGCGGATTCCGCAGCTATGCAAGGTCGGCGCGCCCGACGAGGTCGATCGCATCGTCAATTCCGCTCTGGCGGGCATCGCGCTGAAGGCCGCTCAGCGCGTGCCGGCGGCCATTCCCGTGCGCCTCGACAACCAGTACTTCGCGCTCGATGTCACGAGTCCCGCGCACGCGCGCATGCTGGCCGCCCGGGCATGCCAGATCTATCTGCCGACATCCGTGCCGGACGTCTCGCTCGAACTCTACGCGGTGCTGCGCTCATGAACATGCTGTCTACGCCTTCCGCACACCCGAGGCTCGTCGAGCTGGCGCCGGGCGTCACGTCGTCTTCCCTCGCCGGCATCCGCGATCTGCTTCGCGACACCGCGCTCTTCGTCGTGAATTTGTCGACGGGCGGCTCCGCTGCAGACTTCGCCGCGTTGCGTACACGCTGCACGTCCATGATCGCGGACCTGGGCGCGGCGCTCGATCGCCGCGGCTATCCGCAAGACGTGTGCGAGGACGCGCTGAAGGCGCAATGCGCGCTGCTCGACGAGACGGCGCTGCATCATCTCTCCGATAAAGACAAGCCGCAGTGGTCCGCGCATCCGTTGCAAGTCGAGCAGTTCCAGCAGCACGATGGCGGTGAACGCGTATTCGATCGGCTGGAGTTCCGCATGCGCGAGCGCTCGCCGCAGGTCGACCTGCTGGAGTGCTATGCGGCGATTCTCGGTCTGGGATTTGTCGGCAGATATGCAGTCAACGGCAAGAGCCAGCGCCAGGCGCTCATCGACGAGCTTAACGCGCTGATCGAACGCCTTCGCCCCGAAGGCGAGCGCTCCCTCGTCATCGATCGGCCGGGCCGGCGTTTCGGCAACTGGGTTCGGCGCGTCTCGCCCTGGGCCATCGCCGGAATCGCCTGCGTGGTCGCGCTCGCTATCTGGTTCATCTGGCACATAGCGCTCGATGTGCAGCTCGCGGCGCTGATTCCGAACGCAGTCAAACCGTGAGCGCCATGCAAAGACTGGGTTATCCGGCGCGCACCATCGTCGTCTTCGCGGCGCTGCTCGCGCTCGCCGTGCACTGGTTCGTGCAGCCGTTCGGCAAGGAATGGATCTGGCTTTCCACGGTCGGCATTCTGATCGTCGCGGCGTGTCTCGTCGGCTGGCGCACGCGGCAACTGTCGCGCGCGCGCCGCAGCAGCGCGGACCTCCTTACGGCGCTGGGCGCCGCGACCGTCGATATTCCGCTCAACCTGCGCACCCGCATGCCGCTCGTGCTCGTCACGGGCGATGCGCTCGCCTCGATCTTCGATCACGGCGCGGGCAAGCCGCGTCTCGTGCTCATCGGCGATGGCGCGATCTGGCTGCGCGTGGATCGCCCTCAGGATCTGCCGGGCGTCGCGCTCGCGATGCGCCAGTGGCGCGACGGCCAGCCGCCCGACGGCGTCGTGCTGAGCATGGCGCCCGCGCTGCACGCCGACGCCGATGTCCTCTCGCAAAGCCTGCGCGTGGTGCGTCAGGCGCTCGCCGATGCTTCGCGCATCGTGAGTGCGCGTCTTCCGGGTTACGTCGCCGTGTATCAGCGTCTGACGCGGCTCGCGCCCGCCGATGCGAACGCCGCGCTCCGATGGCACAGCGTCTCGTCGGCTACGCCGCTCATCGACGCACAGCGCATCGAAGCGGTCATCCGGAATGCCGAAAGCGAAGCCCGCCGTCAAGCCGGCGATCGCTATGCGTCCGCCCATGCCGCCGCGCTGGCGTCGATCATCGGCTGGACGCAACGCGTGGTGTTCGGCACGCTGACCGATCCGCGCCAGCCGGCGACGCCCTGGGCGCTTTATGGCGCGGGCTGGATCGACTGCGGACCCGCGAGCGACGCGACCAGGCCGTGGGAGCAGGATGTGCAGCGGCAGACGTGCATCGCACCCGCGAGCGTCGATGCAACACCCGCCCCGTGGCCGTTGCCGCAATCGTTGATCGAGGCGATGCCGCGTCGCATCCCGGCCTCGCCGCGCGCGAAGGCTTTCGCGCATGCCATCGGCATCACGGCGCTGGCCGCCGGCCTCGCCTTCCTCGGCTCGGGCCGCCACAATGCGGCGCTGCTCGACCGCGTACAAGCGAATCTGGCGCGCTTCGCGTCGCTCACGCCGGATCACGACGCCGCTCGCCGTGACGCGTTGCAGGCGCTCGTCGCCGATCGCGACGAACTGGATCGCTATGCGCGCACCGGCGTGCCGCTCAGGTTGTCGTTCGGGCTGTATCACGGCGCGCAGCTTCTGCCCGCGTTGAACACCGCGATCGCCAGCTACCAGCCGCCGCCCCCGCCCGCCGTAGTGACGCTCGACAGCATGTCGCTCTTCGACAGCGGCAAGGCTCAATTGAGGCTCGGCTCGACGCGCACGCTCGTCGACGCCGTCGAAATGATCAAGTCGCATCCGGGCAAGCGGATACTCGTCGCGGGCCATACGGACAACGTGGGCGACGCCGCGAGCAATTTGAAGCTATCGAACGCGCGCGCCGCGGCCTTGCGCGACTGGCTGATCGAAGCCTCGGGCATTCCGGCGACGCAATTCGCGGTTCAGGGTTACGGCGACACGCGGCCCATCGTCGCGAATGACACGCCCGAAGGCCGCGCGAAAAACCGTCGCGTCGAAATTACGCTGGTGCCGGACAGCGCGAACGGCTCAAACTGACATCGTGAATCGATTCCCGAAGTTCTCTCTTCGGGATCTTGTCGCTCAGAGACTTGTTTTCTGAGCATTGCTTGGCAGTACCAAAGAGGAGTAGTAAATGGCAATTCCTGCATACATGTGGCTCAAGGATGACGGCGGCGCCGACATCAAGGGTTCCGTCACCGTGCAAGGCCGTGAAGGCAGCGTCGAGATCGTCGAGTTCAATCACGGCGTGCATATCCCGACCGATGGCAACACCGGCAAGCTCACCGGCACGCGCGTGCACGCGCCGGTCACGCTGACCAAGGAAACCGATTCGTCCACGCCGTATCTGTACAAGGCTGTGACGAGCGGTCAGACGCTGAAGTCGGTCGAGATCAAGTGGTACAAGATCGACGACGCGGGCAAGGAGAAGGAATACTTCAACACCAAGCTCGACAACGTCAAGGTCGTCGCAGTGCGTCCGAAGATGCTCGACATCAAGAATCCGGATTTCGAGAAGCACAACCATCTGGAAGAGGTCGAACTGCGCTACGAGCAGATCACCTGGTCGTTCAAGGACGGCAACATCATCCACAAGGACACGTGGAACGAGCGCGCGTAAGCGGCTCGAATAATCGGCTCATGACAACGTGAGCCGTCGAAGCCGGCCCGCTTTGCGGGCTGGCTTTTTCTTCTGCAAATCGCCCAGCCCCGTACGCATTCATTCATTCACCTCGGCACGAGATTTCATATGACAACGCGCGACTCCACTCATCTGCTTCGCCGGCTCAACCCGCACTGCGCTCGCACGCTCGAAGCGGCCGCGAGCCTGTGCCAGACGCGCCTTTCCGACGAAATCACCGTCGAGCACTGGCTGCTGAAGCTTATCGAGGCGGATGACGGGGATATTCCCGCGATCCTGCGCCACTATGAAATCGATGTCGACGCGATCTGGAACGCGCTGCTCGCCGCCATCGACCGCCACCCGCGCGATCTGCGTGGCAGGCCGTCGCTTTCCATTCAGCTCGCGAGCGTGCTGCAGGACGCGTGGAATCTCGCCTCGCGCGAGCATATCGACGGCACGATCCGCTCGGCGCATCTGCTGCGCGCGCTCATCGACGCACCGCACATGATGCGCACGCCGGACGCGTGGCCGCTCTTTTCGCTTTCCGCAGCGCAGATCGAGCGCCTGGTGCCACGTCTCGGACGCGCGTCCTGCGAGAACGCGCCGGAGCCGGAAGGCAATGCCGATGAACCCGCCGAAGTCACGCAAGCAAGCGCACAAGCGCCCGTGAAGCAAGCCCCGGCGCGCTCGACCGAAGGCCAGGCGCTCGAGCGCTTCGCCATCGATCTGACGGAGAAGGCGCGGCGTGGCGAAATCGATCCGGTGTTTGGCCGCGATCGCGAAATCCAGCAGATGGTCGACGTGCTCGTGCGCCGCCGCAAGAATAATCCGATCCTCGTCGGCGAGCCGGGCGTCGGCAAGACGGCGCTCGTCGAAGGGCTCGCGCTGCGGATCGCCGAGGGCAGCGTGCCTTCCCTTTTGCGCGAGGTGCGCATTCTCACGCTCGACCTTGGCCTGCTGCAAGCCGGCGCGGGCGTGAAGGGCGAATTCGAGCAGCGTCTAAAGAACGTGATCGACGAAGTGAAAGCATCGGCGACGCCGATCGTGCTGTTCATCGACGAAGCGCACACGCTCATCGGCGCGGGCAACTCGGCCGGCGGCTCGGACGCGGCCAACCTGCTGAAGCCCGCGCTCGCGCGTGGCGAGTTGCGCACCATCGCCGCGACGACGTGGTCGGAATACAAGGAATACTTCGAGCGCGATGCAGCGCTGGAGCGGCGTTTCCAGATGGTCAAGGTGGACGAGCCCGACGACGATGCGGCCTGTCTCATGCTGCGCGGCCTCGCGACGCGCTACGCGACGCATCATCACGTGCATATCCGCGACGAGGCGCTCGTCGCGGCGGTGAAGCTGTCGCGGCGCTACATCCCCGCGCGCCAGTTGCCGGACAAGGCCGTCGATCTCATCGACACCGCCGCCGCGCGCGCGCGCATGGGGCTCGACACGCCGCCCGCCGAACTGCAACGCGCCCGCGCGGCCGTGGCGGCGCTGGAACTGGAGCGCGCGAGCGTCGACGCCGACGAACGAGCGGGCATCGACGATACAGCCACGCAGCGCGACGTGCTCGAAGCCGCGCTCGCGCAGGCGAACCAGGATCTCGCGGACATCCAGACGCGCTATGACCGCGAGCTGTTGCTGGTGCGTGCGCTGCTGGAACAACGCGGCGACGGCAAGACGAAGCCCGACGCGGACGCCTTCGCCGCAGCGAAGCACGCGCTTGCCGAAGCACAAGGCAAGACGCCGCTCATCTTCGCCGATGTCGACGCGCAGGCCATCGCGCGCGTGGTCGCCGAATGGACGGGCGTGCCGGCCGGCAGTCTCGTCGAGGACGAACTGCTGAATCTGCTCGCGCTGGAAGATCAGTTGGCCAAGCGCGTGGTCGCTCAAGACGATGCGCTCGGCATGCTCGCGCAAAGCCTGCGCACCGCGAAGGCCGGACTCAAAAGCGAACACGCGCCGCTCGGCGTGTTCCTGCTGACGGGACCTTCGGGCGTCGGCAAGACGGAGACGGCGCTTGCGCTCGCCGATGTGCTCTTCGGCGGCGAGGCCGCGCTCACCACGATCAACATGTCGGAGTATCAGGAAGCGCACACGGTCTCGCAGTTGAAGGGCTCGCCGCCGGGTTACGTCGGTTACGGGCGCGGCGGCGTTCTGACCGAAGCGGTGCGTCAGCGGCCGTATAGCGTCGTGTTGCTCGATGAAGTCGAGAAGGCGCATCGCGACGTGCTCGACATGTTCTATCAGGTATTCGACCGTGGCTCGATGCGCGACGGCGAAGGTCGCGAGATCAACTTCCGCAACTGCGTGATCCTGATGACGTCCAATCTCGGCAGCGAACAAATTCACGACACGACCACGGACATGCCCGACATCGCGCACGCCGCGTTGCTCGACGCGATCCATGAGCCGCTCGTGACGCACTTCCAGCCCGCGCTGCTCGCGCGCTTCCAGACGCTCGTCTACCGGCCGCTCGACGTCGCCGCGCTCGGCAATATCGTGCGCCTGAAGATCGCGAAGATCGCGGAGCGCCTGAAGCGCCAGCACGACGTGACGCTGACGTGCGACGAGTCGCTCATCGCGTCGCTCGCCGAAATGTGCTTGTCACGCGATTCGGGCGCCCGCAACATCGACGCTTTCCTCGATCAGCGCGTCCTGCCGACCGTCTCGCGCGAACTCCTGACGCGCATGGCGAGCAGCGATACGCCCGCGGAGATTCGTCTCGCGAATTCGGCGGAAGGCAATCTGACGATCGAGTTCATCGATCGCGGCGAGCCCGTGCAAGCAACGGCCTGAAGCAAGCGCCGATGCCAGGTCCGTCCCTCTATGAAATGCTGCTCGGTCAGATCGAAGGCGAGCCGCTCAGCGACTTCGACGACCGCACGCTCGAAATCCTGAGCGTGCAGCAGAACGTGCGACGCATTCTGAACACGCGCGCAGGTGCGCTCAAGCATCTGCCGGACTACGGGCTGCCCGATCTCACCAACATCTACAAGGCGCTGCCAGCGTCTTCGCAGGCGCTGAAGGAGCAGATGGAAGCCACGCTGCTGAAGTACGAGCCGCGCATTCGGGCGATCGACGTCGAAATGGTCGATACGCCCGAACCGGGCCTGCAGGTGAGCTTCGAGATGACGTGCCACCTGAAGCGCACGGGGCTCGTGCGCTTCGGCACGTACTTCGTGCCGCCGGGCGTTTTCAGGCTTGAGCGGCGTGTGCGCGAGGGGAAGATCTGAAGTCGTTCCTCGCCTCGACGCGCACCCTACTCATGCCACTGCCCCGCCCCGCCGGCAAACGCCGGCACGCCCATCTCCTCGCGACTCCGCGCCTCGCGCGCCTCATCGGCCTCGACGGTCTTGCTCGTATCGATGAAAAGCGCCGCGACCGCGCCGACCGCGAGCAAGCCCGCTGAAATCGTGAACGGCACGTCATAGCTTCCGGTCTGCTGGATCAGATAGCCGAACGCGACCGGCGACGCCATCCCGGCGATGCCGAAGCCCGTGTTCATCATGCCGCCCGCCGTGCCCGCATACTTGCCCGCGATATCGAGCGGCAAAGTCCACAGCACCGGGTTCGTGATTTCGAGGAAGAAGAACGACGCCGTCAGGAACCACACGGCCATGATCGGGCTCGGTGCATTGACCATCGGCAGGAGGAAGGCCAGCGAGCCGCCCATGCCGACAACCAGAACGCTGCAACGCGCGAGCCGCAGCCGCCCCGTGATCCTGTAGATGCGGTCCGATAGCACGCCGCCCAGCGTGTCGCCGATCACGCCGGCAAGCAGCGGCAACGCGGTGAAGAGCGCGAGATGCTTCAGATCGAAGCCGCGCGAGTCCTTCAGATACGAAGGCAGCCACGTCAGATACACCCACAGCAACCAGCCATAGCAAAAATCCACGAACGTCACGAGCCACATGCGATGAATCAGCATGCGCCACGGCGTCGGGTTCTTTCGCGCGCGAGCGCAATCCCCCGCGCGATAGCCGATCTCGGCGGTCTCTTCGGGCGTCACGCGGCGGTTCTCATCCGGTGAATTGGTGAAGACGAAGAGATACAACACCGTCCACGCAAGGCTTGCGACGCCCAGCAAAATGAACGCCTCGCGCCAGCCGCTTGCCGCGACCACCGCGAGCACCACCGGCGGCGTCACCGCGCCGCCCAGCCGCGCGAAGCTATGCGTGATGCCCTGGGCGAATCCGCGCTCTTGCACCGGCATCCAGAACGTGAAGGCGCGCGTGGCGGTCGGAAACGCGCCGCCCTCACCGATACCCAGCGCGAGGCGCAACAGCACGAGCATGCCGATGCTGCCCGCGAAGCCCGTCGCGAGCGTCGCCGCGCCCCATATCAGCGAGAGCACGGTGAGCACGAGCTTCGGCCCGAAACGATCGGCAAGCCATCCGCCGACGATCTGCATCACCGCATACGGATAAGCGAACGCCGAGAACACGAGTCCGAGCTGCACGGACGACAGACCCATCTCCTGGCGGATCAACGGTCCCGCCACGGCGATGTTCACCCGGTCGATGTACGAGATGAAGTACATCAAACACATCACGCCGAGAATGATATGGCGCGTTTTCACGCGCTGACGATGCTTGTTCACAGTGTCTCCTTCCTTTGGCCCATCTGATGTGGAATATCAAGCCATGTGCGCGAATCCGCGTCTTTTCATCCCGCGGGTTGCGGATTCTGTACGAGCTTCAGGCGCTGCACCTTGCCCGAAGGTCCGCGCGGCAATGCATCGGTGAAGCGGAACTCACGCGGCGTCTTGTAACGACCGAGTTCGCGCAGGCAGTGCTCGCGCAGATCGGCCACATCGAGCGATGCCGCGCCGCCGATCGGCACGATGTACGCGACGATGTCCTGCCCGTAGGCCGCATCGGGCACGCCGACCGCCGCCGCTTCGAGCACACCGGGATGACGCAGAAGTGCTTCGTCGATCTCGCGCGGCGCGATGTTCTCGCCGCCCTTGATGATCAATTCCTTCGCGCGACCGTTGATGTAGAAGAAGCCCGCCTCGTCGCGATAGCCGAGGTCGCCGCTGCGCAGCCATCCGTCGGCTGTAAAGGCGTTGCGCGTTTCTTCCGCACGCTTGTAGTAGCCGCTCATCAATTGCTCGCCGCGCAGCACGAGTTCGCCGGTTTCATGCGGCGCACAATCGCGTCCATCGAGGTCGACGATCTTCGCTTCGCCGCCCGAAGGCAAGCCGATGCTGCCGATTTTTCTCATCGATTGTTCATACGGATTACTGAATATCGGAGCAGCGGTCTCCGTCATGCCCATCGTTTCGATGACACCGATGCCGAAGCGCTCCTCGAACGCGCGATGATGATCCGCCGGCAGCGCCGCCGACGCGCTGCGACAGAACTTAAGCGTCGAGAGATCGCGGCCTTGCGCGCCCTCGCCGTTCAGCAGATAGGCGACGATGGTCGGCACCACGTTGATCCACGTGCAGCCGGATTCCGATGCTTCGTCCCAGAACGTGCGCGCCGAAAAGCGCGGCGTCAGCACCGCCGATCCGCCGTGCCAGAGCGGTGTCAGCAACGCGACGACGAGACCGTTGATGTGATACAGCGGCAGCGATACGAGCACGCGATCGTCGTCGGACAGCCGATGTTCCGCGCTGATGTTGCGCATGTTGGCGAGCAGGCTGCGATGGCTCAGCAGCACGCCCTTGGGCGCGCCCGTCGTGCCCGACGTGTACATGAGCAGCGCGGTATCGGCGGGATTGATTACGCCCGCGTCGCTCGCGACGATATGCGTGCCGGGTGTTTCGTCGCGCACGAGCGGTATCGCGCGCGCGGGAAGCATCGGAATATCGGGCAACACGTTCGCGTCGGGCGACGTTCGCACCACCGCGATGTCGCGCTCCATGCCTTCACGACGCAACGCATCGATCGCTTCAACGATGGTGTCGTGCGTGTCATCGGCGGTGAAGATCGCGCGCGTCTCCGAATGCTCGACGATATAGCGCACCTGCGAAGGCTGGCACAACAGATTCAGCGGGTTCGCGACGAGTCCGCTGTACATCGCCGCGAGCAGCAGCCGCGCGGTCTGGATACCGTTGCCCATGAAGACGGACACGACATCGCCCGGACGCAGCCCCGCTGCATGAAAACGCCCTTCCAGCGCGAGACATTCGTCGCGCAATGCGCCGAACGTCAGTACGTCGTCGCGGGCGGCCGTCAGCAGGAAAGGCTTGTCGGGCGCGTGTTCGGCGCGCGCGTCGATCAATGCGCGCAATGTCGACGCTTCCAAAGACGCGCGATCCGGCGCAACGATTCGATCCGCTAGCGCGCTCATCGTCCGATCCTCCTGAAGTAGTCGCCGAGCAGCGCGTCGACCTCCGGCACGCGCTCCGCTATGCGGTACGCGATGCGCGTCACGTTCAGATATTGCCGGTAGCCGAGGTTCGACGAGAAGTTGTTGCCGCCCCACGTGCCGCAACCCATCGAGAGCGAAAATGGCAAGCCGTTGTCGAAGTTGCCGCCGGTCGCGAGGCAGTGCGCCTGATCGACGATCACGCGCGCCACCGGCAACTGCGTGCCGAGCCTGACGGCAAGCGCGTCGTCCGCGCCATGCACGCCGACCGAATGGCCCGCGCCCATGTAGCCGTAGATGCCGCGCACGATTTCGATGGCGGCGTCGATGCCGCGCGCGCGATAGACCGTCAATACGGGCGAGAGCTTTTCGCCGGAGAACGGGAACTCTGGTCCGTAGCCGCTTTCTTCCACCATCAGGAACTTCGGCTCGCGCGCGGCGATATCGTCGAGGCCCGCCTCCCGCGCGATCGCCGTCGCCGAACGCGCGGTGCAGCGCGCCGAGAGCTTGCCGTCGTGCCACATCGCCGCCTGCAAGCGCGCCTTCTGCGCGGCGTCGAGCAGCACGCCGCCTTGCTTCGTCAACGCATCGAGCATGCGCGCGTGGATCGCTTCGTCGATCACGACGCTGTTCTCCGAAGAGCAGCTCGTCGCATTGTCGAACGTTTTGGACACGGCGATCTTGCTAGCCGCGTCATCGGGATTCGCGCTCGCCGTGACGATCGATGCGACATTGCCCGCGCCCACGCCGAAGGCCGGCGTGCCGCTCGTGTAGGCCATGCGCACGTTGGCCTGCGAGCCCGTCGCGACGACGAGATCCGCGAGCTTCATCAGCGCGGCGGTGGCGGCCTTGCCGATCGGATGCGGCAGCATCTGCACGAGTTCGGGATCGAGGCCCGCCTTCGCGAACTCCGCGTGAATGAACTCGATGAGCAACGCGCACGACGAATAGCCCTTCGGCGAAGGCGCGACGATGACGGCGTTGCCGCACTTGAGCGCGTTGATGATCTTGTTGGCGGGCGTCGCGGCCGGATTCGTCGATGGCGTGATCGCCGCCACTACGCCGACGGCGCGCGCGATCTCAACGACGCCGTGTTCTTCGTCGCGCGCGATCACGCCCGTCGTCGCGACGCCATGAAGATCGCGCAGCAAACCGAGCGTCTTGCGATGGTTCTTGCGGAACTTGTCGTCGGCGTTGCCGAGGCCGGTGTCGCGAACGGCCAGATCCGCGAGTCGCCGGTTGCGCTGCGGCTCCATGATCGCCCACGCGGCGGCGGCCGCGGCGATGTCGAGCGTCTCCTGCCCCGCTTGCTCGAAGCGTCGCTGCGCGGCGCGCGCTCGCGCCACGAGCGCTGCAACGATGCGCTCCACATCGGGTTCTCGTGTATTCGGCGCGTCGTCGTGGGAACGTGCGAGCGTTGCGCCGCTTGCCATGTGATTCATGCGTAAGACCTCGGCTGTTGGAAGATTGGAGGTGCTATCCAATCTAGTCAGCCGCGTCCGTCGCGCGGTCCCGTTTTCTGGACTAACGCATGCAGCGAAATCGCGAGCATCGGAAATTCAGCTTTTCGGGACTTCACAGAGTCCCGAAAACCGGTGTTTTCGACGCACAATAAAATAAAACGCAAAGTAAGCAGACGGAGACAAGCAACGTGACATCGAATCAATCGAATGCCGCCGCCGTGCGCGCGTTCCGCGTGCTCGAAACGCTCGCCGAAGCGAATCGCCCGCTCTCGATGACCGAACTCGTCGATGCGCTCGGCCTGCCCAAGCAGACCGTGCATCGCATCCTCGTGCAACTGATGGACGCATGGCTCGTCACGCGCGGCGCGAGCGACAAGCTCTATGAATGCTCGGCGCGCGTGCGCACGCTCGCCATCAACGTGCTGATGCACGCGGGTCCCGCTGCGGCGCGTCATGCGCTGCTGGAACAACTCGTCGTGCGCGTGGGCGAAACCTGCAATTTGACGATGCTCGCGGGCAATGACGTCGTCTACGTGGATCGCGTCGAAACGGGATGGCCTTTGCGCATGCATTTGCAGCCGGGCTCGCATGTGCCGCTGCATTGCTCCGCGAGCGGCAAGCTGTTGCTGAGCTTTCTGCCGAAGGAGCGGCGCGAGCGCATGATCGAACGGCTGCCGCTGCGTTCGTATTCGGAGCGCACGATCACCGATCGCGATGCACTGCGCAAGGAGCTTGCATTGACGCGCCGCCGCATGCTCGCCATCAACAATCAGGAGCATTTGCAGGGACTCGTTGCGATCGCGGTGCCGGTGATGCTCGACCGGAATCGCGCGTGCGCGGCGATTGCGATTCAGGCGCCGGTCGGCCGCGTGGCGCTCGATCAGCTTCTCGCGTTCGAGCCCGATCTGCGCCGCACCGCGGAAGAAACCGCCAAGACGTTCAGAGAATAAAAGCCGGTTTGCGATGCAGCAAACCGGCCTTCGTTTCAGTGCTTATCGTTCGACTGTTTGCAGACGCTGCGACGAATGATCCTGCTCTTCGACTTCGACCTCGGCTTCCTTGCGGCCGCGCTTGAACACGACATACGCGACGATCAGAATGCCGAGACTCGCGACGCCAAGCCACAATGGCCTGCGTTGATCGGGGATGAAGGCCATCGCGACGAGAATCGCCAACATGCCGATGATGGCCAGCCACGTGAGATAGGGAAATCCCCACATGCGCACGCGCAGGTCGCTCACCTCGAAGCTCGTCATGCGGCCGCGCAAGCGCAGTTGTGAGAACGCGATCAGCAAGTACACGAAGATCGCGACCGTGCCATACGAATTGACGAGGAACGCGAACACGGTATCCGGCGATACATACGACATCACCACCGACACATAGCCGAACACCGTGCCAAGCAGAATGGCGCGCGTGGGCACGCCGCGCTTGTTGACCTTCGCGAGTCCGAGCGGCGCATCGCCGTGACGCGTCAACGCGAACAGCATCCGCGATGCCGCGTAGAGGCCCGAGTTGAGCGCGGACAGCACCGCGGTGAGCACGATCGCGTTCATCACGTTGGCGGCCGCGGGCATGCCCATCACGTCGAGCGCGCTGACGTAAGGCGTCGCCATCTGATGCGAATTCCACGGCACCAGCGCCACGACGAGCGCCACCGAGCCGACATAGAACACGAGCACGCGCGTGATGACCGAATTGGTCGCTTTGGCGACGGCCTTCGCAGGCTCCTTCGCTTCGGCCGCCGCGATCGTGACGATCTCCGCGCCGAAGTAGAAGCCTGTCGCCGCGACCGCGCCTGTCATTACCGGTCCGATGCCGTTGGGCATGAAGCCGCCGTGGCCGAGGAAAGTCGTGGCGACATCGGTCGTGTGCATCGACGCGGGCCACAAGCCGCAGACATACAGGCCGCCGAGAAACAGGAACACGATGATCGCGCCGACCTTGATCGACGAGAACCAGAACTCGAACTCGCCATAGCTGCCGACCGAGATGAGATTGGTCAGCGTGAGCACGACGAGCAGCACGAGGCTGATGATCCATGCAGGCACATCCGGTATCCAGAACTGTACGAGCTTCGCGCCCGCGACCGCTTCGAGCGCGATCACGATGACCCAGAAATACCAGTACATCCAGCCCGTGAGAAAGCCGGCGAGTCGGCCCGGCCCGCGCTGCGTCGAGAAGGCCAGGCGTGCATATTCGTAGAACGAGCCGACGGCGGGCATCGCGCAGGCCATCTCGCCGAGCATGCGCATGACGAGGACAACGAGGCCGCCTGTGATGAGAAACGAAAGAATCGCGGCGGGTCCGGCCTGCTGGATCACCACACCGCTACCGACGAAAAGTCCGGCGCCTATGACGCCGCCTAACGCGATCATCGTCATGTGGCGCTGCTTGAGGCCACACTTGAGGTCGCTTTGTTCCGTACCCGATTGCATGTCGTCGTCTCCTGATTTGCTTGTGTCGATTCGGCGCTCGCCCGCCGGTTCTTGGCCGGCGAGTCGACGCGTTTCATACAGTCATGCGATGCCGGTCCCCGCCGTTCGTCAAAGCGCCGGACGATCCTTGCGATAGGCGTTCTTCACCGCGATCCTGCCGTCGCTGAACGTGAAGACGTCCACCATGCGCGCCTCGATACGCGAGCCGTCCGCCTTCGTGCCGCGAAACGTCGATTCCGATACGCCGCGCTCGCCGCTCACGAAGTGCTCGCCGTCGTTCCACGATGCGTCGGGGAACGTTTCCCATGCGAGCGTGAAGCCCTTGCGCACTTGCTCGCGGCCCTTGAACGTGCGGCCCAGCGCATCGGGTCCGGCCACGCCGTGAAAGACGCATTCTTCCGCCATGCAGTTCATCAATGCATCGATATCGTGGCGATTCCATGCATCGTTGAATGTCTCCAGCAAGCGGACATAGTCGTGATTCGTTTGAGTGCTCATGTGTCGATGTTTTCAGTGCGTTGCGAAAGGGGAAAGGGGAAAGGGATCAGCGCTTCTCGTCCTGCGCCAGATACTTGTGATACAGAAATCGTTGACCGACGCGACGGAACGGCGCGAAGCCTTTCCACTTCACCATGCCCATCACGTTCGGATATTCGAGGGCCGAGTCGTAGATCGGCAGATCGTCGCGGCTCGCCTGCCATTTGCCCGCGACACGCTCGGCCATGCGCCGCCCCGCGTGCGCGGAAAATGCCACGCCGTTGCCGCCATAACCGACCGCATAGAAGATGCTTTGCTGCGGATCGGGTTGCGCGACGCGCGGCATCATGTCGTGACTCACATCGACCCAGCCCCACCACGAGTAATCGATGCGAATGCCCTTGAGCGTCGGAAACTTGCGATGCAGACCCTCGATCAGCACATCCATGTGCCGGGGGTTCGCGGCATCCGCGCCGGTGATCGCGCTGCGGCTGCCGATCTGCACGCGGTTATCCGGCAACAGGCGATAGTAGAAGCGCAGCGTGCGCGTATCGGTGATGACCTGACGCGAGCGGAAATTGGTCGATGCAAGCTCGTCCTCCGTGAGGGGCCGCGTGACGAGCGAGTTCGAGAGAATCGGCATGATCTTCGCGGACAACGCGCGATGCATGTCGTTGCGCGTATAACCGCCGGTTGCGAAGGCAATGGCCTTCGCGCGAATCACGCCACGCGGCGTGCGTACATGATGCACGCCGCGAATCGTCTCGACATTCAGGACCGGCGTGCCGGGATGCACCTTCACGCCAAGCGAGCGCGCCATGCGCAAATAACCGAACGCGAGCTTGAGCGGATGCACGCCGATGCCATCGGGCTCCAGCAACGCGCCGCAATTCTCGCGATCGTCGACATACGATTGCGCGACTTCCTTCGCGCTCAGCATGCGCGCGTCGTAGCCGAACACATCGCGCATAACCTTGCATTCGTTCGCGAGAAAGTCCATCTTGCGGGCGCGATGCGCGATGTAAAGATGCCCGCCCGGCTGCGGATCGCACGCGAACTCGCCGATCAAATGCTTGAACGTGTCGAAACCTTCGCGGATTTCGGCATCGAGCCGGAGCGCTGTCTGCTTGCCCCAGCGCTCGATCCATTGCGAGCGATAAAGCCGGCCGCTCGCGTTCTGCCCTTGCCCTCCGTTGCGGCTCGTGCAACCCCACGCACTGCGATTCGCATCGACGATGGTCGCGCGGATGCCATGTTCGCGCGCCAGAAAGAGCGCGGTGGAGAGGCCGGTGAATCCCGCGCCGACGATCAGCACGTCGACATCGGCATCGCCGGGCAAGGGGCCGTCGTCTTCGGGCGGCTCGCCCGCGGTCGCGACCCAGTAAGTGGGCGCGTAATCCATCGGCTGGCGGGCGATGGGCGAAACGAGCGGATCGTAGAGCGGATCGTATGGGGCGCACGCGCCACGAAAGGCTGGCGCAACGTAGTCGAGAGTAGCCACCGATGACTCCTTGGAAAGTACTTTCATACTGCACCGAACTTCACGCGCCGCTTAGTGCCACGCCGAAACCATCGTTAGTGCCAGGGCGCCGCGCCGCCGCGTTTTCGGCCGTTGGTTCATAAAACTTCGATTGCAGCACGCCGCTGGCCCTAGCGATTGGTCCGCTCTGGCACTACGACCCGCACTTTTTGTCTGGTCATACTGGGCGCAACCCTCTCTCACTCGCGCACGGTGTGCCTCGCGCGGGCCAATCGTCATACGGAGTGAACCATGCTGAAGCTCTTCATCGGACTCGGTTTGCCTTTTGTCGGCGTCGTCGGATTGTTGCCGTGGGCCGCGTCCAACGATTTTTACGTGCTCGGCGTTCCGTTTATTTATGCGTGGATATTCGGCTGGTTCGTGCTGACCTCGGTTTGTCTACAGCTTTGCTGGATGCTGTTCGACAAAAAAACGGAACAGCTCGACGCGCGCGGCGCATAAGGAGACATCGGCATGGCTTCCACGGTATTTCTGGGCTTCATCGCGCTTTCCCTGTGGCTCGCGCTGCGCGCCGGCAAGGGGCGCGGCTCGCAAAGCGTGCACGACTTCTTCGTCGCGTCGCGTCAGTTCGGCGCCTGGCTCGTGTTCTTTCTTGCGGCCGGCGAGATCTACAGCATCGGCACGATGGTCGGCTTCCCCGGCGGCATCTATGCGAAAGGGCCGACGTATGGCGTGTGGTTTCTCGGCTATATCCTGCTTGCCTATCCGATCGGCTATTTCGTCGGCCCGAAAATCTGGGAGGCGGGCAAACGCTATAACGCCATCACCCTGCCCGATCTTTTCAAGGGGCATTTCTCCAGCCGCGCGCTCGAATTGATCGTCGCGATTTCGGCGCTGATCTTTCTGCTGCCGTGGGGCCAGTTGCAGTTCACCGGGCTCGTTGCCGCGCTCAAGGGTCTCGGCTGGAACCTGAATCCGGTAATCCTCATCCTCATTTCCGCGCTGCTCGCCTTCACGTATATCGCGATCGCCGGCGTGCGGGCATCGGCGTATATCGCGATTCTGAAGGACATCCTGATGGTCGCCGCGATCGTGATCACGGGCGTCGCCGTGGCCTGGGGAGCGGGCGTCGAGCCGGTGTTCAGGGCCGCGAGCCAGCACGTATCGAACGCAATGGACGCGCATCAGCTCACCTTCTCGATGAGCACGATGCTCTTCCAGTCGCTCGGCTTCTACGTGATGCCCTTCGCGATTCAGAACTTCTTCACCGCGAAAAGCGCGAACACGATACGCCGCTCGCAAATCGTGATGCCGCTCTACATGTTGATGTACCCGTTCCTCGTGGTCGCGTCGTATTACGCGATCGCGCAGAACGTGCCGCTCGCGTCGCCCAACGAGGCGTTCTTCACCGCTGTCGTGCATCTGCTGCCGCCGTGGCTCGTCGGTCTGGTCGCGGCCGGCGCGTCGCTTTCGGGCCTGCTGGTGCTCGCGGGCATCTGTCTCGCGATAGGGCCGGTCGTCACGCGCAATCTGCTGCCGAACATGCCCGAGACGCGTCAGAAGACCGGCGCCAAAGTGGTGATCGGGCTTTACCTGATGCTCTCCATTGGCATGACGCTCGCCACGCCCAATCTCATGCTCACGCTCATCAACATGACGTATTACGGCGTGACGCAGTATTTTCCGGGCGTCATCGCGATCGTGCTGGGTTTGCGCGTGGGCGCTCGGGCGATCGCATCGGGGCTTCTCGTCGGGCAGATCCTCGCGGTCGTCCTGTATGTCTTCCATGTCGATATCGCCGGACTGAATATCGGCCTCATCTGTCTCGCGGTGAATGTTCTCGTCGTGTTCCTCGCCAATCCCGGCGCGGGCCGCAAGCACGTTCACGCCGAGTTGATCCACTCGAACGACTCATGACTCACACCGACAACAACGCAGTGAAAGTGCTCGTCGCCCGCAGAATATTGACGATGAATCCACGCCAGCCCGTCGCGACACACGTCGCGATCCGCGACGGCAAGATTCTCTCGGTCGGCACGCTCGACGACATTCGCCAATGGACCGACGCCGAACCGGACACGACCTTCAGCGACAAGGTGCTGATGCCCGGTCTCGTCGAAGGCCACTCGCATCTGATGGAAGGCGCGATGTGGAGCGCGGTGTACATCGGCTACTACGAGCGTCGCGGACCCGATGGCACGCGCTGGCCAGCGCTGCAATCGCTCGAAGCAGTCATCGAGCGATTGCGCGAAGCGGAGGGCAAGCTGGACGACGCCAACGCGCCGCTGCTTGCATGGGGCTTCGATCCGATCTTCTTCGGCAGCGAGCGCCTCACGGTGTCGCAACTCGATCGTGTGTCGGCGACGCGCCCCATCGCCATCCTGCATGCGAGCGTGCATCTGATGAACGTGAATTCGCCGATGCTCGCGCTCGCCGGCATCGACGAAGACACTGACGTCGACGGCATCGTCAGGGACGAGAACGGAAAGCTCACGGGCGAGTTGCAGGAATTCGCGGCGATGTTCCCGGTGTATCGCGTGATCGGCGCGAAGCTTTCGCTTTCGGCGAGCGACAACCCCGACGCCATTCGCGATTTCGGCAAGGTGGCGCAACTCGCGGGCGTCACGACGGCCACCGATTTGCTGAATGATCTGTCCGACAAAGGCATGCGCAATCTCGTGGAAGTGACGCGCGATGAGCGCTTCCCGATTCGCCTCGTGCCCGCGTTCGGGCCGCAGCGCAATCCTGAAGGCGGTCCATCGCGTGTGCTCGAAGCCATACAGCTCAACTCGGACAAGCTGCGGTTCGGCCCGGTCAAGTTCATCGTCGATGGCTCGATACAGGGCTTCACCGCGCGCCTGCGCTGGCCGGGATACGTGAACGGGCGGCCCAACGGCTTATGGCTGATTCCGCCCGCGCAGTTCGTCGACACCTTCCTGCCCTTCCATCTCGCGGGGCTGCAACTGCACATCCACACGAATGGCGACGAAGCCACCGAACTCGTATTAGATGCAATCGAAACTATCCTGACGCGGCATCCGCGACCGCATCATCGGCATACGTTGCAGCACTGTCAAATGGCCGACAGAAGGCAACTCGAACGCGCCGCCGGGCTCGGCATGTGCGTGAACTTCTTCTCGAACCACATCTACTATTGGGGCGACGCGCACTACGCGCAGACGATGGGCGCCGACCGCGCGCATCGCATGAATGCCGCGGCCACCGCCGACGAACTCGGCATCACGTTCGGCCTGCATTCGGATGCGCCGATCACGCAGCTCAATCCGCTTTTTACCGCGTGGTGCGCGGTGCAACGTCAAACCGCATCGGGCCGCATATTGGGCGAAGCGGAGCGTTTGAGCGTTCCCGTAGCGCTCAACGCAATCACGCTCGGCGCGGCCCGCACGATCGGCATGGACGATGTGATCGGCAGCATCGAAGTGGGCAAGTTCGCGGACTTCGCGGTGCTGGATGAAGATCCCAACGAGGTTCCCGCCGAACGCCTCGGGCAGTTGCGCGTGTGGGGCACCATTCTCGGCGGCCGCGCATATCGGGCGCCCGCATGATGACGCCTATACCGCTCGTCGTCATCGGCGGCTATCTCGGCGCCGGCAAGACGACGATGATCAACGCGCTTCTGACCAACACCGAAGGCCGTCGCGTGACGGTGCTCGTCAACGATTTCGGCTCGATCAATATCGATGCAGCGCTGATTCGCGAACGCAGCGACGATGTGATCGGGCTGGAGAACGGCTGCGTCTGCTGTTCGATCGGCGGCAAGCTGATGGAGACGCTGATCGAGATCGGCGCGCGCGATGTGCGGCCCGACTTGCTCGTGATCGAGGCGAGCGGCGTATCGGACCCGGTGCGCATCGCGCAGGTCGGCATGCTCGATCGTGCGTTTCGGCTGCAGGGCATCGTCGTCGCGGTGGATGCGCAAAGCATCGGAGAGACGCTCGCCGATGTCTATATCGGCGATATCGCGCGGCAGCAGATCGAAGGCGCGACTTCGATCGTGCTGACCAGGACCGATCTTCTTCGCAGCGACGAAGCACGCGCCGCGCAAGCACGCGTGATGAACATTGCACATACGCGCATCGTGTTCGAAGGCGATCGGGGCAGCGTCCCCAATGTGCTTTTTTTCGGCGATGAACCGTCTTTGCGCGAACGGCTAGCACCGATGACGTTCATGCCTTCGAGTCATCTTCCGGCCGATCTGCAGAGCTTTACCTTTCGGTCCGACGATCGTTTCGACCGGCGCTCGCTCAAAGCCGCATGCGCGTCATTCAGCGCCCGGCTCTTACGCGCGAAGGGCTTCGTGCGACTTCTGGATGGGACGTGCGCGGAGATTCATGTCGTCGGCAAGCGCTGGCATATCACGCCATGTCGCGATGTCGTCGAAACCGGGATCGTCTTCATCGGCCTATTCGAACCCGACGCCATCGACGCCTTACGTCGCGCGCTAAGCAGCGCCGCTTCTGCGCCGCGCGCCGAGCCATGCGGCGAGCTTCGCGAATAGCGTCATATCCGGCGGCACGTCCAGATTGACCGCGAAGTGATGCCGGTAGTACGTGCTCAGATCGAGCCCGACGCCAAGCCCAAGCACTTCCACCGCTCGCGATGCTTCGTGCTTCCCGACTACTTCTCTCAAGTGCCGGTCCAGATAGTCCGGATCGTTGGCTTGCGCGGTGGCGCTGTCCATCGGGCTGCCATCGGAGATGACGACGAGGATGCGACGCGCTTCATCGCGTGCAACGAGCCGCGAACACGCCCAATCCACAGCCTCGCCATCGATACCTTCGCGGAACAGATCCGCCTTGAACAGTGCCGCGATATCGCTTCGCGCGGCGCGCCAGCTTGCATCGCCTTCCTTGAAGATCATGTTGCAGGCTTCGTTGAGCCGGCCCGGATGCTTCGGCCTGCCCTTCGCGAGCCAGTCTAGCTTCGCGCGCCCGCCGTTCCATGCGCCGGTCGTGAAACCGAGCACTTCCGTCGTGACGCCCGCCATGCCGAGCGCGCGCACGAGCACGTCGATCATCACCGCGACCGGCGCGATGCTCGCCTTCATCGACCCCGAGCAGTCGATGAGAAAGCTCACCGCGCAGTCCGCATGCGGACGTTCGCGCTCGCGCCTGAACACACGCCGCTCATTCGGCGATGCCACCACTTGCGCGAGCCGACGCCCGTCGATGCGCCCTTCTTCCTCGCCGAACGACCAGCCATCGCGGCGCGGCACGGTGATCGAAGCCTGCAACATGCGCGCGAGACGCGGGACGTTGATATGCCGCGCGGCGATCAGATCGTCCAGCCGTTCGCGATATTCGCGCAGCATCGCCGCGCGGATCAGCGTCGAGGGGCGAATGGTCTTGTCGTAGCGTGTGGTGAACACACGATAATCCGCGCCCGTCGCCTCGCGCGCGCTGCTGCTGTCGCTGCTCGCGGTCAGCGCAAGCCGTTCGACGTCGCCTTCTTCATCGTCGATATCGAACCACGTGCCGAGCATGGTGCGCGCGGCTTCTTCCTTGTCGCCGGACGAATCGCTTTCGACAAGTCCGTGGCGCACGTCATGCACCATTTCGCCTATCCGTCGCGCGATATCCAGCGCATGGACCGCGTATTCGTGCTGGTCGTGGCAATGGCGGCGCATTCCGGCAAGCGCATTGCCGAGCGATGGCGCGAGCGCCGCGCGCGTCGCTTCGATGAGCCCTTCGGTTTCTTCGAGCACGGCGCGGCCCGAAAGACGCGACTCAGCCATTTGCGCGACGGTGTAGATCAACAAGCCGATGTCGCTATCGAGTGTGCCCGACGCATAACATGCGAGCGCCCACGCGTCGAAGCGATGCTGCACATTGCGCCTCACGCCTTCCATGCCTGAAGGCGCGCGCGTTTCGCAGCGCAACTGTTCGAGCATGTCGAAGACCATTCGCGCGACAGGATCGGCGGGTGTCAACTCCCGATGCAACGCGGCGTCCGAATACGCGATGCGCAACGCCGACGCATCGGCCGCGCCGCGCGTCGAATCGAGGTCTTCCTCGTCTCTGCGCTCACCGCGCAAGTGCGGCGCATGCAAGGGCACCGGCCTCAGGTGCCGATACAGTTTGCCGCCTCGATAATGCAACGCGTCGTCGCCCGTCAACGCGCGCACGGCGGCGGCGCAAAGCGCATCGCGTCGCGCGAGTTCACGCGAGTCGTTCATCTCGCCGACTCGTCGTGCCACTGCGAGGGCGTATCCAGTTCCTCGCCGAACGCACGCTGAAAATATTCCGCGACGATCGGGCGTTCCGCTTCGTCGCATTTGTTCAGGAAAGTGAGACGCAGCGCGAGCTTCGTATCGTGGAACACTTCGCAGTTCTCGGCCCAGCTGATGACGGTTCGCGGCGACATCAGCGTGGACAGGTCGCCCGCCTCGAAGCCGCGCCGCGTGAGTCCGGCCATGCTCACCATCGAATCGACGAGCGCGCGGCCCGCGTCATTATCGAGTTGCGGCACGCGCGCGAGCACGATGCGCGCCTCTTCCTCGCGCGACAAATAATTGAGCGTCGCGACGACATTCCAGCGATCGATCTGCGCGTGATTCAACATTTGCGTGCCGTGATACATGCCGTTCAGATTACCGAGGCCGATCGTGTTCGTGGTCGCGAAAAGACGAAAAAAGCGATGCGGCTGAATCACGCGGTTCTGATCGAGCAACGTAAAACTGCCGTCGCGTTCCAGAATGCGTTGAATCACGAACATCACGTCGGGACGGCCCGCGTCGTATTCGTCGAACACGAGCGCAACCGGGCGTTGCAGCGCCCACGGCACGATGCCTTCCTGAAACTCGGTGATCTGCACGTCGTCGCGCACGACGATCGCGTCCTTGCCGACCAGATCGAGCCGGCTAACGTGGCCGTCGAGATTCACCCGCATGCACGGCCAGTTCAGCCGCGCCGCGACCTGTTCGATGTGCGTCGACTTGCCGGTTCCGTGCAGGCCCTGCACCATCACACGCCGGTTGAACGCGAAGCCAGCGAGAATCGCCAGCGTGACCTCGGGATTGAACCGGTACGCCTCGTCGATTTCCGGAACGTGCGCGTCACGTGTGCTGAATGCCGGCGCCTGCAGATCCGTATCGATACCGAAAAGCGTACGCACGGACACTTTTCGATCCGGCTCGGCCAACCATGTGTCGCGCATCATGCTTCGTCTCCCATAGCAGAGCGCTCAGCATATCAACGATTCTTTTTCGGAACAAATCATTTCGTTTATTTTTAGCCAAACGACCTATGGGGCGAGAATCCGCACCTCATTTAAAATAATGTCGAACGAATTCACCTGGAAATCATGCTGATGGACAAGCCCGACACGCCCACGCTGCGCGCCTTCGCGCTGCTCGAATATCTGGTCCAGGCGGGCACTCCCGTATCGCTCACCGATATGGCCGATGACATGAGCATGCCGAAGCCTTCGCTGCACCGCATGCTCGCGTCGCTCGAAGCGGGCGGGCTCGTGATCCGCGAGCCCGGCGACCGGAACGCATACGTCGTCGGCCCGCGCCTCGCGCAACTGGGCCTCAACGTGATGACGCACGCGGGCGCGCGCCGCCTGCGTCACGCGATTCTCACGCGGCTCGTCTCCGATCTCGGCGAGACCTGCAATCTGACGATGCTGCACGAAAACGAAGTCCTGTATCTGGATCGCGTGGAAGCGCCGTGGCCGCTGCGGCTCGACCTGAAGCCCGGCTCGCATGTGCCCGTGTGGTGCAGCGCGAGCGGCAAACTGCTGCTTGCCTTGCAGCCGCGCGAGGAACGCAACGCGCTCGTGCGCGCGATGAAGCTTGAGCGATACACGGCCAACACCATCACCGATACGGAGATGCTGGAGGCGGAACTCGATCGCATCTCGAAGAAGGGCGTGGCGATCGACAACGAGGAGTTCGTGCAGGGAATCGTGTGCGCCGCCGCGCCGATCGCCGATGTGCACGGCACATGCATCGCGGCGATCGCCGTGCATGCGCCGGTGTCGCGCACCCCGCTTTCCCGCGCGCTGGAAATGGTGCCGCGCCTGAAAGAAGCCGCCGCGGAACTGGGCAAGACGTTCTGAGCGGCGCTTTCCTTTTCGCATTCAGAATAAAATCGCAACCGATCGTTCCGAAAATTGTGGCGTCGTCGCGACGTATCGGCGTAAAGTACCCGTAATCCGAAACCACACGTTCCGTTTCCGATTCATGCGCGACGTCACACAACTCGAACCCGCCGAGCATGCCGGCGATGAAGCGCGGACACTTCGTCCGCTTGCCGTGCTCGAACAACTGGCCGCCGCTGGCCACGCGTACACGCTGTCGCAGCTTGCGGCGCGCGTGCGCATTCCCAAGGCCACACTGCTCCGACTGATCGATTCGCTCGAAGCGCAAGGCTATGTCACCCACATGCCCGACTCGCGCGGCACCGATCGCGGCATCGCGCTCGGACCGCGCGCCGCCCAGCTTGCGCTCGCCACGCTCGCGAACAACTCGTTCACGCGCGCCTGCCGGTCGATCCTGCGCTCGCTCGTCGACGTGATCGGCGAGAGTTGCAATCTCACCGCGCTCGACGGCGATACGGTCCTTTATATAGAGCGCGTCGAGACGGCCGAGCCGCTGCGTCTGCACATGCAGGCCGGCATGCGCGTGCCGCTGCACTGCACCGCAAGCGGCAAGCTGTTTCTCTCCCAGATGTCGCTCGCCGAGCGCCGCCAGATTCTCGGCCGCCTCGCGCTCACGAAGAAAACCAATCGCACGCTGACCGACCGGTCGTTGCTGGAAGCCGAACTCGACCGGCTCGCCGCGCGCGGGATCGGCATCGATAACGAGGAGTTCGTGCTGGGCATGGTCGCGGTCGCGGTGCCTATCATCGAAGCCGCGACCGGACGCGCGCTCGCCTGCCTCGCCGCGCATGCGCCGACCGCGCGCGCGGACCTGAACGATCTGCTAAAAGCCGTTCCGCAGATGCGCGAAACCGCCGTGAAGCTCGCAACGCTCATCGATACATCCGATGGACTGACGCTCATGGCGCGCCATCGCAACGCATCAAGCTAACTCCGCTCTTCCCCGAATTTGCCCGACGAAGGCCGCCGCACGGGCCTTCGCAGCGATCCGTGATCGTCGCACCGCCCAAAAAATTCCGATTTTTTTAGAGACGTTTCATTCCGTTTATTTGAAAAATAGGTTGACGGCGAAATTCGCTCGTCCTAGGATGTCATCACGATACATATTCCGGAACCCAACGTTCCGTTTTATTTTTACCCGGAGACATTCATGAGCGAGCACGACCAAGCACGTCCTTCCAAGACCACCGTCGCCGCCAGCGCGACACCGAGCGGTCCGCAGGCGATGACCCCGTCCGAAGCATTTGTCGAAACGCTCGCCGCCAATGGCGTGACCGAGATGTTCGGCATCATGGGTTCGGCATTCATGGACGCGATGGACATCTTCGCGCCCGCCGGCATCCGCCTGATTCCCGTCGTGCACGAACAGGGCGCGGGCCATATGGCCGACGGTTATTCGCGCGTGTCGGGCCGTCACGGTGTCGTGATTGGTCAGA
Organism: Caballeronia glebae; assembly: GCF_001545035.1. Classification (GTDB taxonomy): domain Bacteria; phylum Pseudomonadota; class Gammaproteobacteria; order Burkholderiales; family Burkholderiaceae; genus Caballeronia; species Caballeronia glebae. Next base: position 93,589 of record NZ_FCOJ02000020.1, read on the forward strand.
ATGGCCCGGGTATCAGCAATTGCGTGACGGCCATCGCGGCGGCGTACTGGGCGCATAGCCCCGTCGTGATCGTCACGCCGGAAGCCGGCACGATGGGCATCGGCCTCGGCGGATTTCAGGAGGCGAAGCAACTGCCGATGTTCCAGGAATTCACGAAGTATCAAGGCCACGTCACGCATCCGGCGCGCATGGCCGAATTCACCGCGCGCTGCTTCGACCGCGCGATGTCGGAGATGGGTCCGACGCAACTCAATATTCCGCGCGACTACTTCTATGGTCAGGTGAAGGTCGAGATTCCGAAGCCGCAGCGTCTCGATCGCGGTCCCGGCGGCGACCAGAGCCTGAATGAGGCGGCCCATCTGCTCGCGCAAGCCAAATTCCCCGTCATCATCTCGGGCGGCGGCGTGGTGATGTCGGATGCGATCGAGGAATGCAAGGCGCTCGCCGAGCGTCTGGGCGCGCCGGTCGTCAACAGCTATCTGCATAACGACTCGTTCCCGGCGAATCATTCGCTGTGGTGTGGCCCGCTCGGCTATCAGGGCTCGAAGGCTGCGATGAAGCTGCTCAGCCAGGCCGATGTCGTCATCGCGCTCGGCTCGCGTCTCGGACCGTTCGGCACGCTGCCGCAGCACGGTCTCGACTACTGGCCGAAGGAAGCGAAGGTTATCCAGATCGACGCGGATCACAAGATGCTCGGTCTCGTGAAGAAAATTTCCGTCGGCATTTGCGGCGATGCGAAGGCGACCGCCATCGCGCTGACGCAACGTCTCGCAGACTGCAAGCTCGATTGCGACGCGACGAAGGATGCGCGCGCGAAGACCATCGCCGCTGAAAAAGCCGCGTGGGAAAAAGAACTCGACGACTGGACGCACGAGCGCGACGCGTACAGCCTCGACATGATCGAAGAGCAGAAGAGCGAGAAGCCTTTCAGCGGCGGTCAGTATCTGCATCCGCGTCAGGTGTTGCGCGAGCTTGAAAAGGCGATGCCGGAAGACGTGATGGTGTCGACGGACATCGGCAACATCAACTCGGTGGCGAACAGCTATCTGCGTTTCAACAAGCCGCGCAGCTTCTTTGCCGCGATGAGCTGGGGCAACTGCGGTTATGCGTTCCCGACGATTATCGGCGCGAAGGTGGCGGCGCCGCATCGTCCGGCCGTTTCGTATGCGGGCGATGGCGCGTGGGGCATGAGCCTGATGGAAACCATGACGTGCGTGCGTCATAACATTCCGGTAACGGCTGTCGTGTTCCATAACCGCCAGTGGGGCGCGGAGAAGAAGAATCAGGTGGACTTCTATAACCGCCGCTTCGTTGCGGGCGAACTCGACAATCAAAGCTTCGCCGAGATCGCGAAGGCGATGGGCGCGGAAGGCATTGTCGTCGACAAGCTGGAGGACGTGGGACCGGCACTGAAGAAGGCCATCGACCTGCAGATGAATCACGGCAAGACGACGATCATCGAAATCATGTGTACGCGTGAGCTCGGCGATCCGTTCCGCCGCGATGCGCTCGCGAAGCCGGTGCGCATGCTCGACAAGTACAAGGATTACGTTTAAGTCCTTGCACACGCCGCTCCGCACCTTGGGAGCGGCGTTTTCCGACCGACCGCCAAGAACCCACCCAGAACACGCCATGAAAGCCATGCATCGCATCATCGATCAGGCTCGCGACCTGCCGATGCGCATCGTCCTCTCCGAAGCCGAAGACGCGCGCGTGCTTCAGGCGGCGCAACGCGCCCACGCGGAAGGCATCGCGCGCATCGTACTCGTCGGCGCGAAAGCGCGTGCTTATCGAGTCGCGGATGACGCGGGCATCGATCTCGAAGGCATCGAGGTGATCGATCCTTCTGAATCGTCGCTTGGCGAACGCTTTGCAGAAGAGCTTTTTGCGTTGCGCGAGAAGAAGGGCATGACGCCCGATCAGGCGCGCGCCGCCGTGCGCGAGCCGCTGTGCTTCGCGAACCTGATGGTGCGTATGGGCGAAGCCGACGGCTCCGTGTCGGGCGCGGTCAACACGACGGCGGATGTCGTGCGCAACGCGATTCAGATCATCGGCATTCGTCCGTCGTTCAAACTCGTTTCCAGCTTCTTTCTAATGATGCTGTGCGAACCGTTTCATACGATGAAAGGCGGTCTCGTCTTTTCCGATTGCGCGCTCGTGGTCGAACCGAATGCGGAGCAACTCGCCGAAATCGCGATGGCCGCCGCCGACAGCGCGCGCAGTCTGCTGATGGAAGATGCGCGTGTCGCAATGCTGTCGTTTTCCACGAGCGGAAGCGCGCATCATGCGGCCGTCGATAAAGTTATCGATGCGACGCGGCGCGTAAAGGAAGCGCGGCCCGGCCTCGCGATCGATGGCGACGTTCAGCTCGACGCCGCGATCGTCGCCGAAATTGCGATGCGCAAGGTGCATCACTCGCAAATCGAAGGGCACGCGAACACGCTGATTTTCCCGAGTCTCGAAGCGGGAAACATCGGCTACAAGCTCGCGGAGCGCATCGGTGGCGCCAAGGCTATCGGGCCGTTGCTGCAAGGTCTTGCGAAGCCCGCCAACGATCTGTCGCGCGGCTGCAGCGCCGACGACATCTATCACGTGATCGCCGTGACTTGCGTGCAGGCGCAGGCAGCGCGGCATCACACGGCGTGAGTGCGCATCATGGATACGCGAGCCGATACCGACGCATTCGTTCAGCCTGAATCGACGGAAAGCACGCCGCTCGTCGATAGCGCCGCGCGCACCGACACGCCCACGCTGCGCGCATTCAGCGTGCTCGAACATCTGGTCGCGGCGAAGGGCGCGCTGTCGCTCGCGGAACTCGCCGGCATCATCGAGCAACCGAAGGCGTCGCTGCATCGCATGTTGCAATCGCTCGAAGCGGGCGGCTTCGTCGCGCGCGAGCCGGGCCAGAAGAACGCTTACGTGATCGGTCCGCGCCTCGAACGGCTTGGCGTCGACGTGATGATGCACAGCGGCGCGCGACGTCAGCGTCACGCGATTCTGGAGCGCCTCGTCGCCGATCTGGGCGAAACGTGCAACCTGGGCACGTTGCACGACACGCAGGTGCTCTACCTCGACCGCTGCGAATCGCCGTGGGCGCTGCGGCTGGAACTCAAGCCAGGCTCGCACGTTCCCGCGCATTGCAGCGCGAGCGGCAAGCTGCTTCTTTCGACAATGCCTCGCGATGACCGCGCCGCGTTGATTCGCGCGATGCGCCTCGAACGCTTCACGCCCAACACGTTCGACGATCCAAACCTGCTCGAAGCGGAACTGGATCGCATCGCGCACAAGGGCATTGCCGTCGACAACGAAGAGTTCGTGCTCGGCATCGCGTGCGTCGCCGTGCCGGTGTTCGATTCGCGTGGCAAATGCATCGCGGCCATCGCCGTGCATGGGCCGGTCTCGCGCATGGCCTTGTCGCGCGCGCTCACCTTCGTGCCGCGCTTGCAGGAAGCCGCCGCCGATCTCACGGCCACGTTCTGACGCATCGCAACATCGTTACTTCGTTTTCCGAATCAAATTTCGCGACTCAGGGACAACCCGAATCCCCTCTTGCTTCTGAATCGGATTTCGCAGTTTCCGTTTCACTTTCGCGAACTTCCGCGCTTTTTTCTTGGCTTCCTTGTCCGCTTCTTCCACATTGAACGAAACGCAAACGAAGCGATTCGTTCCAAAAGAAGACTTCAGGAGACAGGCGTCATGCAGCAGGAAGTCGATTACGTCATCGTCGGTGCGGGCTCGGCAGGTTGCGTGCTCGCCAACCGTTTGAGCGCCGACCCGTCCAACACGGTGCTGCTGCTCGAAGCGGGCGGCCGCGATACGAGCCCGTGGATTCATATTCCCGTCGGCTACTTCAAAACGATGCACGATCCCGAGCTCGACTGGTGCTATCGCACGGAGCCGGACAATGCCGTTGCCGGGCGCAGCATCGACTGGCCGCGCGGCAAGGTGCTCGGCGGCTCCAGCTCGCTCAACGGGCTGCTTTATGTGCGCGGTCAGCACGAGGATTACGATCGATGGGCCGAACTCGGCAACGCGGGATGGAGCTTCAAGGACGTGCTGCCCTACTTCCGGAAATCGGAAGATCAGGAGCACGGCGCGAGCGAATATCACGGTGCGGGCGGCCCTTTGAAGGTATCGGACCTGCGCTTGCGCCGTCCGATCGCCGATCACTTCATCGCGGCGGCGCAGGAAATCGGCATTCCCTTCAACGCCGATTACAACGGTGCGACGCAGGAAGGCGTCGGTTACTTTCAGCAGACGGCCTACAAGGGCCTTCGGTGGAGCACCGCGAAGGGCTTTCTCAAACCGGTGCGCGACCGGCGCAATCTTGTAGTAGAGACGCGTGCGCAGACACGGAAGGTGCTGTTCAACGGCAAGGAAGCGACCGGCATCGAGTACCTGCATGAAGGCGTCGTGAAGACGGTTCGTGCGCGCGTCGAAGTGATTCTCGCGGCCGGCGCGATCGGCTCACCGCAGATCTTGCAGAACTCGGGTGTGGGGCCTACGAGCGTGCTGAACGATGCGGGCGTGCAAGTCAGGCACGAACTGCCGGGCGTCGGCCGGAATTTGCAGGATCATCTGCAAGTGCGGCTCGTCTTCAAGACGCGCGAGCGCACGTTGAACGACGAGGTCAACAGTCCGCTCAAGAAAGCGCTCGTCGGCCTGCAATATGCAATCTCGCGCACCGGGCCGCTTACGCTCGCGGCCAGCCAGGTCGTGATCTTCACGCGCTCGTCGCCGGACGTCGCGCGTCCCGACATCCAGTTTCATATGCAACCACTTTCCGCCGATAAGCCCGGCCAGGGCGCGCATCCGTTTTCGGCGTTCACGTCTTCGGTGTGTCAATTGCGCCCGTATAGCCGTGGCAGCGTGGAGATTCGCTCGAACGATCCGCTTCGATATCCCGCGATCCACGCGAATTATCTTTCCGACGAGCGCGATCATCCCGTCGTGATCGGCGGCATCAAAGTAGCGCGGCGCATTGCGGCCGCGCCGTCGCTGGTCAAGCACATCGTGTCGGAGTTCATTCCCGGTTCGGGGTACCGGTCCGACGCCGATCTGCTCGACGTCGCTCGCAAGTTCAGCCAGTCGATCTATCACCCGGCGGGCACGTGCAAGATGGGCAGCGATGCGCTCGCGGTCGTCGACGAACGTCTGAAGGTGCGCGGCATCGGACGCCTGCGCGTGGTCGATGCGTCGATCATGCCGGAGCTCGTATCGGGCAACACGAATGCGCCTGTCATCATGATCGCGGAAAAAGCCGCCGACATGATTCTCGAAGACCAGCGCTATCAGCAGGTCACACGCGTAGAAGACGCACCGCAAGTCGTTGTGGAAAAGCCAACGGCCCATACAGGCCAGAGAGACTGAGCACAAGTCTCACACCCATCACGGAGACAAACCATGAACGCACTGCCCCGAACCGATGGCAAACAAATGAGAAAGGTGGTCGTCGCGAGCTTGATTGGCGCGACGATCGAGTGGTACGACTTCTTTCTATACGGCGTGGTCGCCGGCATCGTCTTCAACAAGCTTTATTTTCCGAGCGGCGATCCGCTCATCTCGACGATGCTCGCTTATGGCACCTTCGCCGTCGGCTTTCTCAGCCGGCCTTTAGGCGGCGTGATCTTCGGTCATTTCGGCGATCGCGTCGGCAGAAAGAGCATGCTCGTGATGACGCTGACGATCATGGGCGTCGCGACGGTGTTGATCGGAATGGTGCCCACGTATGCGCAAATCGGCATCTGGGCGCCATTGCTGTTGTTGTTGCTGCGCGTGCTGCAAGGCATCGGTCTGGGCGGCGAATGGGGCGGCGCCGTGCTCATGGCGTTCGAATACGCGCCCGAGAACAAGCGCGGTTTTTACGCGAGCATTCCGCAGATCGGTCTTGCGCTCGGCTTGTGTCTTTCGTCGGGTGTCGTCGCGGGGCTGTCTCTCACCTTGACCGACGCGCAGTTTCTCGCGTGGGGCTGGCGACTCGCGTTCTTCCTGTCGTTCGCGCTCGTGGCCATCGGCATGTATATCCGGTTGAACGTGATGGAAACGCCGGAGTTCGCGCGCATTCAGAAGACCGGCAGCGAGGCGCGCATGCCGATCGTCGACGTGATCACCAAGTATCCCGGCAACACGATAGCGGGCATGGGCGCGCGATTCATCGATGGCGTGTTCTTCAACGTGTTCGGCGTGTTCTCCATTTCGTATCTCACGGGAACGCTGCATCTGCCACGCACGGATGCGCTGCTCGGCGTGATGGTCGCCGCATTCGTGATGATCTTCACGATTCCGTTCTTCGGGCGGCTTTCGGATCGCATCGGACGGGCGCGCATCTACTTCTGGGGATCGCTCGCGACCGGGCTTTCCGCGTTCTTCGGCTTCTGGCTCATGAAGAACAGCGGCGGCAATACGATGCTCGCGTGGCTCGCGGTCGTGATTCCGTTGGGCGTCGTTTATGCATCGATCTATGGTCCGGAAGCCGCGCTCTTCTCCGAGCTATTCGATGCGAAAGTGCGCTACTCGGGCATCTCGTTCGTGTATCAGTTCTCGGGCATTTTCGCGAGCGGCATCAGCCCGATCGTTGCGACGTGGCTGTTGCAGCGCAATGGCGGCGATCCGTGGATGATCGCGGGATATTGCCTCGCAGCGGGGATCATCAGCGCGATGTCGGCCGCGTGGCTCGGGTTGCGGCAGAGGCGGGAGATGGCGTTTTCGGTGGGCTGATCGTCTTCGCGAGAAGAATCGATAGCCGCCGCGCCGAAGCATCGGCGCGGCGGTTTTTTTGGTCGTGCTGGCAAGCGTTGCAACCCGCACGTTATATTTGAAGATCAATAGAACATTCAGGAGACGTGCATGCCCACCCGCCCAACCGCGATGCTTTGGGCGCAGCTCTTCGAGCGCTCGCGGGTCTCGGGAATGAGCCTGCAAAACCAGATCCGCCAGATGATCGTCAACGCGATCCTGAGCGGCCATATCGCGCCCGATTCCGCCTTGCCTTCCAGTCGCGAACTCGCCGATCAACTCAACGTTTCGCGCAATACCGTCGTGCTCGCCTATCAGCAACTGGTCGAGGAAGGCTATCTCGTGTCGCGCGAGCGCAGCGGCCATTTCGTGAATCCGGCAACCGACGAATTGCAGCGCAGCTTCACCGCGACGGGAATCGCGGATGCGCCGAGCATCGAGACGCAGCAAGGGCATCCCGACTGGAGCGCGCGTATCAGACACGCGCCGTCGCATCAGCGCAATATCGTCAAGCCGTCGAACTGGCAAAGCTACGAATATCCCTTCATTTACGGGCAATTCGACACCGAGCTGTTCCCGACGAGCGACTGGCGCGAGAGCTGCATGCACGGTTTATCGGTGATGGAAATCCGCAACTGGGCGCCCGATCTGATCGAGCGCGACGACGAGACGCTGGTCGAACAGATACGCACGCGCGTGCTGCCGCGCCGTGGCGTGTTCGCGATGCCCGAAGAGATCGTCGTCACGAACGGCTGCCAGCAGGCGCTGTATCTGATCGGCGCGCTGTTGTGCGGCACGCAGACGAAAGTCGGCATGGAGAACCCCGGCTATCCCGACGCGCGCAACATCTTCCAGCATCACGGCGCGCAGATCGTGCCGCTCGAAGTGGATGAAGACGGCGCTGTAATCGACGATGAAAGCGTGATCGCGCCTTGCGACTACGTGTACGTCACGCCAAGCCATCAATGCCCCACGACCGTGACCATGCCGATCGAGCGGCGGCGCAGATTGCTGGATCTATCGGTGAAGCACGATTTCATCGTCGTCGAAGATGACTACGAGAGCGAGAACACGTTCTCGGGCACGCCGCATCCGGCATTGAAGAGCCTGGATACGGCGGAGCGCGTTGTGTATATCGGTTCGTTGTCGAAGACGCTCGCGCCGGGTTTGCGGCTCGGTTATATCGTCGCGCCGCGCACGTTGATACGCGAATTGCGCGCACTGCGTCGATTGATGATCCGGCATCCGGCCGCATACATCCAACGCGCATTCGCGACCTTTCTCGCGCTGGGGCATCACGACACGTTGTTACGCAAGCTCGGACGCGTCTACAAGGAACGCGCCGAAGTGCTGATGGATGCGCTCGCCACGCATCTGCCGGAGTTGCGCGCGTCGAACGTGACAGGCGGTGCGTCGTGCTGGGTCGAAGGACCGCCGTGGCTCGACGCGACGCGCCTCGCGAAAGACGCGCAAGCGCTCGGCGTGCTCATCGAACCGGGCAGCGTGTTCTTCGCCGATCCCGCCGACGGTCAGCGATGCTTTCGCATGGGCTTTTCAGCGATACGCGCCGAGCTGATCGAGCCCGGCGTGCGGGCGCTCGCTCAAGTCGTGCAGCAGCGGCGCCCTTGAGGCCCAAGCGTGGCTACTTCCACGGCGCCATCGCGTGAAAAACGCCATCGCGCCGCACGAGCGCATGAAACAGCGCGGCAGCAAGATGCACGACGATCAGCGCGAAGAAGCACAACGCAAGAAACCTGTGCGCATTCCAGAGCAGCGTGTGCAACGAATTGCTGTGCGGCAGAAGCGACGGCAAGCGCAAGCCGCATATCACGACCGGATAATCCGCCGCGGACAACATCCCGTAGCCGAGCAGCGGCAACGCGATCATCAACGCGTAGAACGCATAGTGCGAGAGATACGCGGCGAGCTTCATCGGCTCGGGCATGTTGGCGGGCAACGGCGGCGCACCGCGCGTGATTCTCACCGCGAGACGAATCAACGCGAGCACGAGTATCGCGATGCCGAGCGGCTTGTGGATCGACACGAGCGTCAGATAGTCCGGTCGCACCGTCGACACCATGCCGACGCCGATGAACAGCATCGCAAGAATGCAGATCGCCATGATCCAGTGCAGGGCGCGTTGCAGCGGCGAGAACCGCTCGTTGATCGCGTTCATGGCTTGGCTCCTTGCGCGGGCGTGTGCGGATAATCCTTGTCCTCGGCGGTGCGTCGATTGAACGACACGGAATACGCGGCCGAGCGCGCGGCGGGGAACGGATCGTCCGATACGCGCATGCCCGACGGCAGCACGGTCGGATCGAAGTTGAGATCGCGGCACGGGCCGTCCGGCTCCGCCTCGATCGTCTTCACCACGAGCGTGCCCACTTCCACCGTATGCCGGTCTTCCGGCCACGCCTTGCTCGGATCGGCGGTCGGGTCGCCCGGATTCGCGACGGTGACGGCCATCGCCCAGCGTTGCGGCGCGCTTTGCACGCGCTGCGTGATCTCGGCATCGAGAAAATTCGCGCCCTTCTGCTTCAACTCGTCCGGCGTCAGGTTCTCGGGCTTCGCAGCCGGAATGAACGACCAGCGCACCGTCTGATCCTGTCCATCCGCGTTCGTGAAGACGAAGCTGTTGAGGCTGTTGTAGCGCTCGTCCGCATACGAGGCGGTCCACGGCGCGCCGCCGGCCCACGCGCCGAACGCGGCGATCTCCGGATGCGCGGTGGCGAACTTCTGCATCGACTCGGGATCGCTCTTGTTCGCGAGCGCGCGTTGCAGGTCGAAAAACGCCTGCGGAGTCGCGACGGGGAAGAACGGGGCATCGATCATCGCGGAGCGCCACTCGCTTGCGTCGGGCATCACGATACGCAGGCTCAGGCCGCGCACGCGCGCCATTGCGTCGGATGCTTTGGGGTCGGGCGTCGCGAGATTGAAGCGCCCCGTGACGGGATAGGTGCCCGGCGTGAACATTTTCGCTTTGGAGAGCGCCGCGCCCGAGCCGTTCGATTCGAAATCGCCGGTAAAGCAGATTCCTTTCGCGTGATTGCGCCTGAAGCCCGGCACCGCGCCGCCGGGAGGCGCGAGGCTGCCGACGATCTTCGCCGGCGTAAGGCGATTCGGCGTGAGCCAGCCCGCCGTGTAGGCAAAGGCCGCGACCAGCACGGCGACGATGGCCGCGATGAGAATCAGAGCGGGTAGAGGCGAACGCGGGGAGGCGGATTTGTCAGTCACCGTAGTCTCTCGATCAACGATTCTGTTGCACGGTAATCTAGCAGCGTGACGCAAATCGTGCCAGCAACGCGCAAAATTCGCAGATACCCCCGCTTCGCGGGCTTCCGAGGCGCCGCGAAATCCCGCGTTCGATGTCGACCGAAATGAAAGGAAGTTATGACCTGCCGATAGCTGCTTGCGGTTTATGTCGCTGTTATCGCAAGTTGAGCCATTGCTTTAATGCGGGATCGCTTCTTATCGAGTCTTCGAGCAATCCGGTTCTCAAAGTTCTGCCTTCGGTGTTCAAGTGGAGATCGGTGTTCAGAAACATCTGGCGCTTGAATAGAAGCTGGTTTCGTTCGTCGAGCACGGTTCCGAGTGGCGAAATCGCGGTGGCGAATTGCCTCGATGCCTCTTTTACTCTGTCCGCGCGCGTCGTGCTGGTTTGCACGTATGGCGTGTTGGCGAAGTAGACCGCCACGCCCTTGTCGTGCATCGCCCGGACGAATCTTTTCAGAACGAGAAAGCTATCCGGACACACTTCGGTTTCCTGCTCCGCCGATTCAGGACGCCCGGTGTAATACGAGCCATCGATCTGCTGCATATTGCCCAATCCATCGAGGTGATACGCGGAATAGGCGAATGCCGTCGGCGGCGGCGCATCGAGAAATCTCGTCACGATTTCCTGATCGTGAAACGCGCGAAGCCGGTCTTCGATGGATTTCGGAAACCACGTCTCGCGAATCCGTGCCTGCGCCAGTTCGAAAAGAAGTCCCGGACCCATCGATGTTATCGCGTCGATCCGCCGGAATATCGACCACGTCCGCCAGCGCTCGTGATCCCAGGCTATGGCGTTGCGCGCTCTCCATGTGGCGCTTTCCTTGTTTGCATCGTCGCAATAGTATTCCCGCTCCAGAGCGAGAATGACGGTGTCGTTGTTCTCGGCAACGGAAGTCACCTCGCCCAGAATCTCGTCAAGCGCAAGTCCCGCATGAAATCCGTAATTCAGCACAGGAATGCCGAGATCTTTGCTCAATTGCGTCGTGTCCACGCTGAACAGTACGTTCGAGCCAGCCGCTACGATCAGCTTTCGCTGACCTTTGTAGTGAAGCGCGATGCTCCGTTTTACGACCGTCATTTCCCGAACCCAGTACTCTCCGGCGATCGGCGCGGGCGCGAGCATCAAAGCCACTGAGAACCACGCGATCGCGATAATGGCCAGCGAAGTCGCAAAGATTTTCAGATACGTCATGGTCAGAACTCGAAATAGAGAAACTCCGACGGACCCGATGATCCAATAGCCAGAACCACGACGAAAAAGAGCAAGGCGGAAAGGCTCGCGGCCAGCAGCGTCGCATCGACCCGACGCGGCAACATCCTGTTCCAGATGCCCGTGAATGCCAGCGGCATGCTTCGCGCACGGTCGGCCGATCTATAGCTTTCCAGCAGACGCTGCAAGTTCGGGAAACCCCACACGAGAACCAAGCCGAAGAGCAACGTGATGAACACGATCGACGGCACGCCGACGGACGGCAGAAAGCCATCGAAACGTATCCTCGAATGCAGGGCGGAACCCGCGATGGCGGACACATGCTTTTCCAGTGAAGCGGGTATGGAAACGCCATGAAATCCCGCCATGCCCGCAAGCATGTTCCACGCGGTCTGAAAGTTATCGGCTCTGAAAAACACCCATCCCACCACGACAGCGAAGAATGTCAACGCGACGCCGGCGATTCGCGCGAATCGGCTTGAGGCCTTGATTCCAAGGCGCGGGGAAACGGCTCGCCAACCGTGGTTCACGATCAGATACGCGCCATGCAGTCCGCCCCACGCGATGAAGGTCCATCCTGCGCCGTGCCACAAGCCGCCCAGAAGCATCGTTATCATCAGATTGACGTAGCGGCGCGACGTGCCGCAGTTTCGGCTCCCGCCCAACGGAATGTATAAGTAATCTCGCAGAAACGCCGATAGCGTCATGTGCCAGCGCCGCCAGAAATCGATGATGCTGGCCGCCTTATAAGGCGAATCGAAGTTGATCGGCAATTTGACGTTGAAAAGCAGAGAGATACCCACGGCCATATCGCAATAGCCGGAAAAATCGAAATACAACTGCAGCGTGTAGGCAAGCGCGCCCGTCCAGGCTTCGAAGAAAGTAAGCGGCACGCCCGCGCTGGCCGCGCTGAAAAGCGGCACCGCGCCTTTGGCGAGGGTGTCCGCAATCAGGACTTTTTTCGCCAGGCCCAGCACGAAAACCGTCAACCCGGCGGAAATGTTCTCCGGATTGATCCGGAAGGTTTTTGGATTGCCGAACTGCGGCATCATCTGACTATGATGCAGCACCGGCCCGGCGATCAGATGAGGGAAATACGTGACGAACAAGAGATAGTTGATGAAGTTATATTCGCGAGCGACGCCGCGATAGACATCCACGAGAAAGGCTATCTGCGTGAACGTGAAAAACGAGATTCCCAGCGGCAAAATGATATCGAGGGCCGAAAGGTTAAGCCCCAGAAAATGATTCGATGAATCGATAAGAAAGTTCGCGTATTTATAGTACCCCAGCAGGCCGAGATTGAAAGTTATCGCGCCGATCAGAACCAGCTTCGCGTGGCCGCTTTTCGCTTTCTCGCTCTCCATGCCGATCCACCATGCGGCGGCATAGTTGAACATGATCGAGCCCAGCAAGAGCACGAGAAAGCGAGGCGTCCAGATTGCATAAAAGCAAAGCGACGCCAGCCCGAGCCACAAGGCGGCGAGTCGATGACTGTAACGGCCGAACAAAAACGCGCCGACGAAAACCACCGGAAGAAACGCGAAAAGAAACGAATAAGAATTAAACAGCATGCTCGGAACTCCGTGGCAAACGGCGTCACGTTCGTTGTCGGTCGAACAGCATGCTAGATGTTGAATCGAATGGCCGGCGGCGCTTGGCCGATGTCACCATCGCTTTGGCTGAAAGAAGAAAGGCACGCCGATAGCATCGCGAGAAAAATTCCTCCCCGCGCGCCTTCGTCCCGCCACGATCACGACAGGAACGTATCGGGCTAGCCGGCCTTCAGCACGCGCAAGGCCACCGCGCCCGCCGCCTCGCCTTCCGTCTGCTTCGCATCGCGCATCGACAGATAGCGCAAACAGCACACACGCAGAAACGACGCGAAGTTGGTGGGCGCCTCGCCGCGCAGCGCGATCAGTTCGTCGTAGAGCTTGACCGCGAACTGACTGGTCGTCAGATTTTCGCGCCCGGCGATTTCCTGCAGCACGTCCCAGAAGAGATTTTCGAGCCGGACCGTGGTGATCACGCCATGAATGCGCAGCGAACGCGTGCGCGATTCATAGGAGATCGGATCGGCGTTGATATACACCCGACACATGACGTTGGCCTCCAGGAAACGGGCCGTCATGCTCGCGCACGACGGCCAACCCAAAAAACTACGCTGCCGCGCATCTGCCGGCAATCGCTTCAAACCCTGCGCTGCTTCATCTGGCCGGCGATGTAGTCGGCCTGGCGGATCGCCAGCGTGACGATGGTGAGCGTCGGGTTCTCCGCCGCGCCCGTCGTGAACTGGCTGCCATCGGAGATAAACAGGTTCGACACTTCGTGCGCCTGGCCGTGCGAATTGCAGACGCCGTCGTCGGCCTTCGCGCTCATGCGCGCCGTCCCGAGATTGTGCGTGGACGGATACGGCGGCACGAGATACGTCGCCTTCGCGCCCGCCGCTTCGTACACCGCGCTGCCCTGCTTGTACGCGTGCTGGCGCATCGCTTCGTCGTTCGGATGATCGTCGAAGTGGACGTTCGGCACCGGCAAACCATACTGATCCTTCACGTCGGTGTTGAGCGTGATGCGGTTCGATTCGCGCGGCATGTCCTCGCCGACGATCCACATGCCCGCCGTGTACTGATACTGATCCATCGCCGCCGCGAAGTTCGGCCCCCACGAGCCCGGATCGAGAAACGCCGCATAGAACGGCAACCCGAGCGAAAGCGTCTCCATGTGATAGCCGCCCGCGAAGCCGCGCTTCGGATCGAACACGGATTCATCCTCGATGATGCCGGCCATCGTCGTGCCCTTGAACATCTCGACCTTGTCGTTGAACACAGCATAGACCGAGCCCGTGGTATGCCGCATGTAGTTGCGGCCGACCTGGCCCGAACCGTTCGCGAGGCCGTCGGGGAACTTGCTCGAATGCGAGTTGAGCAGGAGGCGCGGCGTCTCGATTGCATTGCCCGCCACCGCGACGACGCGCGCCTTCTGCCGCTGCAGCTTGCCGTCCTTGTCGTAATAGACGACGCCCGTCGCCTTGCCGCGCGCATCGTGCTCGATCTTCACCACGTGCGACTGCGGGCGCAATTCCATGCGGCCCGTCGCCTGCGCGCGCGGCAGTTCGGTGTAGAGCGTCGACCACTTCGCGCCCGTGCGGCAGCCCTGAAAGCAGAAACCGCGCTGAAAGCAGTGCGTGCGATCGTCGCGCACCGTGCTGTTGATCGCCATGTGGCCGGTGTTGCACTCCTTGTAGCCCATCTTCGTCGCGCCCGCCGACATCACCTTGAAGTTGTTGTTACCCGGCAGACCCGGCATGCCGTTCGTGCGCGTCACGCCCATCTTGTTCTCGGCGCGATGGTAGTACGGGTCGAGTTGCGCGCGCGTGACCGGCCAGTCGAGCAGATTGGCGCCCTGCACGTCGCCGTAAGTCGTCTTCGCCTTGAACTCGTGCGGCTGAATGCGCAGGCTCGCGCCGGCCCAGTGAACGGTGGTGCCGCCCACGGTCTTGCAGATCCACGCGGGCAGGTTCGGAAAGTCCTTCGCGACGCGCCACGTACCCGACGTCGTGCGATTGTCGAGCCACGAGAGCTGCTTGAACGCGCTCCATTCTTCCGTCGCGAAATCGCCCTGCGTGTGCATCGCGCCCGCCTCCAGCACGACCACGTCGACGCCCTTCTGCGCGAGTTCGTTGGCGAGCGTCCCGCCGCCCGCGCCGGAACCGATGATCACCACGACGTGATCGTCGTTGTGCCTGAACTGCACCTTGTTGTCCGTATACATGTCTGCCTCCGTTTTCCGTCGGATCGCTCGATTGGGTTAGCTGTCTTTCGGAATCGGGCCGCTGTCGGCCGCGGGCGGATCGGGCAGCCAGGTCAGGTTGTTGAAGCCCTGATAGAGATAGCCGCCGTCACCCTTCGACGCGCCGTAGCCGAAGTGCTCGTAGGCCAGCGGGTTGCTGTAAAGGGAGACGACGGCGGTGCTGCGGACCGTGTTGAAGAACGGCGTGCCCGCGAGCGCGGCGACGTCCCCCGCCTTGTCGATCGCGCCGCGTTTGGTCCAGTCGGAGCCGGCTTTGGCGTCGAGCTGCGCGACGCCGTCGGCGAGTTGCTGACGCGCGGCGGGATCGGCCTTCGCCTTGGCGTCGAGGTCCTTCACGACGAGCGCGTAGACGGCGTCGTCGAGTGTCGCGTGCGGATAGATTTGTCGCGTGACTTGCAGCAGCACCTCACCCTCATGCGTGCTCAAGCCCTGCATTTCGAGCGCCCACACGCGGCTCGGCGCGAGGCTCGCAAAAATCGACGTCGCGGCGATGGTGCCGACCAGCACGCCGGTGCCGCGCAGGAACTCCCGTCGCGTCAGCGCGATCTTCGGTGGAGCCGCGGCGATTTCATCATGCTCGTGATGATGTTCAACGTCGTGCGCGCGCCGCTGCGCGACGATCGGAATGATCGTGTCTCGCATGTCTCTCTCCTTGTGGGGCACTGCAGCAACTTAGTTATGTATATGGTCCCGCGTGGTGCAACTGCGACTACTCGTAATGCCCGTGACGTTCGAGAACTTCGATCTTGTAGCCGTCCGGGTCCTGAATGAAGAAGTAACGCGCGATGAGCGAACCGTCGTCGTTCTTGAATTCGCGCACGTCGTTGGGCGTGAGACCGAGGCCGATCAGACGCTCACGCTCCGCCTTCACGTCCGGCACGCTCACCGCGACGTGGCCGTAACCGTCGCCGTGCGTATAAGGCTCGGCGCGTCCCTTATTCCAGGTGAGTTCGAGTTCGGCGTGGGTTTCGTCGTTGCGCAGATAGGCAAGCGTGAAGTCCGGAAAGTCCAGCCGATGCGCGACGCCGAGGCCGAACGCCTTCTCGTAGAAATCGAGCGAACGTTGTAGGTCCTGCACGCGAATCATCGTGTGAATGAGCTTTGACATGAGCGCCTCCTCCTCGTGAAACAAGTGTAGGAAGCCTTGCGCGCAAAAGGTAATGGCCGGTTAAATCGGGTATAGGCGTTTCCCCGAGACCGACGCGGGCGCGCCGTTCGCTATGCGCGCAAACGAACATATCGGCGCGAAAGCGAAATGGTTTGCCGTCGAGTAATCGCTATGAAAGCATCCAGGTTCGCGCGAAAGCATCGAAACGCGCGACCTCTTCCGATTGCCACCGCGCGCTTTGCCCGAGTTCTTCGGCCACGATTCTGGCGACTTCGGGCGCGGCTTCGCGGGCGGCGGCGGCATCGAGAAACAACGCGCGATTGCGCCGCGCCAGCACATCTTCGACACAACGCGCGAGTTCCGCGCGGACCGCGAAGCGCGTCTGCGCCTCGGTCAGCCCGCTTGCCTTCACCAGCACGTTCTGCGCACCCGGCAGCCGCCCGATCAGCGCGGCATCGGAACCGTAGTGGCCGTGCTGCTCCGCCGTCGATCCGTGCAGCGGCAACGACGCGGTGCGGCACGGCGCGGCGGACAGCAGTTGCTTCGACACGGCGAGATCGATCACCTGCTGCGCCATCAGACGGTACGTGGTCCACTTGCCGCCCGTCACGGTGATCATGCCGGTCGCGTTCATTTCGATCGTATGCTCGCGCGACAACGACGCGGTCGACGCCGCGCCGTCGGCCTTCACGAGCGGACGAAGCCCCGCCCAGACGCTCAGGACATCGTCGCGCGTCGGCCTGACGGACAGATAGTCGGCAGCCGTCGCGAGGATGAAGTCGATATCCTCGTCGCTCGCGCGCGGGTCGAGCGGCAAATCGTGGCGCGGCGTGTCCGTCGTGCCGACGATCGCATGGCCGTGCCACGGCACCATGAACAGCACGCGCCCGTCCTTCGTTTTGGGCACGAGGATCGCGCTGTCGCTGCGCAGGAAGCGGCCCGGCAAGGTAAGGTGAACGCCCTGGCTCGGCGCGACGATCGGGCGCGCGCCAGGCTCCGCCATCGCGCGGATCGAATCGACCCAGACGCCCGTCGCGTTGACGACGCACCGCGCGTTCACCGCGAACCTGCCGCCGCTTTCGACGTCCTCCACTTCCAGCCGATGACGCCCCGCCGCGCGATCGAAGCTGACGCCGCGCACCGCGGCATTGTTCAGCGCCACGCCGCCGAGATCGAACAGCGTGCGCATCAGCGTGATGGCGAGACGCGCGTCGTCGAACTGACCATCGAAATAGAGCGTGCCGCCGCGCAAGGCGTGACCGTGCAGGGATTCGGCGAGCATCGGCGACTTCGCGCGGGTTTCGGCGAGATCGAGGCTGCGGCTCGCCCGCAGATTCAGCGAGCCCGCGAGCCAGTCGTAGATCTTGAGCCCCGCGCCGTACATGAGCTTGTCGCCGAGCCGATATGCCGGAACGATGAACCCGAGCGCCTGTACGAGATGCGACGCGTTGCGCGCGAGCAGTCCGCGCTCTCGCAACGCTTCGCGAACGAGCGGGATATTGCCCTGCGCGAGATAGCGCACGCCGCCGTGCACGAGTTTGGTGGCCTTGCTCGACGTGCCCTTCGCGAAATCGCGCGCTTCCAGAAGCAAGGTCCGATAACCGCGCGACGCCGCGTCGACGGCCGTGCCGAGACCGCTCGCGCCGCCGCCGATCACGACGACATCGAAGAGCGGCGTCTGGTCTGTTTCGCGCAGGAGCGCCGCGCGCTCGGGTGGCGTGTTCGTTTTCATTCGAGTGCAAGGATAAAACGTCGCTGGCTCATGCGGCCACTCCGGACAACCGGTTCAAATTATGTTCGAAAACGAATATTTACATTCGTTTGCAACCATACTAGCATCGGCCGGCGCCGACGGAAAGATGGCGACCCGCTCGCGCAGGCGCGTGCAAAAGCTGCAATCGGCGGATTTGACCGTACACTGCGCGCATCCGATAATTTTCATTTATTTGCGATTTCGCGCAGCTCGATGACATCCGACCATGCACTGAACGGCAGGCAACGCGCGCTGCTGGAGCGCGTCGCCCGAGACGGCTTCGCGACCATTGAAGACCTTGCGGCGCAATTCGAGGTCACGCCCCAGACCATTCGACGCGACGTCAACTGGTTATCCGACCGCAATCTCCTGCGCCGCTACCACGGCGGCGCGAGCGCGCTGACGAGTTCCGAGAACGCCGCCTACACGGCGCGTCAGCAGATGTTCCTCGACGAGAAGCGGCGCATCGCGAAGCGGGTCGCCGCCGAGATCCCGAATCACGCGACGCTCTTCATCAACCTCGGCACGACCACTGAGGAAGTGGCGCGCGCGCTGCGCCAGCATACGGGGCTGCGCGTCATCACGAACAACCTGAACGTGGCGAACATTCTCGCGGATGAGTCCGACGCGGAACTGATGGTCGCGGGCGGAAAGGTGCGCGCGCGCGACAAGGGCGTCGTGGGCGAGCAGGCCGTCGACTTTATCCGCATGTTCAAGGTGGACTTCGGGATCATCGGCATTTCGAGCATCGAGGAAGACGGCACGCTCAGAGACTTCGATATCGCGGAAGTGCGCGTGGCGCAGGCGATCATCGAGCAGTCGCGCACGGTGATTCTCGTCGCCGATCATTCGAAGTTCGGCCGCGCCGCGCTCGTGAAGCTCGGGCATCTCGATCAGATCGACGCACTCTTCACCGATGCCCCTCCGCCCGAGTGGATCGCGGAAAGTCTGGCCGCCGCCGACGTCGCGGTGCATGTCGCGGATTAGAACCCCGCGATCGGCGTGCCGTCTTTATGCACGAAGCGGCCATCGGCGTTGGCGCTCATCATGTCGACATCGGAGCAGGTCGTAAGATCGTCCTGCACGCGGCTGCCGACTTCGAGATACACCGCGATCCTCTCCGACCGGTTGATCATGTGATGACCGTTTCCCGTTCCCTTCGGAAACGCCGCGCAATCGCCCGCGCGCAATGTCGTCTCGCCGCCGTCTTCGATCAGCACCAGCTCGCCTTCGAGCACCTGAACGAACTCGTCTTCATGCGAATGCCAATGACGCTGACTCGACCAGCCGCCCGGCGGCAGGTGCATCAGATTCACGCCGAAATCGCTGAGACCGGCCGCATCGCCGAGACGCCGACGAGTGCGATCGGCGCAAGGCGCGTCGAAGGGCGGCGGGTATCCAGAACCCTTCATCGCGGGCACGGCGGCAAGGTCGATCTTCGGCATGACAGGCTCACGTGTTTTACGAACCGATGAAGCTTGAAGAAGAGAATGTCTCACACTTCGCCCGCATCGTCCCGAACACTACAATCGGGTACTTCCGCTGCACGCAAACGAGCACGAGGACGCAAACATGGCGCAAGCGCCGCGCATCGACCAGCAAGAAGACGGCAGCACGCAAAACGAACGCCGGTGGCTCACGACCGGCGGCCCCATTCTCTTTCTGCTTCTCTGGTCCGCCGGCTTTCCGATTGCGAAGACCGGCCTGCACTACGCCTCGCCGCTCACGTTTCTCTCGATACGCTTCGCGTTGAGCGTCGGCGTGCTGCTCGCGGTCTGCGCAATCAGACGCCCGCAGTGGCCGCGCAACGCGCGCGCGTGGCTGCATCTCGGCGTCGTCGGCTTTCTCGTGCAGGTGATGTACTTCGGGCTCAGTTATCTGTCTATGACCGCGGGCATCGCGACGTCCGTGCTCGCGCTCATCGTGTCCCTGCAACCGATTCTCGTCGGCGTGCTCGCACCGAAGTTCGTCGGCGAGCGAATCGGCATGCGCGGATGGATCGGCTTGCTGCTCGGGCTCGCGGGCGCGGCCGGCGTGATCGTCGCGCGCGGGCCGCTGCATGCGGCATCGCTCGGACCGGTGTTGCTGGCGATCGGCGCGCTCATCGGCATCACGGGCGCGATGCTCTATGAAAAGCGGCTCGGCACCGCGCAAGATCCGCTGACGTCGAATCTCGTGCAATACAGCGTCGGCTTTGTGTTCTGCGCGCCGATGGCGTTGCTCTTCGAGCACACGCAAGTGCACTGGACGCCGACGCTCGTCGCCACGCTCGCCTATCTCGTGATCGGCAATTCGCTGATCGCGATCACGCTGCTGCTCGCGATGACGCGTGCGGGCAAGGTCTCGCAAGTGGCGTCGCTGTTCTTTTTCGTGCCGCCCGCCGCCGCCGTGCTGTCCTACTTCTTTCTCGGCGAAGTGCTGCCGGAAGCCGCGTGGTGGGCGATGGGCGTCGCCGTGCTCGGCGTCGCCATCGCCACGTGGAAGCCGCGCACTTAGCGCCTCAATGCGAATGCTTCGGCACGTCCGCGCCACGGCATCCGACGAGAAAATCGAAGTCGCAGCCTTCATCGGCTTGCAGCACGTGCTCCACGTACAGCTTGCGATAACCCGTGCGATCCTCGGGAATCTCGGTCTTCGCCGCTGTCCACGCATCGAGGCGCGCGCGGATTTCATCGTCGCCGATGTCGATGCGTAGCACGCCGTTGTCGCAATCGAGTTCGATCCAGTCGCCGTCGCGCACGATCGCGAGCGGCCCGCCCGCGCGCGCTTCAGGCGCGACGTGCAGAACGACGGTGCCATACGCCGTGCCGCTCATGCGCGCATCCGACACGCGCACCATGTCCGTCACGCCTTCTGCGAGCAGCTTCGGCGGCAGGCCCATGTTGCCGACTTCCGCCATGCCCGGATAACCCTTCGGGCCGCAGTTCTTCATCACGAGCACGGAGTCCGCCGTGACATCGAGATCGGGATCGGCGATACGGCTCTTGTAATCGTCGAAGTTCTCGAACACGACCGCGCGGCCGCGATGTTTCAGCAGCGCGGCCGTCGCAGCCGATGGCTTCAGCACCGCGCCGTTCGGCGCGAGATTGCCGCGCAGCACGCACAGACCGCCATCGGCCACGAGCGGCTTGTCGAGCGGGCGAATCACCTCGTCGTTGTAGAGCGGCGCGTCCTTCACGTTCTCCCATAGCGTGTGGCCGTTCGCCGTGAGCGCATTCGGATGCGGAATCAGGTTCGCCTCGCCGAGACGCCGCAACACGGCAGGCAGGCCGCCCGCGTAATAAAACTCTTCCATCAGGAAGCGTCCCGAAGGCTGCAGGTCGACAAGCGTCGGCGTGCCGCGACCGATGCGCGTCCAGTCGTCGAGTTCGAGCTTCACGCCGATGCGGCCCGCGATCGCCTTCAGGTGAATCGCCGCATTCGTCGATCCGCCGATCGCCGCGTTTGCACGAATCGCGTTCTCGAACGCCTCGCGCGTGAGCAGCTTCGACAACCGCAAGTCTTCGAGCGCCATCTCGACGATGCGCATGCCCGACAGATGCGCGAGCACATAACGACGCGAGTCGACCGCCGGAATCGCGGCGTTGTGCGGCAGCGTGACGCCGAGCGCTTCGGCCATGCACGCCATCGTCGATGCGGTGCCCATCGTGTTGCAGGTGCCGGTCGAGCGCGACATGCCCGCTTCCGCCGACATGAACTCGTGGATCGAAATCTTGCCCGCCTTCACCTGCTCGCTGAGTTGCCACACGACCGTGCCCGAGCCGATGTCGCGCCCGTGGTGCTTGCCGTTGAGCATCGGGCCGCCGGAGACGACGATCGCGGGCACGTCGCAACTCGCCGCGCCCATGAGCAACGCGGGCGTCGTCTTGTCACAGCCGACGAGCAGCACGACCGCATCGACGGGATTGCCGCGTATCGCTTCCTCGACGTCCATGCTCGCGAGGTTGCGCGTGAACATCGCGGTGGGCCGCAGGTTCGACTCGCCGTTGGAGAACACCGGAAACTCGACGGGAAAACCGCCCGCTTCGTACACGCCGCGCTTCACATGCTCGGCGAGTTTGCGAAAGTGCGAATTGCACGGCGTTAGTTCGGACCACGTATTACATATCCCGATGATCGGCTTGCCCGCGAATTCGTGATCCGGAATGCCCTGGTTTTTCATCCAGCTCCGGTACATGAAACCGTTCTTGTCGGCGGTGCCGAACCACGCGGCCGAACGGAGCTTGGCTTTTGGGGCGCTCATGGCTTTGGTCACTCGGTGTCAAAGACGTATAAATAGCATGACTATATCGATAGGGCGTACCGGGAAAACGCTAATCGCAACGTCAAAACACTCTGCATATAGTTTGTCTATTGAAGTCAGCGCGCGGGCTTCGCATATCCCAATTACTAGTTCAAAACGCCGCGCTTTTCGAATCGCCCTCTCGCACACTGCTCGCAACGTCATTCGCGACGCTTCGCTCTTTCATTCATGAAAGCCGCGTGCGAATGACGTGTCGTGAAACCCAGTATCTGAACGCGATCGACGATGAGTCGACCCATCGACCAACGAAGAAACGACTGGAGGAAGACATGGCGGAGAATCGGGATGACGACGCAAAGGAAAGCAAGCTCATCAGCGCGGGCCGGCGCGGCATCATGCAGGGCGCGGGACTCGGCGCGGCGCTCTCGCTGCTGGGCGGCGTGGCTGGCGGCGGCGGTCTGATCTCGACCGCGCAAGCGGCCGAAGCGGCGTTTCCGCAGCACAAGAAATGGAAGATCGTGTTCGTGAATCACGTGACCACGAACCCGTTCTTCGTGCCGACGCAATACGGCAT
The DNA here is from genome assembly GCF_001545035.1 of Caballeronia glebae. Classification (GTDB taxonomy): domain Bacteria; phylum Pseudomonadota; class Gammaproteobacteria; order Burkholderiales; family Burkholderiaceae; genus Caballeronia; species Caballeronia glebae. Next base: position 116,298 of record NZ_FCOJ02000020.1, read on the forward strand.
TCAGGATGCGTGCGCCATGTTCGGCATGGACTATCAATGGACCGGCTCGGCCACCTCCGATGCGGGCGAAATGGTGCGTGCCGTGAATTCCGCGATCGCCGCGAAAGCCGATGCTATCGCCGTGCCGATCGTCGATCCGAACGCATTCGACAAGCCGATTCAGGCCGCGCTCGACGCCGGCATTCCCGTGTTCGCTTACAACGCCGACGCGCCGCGCGGCAAGTCGAATCCGCGGCTCGCGTATATCGGTCAGGATCTGTATCTGTCGGGCTATCAGATGGGCGAGCGTATCGCGAGTCTGATCGACAGCGGCCTGGTCGCGCTCTTCATCGCGACGCCGGGACAGTTGAACATTCAGCCGCGTCTCGACGGCGCGAGCGATGCGATCAAGAAGTCCGGCAAGAAGATCGACATTCAGACCGTTGCGACGGGCGCGACCGTCAACGAAGAGCTGTCGAAGATCAAGTCGTTCTATCTCGGCCACCAGGACCTGAAGGGCATGTTCGCCGTCGATGCGGGCAGCACGCAAGGCGTCGCGCAAGTGATGAAGGAATCGAATCTGCCCTCGAAGGGCGTGCACGGCGGCGGCTTCGATCTGTTGCCGCAGACCATCCAGCTCATTCACGAAGGCTTCCTCGATTTCACCATCGATCAGCAGCCGTATGTGCAGGGCTTCTACACGGTAATGGAAGCGTTCGTGTTCCTCGCGTCGGGCGGGCTCGTCGGGCCGGCGAACATCAACACCGGTCTCAAGTTCGTGACCAAGGATACCGTCGAGCCGTACCTCAATACGTCGACGCGTTACGAAGGCAAGACCACCAAGCCGCAAATCGTGCCGATGAAAGGCGCGATCAAGTCCTGATGAATACGGTGAACGAACCTCGTAAAGCAACCACGCCCGCGCGGATCGCCAGTCCGCGCGGTGCGTGGGCGTCGCATTGGGCGCCCGAGTTGCGCATTCTGCTCGTGGCCGCGCTGCTCGCGGCCTACTTCCAGTTCGTCAACCACGACTTCCTGCTCAGCAACGCGAGCCTCGTCAACCTGTCGCAGTACATCGCGCCGGTCGCGATCATCGCGTTCGGCGAGATCATGCTGATGATCGGCGGCGACATCGATCTCTCGGCGGGCATGGTGTTCGCGTTCGCGCCGTTCATGATGGTGTTCGCGAACGATGCGGGCGCGCCGATGTGGCTCGCGGTGATCGCGGGCCTCGTCGCAGCGGCGATCATCGGCTTCGTGAACGGCGCGGTGACGGTGTTTCTGCGCCTGCCTTCGTTCGTGACGACGCTCGGCACGCTCTTTCTCATCAACGGCATCACGCTGACCGTCTCGCGCGGCACGCCCGCCGCAACGCCGGGCTCGCCCGGATTCGCCGCCGTGATGGGCGCGTGGGGTTATAGCGAGATCATCTGGACGGTGGCGATCGCGTTCGTCATGCATGTGCTGTTGCGGCATACGCGCTGGGGTCTGCATACGCAGGCGGCGGGCGCGAATCCGCTCGGCGCGAGCGAGGCGGGCATTCACGTGAACCGGCTGCGGCTCGGCAATTTCGTGCTCGCGGCGGTGCTCGCCGGCTTCACGGGCATTCTCGAAAGCTTTCGCATCACGTCGATCGATCCGCAAGCGGGCGGCAACCAGATCATGTTCCTCGCCGTCGCCGCTGCGGTGATCGGCGGCACGCCTTTGACGGGCGGCTCGGGCACGATCGTCGGCGGTTTGCTCGGTGCGGCGG
>NZ_FCOJ02000131.1 GCF_001545035.1 Caballeronia glebae
TTTGGCCAAGTAAGGATCGACTTCCCCATTCACCGCTTCGCTCACTTCTTGCCCGCCTTCGCTTCGTCAGCCAACGTGAGCTTGCCATCGGCCAACGTGAGCTTCAGCGGCCCCTCATCCGGCAGCTTCCTGGCGGCGACCACCTGCTTCCACGCTCCCGTCTGATTCGCGTTCCGATAGAACGCGGCAATCGCGATGAATCTCGTCTCCTTTTGCATCGGTTGCGACACGCTCACCGATGCGCCGGGATTGACCACCGCCGCCACGCTCGCCTGCACGTCCGGCGCGAGTACGCTCTGATCGCGACGAGCGAGATCGCTGAACGACGCGCTATCGAAGCGCTTGCGGTCTTTCAACTGATACACGCGCACCGCCACCGAATTCGCATGGCCCGAGGCGTCCGAATTCAGGTCCGCGCTCGCGTTCACATCGATGTTGACCTCCTTCACGCGCCAGTCGGTCATCGCGTGATACGCGTTCGCCGTTCCATCGGAGGTGGCCTGCCAGACGCCGCAGCCTGACAGTGCCAGAAGGAGCATGGTCGCGCCAGCCAGGTGATTTAGTTTCGACATCGTTCGTCCGCTCATACGACGTGTGGCTCAAGATGCGGATTGGGCTGCGGCGCCGGAAACACTTCACACACGCCCAACTCGACCGTGATCTGCCTTTCCTGCTGAGCGGGCAGCACCACGGTCCAGCCCAGACGCGGCGACACGGGCGCACGGGGTTTGCCCACCGACGGCTCCGGCGCAAAACGCGAGGACATCTGCATGCGCAGGTGCACATCCGCCTTCGTGCCGATGTAGAGCCGCACCAGCGCCATCAGATCGCGATGCAGCCACGCGCCAGGCAACAGATCCTGCGCCTGCTGCGCGTCGGTCGGCTTCAGCGTCACGCGCACCGCGCGGCTGCGATAGCGCAGACGCTTGCCCAGCACGTAACCGCCACCCAGGCCTTTCGGTTTGCCTGCCTGCGCTGGTTTTGCCGTCAGCGGCTGCCCTTGTCCAGCGCGTCTGGCCACGGGCCAGAATTCATCCACGCGCACGTCCACGCCCGGCGCGCCCAACGCAACCACGCCCGCCAGACCTTCCGGCGTGCGCGTGCGCTGAATCAGCAGGCCCAGCAGCGCCAGCATGCGCGAGTCGGGCAGGCCCGCACGCGCGGGCTTGTTGCCCCAGCCGAAGCCCACCAGACACAGCAGACTCTTCGAATACGCATCCGTGCCGCCGGGTCGAAAGGTCTCCGCATAGCGATACTTCTTCCACGCGCGATACAGCAGCGTCACGAACCGGTGATTGAACTGATCCAGAAACGCCTCGACCGCCTCGTGCCCTTCCTCGCGCATGGCGATGTCGTCGAGGTAGTGCGTGGGCATCACCGCATCGACGCCGTACAGACCCATGAAGGTCGTGCGGATCGTCGGCGGCAGCGGTTCACCGTATCCGCCGTCATCGATGTCATCGAATTCGACAGCGGCGATCTCGCCAGCAGGGAAGCCCATGCGCGGACGCGGCCGGAAACGCACCGGCTCGTGCTCGGGCGTGTCGCGCTCGCCGAAACCCGGTTTAGCCGGCGCGCTCGCCTCGAACAGCCGGCACAGCTGCATGAAGTTCATACGCGGAGCGCGCGCCAGGAGCGCGGCGACCAACGGTTCGACATCGGGGATATCACGCGGCTTCATAACGGCGCCCGATGCGTCTTGCTACGCGGCCACTCGATGCGCGTCTTGGATGGCAGCGTCACCAGCGCGAGCTTCGTGAAGAGATTCACCTCCGCATATAACTCGAAGAAGCGGTGCAGCAGTTCGCCGAAGAGCATCACATCGCCCTCGCCGGAGAAGGCTTGCGAATCGAGCGTCACTTCGATCAGCACGCCCCGCTCCACCGCGCCACCCGTGACTTCTTCGAGCAATTCCTCCGATACATGCAGAATGCCCGCCAGCCGCCGGCGATTAAGCTCGTCATTGGTCCAGTCGTAGAGCGCGAGCGCGCCACGCAGCACTTCCGCGTTCATCATCGACAGGAAGTTCGGCGCGAGGTGCGAGAGCACGCGCCACTGGAAGCGGTCGCCCGTGGGCGGATAGAGCGGTAACGTGGGCGCCACGAGGTTGCGCACGCCACCGACGTTCGGCGTGCTCTCGGCAAGTTCATCCAGACGCGCCTCGCGCAGGCCCTTGCGCGGCAACAATCCATTGGTGCCGGTCACGCGTAGCGACAGGCTTTCCTCCGGTAGATCGGTCATCGATTCCCACGCGTTGCCGCCCAGGATCAGCCAGGTTTCGTGCAGACCATCCATCCCCGCGCGCACGCGCGTGTGGAAATACCGCTCGGGCGACTCGTGCCGCAGCATCCCGCCGCGATGACGGAAGGTCGCGAATGGCACGTATGCGTAGCGCTCGGAGGTGAGGTGATCGAACGACTCGACCGCATCGACGCAATAGGTTTCGACGTGCCCGCCCTGATAACCCGCCGGCACCACGCGGTATTCCGTCTCGTGATGGTCGATGGTGACCGGTTCCGCATCGAGCTGAAACAGGTTGATGACCGGCGAGCAGAACAGGCGCACGTTGTCCTTCGTGAAGCGCTGATCGGAGGGATAAGCCTTCTTCAGCACGATCTCCAGCTCGAACCGGGTCGATTCTTCCGGAAGCTGATTGAGGTCGAATCCGCAGATATCGATGAAGAGAAATTTTTCGCGGAACGTGAAGTATTCGAGCAGCAGTTGATAGCCGGAGAAGGCGGCGTCCGCCTTCGGCCATAGCCGTTCGTCAGCGGAGAAGCCCGCTGGCTCGATGGTGACGCCCGCGAGCGGTCGTGCCTCGCCATCGCGCACTTCCGGCACGCGCCATTCGATCGATTCGACGTGACGCGTGAGCGCCAAGTGCATAGCAAACGCCGTGGGCAATTCCGCGCTCAGGTGCACGCGGATGTGCGACAGGTCCGTCTCGGCACGGCGCGTGGAGTGATCCAGTTCGAACGCGATACGGATGACGGATTTGCCGTCATGACGCACGGCCGGCCCGGCGCGCGTGATCTGGATCGGCTGGAGCGTGACGGCTTGCGTCGTGCGATAGAGACACTGAACCGTCTCGGGCTTGACGCCGTCATTGTTCTCCCTCGGCACCGGAATGGGCGCGGAGCGCACCGCCACGCCCGCAGGCACGGCAATCGTGCTCTGCATCTTCTCACCAAGCGGCGTCAACTCCACCACCGACAGCGATGGAATCATGCGCAGGTAATGCGGCCACAAGAGGCTCACGAGCCCTTCGGTCAGTTCCGGAAGTTCATCGTCGAGCTTTTGCTGCAGGCGGCCCGTCAGGAACGCGAAGCCTTCGTAGAGGCGCTCGACATAGGGATCGCGGTCGCCCACGCGGTCCAGATTGAGCATGCGCGCGCGATCCGGATGCGCACGGGCGAACTCGCGACCGGACTCGCGCAGATAGCGCATCTCGGCTTCGTAGTAGCCCAGCACCGGATCGTCGTGGCGGGTGTCGACATCGGCGTTCAGATCGCCGTCGATTTGGTAGGGGTTCTTCATGGCCTTTCTTATCAAAACGTCAGCGCGTGCATCGATTGATGCTTTACCTCGAAGACGGCAGCGGCACGCCGACTTTCTGCGCGGCGGCGAGCGCGCCGGGTGGCAGCGGCGGCGGATTCGGTCCCGTCGACTTCTCGGTGGCCGTCTTCGTCAGGAAGATGCGCGTGGGCAGCGTGAAGTGTCGCAACGCCAGCACGTCGAGCGGACCCGCGCCGGCTTCCGCGCGCAATTGCACCGAGAGCGCCGGACTCATACCTTGGTCGGGCGTCCACGAGAGCACATAGCGGGCGTTGTCCTGTTGCGTGACTTTCGCGCGCTCCATCAGCCGGATCAATGCGAAGCGGCCCTGCGCGTACATCGTTGAACGCAGGCCGCCTTCCTCGGTTTCCCACTGGAGCTGGGCGTTGTTATCCAGCGACTGGCCGGGCCACTCGAACGGCACCCACTGTTCCATCTGGTTGAAGTAGTGAAGCTGTTGGCCCGATGCCAGCAGCTTCAGGTCCGTGATGCCGGGTGTGGGCACGCCGCGCAGTTCGAATCGCACGCGTGCATCGCCCGAGGGGAACAGCACCGTCGAAACGTGTGTGAGCTTGTTGAGTGCTGCGAGGAACGCGGGGTCGAGCGTGAGCGTGCCCTGCTCGGATCCCTGAGCCGCGACCCACTGATCACCTTGGCGCTTGACGACACCCGCCAGTTCGGTCGTGACGAACTGCGCGATCACGCCGTTGTCCATGCGCATGAAGCGCACCATGTCCGGAAGTGACGCGTCGTTGTCCGAATCGGCGAACGGATAGCGCCCGCCGAACGCACG
>NZ_FCOJ02000033.1 GCF_001545035.1 Caballeronia glebae
CACCGTCGAAACAATGAAAAGGTTAACAGCATTCATCGAGGGTTAACAGCCCTTTCGTTCATTTTGTTAAGGGCTCTAAATGTCTTCGATCGCTTCATCATAAGTTTCAACGGTCTGGTGCAATGCCTTCCTGAATTCTCCTTTCGAAGCTAGGCAGGCACAGGATGGCGTATCGCAACAAAGCTTGACTCACACACACTCGATCAATCAAAGGAGCGACCTCGTCAACCCACGCATGCGGGAAACCCGTGTAATGGGTATGTGACGCGGAGACAAATGCCCTGTCAGCGCGTTCGCGCTCCAATATAGTGCATTCGTCTACACACTCCGCGCAATGATGAGCTATCCTAATGTTCACATTTGATGCAAATCAAATGTGACCGAAAAAGGCTTGCTAGGCCCTGTTTGCGGCCGTGTTCAGATCGTTGCGGTGCGGCGCGGTGCCACGGCGATCAGGATGCCCTGCACCCGCGCAGCTTCAGGTCACTGACTAGCCGCAGCCAGAACTTCGCACCCTCGGTTTGCTCGATCTACCGGCCGAGCACTTAGCGTGTGCCGTCGCGTCGAAGGACACCACCTATCGATGCCGTGGGCATGGAATCGCACGCGACGCGCTCGTTCGACGGTATCTACGATCGAATCAAACGGGCCGTCATGCTCGAAACCGACCGCCCGCATGTGCTGCGCGAGATGATCTACGTGTGCCGTCCGGCTGGCGTGCTGTCGGTGCCCGGCGTCTATGGCGGACTAATCGACAAGATTCCGTTCGGCGCGGCAATGAACAAAGGTCTCACGTGGCGCATGGGGGAAACCCACGTTAATCGCTGGAGCGACGATCTGCTCAAACGCATCGAAGAAGGACAGATCGATCCGTCGTTCGTCATCACCCATCGAATGAAGCTCGAAGACGGGCCGCAGATGTACGAAACTTTCCGCGATAAAGAGGACGGTTGCATCAAGGTAGTTTTGAAACCTTAGGCGCTGGGGTGGGGTTTTTTTGCTGCAAGCCCTACGCGAGATCGGCCACGGCGACAACAAAGCGGCCGATCCACCCCGACCCTCACCCGATCAACTGCCGGACCTTCGTCGCCAGCATTTCCACGGCAAACGGCTTGGTCAACACTTGCATGCCGTGTTCGAGTCGCCCATTGCCGATCACCGAATTCTCCGCGTAGCCCGTTATAAAAAGCACCTTCAGACCCGGTCGAGTCTGCATGCCTGCGTCTGCCATCTGACGCCCATTCATGCCGCCGGGCAAGCCGACGTCGCTGACCAATAGATCTACCCTGACGTTCGACTGAAGCACTTTAAGGCCCGCGCCACTGTCAGCGGCCTCGATCACCGTATAACCCAACTCTTCCAGCACGTCGGTGATCAGCATGCGGACGCTCGGTTCATCATCGACCACGAGCACGGTCTCGCCGGCTTGCGAACCCGGAATGCTCGAACTCGCGAGATCGATCGCCTCGCTGTCCACGTCGCCATGAAAGCGCGGCAGGTAGATGCAAACCGTCGTTCCCTGATCGACTTCAGAATAGATTCGGACCTGACCGCCAGACTGCTTGGCGAAGCCGTAGATCATCGAGAGACCCAGTCCCGTTCCCATGCCAAGGGGCTTGGTCGTAAAGAACGGGTCGAACGCCTTGCCGATGATGTCGGGTGTCATTCCCGTGCCGGTGTCCGTGACGCACAGGGAAAGATATTGTCCCTCGGGCATATCGTGGCTCCAGGCAGCGCTCCGATCGATCCATTTGTTGGCCGTTTCAATCGTAATGTTGCCGCCGTCGGGCATCGCGTCGCGGGCGTTGATACACAGGTTCAGCAATGCGTTCTCAAGCTGACCGGCGTCGACCAGCGCGGACCACAGGTTCGCCGCGCCGACTGCCTCTACCCTGATTCCCGGACCGACGGTGCGTTGAATCAAATCGGTCATGCCGCTCACCAGAGCGTTGACGTCGGTCGGTTTCGGATCGAGCGTCTGACGTCGCGAGAATGCCAGGAGGCGATGCGTCAGTGCCGCCGCCCGACGCACCGCCCCTTGTGCGGCGACGACATATTTGTCGACTTCGGCCACGCGCCCCTGACTCAACCGGATACTCAATAGCTGGAGCGAACCCGACACGCCCGCGAGCAGGTTGTTGAAATCATGCGCGAGTCCGCCGGTGAGTTGCCCCACCGCTTCCATCTTCTGGGCCTGCCGCAGTTGTTCCTCGGCGCGCATGAGTTCCGCTGTTCGTTCCGCCACGCGCTGCTCCAGCGTCTCGTTCATCGCTCTGAGCAAAGCGGTAGCACGGTCACGCTCTTCTTCCACGGCGCGGCGCTTCTCGGCGTCGAGCAGAACGCCTGGAAAGCGACGTGGCGTGCCATCGGGTCCGAAATCGACTCGACCATTCGCTTCGACCCAGTAGTAGCGGCCATCGCTGCGACGCACCCTGTATTGATGCGCGTAGGAGCCTCCGCGCTTGATAACTTCTTCGATTGCTTTTACGAGCTCGTCCCGATCATCGGGATGAACGTTAGCGGTGACTTCCGAAAGAGGCATGCCCAGGCGCCCCTGCGCGGGATCCAGTCCGAAAACATTCGCGAAGCCTTCATCGACGACAAAGCGGTCATTGACGAGATCCCACAACCACGTTCCTGTAATCGCCCCCGCAGCAAGGGCAAGCTGCACGCGCTCGCTGTTTTCCCGGGCCAGCGCCTCGCTCGCTTGCAGCGCCTGTTCAGCGCTCTTTCGCTTCGCGATATCGCGGAACAAGATCGACACTTGCCTCAGGCTTTGCGGTTCGACGCGGGCCGCCGAGACCTCGATGTGGCGGCCAGCGGTCTGGAAATAGCGCTCGAAGCGCGCCGGAACGCCGGTACGTAGTACCTCGCTGTAGATTTCGACCCATTGATCGGCGCCTTCTGGATCGAGTTCCCTGATCGTCTTTCCGACGATCTCGGCAATGCCGGTATGTCGCTCATATCCGGGATTGGCTTCGACGTGGACGTAGTCGCTTAGAGGACCGTGCGGGCCATCGAAGAATTCGACAATGCAGAATCCGTCGTCGATGGCGTTGAACAGCGTTCGATAGCGCGCCTCGCTGTGCGCGAGCGCATCGCGCGTTTTCCTTTGCTCCGTCACGTCGCGCGCCACCCCGACAAACCGGCGCGGCCGGCCTTCGTCATCGAGTTCGAACTCGCCGGTGCGCGCGATCCAGCGCACTTCTTCCGTTCCGTCAATTCGCACTCGATACTCGACCTCGCGTCGCACTTCCCCGCGGTGGCGCAGCGCGACAGTCGTGATGAGGTGACGATCCTGCGGGACGATGCGCGCCGCCAGTTCGGCAGCGGGATAGTGCTTCTTTGTCGGCAAGCCATAGAGACGGCACATCTCCGGCGTGACCGTCAGAATATCGTCCTCGATCTCCAGGGTGAACAGGCCGACACCGCCGGCTTCCTGCGCCTGGCGCAAGCGATTCTCCGCGGTCTTCAGCGCTTCCGTCGCCATGTGCTCCTCGGTGCGGTCCCGAAGAACCTTCACGTAGCCGATGTGTCGACCCGAACCGTCGAGCAAGGGCGACATCTCGCCGCTGGCCCAAAAGCGTTCACCGCCGCGTCTTTCGTGCCAACGCTCGTCGATCGCGCGGCCTTTACTCACGGCGTTCGACATCTCCCGTTGAGGCACGCCCGCCGCGCGATCCTCCCCCGTGAAAATGTCCGCGATGGGCTCGCCGATCATGTCGTCCTCTGTCAGATCGAAGATGATCTCCGCTCCGGCGCTCCACTCGGTGACGAATCCGTCGAGCCCTGCGACGATGATGGCGTAGTCGCGGGCACTATCGACGATCGCCCTATGCCGGACTTGTCCAGCTTCCGCCAAGGCAGCGGCGCGGCGCAGTTTGAGCGCGGCCATGGTTTGACGGGCGAGAACCTTCAGCGCCTGCTCTTGTACCGGATCGAGACTTCTCGGCTCGAAGTCGAGCACGCAAAGCGTACCGATCGGAAGGCCATCCTCGGTCTTCAGAAGGGCGCCTGCGTAGAAGCGCAGATTAGGCTCGCCCGTCACGAGCGGGTTGCAACTGAAGCGCGGATCGATCGTTGCGTCCGGAACGACGAGGAACGCTTCTTCCAGCAGCGCTTTAGCGCAAAACGAGCTGTCGAGCGGCGTTTCGCGCACGCCGAGTCCAACTTCCGCCTTGAAGAACTGACGACTTTCTCCGATGAAGTTCACGACCGCGATCGGCGTGCGGCAGATGGCGGCCGCCAGGCTGGCGATCTCATCGAACGCCTCTTCGCGCGGTGTGTCGAGCACGTCGTACCGCGCAAGGGCGGCGAGACGGCTGCGCTCGAAGTCGGAGGGGAAATTCATCTCGTCAATCTCATTCATTATGGAAGAGGCCCTCTTGCGTGAATGTGCCGGTCCTCGACAGCTAGCGCGCAGGTGTTTGCCGCTTTGTGTGCCGTCGATCGACGCCGCTTTCGCGCGAGGCCATCAAGACGCGGTTTTTTTGATGAGCTTCAGCATTGCGAGAATCGAAAAAGGCTTCTGAAGAAACCCGGCGAAACCCAGTCCCGCCCTCGGCGCCAACGCGCTCATCGCGATCATCGGAACGTGCGCCAATGCGTGCGTCCGCTTGAGCCGGCGCAGCAACTCTTCGCCTCCCATGCGAGGCATCGTGAGGTCCGAGAGGATGATGTCCGGCCGCCATTCGGTTGCCATGGCCAATGCCGAACGGCCATCCGCGGCGCTCGCCACCTCGTAGCCGGCGTCTTTCAGGATGATACTGAGAGAGTCGGCTATCGCTGGTTCATCGTCTACCACCAACACGCGCACCATCGCCTCACCGCCTGCTTTAGAAGTCCACCGTCGAGTCTTAACCAATCCTTGCGCAAGCTAAATGCCCGACGAAAGCTGCCGCCGAACAGCTAGAATCGCGGGGCGCGGCGAATGCTGCTTTAACTTCACGATCGATGCACAAAATGACCGAGTTGGATGCCCATGGCCCTCAGGGACAGTAAAAACGATGCCGGACTTACCGAATGGGCGGCGCTTTGGGCGCAAGCCACGTTCGACCTCGCCGTGTTCGCCTTGACACCGGAGGGCATCGTCGCGTCGTGGAACCCCGGCGGCACGTCAATTTATGGGTACGAGCCCGGTGAAATCATCGGCCAGAAATACGCGGCGCTATTCCCGGACGATGTCGATCCTGTAAATACGTCCGACGCGGAGCTTCGGGAAGCCGTTAAGCGCGGCAGTTGCACGATCGAGGGATGGCGCAAACGCAAGGACGGCTCGGTGTTCTGGGCGAGCGTCATGACCACGGTCCTCTTTGCGGAGGACAGTTCGTTGCGAGGATTCGTTAAAGTCGTTCGCGACGAAAGCGAGAAACGACATTCTCACGACGCGGTGATCGAAAGCGAACGAAGCTTCAGACTGCTCGTACAAGGCGTCTCCGACTACGCGATCTTCATGCTTTCGCCCAACGGGACCGTCACCAACTGGAACCTGGGTGCGCAACGTATCAAGGGTTATACCGCTGAGGAAATCGTCGGGTCTCACTTTTCCCGCTTCTATCTGCCCGAAGACGTCGCAGCGGGCATACCCGCGCGTGCGCTGAGCACCGCCGCCGCCGAGGGGCGTTTCGAGGCAGAGGGCTGGCGGCTGCGTCGCGACGGATCTCGCTTCCGGGCGCACGTGGTCATCGACGCGATCCACGACGAAGCCGGCACGTTGATCGGCTTTGCAAAGATCACGCGCGACGTGACCGAGAAGCGCGAGGCCGACCAGATCCTCGAACAAACGCGGGCCGCCCTCTTCCAGGCTCAGAAAATGGAAGCCATCGGCAAGCTCACGGGCGGCGTCGCGCACGATTTCAACAACGTCCTGCAAATCCTGCGCGGCAATCTCGAACTTGTCACCAGCCGCTATTCGCGCGACGAGTGGCTCACGACGCGCCTCGTCAACGCATTGGACGCGGTCGAACGCGGCGCCAAGCTCTCATCGCAACTGCTGGCGTTTGGGCGTCGGCAGGCGTTGCGGCCCGTATCGGTCAACCTCGCTTCCATGATTCGCGGCATGGACGACCTTCTGCGCCGGGCGCTGGGCGAAACAGTGATGGTCGAGACAGTCGTTGCGGGCGGTTTGTGGAACGCGATGGTGGACACGCACCAACTCGAAAACGTGTTGTTGAACCTGGCGATCAACGCGCGCGACGCCATGCCCGATGGCGGAAAGCTCACCCTCGAACTCTCGAACGCAATGCTCGACGACCGGTATGTGCGCGCGTTGTCCGACGTGCCTGCTGGACAGTACGTGATGCTGGGTGTGACCGATACGGGAACCGGCATGACCGACGAAGTACTGGAGCATGCTTTCGACCCCTTCTTCACGACCAAGGAGGAAGGCGCGGGAAGCGGCCTGGGTCTGAGCATGGCGTATGGCTTCGTCAAGCAAACTGGCGGACACATCCGGATTTACAGCGAGGTCGGGCACGGGACCACGGTACGAATTTACCTTCCGAAGTCCTCCGCCGATGCCTACGTGCCCGTCACCCACGGAAGTACTGCGTTGATGGGCGGCAGCGAGACCGTGCTGGTTGTCGAGGACGATGCGAAAGTCCAGGCGACCGTCATCGCCATGATGGCGGGACTCGGCTATGGCGTGCTGAAAGCAGACAACGCTGAGCAGGCGCTGGCGGTTCTTAGTAGCGGCGTGCATGTCGACCTGCTCTTCACCGATGTGGTTATGCCGGGCTCGCTCAAAAGCCCGGATATGGCCAGGCAGGCCGTGCAACTTCAGCCTCACATGAAAGTGCTTTTCACTTCCGGCTACACGCAGAACGCGATCGTTCACGCGGGACGACTCGACGATGGCGTCGAGCTGCTCAGCAAGCCGTACAGCCGCGCTGAACTCGCCTTCAAGGTTCGCCACGTGTTGGGATCTCCCGGCGAAGCGCTCTCCTCCGCCAACGCCGAAGGCAGCCAGGAACGCCGCAACGAGCCTCCCGAACTGGACATTCTGGTCGTTGAAGACGACGACCTGGCGCGCGAAGCCGTGGTCGAACTTCTTGAATTGCTCGGCCATCGGCCCGTTCCTGCCGAGACAGCGACGCGGGCGTTCGCGGAGATCGCACGCCGACCGTTCGATGTATTGCTCACCGACATCAATCTGCCCGATATGTCCGGCATCGATTTAGCTGAGCAGGCGCGTTCCTTCTGCCCCGGCTTGAGCGTCATTTTCTCTTCGGGCGGCCCAGTCGAGATGAATGAAGGGAAGACCTTCGCGTGGTTCGAACTGCTTAAACCCTACACACTGGACGAGCTCGAAGCCGTACTTGGAAAAATCATCGATCAAGGACAGCGGAAGCAGGCGTCGTTGTGATCCAGACTGACTTGCTTGCGCTGGATAGACTTACGGATTGAATCGTCATCCTGAATGTTGTCGATGCAGCGTAGCCGATCACGTTGCACTCGCCCGCAAAGACGCGGCAGGAACCACCGTCTCGATGCGCCCGGTTTTGACGTCGTAGACCAACCCGGACACGATCAGTGCGTCGGGCAATTCCTTGTTCGCCCTGAGCGCTGCAACGTCGAGCGCCACGGCTTTGTATGGGTCTGTAATGGCCAGGTCATCGAGCGCATCCGTCTCGACACCGAGATGCCTGGCCAGCAACGCCGGGGCATGCTTGTGACAACCGATGATCCCGCAGTCCGTGTGCTGGAGCAGAACCAGATTGCGAGCGCCGTCTGGACGTCCAGCCGCTTTCGCGACAACGGCGAGCACCGCCAGCGTTTCGAGCAACGGCTTGTTGACCCGGCCGCCGACATTGCGAATCACCGCGGCTTCGCCCTGCTTCAGACCCAGCACGTTCACCGGGTCGACGCGAGGATCGACGCAGCCGACAATCACGGTTCCCGTCGACGGCATCATCTTGAGTTCGGCCGAAAAAGCCGTGCTGGCGAACTCGGCGTTGCGCCCGAGCATGACATCGTTGAAGTCCATTCTGCCCACTCCAAGTTGATCGGGCGAAGTCGCCCGGTTGATTTCGATTCGCATGTCGTTGCGCGCTCGCATGAGCGCACCGCCACATCAAGCGGAGAATTCCGCTTCCACGAGCGGCGCTTCTCCCGGCGCGTGTAGCGAACGTTCGATGACATGCGTCTTTGGCGTCCGGTCGATCACAAGTCCGAGCACGTCGGGGCGGCTGTAATGACCGCGCGAGTCCATCATGCGTTTGCGCTTGTCGATCTGCCAGAAGTCCAGATCCGCGATGATCTCGCCCTCGCCCTCCCGCAGCGGCTCGCCGCCCATGAACTCGCCGTCCGGCGAAACGATAGCGGTGAAACACCCGCTCGAAATCGGGCCGATCTGCGAGGTATTGGTATCCAGCAGAATCTGCTGTTGCTGATCCGGAGTCAGCCAGGCCGTCGCGTTGACCACGAACGCTCCCGCTTCGAGCGCGTGTTGGCGAATGTTGACCGAGATCTGCTCCGAGAACAGGTCGCCGGCGAATGAGCCCGGATACATGGCTGAATGAATTTCCTCGCCATCCGCCATCAGCGCATAGCGCGCGAGCGGGTTGTAGTGTTCCCAGCACGCAAGCTGACCGACGCGGCCGACAGCGGTATCGACCGCGCGCAAGCCGGAGCCATCGCCCATTCCCCAGACCATTCGCTCGTGATAAGTCGGCGAGAGTTTTCGACGCCGCTGAACCAGCGTGCCATCGGCATCGAATAGCAACTGGGTGTTGTAGAGCGTGCGTCCGTCGCGTTCGTTTACGCCGATCGACACGACCATCGAGGCCTGTCGCGCCGCCTCGCCAATCGCGCGCGTCGTATCGGACGGGATCGTCACGGCCTGATCGAGCAGTTTGTAATGCTCGGCGCCCATGGCAAACGGTGATTCGATAAAAGAGAAGTACGGGTAATAGGGAACGACGGTTTCGGGGAAAGTTGCGAACTGGACGCCCTGCTGACCAAGCTCCAGAATTTTGCGGACGACCTTTTCGACAGTGCCTTCGCGGCTATAGAGGACGGGCGCGATCTGGACGGCGGCGGCGCGGATGATTTTCGACATGGCGTCGTTCCTGGTAGTGGAAGAGTTGCCTGTACCTTAGCCCCGCGAGCCACTAGCATGTATGTCGTTGTTGCCACCATTCGTGCCATCCGTCGCTTGGGCGCGGACAGCTCATCGCTCGCTTTATCGAACTAGTCGAACACGTCCAGATCACGAAAGGCAGGTGTCGATATGCACAGGATCGGCTTCATCGTGCCGCCGAAATTCCAGTTGATGAGTCTTGCCGCGCTCACCACATTCGAGCTGGCGAACATGCCTCCGCGAGGCCCCTGCTACGACATTCACTTGTTGTCCGAACGCGGCGGACCGGTCGAATCGCCCGGAGGAATGACGCTGCAAACCACGGCATTCGGGGAGACCGCCTTCGACACGGTTATCGTCGGCTCCGTCACTGAAATGAAGATCCCGCCATTCGACCCGACGATGATCGCCTTCGTGAAGGAAACCGCGAAAGCTTCAAGGCGGATAGCCTCCATCTGTAGCGGCGCATTCGTTCTTGCCGAGGCGGGACTTCTGAATGGCCGACGCGCGACGATGCACTGGGCGCATGCGTCCGAGTTCAGGGCGCGTTTCCCCGACGTCACGACGGAAGAAGACCGCATCTTCATCAACGACGGCCCGATCTGGACATCCGCCGGCATGACGGCCGGTATCGACCTTGCCCTGGCCTTGCTCGATAACGACCTTGGTGCCGATGCCGCGAAGCTGGTCGCCAGGCTCCTCGTCATGAATCAGCGTCGGCTGGGCGGGCAGATGCAACACTCAGCCTTACTTGACATGACACCGAAGTCTGATCGAATCGAACTGGTGCTTGCCCACATACGGCGCAACTTGCGCAATCCGCTCACCATCGACGAACTCGCGGATGTGGCCAACCTCAGTCCCCGGCAGTTCAGTCGGGCATTTCAGGCCGAAACGGGTCAATCGCCCGCGAAGGCGGTCGAACAGCTTCGGCTGGAAGCGGCCAGATTCATGATCGAGCAAGGCCGGCATACGATTAACGTGGTCGCTCAGGAGACCGGCTTTGCTGACAGAGAGCGTATGCGTCGCGCGTTCGTTCGAACGTACGGTGTGCCCGCCGATGTTCTGCGCAGGAACGCGAGACGGGAAATAGTCGTCGACGCCTGAATTCCGGCCACTTTCCATGAGTTCCGTGACGGAAGTCATCGACGCAATCATTAAGGATTCGCAACGAATCGTTATCGATGCCACGTGCTCAGGTTCGAACGTTTTCCTCGCAATCTTCCCAGTATCGAAGCGGATCGTGATGGTCGGGATAGCGGAGGTTAAGCCACGCTTCCAGTTTGGCCCAGTCTGGATGATTCACGCCCGTTCGTGCCGACCACGTCGACGACCGCTCCAGAATGCTGCCGTTCCCGCGATCGCGCACCAGCACGCTGCCGAGTCCGTTCGAATTATTCGCCTGCGACTCGATAAGAAAGCGTGGCAGGATTCTGAGCTCGGCATGCTTGGCCCAGCCGTAAACGGCGCGAACCACGCCGGCGGGATCACGCAACTCGATGGGGCCGCTTTGCGGGCGAACCGCTTTCCATCCCTCGGGAAAATCGGCGACAACCTCGTCTTTGCCTTCCCTTACCCACTTCACACGCCAGGCCCGCGCCATCGCCTCGCGCATGCGAGCCTCCGACGCATAGCCCGCAGGCAGCTCGATAGCCACCGGAAGCGTGATCAGGTTGTCTTTCCATAGCGCGGCTTCGCCTTCGACGCGCTTGACGACGTTGGACGCCTCCGGTCCAAAAGGATTCTCGGGCCGCTTCGATGTTTTCACATTCGACGCGGGCAGTCCCTCGAAAAGGCGCTCGGCGTCCTGACGGGTTAGTTTCGTCTTTCCCTTATTCATAGTCTTTGGTGGCAAGGTTGGATCTGCTCTAATGTGCACGCCCGCTTTTGCGACAAACGGGCTGATCGAGCGACGAGAGGCCGCACATTCCTCCATGATCTCACGATCGCTTCCTCGCGGTCGGCGCGAGCGCTTTTCGGTTGACGCGGGCCACTGAAACCAGCCGACCGTGGCGACGCTGTACGACGCATCGACCCATTCCCCGAAGCGTGAAGACTGGAAAGCAAAGAACAATAAAACGTTTGTTTCACGCATCCCGACGGCTTCTAATAAGAGGCTCGCATTCACACCGAGCCGCTGTCCACACGACGCGGCGACGCTTCGGAACCATCCTGGCAATGAAGTGCTTCGGCGCAGGCCACGCTCCCGCCGCGTGCAATCGTGGTGCACTTCTGCTTCCTTTCGGAGCGGCCTGTTCTTCATCGCTATTACGGGAATTAAATGGCTGACCTGACTTCCACGCGCGACAGCTATGCCCCGGCGCGCGCGCCTCGTGCGGTCGTTTCAAAAGAGGCGCTTTACCGTTGGCTCTCATGGACCATTCCCGCAATCGTGGTTCTGCTTTGGGAAGCCGCCGCGCGTTTCGGACTGATCGCGCCGCAGGTACTTCCGGCTCCAAGCCGTGTGTTCGAAACCGCCGTGAACATGGCGCAAAACGGCGAGCTCTTCGTTCACCTCGGCGTGTCGCTGCTGCGTGCGGCGGGAGGCTTCGTCATCGGCGGAACGATCGGACTCGCGCTCGGCGTCGTCGTCGGTTTCTCGCCGCTCGCGCAGGCTCTGCTCGACCGCTCGATCCAGATGGTCCGCGCGATTCCTTTCCTGGCGATGCTGCCGCTCGTCATCGTCTGGTTTGGCGTGGGCGAGGTCGCGAAGATCTTTCTGGTCGCGCTCGCGGTGCTCTTCCCGATCTACATCAACACCATGCTCGGCATACGGCAGATCGATCCGAAGCTGATGGAGCTCGCCCGCGTGATCGGCCTGAACCGGACGGCAATCGTGCGGCGAATCATCCTTCCCGGCGCGATGCCCTCGATCCTCACAGGCGTGCGTTATGCGCTCGCGCACGCGTGGCTCGCATTGGTCATCGCCGAGACGCTCGCGACGACCAAGGGCATCGGCTTTCTGGCGATGGACGCCCGCGAATTCCTCAACACCAACGTGATCCTGCTCACCATGATCATCTACGCGATTATCGGCGTCGTCGCGGACACGCTCGTGCGCCTGCTCGAAGGCCGTTATCTCTCGTGGCACGCGAATTACGCCAGAGGAGCGCGCACGTGACGCAAACCCTCACCCTTCCCCGCGATGAAACCGCCGCGTCGGCACTGGCCGTGTCGGTGCGCGGGCTGCAACGGCGCTATGGCAGCCGCGTCGTCATCGATGCACTGGACCTCGACATCCACAAGGGCGAATTCGTCGCGCTGCTGGGTGAAAGCGGATGCGGCAAGACCACGCTGCTGCGCGCGCTGGCGGGGCTCGACCGGCCCGACGCCGGGAAGATTCGCGCGCCTGAGCGCCCGTCCGTCGTGTTCCAGGAGCATCGCCTGCTGCCGTGGGCGACCTTGTGGCAGAACGTGGCGCTCGGTTACGAGAACACGCTCGGCCGGACCGGCGCGGCGCGTGCGCTCGCCGAAGTCGGACTCGCCGGCCGCGAAGACGACTGGCCTCGCAATCTGTCGGGCGGACAGGCACAGCGCGTGGCGCTGGCGCGCGCGCTCGTTCACGATCCCGCGCTGCTGCTGCTCGACGAGCCGTTCGCCGCGCTCGATGCGCTCACGCGCATCAGAATGCACGGGCTCGTCAAGGAACTCGTCGCGCTTCATCAGCCCGGCGTGCTGATCGTGACGCACGACGTCGACGAAGCGCTCACGCTCGCCGACAGGATTCTCGTCATGCGCGCGGGACGCATCGCGGCGTCGTTCGAGACCGGAGATCACGCGCCGCGCGCATTGCGGCCGATCCTGCTCGCGGAACTCGGCGTCCGATCTCACTGACCACTTTTCCCTATCACCAGAAGGACCAAGCATGAACGACTCATCGCTGAGCCGCCGCCGATTGTTGCGCGCGGCGGGCGGCCTGTTGGCCGGCGCCGCGACCAGCGGGCTCTTTCCGGCGCAAGCGGCCGAACCGCGCAAGCTCACGCGCAACACCGATACGGTGCGCATCGGTTGGGGCTACGGCAGCCTGCCCGACATCGCCAAGCAACGCGGCGTGTTCGAAAAGACGCTCGCCGCCAAAGGCATCAAGGTCGAATGGGTCGGCCCTTTTCCGAACCATGCGCCCTCGATTCAGGCCGTGGTCGGCGGCAGCGCCGACTTCGGATTCTGGGGATCGACGACACCCGCGCTGGCGGCCATGCTCGCCGGCTCGCCAATCGTTTTCAACGCGTTCGATATCTATTCGCCCCGCTCGACGGCCATCATCGCCAAGAAGTCGAGCGGCATTGGTTCGGTCGCGGATCTTGCGGGCCGCAAGGTCGCCGTCAACCGCTCGGGGCTCGGCGAATTCCTGCTCATCGCGGCGCTGGAGAAGCATCGCGTCGATCGGAGCAAGGTCGAGTTCGTCTATCTGAATCCGCCCGATGCCGCCCCCGCTTTCGCGCAAGGCAAGGTCGATGCATGGTCGATGTGGTCGCCCGGCGTCGACATCTCGCGCTTCTCGAACGACGCGAAGGACATCTTCAACGAAGGCCGCGATCTGGATTTTCTGATCGACTACAGCTCGCTCGTGACGCGTCGCAAGTTCACTGAAGAGAACTCGGAACTGATCCGCGCGGTGATCGATGCGTACTACGTCGAAGGCGCATGGCAATCGGCGCATTCCGCCGAAGCCGAGTTGCTCGTGCAACGCGAAGGCAAGTATCCGGATCAGGTGCGCGACTATCTGGCGAGCCTCAAGCGCGTGAATCAGTTCCACGAGGCCGACGACGCCGCCTTCATCGCGCAGTTTCAGCGCGCCGCCGACTGGCTCGCGGAACGCAAGATCATCAATTCGCGCATCAAGGTCGCGGATTACAGCATCAAGGTCTGATTCGAGGAGCCGCACGAATATGTCTGACGTCAACCACCCAACGAGCGCCGGGCCGAGGCTCGTCTCGCCACTGTCGGCGACGCTCGGCTTCTCGCAGATCATCGACGATATCGCTGCGACGGCGGCGGAGCGTGAACGCGCGAATCGTCTCCCTCACGAGGAGATTTCGAGGCTCAAGGCGCTCGGCTTCGGCGCGCTGCGTCTGCCGGTCGATGCCGGCGGGAGCGGCGCGACGCTGAGCGGGCTTTTCGTCGTCGCGCGCGATCTGGCCGCGGCGGACTCGAACATCGCCCACGCGTTTCGCAATCATCTGTGGCAAGTGGAGGCCGCGCTCCGAAGGCGCGAGCATCCGTTTCATGCGCGCGTGCTGGAACTCGCCGGACAGAAGAAGACCATCGGCTTGAGCTTCGTCGACAGCGACGTGACGGCGGCAGGCGCGCGCCCGACCACGGTGCTGAGCCGGCTCGAATGGGATGCGTCGCGCGATGTCTATGTCGGCTCGGGCGACAAGGTGTATGCAACGGGCAATTTGTATAACGACGCGTTCATCGGCCTCGCGGTGGAGAGCCGCGCGGGACGCACCGTGCAGTACGTGCTGGAGCGTGGCCCCGGCGTCAGCGACGACGATGACTGGCAAGGTTTCGGCCAGCGCCTGACAGGTTCGGGGACGGCGCGCTTTCGCGACGTGACGGTGCCCGCCGCGCAGCTTTATCCGACCGATCCGCCGAAGTCCGACGAAGCCGCGCCCTGGGGCTTCACCTTCCATCAGGTCTATCTGACCAACTGCATCGCCGGTATCGTGCGGCGCGTCGCGCTGGACGCCGTCGACGCGCTGCGTGCGCGCGGACGCAACTTCTATCACGGCCAAGCCGCGCATCCCGCCGACGAGCCCGCGCTGCAATCGCTGCTCGGTCGGATTCGCGCATACGCGGCGAGCGTCGAAGCGATCGCGGATCGTTCGGTCGGGGCGTTGCAACGCGCATGGGAAACGCACGGCACGCGCGACGAATACGAAGCGACGCTTGCCGCCACGCTCGCGGCCGCGGAAGCCAAGGTCGTAATCGACGACCTCGCCCCGCAAATCGCGAGCTGGCTGATCGATCTCGGCTCGGGATCGGTCGTCTCGCGTATCGGGGCACTCGACCGGCACTGGCGCAACATCAAGGTCATCGCGTCGCACAATCCGCGGCTCTACAAGGAACGGCTGCTCGGTCAGAACCTGCTGACCGGGCAATTGCCGCCCACGGGCGCGTTCTTCTGATCGCGTGCGCTCAGACGTCCAACAGGCGGCGCACGCGCGGCATAACTTCGTGCGCGAAGCTGGCCATGTCGGCCTCGAACGGCTGGAACTGCAGCATGAACAGTTCGATGCCTGCCCGATGAAAATCCACGATGCGCCGCGCGACCGCATCGTAATCGCCGACGAGACCCGCCGCCGTGCCGCCGTTCGACCCGACCCGCGCCGATCGCGCGAAGGTCTGGTGCATCACCGCGTGCGGATCGGTATTGGCCTTTTGCCGTTCGCGCAATGGCTTGTCGAGTTCCGCCAGCTCGAAAAGATGTTCGAGATGCGCCTGAGCCTCGTCGTGCGTGTCGCGTGCGATCACGAAGGCGGACAGCCCGAAGCGCAAAGCCTCGCGCCCCGCCGGACGCGCGCGCGCGGAGACGTCGGCGATCAGGCCCGCCACGTCGTCGTGCGGCTGGCCGTTGATGAACCACACATCGCCATGCGCCGCGACGAGCGAGCGCGCCGGTTCCGACTCGCCGCCGACATAGATGCGCGGACGCGCGCGAAACGGATCGCCGGGACGCAACTGATAATCGTCGATCCGGAAGTTATCGCCGCGATGCTTCACGGCTTCTCCGCGCAGCAATGCCTCGACGACCGAGATCCACTCGCGGCCATATGCATAGCGCTCGTCATGCTCGGCAAAGCCGATGCCCGCGCGTTCGAGTTCCGGACGATTCCACGCGTTCACGAGGTTGATCGCGAAGCGCCCGCCGCTGATGTGCTCGATCTGCTGCGCCATCTTCGCGAGCACGACCGGATGATAGAGATACGGCTTGATGGCCGCGATGATCTCGATGCGCGAGGTGAGCGCCGCCAGCGCCGCCGATGCCGTCCACGCTTCGAGCTGATCGAGCGACGGATCGTGCGGATTGATCGTGTGCTGGGCGACGAGCACGGAGTCGTAACCGAGGCGCTCGGCCTCCAGCACGAGCGCCTTGTTGCGCGTCCACGAGGCATCGTAGGGTTCCGCGGGATCTTGCAGCGCCGCGCGGCTGCCATGCACGAGCGCCCAGACGCCGAAGCGGGGAAGTTTGGACATCGCTTGAATGAACCTGAGGTCAGCATGGAAAGGATGCTCATGCTAACGCCAGAGTCGCGCCTGGCGATCCAATTTCTATCGATAAGGAATTACGGAATCGGCATTTGCAGCGCCGAGGCGAAGTCGCCTCGTGTCGCTTCAGAAGAACAGCAAGCTGCGCAACTCGATGCTTCGGCGCGGCCGCGCATCGGGCGGCGAAGTCGGATCGTCGAAGGCGGTATGCGCGGTGAGACGCGCGATGCCATCGCCCGCCGAGTCATAAATCTTGATGAGCAGCGCCTCGTCCGGCGACATCAGCGGAAAGTAGTACCAGCGATGCCGCGGGTTATGAACGAACGCGTAAGTCTCGCCGGTCATCGTCGGATAGATGAAGTCCTGCGCGACGATATCGCGCTCGTCGATGCTGCGCGAGTCGCACAGCGCGAGCGGCGACGACTCGACCACATCGCCCACCGGCCGCCACAAGTTCACGATCGCGAAGCGCCCTTGTAGCAGTTGCGCGGCCTCCTCCGCCGGAAGATGATCGCGCACGCGGCGCGGTCCCGAAACGAAAGTCTGATCGTTGTGGATCAGATGCACCGGCTCCTTCGTGCCGTTCGCGCGCGCCGCGCCGCCGTCGCGCAGCGTGTGATCGAAGATGACGACGCGTTTCGCGCCGGTCCACTGCTTCAGAAGACGCGCGGCCTGCGCGTAGTACACCGAACGAATATCGGCATCGTTCGAAAAATCGGACAGCGCGCTCGCCTCGCGATTCAGCTCGAAGCCGTTCCTGTCGAGCGACAGACCGCCCGGCGGCGGGCGCAGCCGCGCGTTCGAAATATTCACCGCGTGCGTGCGATATTCACCCGTGCGACGCGGCACGCCCGGCGGCGGATCGTAGGCATAGGCGGTCGGCTTCACGCCTGTCGGCACGAGATAGTTGAGTTCGGCCTCGACCTCGACCGCTTGTTCGACTACGACATCGCTCATGGTTTCGCTCCTGCGCAGGATTCGGGCCGGTGTCCGTCTGGACGCTGACCGATTGATCCAATCTAGGCCGCAGGGAACGGTTCCACAACGAAGCTTTTCTGCATTGCATTGCAACTCGTCATGCGCGATGCGGCGCATCCGGCGCGGCTCGCGCGATGAACTCGACGAATGCGACGCAGCAATCGCGCGGCATCGTCAGACGGTCGTGGCGCAGGCACAGGCGGCTTTTGCCCACGCTCGCGCCGTATGCCGAGCCGAACGATGCAAGCCCTGCGATGCGCTTTTCGAGCAACGCGCGGTCGTCGGCCCAATGGCGGCATCGGCTGCATTCGGGCTGATCCGCCGATGACCGCGCGCTCATTGCCCGAGCGCCGACCAGTACGGCGCGAACAGATGCACCGACAGCCAGTAACCGATCACGACATTGACCACGACGCCCGCCGTGAACGCCGCGAGCGGCTTCGCGCCGGTTCCGGCGAGCGTCGCGAAACGCGTCGTCAGCCCGATGCTCAGGAAGCAGAACGTGAACGCCCAGGTGCGCAGCGCGACGATCGGCGCGACGAACGCGGGCGTGACGACGCTGCGATAATCCGCCAGCGTATAGTGCGACGCGATCCACGTGACGATGGCCGACGCGATGACGAAGCCGATCACGAACTTCGGAAAGCGCGTCCAGATCTCCCGCGCGCTCGGTTTCGCCTGCACGCCGTCGGCGCCGTCGGCGCTGTCGCGCTCCCAGCGTGTGGTCGCGACGATCGCCAGCACGAACGCCCAGATGCCGATCCAGATATCGCGCCCGACGACTTTCATCAGCACGAAGGCCTGCAGCGACGCGTCGGGTGCGCCGGCCACGACGCCGGGCGCATGCCGCGCGAAATCGCCGTATGCCTGCGCGGCGGCGATACCGGCTGCATCGGCGAATTCGGAGGTGCCGATCCACGCGCCCGCGACGCCCGTCGGCAGACCGAGTGCGCGCGAGACGGCGGGCAGCGCGAACACCATCACGATGGCCCACACGACGACCAGCGTAATCGCCACCGACGCCTGCTCGCGCCGCGCGCGCACGGCTCCCGCGATCGCGATAGCCGCCGACACGCCGCATACCGCGCCGCCGACGCCCAGCACGGCGGCAAAACGCTTGTCGATGTCGAACGCGCGCGCCACGCCGTAAATCACGAAGAAGGTCACGAGCGACACGATGGTCGCCTGCCCGATCGCGACCGGGCCCGCCCAGACGATCAGCGTGAGGGGCAGCGTTGCGCCGAGCAGCACGATGCCGACCTTGATATAAAACTCGACGCGCAAGGCCGGCGCGAGCCATGCGGGCAAGGTGAACAGATTCGACACGATCAGCCCGAGCGCCAGCGCGATCAGCGGCGGTTCGAGGTTGTAGGCGCTCGCCTGCGCCCACGCGCCCGCCGCGAAGACGAGCGTCGAGACGATGAAGACGACGAGAAAGCCCGCGAGGAACTGTCCGACGGGCAGGCCCAGCGCGGCGATCGCAATCGAGAACACCGCCGCGAACGCGATGAATAGCGCGACGAAGCCGCCCGCATGCTTGCCGAGATCGCCCGCGAGTTGTCCGATGCTGGCCCATTTCGCCGGCGCGACCGCCAGCCATTTGATGCTGCTGCCCGAGGCGAACAACCCATACGCAACGACGATTGCGAGCAAGCCGATGCCGACCGCCCACCAATCCTCCGTGCCGAATGGCTTGCGCGCGCCGCGCGTCGGTACCGCGTTCGCGGCGACGGCGTCACCGGCAATCGATCTGTCGCTCATCGTCTTCCCCTTGTGTGCGCCGCGGGTAACGCTTGAGTATGAAAGTCTCATCCCCGGCGGAAATGACTTTTTTGTCTTTCGATATAGCTGGCGATAATGCGTGCGCGCGGCGCGCCCTAACCAATCAGGCTTCATATCTTTATCAGAAGGCCTTGGCACGACGATTTCGGCTTAGCTTCTGAAAAATCGTCGTTTAGCGCTGGCGCGGTCGCTGCAGATAATCGTCGTTTCACTCATCATGCACCCTACTCTTGCGTTCGCCGCACGTCCTTTCATGAGCAAGAAGCACATCATTCTGAACGCGTTCAACATGAACTGCGTCGGCCATATCAATCATGGCCTCTGGACCCATCCGCGCGATCGTTCGACGGACTACCGAAAGCTTTCGTACTGGACCGGCCTCGCGAAACTGCTCGAACGCGGCCTCTTCGACGGCCTGTTCATTGCGGATATCGTCGGCGTGTACGACATCTATCAGCAGTCGGTCGATGTCACGCTGAAGGAATCGGTGCAACTGCCCGTCAACGATCCGATGATGCTCATCTCCGCGATGGCCGCCGCCACGCAGAATCTCGGCTTCGGCGTCACGGTGAATCTCACGTATGAAGCGCCCTATCTGCTCGCGCGGCGCTTCTCGACGCTCGATCATCTGACCGAAGGCCGCATCGGCTGGAACATCGTGACGGGCTACCTCGACAGCGCCGCGCGCGCGATGGGCGGCGCCCAAATGATCCCGCACGACGAACGCTACGACCGCGCCGACGAATATCTCGACGTGCTCTACAAGCTGTGGGAAGGAAGCTGGCAGGACGACGCCGTGCGGCGCGACCGCGAAGCGCGCGTGTTCGCCGATCCCGCGAAGGTGCGTGAAGTCCGGCATCGCGGCCGCTATTACGACGTCGCGGGTTATCACCTGTGCAAGCCTTCGCCGCAGCGCACGCCGGTGCTGTTCCAGGCGGGATCGTCGGGACGCGGCCAGGCGTTCGCCGTGCGACACGCCGAATGCGTGTTCGTGTCGAGCCAGAGCAAGGAAGGCACGCGCAAGCTGGTCGACGCGTTGCGCGCGCAAGCGGTCGCCGCCGGACGCGCCGCGGACGATCTGAAGATCATCATGGGCATTACCGTCGTGGTCGGACGCACGCAGCGCGAGGCTGAGGAGAAGTTTGCCGAATACGCGCGCTACGCAAGTCCCGAGGCGGGCTTGGCGCACTTCGCGGCGGGCAGCGGCATCGACTATTCGACCTACGCGCCCGATGACGAACTCGCGCCGCCGTGCGGTCACAAGGGACGCGGCATCGAATCGTCGGTGCAGCGCGCAACCGATGGCAAGCGCGGCGTCACCGTGCGGCATCTGCTCGATCAAATGCAACTGGGCGGACGTTATACGACCATCGTCGGAGACCCCGTGCACGTGGCGGATGCGCTGCAATCCTGGGTCGACGAAGCCGGCGTCGATGGCTTCAATCTCGCACGCACGGTGACGCCGGAGAGCTACGAGGATTTCATCGATCTCGTCATTCCCGAGTTGCAGACGCGCGGCATCTACAAGACGGTGTATGCAGAGGGCACGCTGCGCGAAAAGCTCTTCGGCGACGGCGCGCGGCTCGGTCCGCGTCACACGGGTGCGGGCTTTCGCGATCTGTCGGACGCAACGGCCACGCAAGCGCGATGAGTCATTCAGCGCCCTTGCTTCAGATTCTCTCCGAAGCGGCGTTTTCGTTTCCCGGGCTCGGCGATCCGAACGTGGTGAGCTGGGGCTCGACGGTCGGCATGGGACGCGAAGCGCTGCGCACCGCGTGGTACATGATCGCCGTGCCGGGCTCGGCAATCGCGCTGACGGTGCTGGCGTTCGATCCGCGGCTCGCGAAGCATCGCCGCGCGGATGCGGCGTCGCACCCGGAAGCGCTCGAAGGGCTCGAAGGGCTGCGGCCTTGATCGCATGCGCGATGTCCGGCCGCAGCGCATCAGTTCGACGGCTTCGAGAATCCCGCGAAGCGCTGGTCGATCACCCGTTCGAATTCCGCCGATTTGTACGCCTTCGCGATATCCGCCACATACGGCTTGTTCAGATCGGCGGAACGCACCGCGACGAGATTCAGGTAGTACGGCGGAATCTTTTCGAGCAACTGCGCGTCCGTGAGTTTGAGGCCCGCCGCGAGCGCGAAGTTGCCGTTGACGAACGCATAATCGACGTCATCCAGCGAGCGCGGCAGTTGCGCGGCCTCCAGCGGCACGAGCTTGATCTTGTGCGGATTCGACGCGATATCGCGCTCCGACGACCTCACCGGATCGACTCCCGGCTTGAGCGTCACCCAGCCGAGTTGCTGCAGAAGGATGATCGCGCGCGCCTGGTTGGTGACGTCGTTGGGCAGGGAAACGGTCGCGCCATCCTTCAGTTCGTCGAGCCGCTTGTGCTTGTGGCTGTAAAGACCGATGGGCGCGGTCGGCACCTTCACGAGTCCCGACAGCGCGAGCTTGCGATCCTCCGAGAACTTCTTCAGATACACCTCGTGCTGGAACGCATTGGCGTCGAGCGCGCCGTCGGCGAGCGCGAGATTCGGCTGAACATAGTCGCTGAACTCGACGATCGTCACCTTGTAACCTTCCCTCTCCAGTTGCGGCTTGATACCGTAGCGAATCTGGTCCGAGTAGGGACCGGCGGTCGCGCCGAAGCGAATCTCCGGCTTGTTCGGATCGGCGCCGTAGGAAGGCGATGCAAGCACGGCGCTCAGCGCGATCGCCAGCATGCCGGCTCGCCAAGAACGGGACTTTTTCATAAGGTTCTCCTCTTGCGCCTCGCGTCTGCGATGGAAGCGAAGCAGTGGTCGTGGATCAATGCGCCACAAGCTTACGAACCGGCCATGAAAACGCAAACCAACGAATCAATCTATGGTTTTCTGCATCAGCGAAGCCGCAACGATCAGGAGATAACGCAATGAGTCGCACCGAAGACACCGCATGGTTCGAGCCGCTGAATGCGGTGTTGCATGAATGGGCGAAGACGGCCGCCGCGCGCGACAAGGCCGGCGGAACGGCTTTTCACGAGCGGCGTCTGCTGCGCGAAAGCGGCCTGCTCGGGCTTTCGCTTCCCGTCGAGTTCGGCGGGCAAGGCGCGGCGTGGTCGACCACGCTCGATGTCGTGCGGCGCATGGCTCAGGTCGACAGCTCGCTCGCGCATCTGTTCGCGTTTCATCATCTGCAACTGGCGACTATTCGCCTGTTCGGAAGCGACGCACAGAATCATCGCTGGCTCGGCGAAACCGTCGCGCAAGGATGGTTCTGGGGCAACGCGCTCAATCCGCTCGACAAGAGCACGCGCGCCCTGCCCGATGCCAACGGCTATCTCTTCGATGGCCGCAAGAGCTTCTGCTCCGGCGCACGCGATTCCGACCAGTTGCTGGCCTCCGCTTTCGATGACGACGGGCGCTTGCTCATCGGCGTGACGCCGACGAATCGCGCGGGCATCACCGTGCTCGACGACTGGGACAACATGGGGCAGCGTCAGACCGACAGCGGCACGGTGGTGTTCGAGCGCGTGCCCATCGCCACGGACGAATTGCTGCTGCAACCCGGACCGCTTTCCAGCCCGTTCGCCACGTTGCGGCCGCTGCTCGCGCAGTCGATCCTGAGCCATATCTATCTGGGCATCGGCGAAGGCGCGCTTCAGGCCGCGCGCGACGCAACGCTCGCGCAGACGCGGCCGTGGATCGCATCGAGCGCGGCGCGTCCCGCCGACGATCCCTACGTGCTCGCGCATTTCGGCGACTTCTGGATCGCGCTCGAAGGCGCGCGTCTCTTGGTCGAACGCGCGATGCAGGCGTTCGATCGGGCGTGGTCGCGCGGCCTTGCATTGACCGAAGATGAACGAGGCGAAGTGGCCGTCGCGGTGGCGGCGTCGAAGGTGGCGGCGGCGCGCGCGGGTCTGGAGGTCGCGCATCGCATGTTCGAAGTGACGGGCGCGCGCTCGACCACGGCGGCGTTGCGCCTCGACCGCTTCTGGCGCAACGTGCGCGTGCATACGCTGCACGATCCGATCGACTACAAGGTGCGCGAGTTGGGCGAATGGGCGCTCAACTCGCGCGTTCCGAAGCCTTCGTTCTATTCCTGAGCGTCATGCACCTTCGGGAAGCCGTGCCGCTGCGCCAGCAACGCGAGAATGCGGCGCGTATCGGTGACAAAGCGCTTTTCGCCGAGCGACTGCGCATCGGGCGGCGCGGGGTATTCGTCGCCGAGCACGAGCACGGGCAGACTCTGATGTTGCTCGCTCAGCGCTTCGACCGCCGCCCGGCGCGGACGCTCGAACGGCACACGGCGAATGTCGAGCCGCGCGCTGCGCGCTGAATCGCTCGCAAGCAGTCCTTCGATCGGCGCGCCATCCGGACAGATGAAGGTTTCGCCCGGCCGCTTTGGATCGGTGAAGCCCGGCTCCAGCAGAATCAGCAAATCGCGTTGGGTCATGGTGTGTGCATGCGTGGTTGAAACGCCGATCAGCGTAGCCCAAGCCGCGCGGCGATTGGAACGAATCTCTTCCGATAACGAAATCTGCCGCGCGAAGGCTACAGCGCGCCATGTCGCGGCGGCGCCTGGCCGTTCAGGAAGTAATTCCCCACCGCGTGATACTTCCAGCGCACCGGATCGTGCAGCGTGTGCGTGCGCGCGTTGCGCCAGAAACGGTCGAGGTTGTGCGCGGCGCGCGGGGACGCCGAGCCCGCCAGTTCGAAGAGCTTCTCGCTCGCTTCGAGCGCGATGCGCGTGGTGAGAACCTTCGCCTCCGCGACGGCGATCGAAGCCCGCGCGCTCGCGTCTGCATCGATCGGACCGCGCGCGAGAGCGTCGAGCGTCCCGCCCGCCTCGCGCAACACTTCGTGCGCGGCATGCAGATCGATTTGCAACCGGCCGATGTCCGCGATGATGTACGGATCGTCCATGGCAAGTTCGCAGCGATGACGGAAGAAACGCGCGATGCGTCACCTTCGATGTGCGTCATTGGATCATCCGCGCCGCGCTTTGACTAACGAGCAATCGTGCAATGCATATCAGCGCCGATGCGAGCCCGTCAATCGGCGAAGGCGCGTTCGCGCATAACCTTAGCTCAATTCATGCGTTCCGCTTCCTGAACCGGCTGGCTATGATTATTCGTCTTAGCCGTCCGCTGAATAACCGCGTCGCGCGGCGTCCCGTCTTGTCCGGAGTCTTCAACTTGTCCCGAATCGAAACCTTTCGCCGGCCGCTCGTGGTCGGAATTGGCGGTACGACCCGTCCCGTATCGTCGACCGAGCGCGCGCTGGGTTTCGCGCTGCGAGGCGCCGAGGAATCCGGCGCGCGCGTGCGTCTGTTCGGCGGTGCGTTTCTATGCAGCCTGCCGCACTACTCGCCCGATTCGCGCGAGCTCACCGATGCGCAGCGCGAATTGATCGAAGCCGTGCGCGACGCCGATGCCCTCATCATCGCGACGCCGGGGTATCACGGCGGCATCTCCGGCCTCGTCAAAAACGCGCTCGACACACTGGAAGAGTTGCGCGACGACGAGCGTCCCTATCTCGATGGACGCGCGGTCGGCAGCATCGTCACCGCTTATGGCTGGCAAGCGGCGGGCACGGTGCTCACGTCCCTGCGCTCGATCGTGCACGCGCTGCGCGGATGGCCGACGCCCTTCGGCGCCGCCGTCAACACGCTTGAAACGCGCTTCGAGACCGCCGAGCATTGTTCGGACCCGAAGGTCGTCGAGCAACTCGTCACCGTGGGGCAGCAGGCGTCGAACTTCGCGCTGGCGTTCGGCTCGCATCGGCCCGATGCGTGGCATGCGGTGAAGCGCGAGGCGGTGCTCACGGGGCGCTGAGCCGGGTCGTCCATGCACCTGTTCACGCTACACGCGCGGCTCATGCGTGACTCGTGCGCATCGGGATCTTCGACTCGGGAGCGGCATCGATCACGCTGACGCGACCGATGCCCGCGCGCCGCAATGCGAACGCTGCGCTCGTCCGTCCATCGCCGACGATGGGCACGTTGTGATCGAGGCGTGGCCGTCCGACGACCCTGCCCTCGGGATCGGCGCCGATGAGACGCAGGGTTTCGCGCGCGTGCTGGTCGTGCGAAGGGAACGATTGATTCGTGCACCGGGCATTCGGTGAAGCGTGTCGGGCGATCCAGTATCGGCGTCGATACGCGCATCGCAAACGAATGTTTCGTGCTTTTCAATTTCATCGCGGTGCTTCGGGCGAGCGCGTCGGAAAACACGCGAAGTGCATACGGGCGCAACACCCACTTGCTTTGCATACCGAATCATATTGTGCGTACTGAAGGACTCGCTCTTCGAAGCGGGCGACGCGTCGGCAACCTAGCACGTTGCAAACGCGAACGCGAACGCGTAGGGCACGCCATATCACTGAAACGCATATGCATCACACGAAGCGTTGTTTTGCGGGCGAGCGGCGCGACGATAAGCTGACGGCTTGCCCGCCGAACCCTCCGCCTCGACGCGAACTCATCATGACGACATCCGCCGAACAAGCCGCCGACTGGCTGCTCTCCGGACTCGAACTGCGCAGCACGCTCTTTCACGTGGGGCGGTACTGTGGCGCGTATCGCGCATCGACGGCGGGCCATCAGCGCGCGAGCTTTCATCTCGTTCTGGAAGGCGCGTGCTGGCTGCATCTCCCCGCAAAAGCCGGGCGTGCCGCGAGCAGCACACGCCTCGTCGCGGGCGACGCCGTGTTTCTGATGCGCGACATGGCGCACTGTCTGTCTCCCGACGCAGGCGCGCCCGACGCGGACGACTTCGCGGTGCGCACCGGCGCGATGACGCCGCTCGATGCCCCGCACGCGCCGGCTGACGGCGTGGCGCTCGCGTGTGGCTTCTTCGAGTTCCGCTCGGATCTCGGCGATGCGCTCAACAGTTTGCTGCCCGATTACATCGCCGCACGTCACGACGATGCACGGCTCGCCGGCGCGCGCGCCACTTTCGAACTGATCCGCGCCGAAGCCGCGCGCACGAACGACGGCCTCTCGCCGCTCATCAATCGTCTGACCGACGTGCTGTTCTTCTACGCGCTGCGCGCCGTCGCGAGCGCGGACGATTTCGCGCCGGGCCTGTGGACCGTCATGCGGCGGGCAGAATTCGCGCCGCTCGTCAGCGCTGTTATCGAGCGACCCGGCGACGACTGGAGCACGCATTCGATGGCGGCGTTTTGTCACATGTCGCGGGCGCGCTTCTGCAAGCAATTCGCCGAGGTCTGCGGACAGCCGCCTGCGCAATTTCTCGCGCTACTGCGCATGAAGGTCGCGGCCGAAATGCTGAGGCACGGTGCATCGACCGTGAACGCCGCGCAATACGTGGGCTATCAGTCCGAATCGGCCTTCGCGCACGCGTTCAAGCGCATCACCGGCCTGCAGCCCGGCGCGTGCCGCCGCGAAGGCGCGAGCGTGCCAGAAGAAACGCGCGTGCACTGACATGAGACGAATCCGCAGGAACGAGAGACGCTGACGCATTGCCGGGGCATCTTCGGCCATGGACAATGAAGCTTTTCCAGTTCGAGGATTTCATGAGCCGCCTGCCCCTGCAAACCATCGAAAGCGCGCCTGAAGCAAGCCGTCCTTTCCTGCAAAAATCCCTGGCCGCCAATGGCTTTCTGCCCAATCTCGTGGCCACGCTCGCGAATGCCCCCGTCGCGCTCGAAACGTATCTGACCGTTGGCGAGATCAACGGCAGAAGCGGCCTCACGCTGGCGGAACGCGAAGTCGTGCAAATTACCGCCGCCGCGATTCACGGCTGCGGATTCTGCGTGGCGGGCCATACCGCTGTCGCGCTGAAAAAGGCTCAGTTGCCCGAAGCGCTCGTCGATGAAATCCGCGCGCAAGGCACGCTCTCCGATGCGCGCCTCGACGCCGTGGCGACCTTCACGCGCGCGGTCATCGCGACGCGCGGCGCTGTCTCAGACGTTGTCCTCGCCGGCTTCAAGGACGCAGGTTTCAGCGATGCGAACGCGCTCGAAGTGATTCTCGGCGTGAGTCTCGCCACGCTCTGCAACTTCGCCAACAACCTGGCGCGCAACGAACTGAACCCGCAGCTCGAAGCGTTTCGCTGGGAACCGAAGGCGCAAGCCGCATGAACGCGCCCGCTTCTTTCGAGTCGCTCGCCGCCTGGCTCGACACGCATGCCGATGCGCTCGACGCGGACCAGTCGCGCGCATCGGACGTGCTGCCGCAACTGATTCGCGGGCACGCGGCCGGCGTAGGCGTGCCCGAGGCGCTGGGCGGCGCGGGCGGCACGATCGCCGACGCCATCGACACGGTGGCGGCCGTCGCGCAACGTTCGCTGACGGCGGCGTTCGTGCTCTGGGGACATCGCACGTTCATCGAGTACGTTCTGCAGAGCGATAACGAGACGTTGCGCGCAGACACGTTGCCGCGTCTGCTCGACGGCCGGATCGCCGGCGCGACGGGCCTCTCGAATGCGATGAAGTATCTGTCGAACATCGAGCCGCTGCAGATGCATGCCACGCGCCGCGCCGATGGTTTCGCGCTGAGCGGCGGCCTGCCGTGGATCACCAACTTGCGGCGCGAGGGTTTCATCGCGGCGGCGGCGTTCGATCACGACGACGGCTCGCCGCCTTCCATCTTCGCGATTCCTCACGATGCACCAGGCGTCGAACGCAGCGACGATCTCGATCTGATCGGCCTGCGCGCGAGCAACACGGCGGCGCTTACCGTGACCGGCACGGTGCTCGACGAGCGTCACCGGATCACCGCCGATGCACGTAGCTGGCTCCTGCGCGTGCGGCCCGCGTTCCTCGGTCTGCAATGCGGCATGTCCGTCGGGCTCGCGCGGCGCGCGCTGCTTGCGACAGCGCAAGCCGGCGCGTCATCGCGTGAGCCGATCCACGAGGAAAGCGCCGCGCTCGAAGCAGCGCTAGCGGAGCAGCACGTTCGACTGAAGCAAGGCGTACTCGACGGAACCTTCTTCGAACGCCCTGCCGCATTGTTCGAGTTGCGCATCGCACTCGTCGATATCGTCACGCGCGCGCTCTCGCTCGAAGTGCAAGCGACCGGCGGGCGCGGTTTTTTGCGCAATCAGAGCGGCGTTGCCCGGCGCGTGCGCGAGGCGTCGTTCATTCCGATCGTCACGCCAAGCCTCGTGCAGCTCAAAGCGCAGTTGGCGCAGCAACGCGCTGCGAGCGTCGCGTGATGCGCTCCGTCACGCGGGGCGCGCACATCGACGCGAGCAGCATCACACTGCGCTATGCCACGCGACGCGTGCTCGACGGCGTCGATCTGAGCGTCGCGCCGGGAGAAATCGTCGCGCTGCTCGGGCCGAGCGGCTGCGGCAAGTCGTCGTTGCTGCGCATCATCGCCGGATTGGTTCGGCCGAGTTCGGGCACGCTGCGCGTAGATGGCGAGGCAGTCGCAGGCCCGCGCTCGGACGTCGCGCTCGCGTTTCAGGACCCGTGTCTGCTGCCGTGGCTCACGGTCGAGCGCAATGTCGCTTTCGGCCTGACTTTCAAGCGGCAGCCGCATTTGTCGCGCCCGAGCCGCAAGGAGCGCGTGACGCAGGCGCTGCAGGCCGTGGGACTCGAACACGCGCGCGGCTGGCTGCCCGCGCAGTTGAGCGGCGGCATGGCGCAACGCGTGGCGCTGGCGCGTACGCTCGCACGCGAGCCGCGCGCCCTGTTGCTCGACGAGCCGTTCGGCGCGCTCGACGAAGTCACGCGCGCGGACATGCAACAGTTGCTGATCGAGGCGATCGGGCGCACCGGCGCGTGCGCGCTGCTGGTCACGCACGATATCGACGAAGCGCTGCTCGTCGCCGATCACATCGTGCTGCTCGGCAATCGCGGCACGCTCGTCGGCCGATGGTCCGTGGCGCTGCCGCATCCCAGACAAACGCAGGTTCGTTCGCTCGGCGAGCTGCGCATTTCAATCCTTCAGGCGCTGCAAAACTCGATGTCCAAAGCGGCCTGAATCAGCGGGGAAGAATTCGATGTGTCAATTACCGATGTCACGCCGCGAATGGCTGAAGCTCGCTTCGCTGTTCACCGTGGCGGGCGCCGCGCCGCTCCTCAAGTCATTCGATGCGCGCGCCGCCGCGGAACCGGACGCGCCCGTGCGCATCGGCTATCTGCCGATCACCGATGCAACGCCGCTGCTCGTCGCGCACAACAACGGCTATTTCGACGCCGCCGGCATCCGGGCCGAGAAGCCGACGCTCTTGCGCAGTTGGGCGCAACTCGTCGAGGCGTTCCTGTCCGGACAGGTCAACGTCGTGCATCTCCTCTCGCCGATGACCGTCTGGGCGCGCTACGGCGGCAAGGCGCCCGCGAAAGTCGTCGCGTGGAATCACGTGAACGGTTCGGCCCTGACGGTCGCGCCGGACGTGAACGCGCTCGCGGACCTCGGCGGCAAGACCGTGGCCGTGCCGTTCTGGTATTCGGTCCACAACGTCGTGCTGCAGGACATGCTGCGCGCACAAGGCCTCACGCCCGTGCTCAAGCGCACGAGCGCGCCGGGGCCGAAGGAAGTCAACCTGATCGTGATGCCGCCCTCCGACATGCCGCCCGCGCTGGCCGCGAAGCAGATCGCGGGCTATATCGTCGCGGAGCCGTTCAACGCCGCTGCCGAGCAACTGAACGTGGGCAAAGTGCTGCGCTTCACGGGCGACGTTTGGCGTAATCACGCGTGCTGCGTGATCTTCATGCACGAGCATGATCTGACGCAACGCGCGGCGTGGTCGCAGAAGGTCGTGGACGCGATCGTCAAGGCGCAACTGTGGACGCGCGCCCATCCTGAAGACGCGGCGAAGCTGCTATCGAAAGAAGGCGCGAATCACTACACGCCGCACGCCGCGCAACTGCTCGCGCGCGTGCTCGCTCCGCAGGCGGGCGATCAGGGCCGCTATCTCGGCGACCGCGCGATCCAGCATGCGGACTGGCATTCGAAGCGCATCGACTTTCAGCCTTATCCGTATCCGAGCTACACCGAGGAACTGGTACGGCGTCTCAAGGCGACACAGGTGGATGGCGCCAACGCGTTTCTCGCATCGCTCGATCCGGCGAAAGTCGCGGCCGATCTCGTCGACGATCGCTTCGTGAAGAAGAGCATCGAAGCCGTGGGTGGCATGTCCGCGTTCGGGCAGAGCGCGGGGTACGCGCGCAAGGAGACGATCCTTGTCTAGCGTGCTCGTTCAACCGGCGGCCGTTGCCGCGAGGCGCGGGGCGCGCGCGCGTTTGCACTGGCGCGGCGTGGTGCTGGGCATCGCGGGACTCGTCGTGACGATAGGCGTCTGGTGGCTTGCCGTGGCGCTGCTCGCGGGCCATAACACCCTCGTCGCGCAGTTCGCGCCGCTGCGCGCATGGCACGCGCTGCCTGCGCTCATCACCGAAGATCGCCTCGTCGAGCACGTCGCGACGAGCCTTAAACGTATCGCGGTGGGACTCGCGTGGGCGCTCGCGGCGGGCGTGCCGCTCGGCTTCGCCATCGGCCGGATTCGCTGGCTGGAACAGGCGCTCTCGCCCACGCTGCAATTTCTGCGGATGATCTCGCCGCTCTCGTGGATGCCGATTGCCGTGATGTCGCTCGGCGTCGGCGACCGTGCCGTGTACTTCCTGCTCGCCTTCGCCGCGGTGTGGCCGCTCGTGATGAGCACGGCGGCGGGCGTGGCGCATCTGGACCGGCGCTGGATCCGGCTCGGTGAAAGTCTCGCGGCGACGCGCGCGGAAATGCTCTGGCACATCTATGTGCCGGGCATCGCCGCGCACGTGCTCACGGGCGTGCGGCTTGCCATCGGCATATTGTGGATCGTGCTGGTGCCCGCCGAGATGCTCGGTGTGAGCGCGGGTCTCGGCTATCTGATTCTGGATACGCGCGACCGGCTCGCGTATTCCGAGCTGACCGCGGTCATTCTGGTGATCGGCGCGCTCGGATTCGCGCTCGATCTGGCCGCGCGCGCGGTCGCGGCGCGTCTGAGCGGCGGCGCGGTCGTGCGGGAAGAGTGATGAGCGGATCGTCGGGGCCCGAAGAAGCGATGGTGGACGTCTTCGAGTCTCCCAGTTAGCGCACGTATCGTGCGCGCCGGCGCGTTTCATCCGCCTGACGCGGATGCGGCGCGTGAGCGTTCATGCGCCCTGAAAAAAGGAGCCGCTCGCGAGAATCGCGCGAACGTTCGAGGATCACGCGAAGGTGCTCGACGGCGCATCGGACGGATGCACGGTGCGTCCTACCGCACGCGTGCGCCCTCGTCTCACCGCCGTACGGCGAGACGCCGCACGACCGAGATCATGCGGTCCACTTCATCGCACGTGTTGTAGAACGCGAGCGACGGCCGCACCGTCGCCTCGACGCCGAAGCGCCGCAGGATCGGCTGCGCGCAATGATGCCCCGAGCGCACCGCGATGCCTTCCTCGTTCAACGCACGCCCGACTTCTTCCGGCGCGTAGCCCTTGAGCACGAACGACAGCACGCTCGCCTTGTCGTCCGCCGTGCCGATCAACCGCACGCCAGGCACCGGCCGCAGCAGATGCGTGGCATACGCGAGCAGATCGTGTTCGTAGCGCCCGATATTCTCGATGCCGATGCGCGTCACGTAATCGAGCGCCGCGCCTAAGCCGACCGCATCCGCGATGTTGCCCGTGCCCGCCTCGAAGCGGCTCGGCGGCCCCTGGAACACGGTGCGCTCGAAGGTCACGTCCTGGATCATGTTGCCGCCGCCTTCCCACGGCGGCATGTCCTCCAGCACTTCGCGCTTGCCGTACACCGCGCCGATACCCGTCGGCCCGAAAATCTTGTGTCCCGAGAACACGAAGAAATCGGCATCGATGCTTTGCACGTCGACCCGCATGTGCGACACCGACTGCGCGCCATCGACGAGCGCCCGCGCGCCCGCACGATGCGCCATCGCGACGATCTCCTGCACCGGCACGATGGTCCCGAGCGCGTTCGACACCTGCGTCAACGAAACGATCTTCGTGCGCCCGTTGAGCATGCGTTGATATTCGTCGAGCCGCACCTGTCCGGAGTCATCGACGGGAATCACGCGCAGCTTCGCGCCCTTTTCCGCCGCGAGCTGCTGCCACGGCACGATGTTGGCGTGATGCTCAAGATGCGACACGATGATCTCGTCGCCCTCGCCCACGTTCTTCACGCCCCACGACTTCGCCACGAGGTTGATGCCCTCGGTCGTGCCGCGCACGAAGATGATCTCTTCGGTGGACGACGCGTTGAGAAAGCGCCGCACAGTTTCGCGCGCGCCTTCGTAGGCGTCGGTCGCGCGACCCGCGATGGCATGCGCCGCGCGGTGAATGTTCGAGTTCTCGTGCGCGTAGAAATACGCGAGCCGGTCGATGACCGCCTGCGGCTTTTGCGTCGTCGCGGCATTGTCGAACCACACGAGCTGCCGGCCGTTCACGCGCTCCTGAAGAATCGGGAAGTCGCGGCGGATCGCGTTGACATCGAACGGCGGATGCGCGGACTTCGCATAGGACGCCTGCTTGCGCTCGTCGTCGGCGAAGTAGTAGGCGCCCGATGTCGGCGTGCTGCGCGGCTCCGATGCCAGCGAGCGCAGGAAGTCGTCGCCGGGAAGGCCGAACGATTCGGGCGTCGCCGCGTATCCCGGTTTCGGCGCGTCGCGGTGCGTGTACGGTGCATCGACGTCTTCGTTCAGAAAGTAATAGCCCGAAGTCGCCGCGCCCGACGCCGAAGGACGCTCGATTTCCACCGGCTCCGCGCCGAGCGCCGCGCCGCCGATGCGCGGCTCCATCGCGGGCGCGACCGTTTGCACGAGGTCGGGCACGCCATCATGCGCGATGGCGTGCGGCACGAGCGCGGGCGCGCGATTGCCGATCGACAGCACGTGCAGCGGCGAGGACGGCGCGAGATTTGCGCCCGGCACGTAACCTTGCGGAAGCGATAGTCCCGGCACGCCCGTGCCCGTGCCGCCCGGGCCCGCGAGCGGCGAGCCCGGAGGCGCGGGGTTGCTTGCCACGCTCGTCGCGGGCGCGGTGAACGGCAGCGCCGCCGAAATCGATTCGCCGCCGCCGCTGCCCATACTCGCGGCCGCGGGCGTCGCGCTGCCCGGCACGCTCGAAAAGAACTCGTTGGCAAGGCGCGCGAGCGTGGCCGCATCGGGCAACCCGGCGGGCAAGCCCGCGGGCGCATCCGCTTGCGGCAGCGTCACGGATTTAGCGATAGGTGTCGGGATACTCATGGTATTTGGCGATCTCCACGTCATCCAGAACGGCCAGCGCATCCGGCGAATGCACGGCAAGCGAGCAATACAGCGAGATCAGGTACGACGCGATCGCGTGATTGTTGATGCCCATGAACCGCACCGAGAGCCCCGGCCCCTGCTCGCCCGCGACGCCCGGCTGATACAGGCCCACTACGCCCTGACGCTTGTCGCCCACGCGCAGCAGGAGAATCTTGGTCTTGTTGTCCGCCACCGGCACCTTGTCCGACGGAATCAGCGGAATGCCGCGCCATGTGATGAACTGCGATCCGAACAGGCTGACGGTCGGCGGCGGCACGCCACGGCGCGTGCATTCGCGGCCGAACGCGGCGATGGCGAGCGGATGCGTCAGGAAGAACGCCGGCTCTTTCCACACCCGCGTGAGCAGTTCGTCGAGATCGTCGGGCGTCGGCGCGCCGGTCAGCGGAAACACGCGCTGTTCTTCGGCGACATTCGCGAGCAGTCCGTAATCCGGATTGTTGATGAGCTGGCTTTCCTGAAGCTCCTTGATCGTCTCGATGGTGAGGCGCAACTGCTCCTTCGTCTGATCGTGCGGGCTGCTGTAGAGATCGGCCACGCGCGTCTGCACGTCGAGCACGGTGCTCACGGCATTCAGGAAGTATTCGCGCGGCGCTTCTTCGTACGGCACGAACGTTCGCGGCAGCATGCTGTCGTCTTCGCGCTGCGTGCACAGCGCGCGCACCGCCTCGGGATTCTTCACCTGATTCAGACGATAGATGCCCGCCTCGACCGGCACCCATTGCAATAGGTGCGTGAGCCAGCGAGGTGTGATCGTCGAGAGTTGAGGAACGGTCTTGGTGGCGTTGGCTAGTTGCCGTGCAGCTGTATCGCCGAGCGCGGACGCGCCGCCGACTGTTGCGGTCATGGAAAGCTCCGGAGTCTATATATGAAGAACGGGATTGCTTATGAACGAGCGTCATTATCAGAAGACGCAATTGCCCGATCAACCTGCTATAGACGGCATTTCCTTACATTTCTCCGGAGGCTTGGCCGGCGCTTCTGCTTGATGAGAGGAATGACGAACGTTCAGTGACCGACATGCCGTTCGATGTTGCGGAACCGTCCCGTCGAACGGAAGCGATGAAACCATGCATTCGTGCGAAGCTCGCACATGCGCGGCGAGCGCTCCGCGAGCGCGACTTCGAGCCAGTGGTACATCTCGTCGGGTCGGTCGAGCCGCGCGTAAATCTCGGCAAAGAGGAACGGCGAGGTGTAGCGGTTTCGCCGTCTCGCCAACAGGTCCTGCAAGTACCATTCGAGGACCTTTTCATAGCCACCCGAATCCCACACCGTGCGGATCATCTCGGCACGCGCGAATTCATTGCATCGCGTGAGCGCGTCGATGGTTGCGTCGATGGCTTCTTCGTAATGTCCCCGAACCTCGAAAGCAGTCGCGAGCAACTGATAGATCAGCGGCGAACGCGGCCCATGTCCGGACGTCAGATACTCGCGAATGACTTCGTCGTAGCGACCCGACTGCACGAGCCCGAAGACGCGCGAACCTTCGAATCCCAGGGGATCGACTCGCTCCGCCAGTTCGAACTGTGCACGCCCTTCGGCTTCTCTTCCTTGTACGAGCAATAGCCTTGCATAAAGGCGGCTCGTTTCCGCGTGGCTCGGGTTCAGCCGCAAGGCCGCGAGGAATTCATCTTCGGCGCGACGCCAGTCCCAATCGTAGAAGTAATGCACGCCCGCCAGCGCCTGATGCGCCTCCGGAAGCCCCGGATCGAGTTCCAGCGCCCGCAGCGCGGCGACGCGCGCTTTCGGAAAGCCCTGCGAAGGTGCGTAGAAGCCATGTGTCGCCGTGGCTCCGAAGATGTTCGACATGCCGACGTAGCCCAGCGCGTAAGTCGGATCGAGTTCCAGCGCGGTTTCGAAGTAACTGTATGCGCGCACGAAGTCTTCGTCGCTGAGCGAATGGTGAGCGGCAAAGCCTGCGTCGAAGTGCACGCGGCGCGTCCAGTAATAGCGGCCTCGCAAATAGGCGTCATGTGCGGCAGGATCGACTGG
Organism: Caballeronia glebae; assembly: GCF_001545035.1. Classification (GTDB taxonomy): domain Bacteria; phylum Pseudomonadota; class Gammaproteobacteria; order Burkholderiales; family Burkholderiaceae; genus Caballeronia; species Caballeronia glebae. Next base: position 35,277 of record NZ_FCOJ02000033.1, read on the forward strand.
CAGCCTGCGCGACAACCGGTGTTGCCGCTGTTCGGCCAGGGCCGGCGACACCTCCAGCGCAAGCGCGGCGCCGACTTCCTTCTGAATATCCAGCGCGCCGTTGGCGACCGGCTCGTGTGCACAGCTGAACAATTGCACCTGATCGAAGGAGCGAATCAACTGCGCGAGAATGCGCACTCGTTCACCCTCGCGCATCAGCGATCCTTCCATCACATAGTCGACATCGAGTTCATGCGCGATCTGGGAGATGCTCTTGTCCGCGCGCTGATAACGGGCGGCAGTCGTTCTCGCGATGACGAGGATTCGCTGCGGATCGAGCATGCCGATGTTGGCGGACGTTTCATCTGCAAGCGCGGCGCAAAAGCTGTCGAGCGTGAGGTCGTCGCTGTTGTTCTCGAAGGGCAGCACCAGTACGCGAATCGGCGCGCCGGCCCGCGCTTCGACGGACGTCTCGCCGGTCACGGTATGAATGCCTTCGAGCCGATATCCCTTGCCTTTGACCGTGACGAGATAGCGCGGATACTCAGGGTCTTCGCCGAGCGCGATGCGGATTTTTCGCACGGCCGTATTGATACTGTTATCGGTTTCGCGATACGCGCTTGCGCCCCACAGCGCTCGCACGATGTCCGCGCGCGTCACGAGTTGCCCGTTGCTCGACGCCATGAAAATCAGCAGTTCCATTGGCAGACGTTCGAGCTTGATCCGTTTGCCGCCGCGACGAAGTTCGTAGCGTCGTGTGTCGAGTTCGATGTCGGCGGCTGGCGCGGGATTTGGGCTATTCACGGGCGCTCGCTCAGTTGCGAAGGTATGTGTGGGTCGATCGCGCTGGCGGATCGCTGTTCACGCGTCATACCAAACGACGCCACGAAGGCGAGTACCGCGCACGCCACGGTGACGAGCGCAGGCGAAGCGTGGAAGCTGTGTTCAAGGACGTGCGCGGCGAGAGGCGTGAGTCCGAGCGCGGTGACAAGTCCGAGATTCATCGCGGTGGCGACGCAACTGAAGCGGACATCCATCGGAAACGACTCGGCGATTGCGCAGGCGAACGTGCCGTTGGCGAACGAAGCAACCACGCCCGCCATAACATAAAGCGCGGAGAGACTGAACGAATGCCGCGTGATCGCGAAGAAAAACCAGGGCGTGAACACCGCTGAAAGAACCGCCCCCGATCTGAAGACATAGCGACGCGGCACCAGATCGCCGATGTGCGACGCAACGAGAATGCATAGCGCGACGGCAATGAAATACTGAATTTGCGCATGCGTGATTTGCGCGTGGTCGTAATGGATCGCTTGCAGATAACTCGGCAGGTATGCAATGAAAATTCCACTCGATGCGCCCACGGGCAGGCACATGCCAACTCCCGACAAAAGCCGCACGCGATGACGGCGGAAGAGCGCGCTGAAAGAGTCGCGCTGGCGCGCGCCGATCGTGCGCGCGTATTCGTCGGACTCGGCAAGCTTTCTGCGTATGACGAAACTTAGAAGACCTACTGCTCCGCCGATCAGAAAGCCTATCCGCCAGCCGTATGCGTCCATCTGTATCGCGGGGAGTGCGCTTTGCAACGCCAAATTCACGCACGTCGCGCCAATCAGCGCAAGATTGACCGCGACGAATACGATGCCGCAAAGAAGGCCCGGTCTTGCGCGCGCCGTTTCGACTGCATAGACAACAGCGCCGGGAAGTTCGCCGCCCAAACATAGTCCCTGAATCAGCCGCAGCAGCACGAGAAGAACGGAGGCTGCGATACCCCATTCGCGGTAAGACGGAAGCAGGCCGATGAGGAACGTTGCGACCGCCGCGATCATCGCGGAGGAGAGGAAAGCAATTCGACGGCCATGAATATCGCCGAAGCGACCGAACACGATTCCGCCGATGGGCCTCGACAAATAACCGATTGCAAGCACCGCGAACGACAGCATCGCGCCGGACACGCCGATGCCCGGCGGAAAGAACGCCGCGCCTATGCTTCGGGCGAAAAAACCGTAGATAACGAAATCGAAGACTTCGAGCGCGCCGCCTGTGCTGGCGACGAGAATCGTCCATCGCTGGCGTGCCGTCATGATCTCTTCTCCCGAACGATGCAGTCGATGTAGAGGCGAAGTATCGGCGACGAAATGTATGTGACTGTTCCGATAAAGAACCGGCGAATGTGTCGCGCGAGGACGAAAGATATTCGATCGTTCACCACGTGCGGCCTCCGCGCGATGTCGGTTATCTTGCCGCGTTGACCTGACGCGGGGGCGAGACAACGGTCGTACGGATAAAGACTAGGGCAGATTTCAACGCGCCGCTAACAGAGACCTTCATGATTTCTTCATGCCGTCTCCATTGTTCGCCCCTTGCTGCGGTTGCAACATACGAGTGCTTCAACGTCGAGTGGGCTGTTGCTCCGGACATTCAAACTCGGGCCACACAGGCGGCCGCTTGTTCTTTCACCGCTTCCCGCGCAAACGGCGATGGCCATCTTGAGTCGGTAGCCCAATCCACTCATGAAATAGTCCCTGCGCGCCGTGCTGTTACGCGCCCGATTCGCTGACAAGGAGACGACCGTGAAGATCAGGCATTTGAGCATTGCATCGGCGACAACAATTGCACTTCTCTCGCTCAGTGGCGCCGCGCAGGCCGGCGGCCATTGCTCGAACGAAACACTGAAAGGAGCGTTTGCGTTTATCGGTCACGGAGAGATTCTTGGCTTGATAGGTGCCGACGGCAAGGTGCATCCATACGCCGCCCCGTCGATCCTCGATGATGTCGCTCTCGTGACGTTCGACGGCGTCGACAGTTTCACGCGCACCGACTTCGGCGTCATCGGCGGACTTCCGAAAGGCGGGCAGGTCACATTCAATCCAAGCCAGATCGGCGCCTACATGGTGAACTCCGATTGCACCGGCACCATGAAGATCACCTATACCGCCGGCGGAGCCGTGCCGGCCGGCGTCGAGACCGATCTGAACATCGTCGTTGCGGCTGACGGGACGCTCGTCGAATCCGTCGTGTACAAGGCCGTTACGGTGTCGGGCCAGAGCGCGGACGGCGCGGTAACGTGTCCGCCGTATTGCGAGCAAGGCGTGCAAGAAAGCTTCGAGGGAAAGAAGGTCAGGGTCTTCGGACTGCGCTGGTAGGCGATTTCAGCGTCAGCGAATATGGGGACTTCGCGGGCGACTGATGAATGCGTGCTCGCGCATGCCTCGCACGAGCACGCAGTCCAGCTTCAACTCACCGCATCCTTCACCTTCTCGCCGTCCGGCCGTCCCAGCCCGGTGCAGGCGTCCCATCCGGCTGACGCGTGGAAATCGTCGTTATTGCCCTGCGTGACATCGACGAGCGCCGACGGGTCCTTATACAGATGCGGATTGATATACCCCGCCGGTGCGCCCTTGATCGCGTTGATGCGCGCGATCAATCCGGCCCATAGCGGCGCGACCGCGCTCGTTCCGCCGATCACCATGTCGTGACCATCGACACGCACTTCATAGCCGGTCGCTGGGTCGGCGTTGCCGGCGACATCGGGCACGCCACGCATCGTGAGCGCACTTTGCGCGCCGCCCCCGCGCGCGACGTGCAGGCCTTCCTGCCAGGCGGGCAACGCGAAGACCGTGCTCACGCCCCCGCCGCTCGCGCCACCGCTGGCGCCGTCGTTCCATACGGTCTCGCTCGTGACCTTGTCGCCGCTCGCCTGCAGCGATGTGCCGCCGCAGCCCAGCGCATAGGTGCTGGACGCCGGAAAATCGACGTGATCGGCGCCGTCGTTCACGCCGTCGCCCGAACCGTTGTCGCCCGATGCGGCGCATACCGTCACGCCGAGCGCCGCCGCGGACTGGAACGCCTGATCGAACGCGTTCAACGCCTGCTTGGTCCAGGCTGACTCCGGACCACCCCAGCTGATCGATATGATCGACGGTTTATTTTTCGTGTCATGGATCGCGGTGCTGATGGCGTCGAGAAATCCCGCGTCCGTGTTGGGCGCGAAATACACGGCGATTTTCGCGCCCGGCGCCACGGCGCCCGCGATCTCGATGTCGAGCATCACTTCGCCATCGGGACCGTTCGGATCGCCGGTCGGATGGTTCTTTCCGTGATCGACCGAGACCGCGATCACTGACGGCTGCTTCACGTTCAGGGACGCGAAATACGTCTTGAGATCGGCGGGCCGGAAGCCCCCGCCCAGTTCGATGAGCGCGATGCATTGACCGTGGCCATCGCCCTGCGGGAAGTCGTAAAGCGAGGCGATCTGCACGGGCGTGAACGTCGACGCGCCCTTCGCCTCGGCCGTCCAGCGCACGTTGCCGTGCTGCGTTCGGGTCCGGAAGTTGGGCCGCGCCTGCGGACGGTTGTCGAGGCCCATCACGGCATCGACCACGCCGTTCAGTTCATCGGGAAGATGGATCGGCCCGGTGCGGCCACGATACGTGCCGCCAGCATGCTCGTACTGTTCCAGCGTCACGCCGAAGGCCGCATCGAACTGCGCGACGGCGCCCGAAAGCACTACCGTGCGCCGCGCCTCGTGACTCTCGACCACCGACAATCCGTGTTTCTGCGCGAACGACTGCACGGCCGCCATATCCGCGCTGTCGGCGCCGAACTGCTTCGCGAACTCGTCGTGGCCGACGTGCTTCGCCGATGCGCCTTGCGCCGCGAGCGTGGCGATGTGTTTTTCGAACGCGTCGGCCGAGCGGCGTCGCACCAGCATGGTGACTTCCAGACGTTCGTTCGGATCTGCCTTGCCGATGGACTTCGCGCCCGGAAAAGGCGCGCGTTCGCTTCCATTGAGTGGATGGGTTGCCATGTCTGAACACTCCTGTAGAACGCCGCCATCGTGCACTGCGGTTTCGATGCCTCGCGGGCGGCGAGCGGGCATCGGATGAAACGCTTGTGAGATGTCGCCAGGCCAGATTCGAATGGAGCAATGGAGTGCAGGGCGTCCGACGCGACGCCACCGATGCAGTGCATTGTGGTCGCGCCGCGCGCGCTCCACCATCCCCCATTAGTCGGATATGCGTAAGGAGGTGTCGCGGGCTCAATGTACCGCTGCGGTGAAAAAGCGCTTTCGTGTAAAAACGCACGCATCGCCCAATCCCGGAATACACGCGCTCGACGATATTTCCACGTTCATCGACAGAAACGCTTCCCGCTAACATTGCGCCTTCTCGATTCGTCCGTAGGATTGCGGCGAATGCGTCAAAATGATGGCGCACAAAAGCTGAAAGGAGCTAAGGATGTCACGAGGGAACACTGACGAGACGCTTCGTCACATGGCGTCGATTGTCGCGCTGGTGTTTGCGTTGGTCCTGGTCGTGTTGAAGGTCTGGGCCTACTTCGCGACCGGATCGATTTCGCTGCTCACCGCCGCCGCCGATGGCCTCGTCGATGTGGTCGCGTCCTCCGTGACCTTCATGGGTGTGCGCTACGCCGCGCGCCCGGTCGATGCGGGACATCGCTACGGCCACGGCAAGGCCGAGGCGGTCGCGGCGTTCGTGCAGGCCCTCTTGCTCGCGGGCGCGGCGATAGGACTCGGCATCGAAGCGACGCAGCGCATCGTGATTCCCGAACCGCTGAATCAAACGGGCTTCGGGATCGGGGTCATCATCGTGAGTACGCTGGCCGCCATCGGCCTCGTGTCGATGCAGACGTGGGTCGTGAAGCGCACGGGATCGACCGCCATCGCCGCCGATCGCGCGCACTATGCGACAGACATCGCCGTGAATATTGCCGTGCTCATCGCGCTTCTGCTCGATCACTATCTCGACTGGTCGCGCGCCGACGCAATCGGCGCGCTGTGCATCTCGCTATACATGCTCTGGAACGCGCGCGGCATGGCGGCGGACGCGCTCGTTCAACTGCTCGACCGCGAACTCGACGAACCCGAGCGCGAGCGCATCGTGGCGGCCGTGACGGCAGTCGAAGGCGTGCAAGCCTTGCACGACATCCGCACGCGAAATGGCGGCGATCGCGTGTTCGTCGAGTTCCATCTCGAAGTGGACGGCGATCTCACCGTCGCAGAAGGGCACGCCATCGCCGACGATGCGGAAAAAGCGGTGCAGCGGCTGTTTCAGGCTTCGGACGTCACCGCGCATGTGGAACCGGCGGGCATCGTCGATGAGCGTCTGGACGATAGAGTGCTCGGGACGGCTTCAGTGATCGGCAATAGATAAAGGTCGACTGTTCGAACCGGCGCGTTCAAGCTCCGCGCGAATGGCCGTCGGATTGCGCGGCCCCTCGATGCCGAAATGCTTCGCCAACGCATCGACGACGTTTTCCGCCGTCGCGCGACGCGTCTCTTCCGTTCCCGAACCGATATGCGGCGCGAGCACGAACCGGCGATCGCGCATGAGCGCCTCGGGCACGTCGGGTTCGCGCTCGAACACATCGAGCGCGGCGACGACGGCCTTGCGGCTGGGACCGAAATACGCGAGCAAGGTAATGTCTCAGTGCCCGGGCTCTCGGTAGTCACCCCGCCCATCGATACGTCCGCGTTCGAGCGCATCGTCGGGTGATGTCGACGCCGTGCTTGCCTATCGAGGCGTCGGCGCGTCCTCTCGAATCAGTTCCCGGCGCTTCAGTTCAGCCCAGAATTCCGTGGGTATCACGGTCCGGAAGGTTTGAAGGTTATCTTCAAGTTGTGCAACCGTGCGCACGCCCGGAATGTTCGTCGGGATGGCCGGATGCCCGAGCACGAATTGCAGCGCTGCCGCCTTGAGCGGGACCGAGTATTCCCGACATACCTGCTCCATCTTGCGAACACGTTCCAGAACGGCCTCCGGCGCGGGCGCGTAGTTATATTTCGCACCGGGCACGGCACCCGTGGCGAGAATGCCGCTGTTGTAGCCGCCTCCGAGAATGACCGACACCCGCTGCGCCTCGCACAGCGGCAAAAAGCCGTCGAGTGCGTCCTGTTCGAGCAGTGTGTAGCGACCAGCCAGAAGCAGGCAATCGAAGTCCTGCCTGCGAATGGCTTCGTGCGCGACCTGCCACTCGTTCACACCGAGCCCTACCGCTTTCACGACACCTTCGTCGCGGAGTTTCAGCAGCGCTTTCGACGCGCCCGCCATTGCCGCCTCGAACACCTCGGGCTGACGCGCTCCGTGGGTAAAGACATCGATGTCGTGGATCAACGCGATATCGATATGCTCCAGCGCCAGCCGCTGCAAACTGTCTTCGATCGAGCGCATCGCGCCATCGTAGCTGTAGTCGAAGACAGTCTCGAACGGCAATCCGTCGACCCACGGCGCAAACTCGATTTCGGCGCGCTTACGCGGCTTGAGAAGCCGCCCGACCTTGGTGGACAGCACGTACTGATCGCGCGGATACCATCGCAGTCCCTGTCCGCAGCGCGCCTCGCTCAACCCGTGACCATACATCGGCGCGGTATCGAAATAGCGCACGCCCGCATCCCACGCGGCCTTGATCAGGGCGGCCGAATCCTCTTCGCTAATCGGCCTGAAGATGTTGCCGATCGGCGCGGCGCCGAAGCCCATCACAGTCGTTTCGAGCCCGGAACGCGGCCATTTCCGCTTGGCTACTGGGTCCATGTTCGTCTCCTGTTTTGAATGAGTTATGCAGACCGCTTACTTGACCTTCGCGGCGGCAGCGAGCTTGCGCACGCCCTCTTTCGCGTCCTCGTTCGAGTTCATGAAATTCGTCACGACGTCGCTGATCGCGCCGGCCGTGACTGGAGATTGAAGCTCACCGAAAGCCAATGAAGGAAAGAACCCGCCCGATTTTATCGTCGCCTGTTCGTCCGCACGTGATTTCTTCGCACAACTATCGAACTTGTCCATCGACACGTCCAGTCTCACGGGAATCGAGCCCTTGTTGAGACTGAACTGCTCCTGAAATTCGCGGGACATGATCGTCTTCGCCATCGCGATCTGCCCGGGCGTCGCGTCCTTTTTGCCGTTCTGCTGGAAGAACACGAATGCATCCGCGGTGTACGTGTAGGCGTTCGACGTGCCGGGCGCGGGCGCGCAGATGAAGTCGACGTCCGCCTTCTTGTTCGCATTCGCGAACTCGCCTTTTGCCCAGTCGCCCATGAACTGCATGCCGCCCGAGCCGGAGATCACCATCGCGGTGGCGAGATTCCAGTCGCGGCCGTGATAAGCCTTGTCGAAGTAGCTCCGAATCTTTTGCATGGTCTCGAAGACCTGCACCATCTGCGGCGAAGTCAGCGTCTTCTGATCGAGATCGACGAGCGCTTTGCGGTAGAAGTCCGTGCCCTGCGACAGCACAACCGTCTCCCAGACGGTCATGTCCTGCCACGGCTGGCCGCCATGCGCGACGGGCGTGATGCCTGCCGCGCGAAACTTGTCGGCGAGCGCGAAGAACTCCGGCCATGTCGTCGGCGGCGTGCCGCCCACTTTGTCGAGGTCCGCTTTGTTGATCCACAACCAGTTGATCCGATGCACCGAGAAAGGCGCGGCGACATAGTGTCCGCCCGACTTCATGGCATTGTCGATCTGGGCGGGCGTGTGGCTTTTCCAGTCGGTCGCGGCCTGATCGACCGTGACCAGCACGCCCTGATCGGCCCAGTCCTGAATCAATGGCCCCTTGATTTGCGCGGCGGAAGGCGCGTTGCCGGAGATCACCTGCGTCTTGAGCGCCGTCATGGCCGCCGTGCCCGAGCCGCCTGCAACAGCGAAGTCCTTCCACTCATAGCCCTGTTTGCTCATATCGTCCTTGAGCACCCGAATGGCTTTCGATTCGCCGCCGGACGTCCACCAGTGCAGGACCGAAATCTGTTCGGCGGCCGATACCACGTGCGTACCGGCGATGAACATCGCGACGGCTGCCGCGGCCCACGTCGTTGTTAGTTTCATTGCTGTCTCCGATTTTTATTTATGGATGAGGCGGCGCGTTCGCGCGCGTCCCTATCTACTACAGATCGAGGCCGAGTTGCGCGCGGCCCATTGGCGTGAGATCGTCGAGCGTCGCACGGCCTTCGAAATCGACTTCGAAGTGATCGCCTGGGAAATCGGGCGGGCTTTCGCCCTTCAGGAAACTCGGCAATTGACGCTTCAGATAAGCATCGTTTTTCGCGCACGCGGGCGCGGAGGCGATGTACATCACGTTGCTGTAACCCGCACCTTTGTGTTCGTCTTCGACCGCGTGGATGACGTCGCTGTGCCAGAACACGGTGTCGCCCGCCTCCATCTTCGGAATGGACGATAGCGCCTCGAACAACGGCGCGTGAAACTCCGGCCTGATCGAAAGGGCGCGGCCCGGCATCGCGCCGCACAGGTCGTCGTCGGCGACATCGTCCTGAAGGGCGCGCAGCAGGATGTACACCATCGCGTTGGCGATGGGCACGAGTTGCAAGGTGCCGTCACCGGGGCCTTGCGGCGTCAACGCGGTCCAGCCCTGGAACGTGCGGAACATCGAGCACACGGCGGGCGACGCGATCTCTTCCACGTCGGGGCGGAAGGCGGCGTCGAACGCATCGTAATCACGCCAGTTCCCGGCGAACACGTGTCGATACACCTTGCGGAAATTGCTTTCGATCCAGCGCTCGACCGAACCGCCGTCGCAATGCGCCGACAAACCGAGCGACGCCGAGCCGGGCGGCCGCCGACGCAGACGGTCGGCATAAACAGGCACGTGGTCCGGGTCGAAGTGAACGCGCCCTTCGCTCTCGTTCCGCCAAAGCCGGTTAAGGAAGACGCGCGCCGCCGTCAGCGATTCCGACTGACGCGCCAGCACTTGAGGTTTCGACCAGTACACGCCGTAGATCTGCGGCTTGCTCGATGCCAACTGGCCGAAGTATTTGTCCTCGGCGCGGTTTTCGAGGCGCTTGTCGAGATGATTTCGCTCGACGTAATGCGCGATATCTTCATCCCATCCCTGCACCAGCGCACGGGGAAAGACTTGGCGGATCACACACGCGCCGCGCGATTTGACGAGCGCGATCTGCTGGGCGCTCACGCGTTGTTCGGCGATGTCGGCAAACTGAATCTCCGGGATCACGTCCTCCCCCCGATCGCGCTGCGCGGCGATTCGTTTCGCTTCTTCGCCGATCGATCGTTCGACCTCCGCGAACACTTCCCGGTAATTCGGCAGCGCGGCGCGTAGCGCCTTTTTTGCCTCTTGGATCGCGCCGGGCAAGTCATCGATTTTCAGCGCCATGATCGTCTCCACGTCAAATTGTGTGCGCACAGCATATGACGCGTTCGCAAGCGACGGTGATACTATTCAGGCAATTCATTTGCGCTTTCGGCCATGAAACCAACCTACGAGCATGTCGAGTTCGGCGCGGACTCTTCGGTGCGGGTTTACCATCGGCGGCTCGCGCGTATTCCGTTCGAGTGGCATCACCATCCGGAGTACGAGCTGACGCTGACGATGAACAGCCACGGCAAGCGCTACATCGGCGACTCGGTCAACGACTATCAGGCGGAGGATCTCGTCCTCGTGCCGCCGGATTTGCCGCATACGTGGTCGTCGAACCGGTCGATCGAGCCGTCTTTGCCGCAAGTCGCGATCGTCATCTGGTTCGACGGCGACTGGGCGAGGCGAATGGCGGATTGCTGCCGCGAATATGAGCCGCTTCGCAAGCTCTTGCGCAGAGCGGCATGCGGGCTGGCGTTCGAGCCGCCTTCCGGAGAATGGATGCGCGGCCGTCTCGAACACTTGCTCTCGAACGCACCGCGCGAACGCCTGAGCGCGGCGCTCGACATTCTGTGCACGCTCGCCGACGCGCCCGGCCATCCGCTCGCGTCGCCGAGCGCTTTCAATCAGACGAACGCGGGGCCATCGGGTCACGAGCCCGAGCGCATCAACCGCGTGCTCTCGATGATCGATGCGCGCTTTGCCGAACCGCTGCGGATTTCGGAACTCTGTGCAGCGGCGAACCTGTCGGAACGCACGCTCACGCGTTATTTCGTGCAGCACATTGGCGAGAGCGTCGGACGATATATCGCTCGCGTTCGCATCGGGCATGCGTGCCGGATGCTGGGCGACACTTCCCTGCCCATTTCAGTTATCGCTGCTCGCTCGGGCTTTGCGAACGTCGCCAATTTCAACCGGCAGTTCAAGGCTGCAAAGCAGGCGACGCCGGCCGAATACCGACGTCAGTTCATCGATGCGGGCGCGCTCGCGAAGGACACGGCCACGAGCCTGACCGAACGGCCTGCCTCGCTTGAACAGAAACGACCGCAATAACGTACAACGCCCCTTCAATGCGCCTTTCGCGCGGCCTCTTCCAACTGCAGAGACGATTCCAGAACTTCACTCGAAGATGTAATGAATTCGCGCGCCCATTGCGTAGCGGCGCGCTCGGCGGCGCTTCGTGTTCCATACGCCACGTTCGTCGGGAAGCTCGCTTTTGGCACGTCGTCGTGCTTTCGGTAGTCGCATTGACGCGAGAACTGCGCGATTGCAGTCCAGCCATCGTCAGGCACGTGTTCTGGAATGATTTCGACAAAAAAACCGCTCATGGAGTACATGATGTCCTTCCTCGGAAAGCACATCTGTTGAAGCAAAGGCCGAATCGGCAGACGCATTGCCTCGCTATGCCGGGCGAAAAGCGCGATCGTTCGAGCGCGGCTCTTCAGGCAAATTTCGCGAATCTCGTCTCCAACATGCATTCTTAACAATACACGGGCCCGCGCCGAACGACTCATGCCGGCGGGCAAATTACGCCCGGCGGACGATCGACGGAACACCTCGTTTCATGTATGCGATTCGAGAAAGCATTCAGATGGCACTCCGTAGCGGGAGCAAGTATCGGACCGACGCGCAGCCCGTCAACGCGCGTGGATTCGATTGAACTGCAGTTCAACGAAACGCGTTTGCGTTCGATTGCATGCGCGTTTTCTGGCAATCGCATCGAATAATATTCATCGGCTTCGCTTTCCTATGCCGTACTGAAAGTAATCAACCTATATAACTTTTTCTAAAAGCATCGCATAGCATTTAAGCGAATGCAGACTTATCTCAGTCATTCACCAACGCTAACCTGACAATTCATCAATCTAAACGCTCGCGTGCGCTGAACGACTTGGCGGGCCACATCCCGTAAGCGGCGCAGTGCTACATCGAATCGCCGACATCCATTTACAGTCTATCGACTGTTTTTGTGCAAAACAGCCAATAAGCTGTAAAATCGACTTACAGATCAAAGCCTGTAGGAGCGCGCGATGGACTATTCGCTGAAAACACTGAGCCAGCTCAGGCCGATCCTGCTCGGCTTTCGCAAGGCGGCTGGGCTCACGCAAGCGCTGGTCGCGGCGCGTCTCGGCGTCACACAGCAAACTTACGCGCAACTCGAAGCCAATCCCGCGGCCGTGAGCGTCGAGCGTCTGTTCAAGGTCCTGCGCGTGCTCGACGTGGAACTCGCGCTCACCCGAACCGCAACCGCTCCTTCCGCAAAAACAGGCAAAGCCGCGCCGAGCGACCCGCCGCCCATCGCCGCGAAAGCCACCCCCGCGCGGTCCCGCCGCGCATCGCGTCAGTCCGGCACGCCAGCCGCGCCGCGTCCCGCACGCAAGCGCGCCACGACCGCCGCCGCGAAAAAACCCGCGAAGAAACGGGAGAACTGGTAATCATGGCGCGCCGCACGCAATCCGGACGACTCGATCTGTGGATGAACGGTCTGCCCGTCGGCCACTGGGAAACCGGCGCGGCCGGCGAACGCCTCGTCTATCGCGACGACTGGATCGCCGACCGCCAAGGCCGTCCGCTATCGCTGTCGCTGCCCTTCACGCCGGGCAATCAGCCGTGGCGCGGGCAAGTCGTCACGGATTTCTTCGACAATCTCCTGCCCGACAGCGAGCCGATCCGCCGCCGCATCGCCACACGTTTTCGCACCGGCGGCACCACGCCGTTCCAGTTACTCGCCCAGTTGGGCCGCGATTGCGTCGGCGCCCTTCAGATGCTGCCGCCCGGCGAAGAGCCCTTCGATCTCGATAGCATCAAGGGCCGCGCGCTCACCCGATCGCAGATCGCGCGTCTCTTGCGCGAGACGACGTCCGCGCCGCAGCTCGGCCAGCACGAACCCATCGACGACCTGCGCCTGTCCATCGCCGGCGCGCAGGAAAAGACCGCGCTTCTGCGTCATGGCAGGCGCTGGCTTCTGCCCGAAGGCAGCACGCCGACCACGCACATCTTCAAGCTCCCGCTCGGGCTCGTCGGCAACATGCGCGCCGACATGCGCACGTCGGTCGAGAACGAATGGCTCTGCTCGCGGATCGTCGCGGCATATGGCCTGCCCGTCGCGCGATGCGAGATGGAACGTTTCGACGATCAGAAGGTGCTCGTCGTCGAGCGCTTCGATCGCCGACTGTCGAGCGACAAGTCGTGGATCCTGCGCTTGCCGCAAGAGGACATGTGCCAGGCCACCGGCACGCCAGCGCTGCTCAAGTACGAGTCGGACGGCGGTCCGGGCATCGAACGAATCATGGAAGTGCTCGCCGGATCGACGCACGCCGCGCAGGACCGCCGCCGCTTCTTCCAGACGCAGATGATCTTCTGGGTGCTCGCCGCCACCGATGGCCACGCGAAGAACTTCAGCATCGCGCATTTGCCCGGCAACCAGTATGAATCGACGCCGCTTTATGACGTGCTTTCGGCGCATCCGGTCATCGGCAGGGGACGCAACCAGTTCGCCGCGCAACGCGTGAGGCTCGCGATGGCCGTGCGCGGCAAGAACGTGCACTATCTGATCGGTGAAATCCAGCGCCGGCACTGGATCGCGCAGGGGCGGCGCGTCGGTCTCGCCGCAGCCGAAGTCGAGACGGCGATCGATGAAATCGGCGCGCGCACGCCACAGGTCATCGACGAAGTGGCCGCGCTGCTGCCAGGCGACTTCCCGATGGACCTCGCCGAAGCGATCTTCGACGGCATGCGCCGCTTGGTCCGCAAGCTGGCGTCATGACGCGCGGCGCGGCGGGCGAGGACCCGCCGTAAGATGCGCCGTCGAGATCGGCATCGCTTCCAGATACTGGTTCGAGGTTGACACGACGGTCCGTGAGACGCGCGTAATTTCGTCATCCGTCGCGCACGATTTCCATCAGGCGCTTCAGACCGATCAGCGCGTAATGCGCGCCGGCGACGCTCAGTCTGCGTCGGCGTCGGATCATCCTTCCCCGCCGCCGGGTTTAGTACACTACCGTCAACGAGCAGAATTAATCGAACGGACCCATGTTTCGCCATATCTGGCGGGGCAGAGTTTGTGAAAATGGGTGTCCATTAAAACGAGCGCTCTTTTTCGAACCGGCCGACAGACCAAAGCGATGTCCCCATTTGGCGAGATCGGGATCATTGCAGAAGTTGCGACAATGAGCCCGGACGCTTCATCGAATCCATAGCGCGCGATCATTTCTAATTCAAGATCAGGCAGGAATGCAGCCATGAACTCTTCAACTGATAGCACACCTAAAAAGCAGGTTATGCAGGTCGCCGAACCCTATACATTGGTTCGCGCCAGGCACGGGTGGATGCTCGCTAACCCCAGCGATTTCTATCTCGGCAAAGCAATACTCGAATATGGCGAGTATGGCGAAATCGAAGGGCAGTTTCTGCGGCAGTTGTTTTTTCGCCCGGGCGCCGTTGTCGAAGTAGGCGCCAATGTCGGCACGCATACCGTTGCACTTGCCAGACAAGCAGCGGAACAACAACGCGAGATGTTCGCTTTCGAGCCGCAACCATTCATTTTTCAGAACCTGTGCGCCAATCTTGCGCTCAACGGCATTTCCAATGTACGTGCATGGCCATGGGCGTGCGGGGCTAACACAGAGACCGTGTACTTTGCTTCCCCTGACTACCACGCGCCGGGCAACTTCGGTGGCGTATCCATGCATGCAACCCCGGCTAACCAGGACATCGCGATACCTTGCGTTCGCCTGGACGACGTACTGGCGGACCATCCGGTTGGCCTTATAAAAATCGACGTAGAAGGCTTCGAACTAGAGACGCTACAAGGGGCCGTCGATCTTCTGGCCGCATCACGCCCTGTGCTGTATCTGGAGAATGACCGGCTCGATAAGTCGCAGGCCTTGATCGAGTGGCTATGGAGCCAGGACTATCGGCTCTGGTGGCACATTCCGCCGTTGTTCAATCCGGATAATTTTTTCGGCATCCAGGAGAACATTTACGGCAACGTCGCATCCTTCAATATGCTTGCTCTACCACGCGAGTCCGAAGTACCCGTGAACGGTCTTATCGAAGTCACCGACGCGACCTACCATCCGCTTCGGAAAGAATCATCGTGACCGGCTCAAGGCGCTCTTCGTATCGCAGTAAGTGGTTCGTAGCCAATGTTATCGGGCCGCTACGCCTGGTCGCGTGAGAAAGATCGGCGACGAATAACTACCCGAAGACCCGCCTCCATACCGCCCGGATGCGACGCGCGCGGTCTTCGAAAAGATACGAAGCAAGCAGCGCCAAAAGCCCCGAGACAACGCCCGTCAGTACGTGCTCGACGTAAGGCGGACGATAGTGTCCCGGATGCGCATAGACATCGCCAATCGCGGTCAGCACGCCGACGAGCGCAGCATTGCCGTGTCGGTTTCCGTAGAGCTTCGCGGCGGGCGTGAAGGTCAGAAGCACAGCGAGCAATCCAGTCAGAAGACCGGTCTTGAACGCTATCGTCCAGTGCGCAACGCTCGCTATATTGCCCCAGCTTCCGGGCATGCACGTCATGCACGCGCTCGTCGGCTGCCAGAAGCGTTGAATGAATACTTTGACTCGACGCGTCCACTCGTTCGACATGATCGCCTTCCTCATCGGGGAAGATTCGCCTGGTTCGAAAGCGCGTCATCGATGGCTTCGAGCGCGTACAGGAAACCGGCCTTCCTGCCCTCTTGCTCAAGTCGCAGAAGCGCTTGCAACAACGCCGGCTCCCGATTGCCTTTCCCATACGAAACGAGCGCGCGCGCCCGCGCCACGACGAATGCCGAAAACGGCGACGGCTCGCGGCGCGCGTAATCTTCGAGGGCCGCGGCGTGATGCGCGGCCGCGTCCCAGAGGCGCCGGTCGAGGCACGCGTCTATCGCGTCGCGTCGAAAGAGAAAGTGATTGTGGCTCACCGCGCCAGCGCCGAGCAAAGCTTCCCCTTCCGCCAGCGCGCGCTCGAAGACCGCGATGTCGTCCGTCGAGCGTGCAAGAACGCCGAGATACGCCGCGCCCAGATACGTCATGCCGGTCTCCCGGCTGATCGAAAGCGCCTCTTCGATATCGTCGAGCGCGTCGGACCGACGGCCCGCCACACGATGCAATTCCGCGCGCAACGCGAGCGCCTCGCCTTCGAATCGCCTCGATTTCAGTTCGCGCGCACACTGCAGCGCCGGGCCGACTTGCTCCCAGGCACGATCCCACTCGGCGAGATCGTGCAGGCAATGCCACGCGGCGTGGTGCGCGACAGCTTGCGCCCGGAGATGGCCGACCTTGCGCGCCGCCGCGACGCTCGCGAGCGCCGCGGTGAGTCCCGCGTTCGCCTCGCCGGTGAACCATGCCGTGATGGCGTGCATCGGCAGGTTGGCGACTTCGATCCGTCCGAAGCCGTGACGCCGGCAGAGTTCGATGCAGCGGCTGAAGGCGTCGTGCGCGCTGATCATCCGCCCGCGCATGTATTGCGCGTCGCCGATTCCGCCGAGCGCGGCCGCTTCGAGTTCCGCGTCGCCCGCTTGCTGCGCGAGTGCGAGGCTGCGTTCGTGTTCGCGCACGCAGCCTTCGATATCGCCGCGCGGAAAACACAGATTGCCGCGCAGGAAGTGTGTGCGCGCTTGCTCGTGCAACAAGCCTTGCGCGGTGGCGGCCGATGCGGCGCGGTTCAGGTCCGCCCAGGCGCCATCGAGATCGTCGATGACGCGCTTCACGGTGGCGCGCCCGATCCACGCGTGGCAACGCGCCGTGTCGGTCGTGGCGAAGCCGAGAGCCGTTTCGAATGCCGCGAGCGCCGACGTCATGTCGCCGACATCGTGCAGGATATGGCCGCGCAGACATTCGAGCGCGACGCGGTCGTCATCCGCATCCGCGATCTCAAGTCCTCGTTCGACGAGTCGAAGCGCCGCTTCGTATCGATATGCCGACGCCTGCGCGCGCGCCGCGTCGCAATAAGCGAGCGCCGCTTCGCGGTCCGCCGCGCGATCCAGATGCTCGGCTCGCAGAACCGGATCACGCTCGCCGTACCAGCACGCAGCGCGACGATGCAACTCGCGGCGACGGCTTTTCAGCAGCCCGTCATAGATGGCGTCGCGAATGAGCGCGTGGTGGAAGATGAATCCGCTCCCCTGGCGTCGCAACAGGCGATCCATGGCCGGAGATTCCAGCGCGGCGTCCGCGCCGGCTTCATCGACGAGAAAATCGACTGCATCTTTCTCGAAGAGCTGGCCGAGCACGGAGGCCGCCTGCAAAGCGGTCTTGTCGGCGGAATCGAGCCGGTCGAGCCGCGCCTGCACGAGACTTCGCACCGACCCCGGCACTCCGGTTCCCGCGCCGTGCTCCGCATGGTTGAGCAACTGTTCGAGAAACAGCGGGTTGCCCGCCGCCCGCGTGATGCAGCGCTCCGCCAGATCCGCCGTTGCGCCGGGAAACGATTCGGCCATGACGCGGGCCTCGCCGACGCTCAGCGGAGCCAGATCGACGAGCGTACACGGCGCGCCCCGAGCGGCGTGCCACGACTCGTCGAACGTTTCGGTCAGGGGACGCGCGGTCAGCACCAGCACGACCGCGCAATTCGCCGCCGTCGCGGATAGCGCCGCGAGATCCGATAGCGTCGGGGCGTCCGACCAGTGAAGATCTTCGACGGAAAGCAGCCGCGCTTGCTGGCGGCTCGCGCGACGGACGAGCCGGGCCACAGCCTCGCGCCGGCCGCGGATGCGCATCGCGTTGTCCATCGCCTCGTAGACCGTGCGGTCCGCGAGCGGCATCGGCGTGTCGAGCAGATCTTCGAGAAAGAGCGCGTCGCTGGCGTCGATCGAACCGGCGGCGATCGCTCGCTCGATGGCGCCGTCATTGCTCGCGTCGTCGAGGTCGAGCAGCCCGCGCACGATGGATTGAATCGCGCCTCGTCCGGTCGTCGCGCCGAAATCGAGGACGAGCCCGCCGTGGCAGACAAATCCCGAATCGCGCGCCTCGCGTTCGAGTTCCCCGAGAAGGCGCGTCTTGCCGATCCCCGCCTCGCCCCGCAGCAGAACCGTGCGTCCGCGCCCCGTCGCGCGGCACGACTGGAGCACGGCGCGGAACGCCCGAAGTTCTTCACGACGGCCGACGATGGGTCGGCCAGACGGCGAGCGGCGAAGGCCCGTCATGCACCACGCCGGCACCGGATCGGCGAAACCCTTGACGGCAAGCGCGCCGCGTTCGGCGCAGTCGAGGCGGTCGGCCAGATGACGCCGCACCGCTTCCGATATCAGGATTTGCCCCGGGCCGGCCGCGTCGGTGAGACGCGCGGCGAGGTTGACGGTCTCGCCCGTGACGGTGTATTCCCTGTGCGTCGCGCTGCCTGTGCCGCTCGCGACGACCTCGCCGCCCGCAATCCCGATATGCACGCAGACCGGGCGCGCGAGCGCGCGTGACAGGTCGGGCATTGCATCGACGATCGCGAGCGCGGCGCGCACCGCGCGTTCGACATCGTTTCCATGCGCGACGGGCGCGCCGAAAACCGCCATCACGGAATCGCCGACATGCTTGTCGACGTGGCCTCCGTGCTGCTCCACGATGCGATCGACTTGCTCGAAGTATCGGTCGAGCACCGCGAGCACTTCCTCCGGATCGATCTCTCGGCTCATCTGCGTGAAGCCGCACAGGTCGGCGAAAATCACGGCGACCTGCCGCCGTTCCGCTTGCGTCTCGCCCGGGATCGCGGCGGCTTGCCGTGGTCCCGCCTTCGCCCGGAGTTCGCCCAGCGCATCGAGCAGTTTGCGCCGATGGCCGACTGAAACTACGCCGAGTTCCTTCAGATCGTCGGCGGTGAGATTGCGCAGCACATCCGCGTCGATGGCGTTCTCGCGAAACACCAGTTCGTACCGTTCCATTCCGAGGCTGCGCAGCCAGACGGCGACGTCCACGATCTCTCCTGAGCGGAAGATCTCCTACCACTCAAAAGATAGTCTGTCGGAAGCCTTCAGTCGAGCCGTCCGGGCATGGGTCCGAAGAACATCGCGCGAAGTTTCTTGCGACCGATTACCCGCGACAGTTCCGCGATGACGCAATACATGAAGATCAACGTCACGAGCAGAATCTGCACGGCCAGAAAGCGCGGCCAGTTGACGTCGGCCCAGATCTGCTGACTGGCCGCGAGCAGATTCGGCGCCTCTTTCCGGTATTCGTAAAGCCGCTCCAAACCGTGGACGATGAGCGCGACGATCGCGTACATGAGCGTCTTCCATGCGACGTTCCACACGAGCGGCTTGTCCGGAAAGCGGTTGATGAAGGGAAGCATGTCCGCGACCAGAACGGACTTGCCGAGGATGAGCGACGCGATAAGCACCGAAGTCGAGGTCGGCAGCGAGATGCCCGTGCCTTTGATCATCAGCGAGCGCACGATCGCGACGATGTGAAGGATGATGAAAAAGAAGATCGTCGGCGGCAGCGCCTTGATGCATTCGTGCTTGATCTTGGCTATCAGCGAGTTCACGATGCCGTCCTGACCGGAGTGAAATGCGGATGCGAGCCGCGTGCCGGTTCGCGGCTCAGCGCGCGTCGAGCACGGGCGTTTCGGCTTCCGCGAGCATGCGCGTTAGCGTCGAACCGGCGCGTGCCGGTGCGTCGACGTAGAAGAGCGAATCGCCCAGTGCCGCGTGCGCGTCGATCCGCCCCGCGAGCCATGCGCGCAAGCCCGCTTCGGGCATGACGACGATGTTGCTGCGTCGCGCGGCGTCCGTGGCCGTCACGTCGGGCATCTCGGGGACGATATCGGAATCGAAGCCATCGACGGTCGCGCGAAAGAATCCCCACGTGTCGCTTTCGACGAGGAAAACGTAGAAGTCCGGCAGCGCCAGAAGCTGCCCTGGCGTATGCGTCTCTTCGATGCGCGCCTGCAGCAGATTCAGCGCATCGATCGACGACGCGCGTGCGCGCGCCGTGGCGAGCGCCCCCTGCTGCGCATCGACGGGATCGATCAGCCCCGCCTCGATAGCCTTGCGCGCGGCGACCGCGACCGTCAGCGCCGCCGGATGGCCAACGCCGAATTCGATCTTGAAGTTGCAGATGGCGCACATGTCGGCCCCTCAAGGCGTGACGATGTTGAAATAGAACTCGAACGTGTCGAGCCAGGTGAGAAACTCGCCAAGCTGCTGGCTGTTCCCGTCCACCTTGGCGTCGCCCGACATCACGAGCTTTTGCATGTTCGTCGTGCCGAGCATGATGTTGTTGAGGTTCTCGCGCGTCATCGTGATCGATGCATCCGCCGCGCTCGACGTCCCGCCCTTCGAGTAATGGATCGCGCTGTTCTCCACGCCGAGCACGACCTGCTCCTTCGTGTCGGTGAGCGAGAGATTGAACGAGACCGTTTTGCCGGCCGCGCGCTCGCCATTGAGGCGAATGCCGAGAAAATCGAGGAACATGTCGAGCGGCATCGCGCGGATTGTATCCGGGCTCTGCGGCTGCGGCGCGGGCACTTTCTGTATGCCTTTGCGCAATTCCATCGCGCCGGTCAGATAGAAATTGCGCCAGGGCGCGGACTCGGCCTGATAACCGAGTTGCTCATAGGCGTCCGCGAGCAACTGCTTCGCCGCGACGTTCTGCGGCTCTCCGAAGACCACGTGATTCATGACCTCGGCGACCCATCGATACTCGCCCTTGTCGTACGAAGCGTGCGCTTTCTTGATGACGGCCGCCGCGCCCCCCATGGATTCGATGTATCGCTTGCCGCTCTCGGTTGGCGGAAGCCTGTGCAGATTCGCGGGCACGCCGTCGAAAAATCCCAGACGCAGGTTGTATTGCGCGACCGCATCGTGATAGACCGTCCCGTAATAGCTGCGGCAATACCAGTGCTTGGCGAGACTGTCGGGCAGACGAATCGCCTCGCCGATTTCGAGCGGCGTCTGCCCCATGTTCGCGAGCCGTAAGGTCTGATCGTGCAGATACCGGTACATGTCCCGCTGCGCACGCAGGAACGGAACGATGCGCTCATTTCCCCAAGTCGGCCAGTAATGCGAAGCGAAGAGCACTTGTGCGTGGGCGCCAAACATGTCGATGGAAGATTGCAGATACTTCGACCAGAGCAGGCCGTCGCGAACTTTGGCGCCACGCAACGTGTAGAGATTGTGCAGCGTATGGGTCGCGTCCTCGGCCGCGCAGAACGCCTTGAACTTCGGCAGATAAAACATGAATTCGGACGGCGCTTCGGACTCCGGCGCCATCAGTACTTCGATGTCCACGCCGTCGAGCGTCATCTTTTGGCCGGTCTTCTCGGCGAATATCGACGGAAAGGCGAGCGTGATCGTGCCGACCGAGGTGGTTTTGCCCAGTCCGCCATCGACGATGCCGGTCGGACTGCGCGGCAGCAACGAACCGTACATGTAACTCGCGCGGCGGCCCATCGCGTTTCCGGCGATGACGTTCTCCCCCACGGCCGCCTCGGTGAATCCGACCGGCGCGACGATCTTCACTTTGCCGGATTGCAGGTCCTGATCGCTGACGAGCCCGCGCACGCCGCCGTAGTGATCGACGTGACTGTGCGTGTAGATGACGTGCGTGATCGGCTTGTCGCCCAGATGCGGAATGACGAGTTGCTTCCACACGGTCGACGCGACTTCCGTCGTGATGAACGGGTCCACGACGATGTAGCCCCGATCCCCGCGAATGATGCTCATCACCGAAAGATCGTAGCCGCGCACCTGCCAGATGCCATCGACGACGAGAAAAAGCCCGTGATTCATGTTGAGCTTGGCGTTGCGCCACAAGCTCGGGTTGACCGTGGGCGGCGAATTGTTCTCCGGGCCGCCGTTCACGAACGCGAACTGCTGAAGATTCCATGCCGGAATGCCGCCCTGCCCCTGGATGACCACCGGCTCGGGCAACGTGGCGATGAGTCCCCGGCGCGCGTCTTCGAAGTCCTGCGTATCGGCGAAGGAAAGGAAACTTGCGTACTGCTGATTGATGTCGAGCGTCGCGCGTGTCGCCGGTTTCGACGCCGCGCCCGTGGGATTCGACGGCGACGCGCCCTCGGTCTGCGCAAGCGCATCGCCTACTACGCCCGACAGTCCGGTCGCCATGCCGGCGATCGCAACGTTCTTGAGAAAGACTCGGCGCGCTTCTCCATCGGCTGGATGTTTCGGCTGGGACATCTCATCTCCTGTCGGGCGACAAGCACGCGATGTATCCGGGTGAGAATCGTCTTATCGATTCACACTGCAACCCGCGCGTGAATAGCGTCGATGGATTGCATAAATAATGGAAAAGCACGGCATCGACGGTGGATTAAATCTATCGTCGTGATGTTCGAATAGATGAGTGTTATTCGCGGAAGGCAGAGAACGTCGTAACGCTTTCCACGAGGTTGAACGCGAACTGAAGCCGATGGCGCGCGTGCCGATCAGCGTCGATCGCGATCAGGTACATCGGCAACGAGATCCAGCGCGGCGCTATCGCACGCGGCTGCGCGCGGGCCTCGCATGGGTCGGCATACCGCAATTGATCTTCGCGCAGGTGTGCCAGGGACGAACTCGGTGTTGCCGGATTGCGCAGCTATCAGGAATTGCGTTATGCGATCGTGTCGCGCGGGCAATCAGCCCTTGACCAGGCCTCCATCGACCACAAGATTCTGGCCCGTCACCGCGCGCGCCCACGGCGAAAGGAAGAACAGCACCGCGTCGGCGAATTCGGCGGGCGTCGTGACGCGGCGCAGCGGCGTGAAGCCCGCGATCATGTCGAACACGGCTTCGGGCGTCGCGCTGCTGGCGTCGGTCGTGCGCAGCAGGCCGCCCGACACCATGTTCACCGTGATGCCATCCGGTCCGAGATCGTTCGACGCGGTTCTCGTGAGCGCGAGCAACGCCGCTTTCGCCGCAGTGTAGTCGTGATACGGCACGACGGGATTCTGGAACAGATTGGTCCCGACATTCACGATGCGGCCGAAGCCAGCGGCACGCATTTCGGGCCACGCGGCCTGAATCGTGTTCAGCGCGCCCTTGAGCGCGCCGTCGATCTGCTGCTGAAAGCGCGCCCATGCGATATCGCCGAGCTTCGGACGCGCGTCGCCGTCGAAGCTGAAATCAGCGAGCGCGTTGTTCACGACGGCATGCATCGGCCGGCCGGTTTGCGCGCGGGCCTCGTCGAACAGGCGCGCGACGGAGCTTTCATCGGTGATATCGGCCTGGATCGCCACGACGCGCGGCCCGAGCCGCTCGGCGAGCGCTTTCGCCTGCGCTTCACTGCGGCGATAGTTGATGACGACGCCCGCGCCTTCGCGTGCGAGCGCTTCGGTGATCGCCGCGCCGAGCCCGCGCGCGCCACCGGTGACGAGTACGTTTTGTTCCGACAGTAGCATCGACTTCTCCGGGATTTCTTCGGGATTTCTTCGGGATCAGACGGTGGATGATGCCGCACGACGTCGCTCGTCGACGCTCGGGGCACGGAGCATTCGAAGCACATCCAAAAAGCGGGGAGCATGCCGCGACGGAACAAGCGACGGCGATCCGGTCGCGCGCGCGTTGCCGGATTTTTTCGAGACAGCGGACGCAACGCCCCTGCAGGCGCGCGGAAGATCACGCGCCCGTCGCATGAGGCCTCTACCCGCGCGCTCCCGCGTTAGCTGCGCGGGGGACGCGGCGGCCGGTCGTTCGGGCCACGCGGCTCACGCGGTTCACGATGATTCGGCCGGCCGGGCGCGCCGTGATCTTCGCAAATGGTGGATATCGCGTGTTTGAAAAGAACCTGGTTTCCGCTGACCGCATTGAGATAGACCATATACGTGTCGAACGACTGGATATGGCCCGTCAGCTTGATCCCATTGACGAGATAAATGGAAACCCGCTTGCGTTCTTTCCTGAGCGCGTTGAGAAAATCGCCTTGGATGCTGGCTGGAGTGTTAGACATTTATGACCCGTGTTGAACCGAGCGCGCGCACTCCGACCGACCTTCGTCGTTCGTGGTGCCTGTTTTTTGCTCGGCGTGTTTTCTTTGGACGAGTCATTATCCCGTTTCCGCGCCGTTGTTGCGACGAAAAGATAATCGCTCCACAGAGTGTGGACAATGCAGCGCGTAATCGTCATACAAAATGAAGAGAAAGCGGCGTGGGTCCGCACCGATGGCCGATGCGGACTGAAAGCCCCGGCCGTCACTTGAGCACCGCCGCCTCCACGGCGGTCAGATAGGCGGCGAGCGCCCGCTTCACTTCGCGCAGATAGCGGCGCGCCAGTTGCACGTCGCCCATTGCGGGACGCAGCTTGACAGCCAGCGCGCCGCTCGCGAGCGCATGAAGCATGTCCACGTAGAGTTCGCGCTCGGACGCTTTCACGTCGGGCATGCGCGCGTCGATCATCTTGCGCAACATGCTGGACTTGCGCTTCTTTTTCGCCTCGTCGTGCGGCGTCTCGCATCGAGCAATGCGCAGATCGGCGAGCATATCGCCGATTATTTTCCGAAGGTGACGTTGCTCGGCGACATCGGCTTCTCCGCGTCGGAGCCGAGTCATCTGCTGCGCAAGCAGAATTTCTCGTGGGTCGGCGTGCCGTATCTGCAGTGGAATCTGTTCGACTTCGGGCGAACGGCGGCGAATGTCGATGCGGCCGAAGCTGCGCGCGACGAAGCCGAAGCGCGTTATGAAAAAGCCGTGCTCGGCGCGCTGAAAGACGCGAATTCTTCGCTCTCGCGCTACGGCAACCAGCGCGAACACGTGATGCGGTTGCAGTTGGTGCAGGCGTCGGCGGAGCGCTCGGCTACGCTCGTGCGGCAACGTTATACGGCGGGCGTGTCGACGCTCATCGACCTGCTCGATGCGCAGCGCACGCAGTTCGCCGCGCAACAGGACGTGGTGGCCGCGCAGGGCGAATTGCTCAGGGACTTCGTTTCGCTGCAGAAGAGTCTCGGACTCGGATGGGCGCCGTCGGGCGATGCGGTGTCGGTGGCGCGTCTTCCTTAGGCATCCGGCGGTGCCTTTTGAAGCGACGCCATCTCCCGCTCGAACATCGGCGCATAGAACGCGACTGCTTTGCGCAATATGTCGTTCACTTCTTTGAGCGCCGTGTTTTCCTGTTCGAGCTGAGCGATACGTCGAAGCTGATCGTCATCCGCGGCTTGCGTCGTCATGTTCCTTCGCCTGATATCCGCTATCGATGCGACAGCGCCTTGGCCGATTGCAGAAGATCGTCGAGCATCGACTCGCGTCGCCGCGGATCGGTATCTCGACCGGTCATGAAACACAGCGCCGCGATCGGCAGTCCGGCGCGATCGCGCACGGGCGCGGCCATGCACAGGCGAAACGCGTTCGACAATCCTTCCGTGCAGCAATAGCCCTGATCCTTCGCGATCTGGACATCGCGCATGAATTCATCGAAGTCGATACGCACGCCGTTGTCGAGCGTGAAGTCCTCGCCCGGAATCAGCGCGCGGATTTCATCGCCGTTCATATGACCGAGCAGCAGGCGTCCCGTCGCGGTCCACGGAATCGGCACTCGCACGCCGATATCCGAACTGATGTTGAACGGCCGCGCGCTGTTCTCCGACAGCACCACGGTGTACTTGTTGCCCTCCAGCATGCACAACTGCGTGGTTTCGTCGTACTTGCGCACCAGCGCGAGAATCGACTGATGCGCGCGGCTGATCAGGTCGTTGTGCGTGGCGTAGTCGGAGCCGTAGTAGTGCATCTCGCGCCCGAAAAACACGCTTCCGTCGGGCGAGGTTTCGAGCCAGCCAGTGTCGGCCAGGATCGCGACCAGTTCGTAGATGCTCGAACGCGGCGCGCCGGTCGCTTCGATCAACTCGCGCATCGTCATCGGGCGCTGGGCGAGATGCAATTGCCGGAACATGGCAATGACCCGATCGACGCCCCTGGCTCGCGACGATTCCGTAACAGCCATTCATTCGCTCCGTATGCGTCAATGGTCGAGCACGCGATGCAGGAATTGCCGCGTCCGCTCGTTCGATGGATCGACGAAAATCTGCTCCGGCTCGCCCTGCTCCGCGATCACGCCCTTGTCCATGAAGACGACGCGATCGGCCGTCTTGCGCGCGAAACCCATCTCGTGCGTGACGACAACCATCGTCATGCCGTCGCGCGCGAGTCCGCGCATCACTTCGGTGACTTCGCCGACAAGTTCGGGATCGAGCGCCGAGGTCGCTTCATCGAAGAACATGATGCCCGGCTCGACGGCGAGCGCCCGCGCAATTGCGACGCGCTGCTGCTGTCCACCGGACAACTGGCTCGGATAATGATCCGCGCGGTCGGCGAGCCCGACGCGATCGAGCACTTCCATCGCGCGCGTGCGTGCATCGGCGGGACTCATCTTGCGCGCCTTGATCAGCGCGAGCGTGACGTTGCCGAGCGCGGTCTTGTGCGGGAAGAGATTGAACTGCTGGAACACCATGCCGACGTGACCGCGAATGTCGCGTGCGCGTTTCGGATCGTGCAGCGGCACCTCGTTGACCCATACTTCGCCGGAATCCGTCGTTTCGAGTCCGGCCATGATGCGCAGCACCGTGCTCTTGCCGGAACCCGACGCGCCGATCAGCACGAGCACTTCGCCCGCGCGCACTTCGAGGTTGATCTCGTTGAGCACGCGCGTCGCGCCGAATGCCTTGCTGACGCCCGAGAGCGAAATGATGGGCTTGGTCTGGCTTTGATTGCTCACGACAGTCTCCTGCGGTCATGGTGGCGCACCCACTGCGAAAGCGGGAAGCACACGACGAAATAGATGAGTGCGACGAGTCCGTAAATCTCGACCGGCTTGCCGATGCGATCGACGATCGCCTGGCCGCCGTGCATCAGTTCGGACATGCCGATCATGCTGACGATCGACGTGTCCTTGATCAGCGAAAGATATTGTCCGATGAGCGGCGGCAGCACGATCCTGCCGGTCTGCGGCAACGCGACGAACGCGAAAGCCTGCGTGCGCGACATACCGAGAATCTGCGAGACTTCCCACTGGCCCTTCGGCACCGCTTCGATCCCGGCGCGGAATACTTCGGCGATATACGCGCCCTGATAGACGCTCAGGCCGATCACGCCGGCGGCGAACACATCGATCGCATAGCCGAAGTACGAGACGCCGAAGTAGATGAACATCAGCGTGATCAGCACGGGCGTGCCGCGAAACAACTCGGTATAGAGTCGCGCGATCCGGTCGGTGCCCCACGGCCCGAACGATCGCAACACGGCGGCAAAGAGGCCGATCAGCGTGCCGCCGACGATCGATGCGATGGACAGCAGCAACGTCGTCACCAGACCTTGCAGCAGGACCGACAGACTGGTTCTCAGCAATTCAATTGACATGATCCGACTCCGGTTCGGGCATCAGGCGCGATTGGCGCGGCGCAACGCGAAACCGCCGAAGCGTGCGCGCGGCCGGACGATCAGAGGCGGATGAAACATGCGCGCGCCGAGCTGGCCCGCGATCCACGAGAGCACGTTGCTCAGCACCAGATACGCGACGAGCACGACCGAGAACGTCTGGATGTAAAGCAGCGTGCGCGCGTTGACGACGGTCGCGGTGCCCGTCAGTTCGGGCAGAGCGATCGCGGACAACAACGACGTGCCGAGCAATAGCTGAATTAGATAGTTGACGATCGCCGGATAGACCGCGCGCGCGGCCTGCGGCAATACGATCTCGGTGAAGATCTGTCCGCGTTCGAGGCCGAGAATGCCCGCGGCTTCGAGCTGCCCGCGCGGCACCGACTGAATGCCCGCGCGAAACACTTCCGACAGATACGCGCCGACGTTGAGACCGAGCGCGATCACGCCGGCCCAGTACGCATCGAGAGAAATGCCCGCCGACGGCAAGCCGAAGAACACGATGAATATCTGCAGGAGAACCGGCGTATTGCGGATGACTTCGACATAGGCCCGCGCGATGAACCGGATCGCGGCCAGCGGCGACATGCTCGCCAGCGCCGCCAGCAAACCGAGCAACACCGACAACACGAACGCGAGAAGCGTCACCTGCAGCGTCAGCCAGCCGGCTTTCAGGAACTCGGGGACATAGCCCCACAAGGTCAGCCACTCGTAGCTCATTTGAGCCTCCGCATCGTTCCGGTCTCAAGCGATATCGACATCACGTCTTCCTCAGAACGGCGGGTTGAGCGGGAAGTGCGGATCGGTGCCGAACCACTTCTTGTAGAGCTGGGCGTTGAGCTTCGACGCGTTGATGTTGAAGAGGAACAGGTTCAGATAGTTGAGCCACGCCTGATCGCCGGCCTTCACACCGAAGGCGTTGTATTCGAGTGGCACGAGTGCTTCGTTCGTGACGGTCAGTTCGGGATCGAGCTTCGCCTGATACGCGAGGAAGTTGTTGTCCTCGATCATCGCGTCCGCCTGACCTTGCTTGACGGCCAGGATCGCGGCCTGCGAGCTGTCGTATTCCTGGATCTTGATCGGGATGTTCAGCGAGCGGACCTCATCGCCGTTGGTCGAGCCCTTCACGGTCGCGATCGTGCGGTTGCCCATGTCCTTGACGGACTGAATGCCGCTGCTCTTCTTGACCAGCAGCGCCTCGCTCGCGACGACATACGGCGTCGTGAATTCGATGACTTTCGCGCGCTCCAGGTTGCGCGTGAAGTTGCAGAACACGACGTCGACCTTGCTCGTCTGCAGGTTCGGAATGCGGTTCGCGCTCGTCGTGTTCACCACTTCGAGCTTCACGCCCATCTGTTTGGCGAGTTCCTTGGCCAGATCGACGTCGTAGCCATCGGGCTGACCGTTCTTGTCGTAGAAACCGAACGGCGCGAAGGTCAGGCAGTCGCCGACCCGCAAAGTCCCCCGCTGCAGCACGGCCCGAAGCGTCGAGGAACCTGCAGCCGCGCTAGCGCCGCCGCTTTCGGCCGGCGTGGAAACCTTGGTGCACGCTGACAACGCCAGCGCCCCGGCGATGACGAACAGAGAAACAGTTCTGGCGCCTATGTTCGAGAGTTTCATGAGCAGGTCCTAGTCGAAAGGAGATTGATAGGAGGAACCGGTTCCAGAACCGGCTCAAAGCGGAACACCGCGCGAACGGTTTGTGTCCGGTATATCGGACAGACATCTGGCTAATCGGAATGATCGAAGTGTTGGATGAGAAAATTCCGAGCACAAGCGGCCCAAACCCCGATTGCACGGATTTTTTTGATCAGATAGGGACGCGACGGGGAATGCGGAATCACGCGACCGGATGACGAGTGCGGATCGACCCGCTAGCAGCGAAGTCAGGTTTTCAAATCGATGGCGTTTCGAGGTTCGGCTGCGCGGCCAGACCCGGAAAAATCCGGGTCATGGCTTTCGATTTTTATTTCTCGCGAGCCTGAAGGCCGAGTCGAGACTTATTGGCTGGCGCCAGCCCCGATGCCCGCCTTCTTCTGGGCGTTCTGCAAGTCCTGCGGATAGTTGGGATCGTTCGCGCGGCCCGGGCTATAGCCCGCGTCTTCAAGCTTCTTCAGCTCGGCGTTCTTCTTGGCGCGCGCCTGTTTTCGCGCGGCTTTTTTCTCGGCTTTCGTCATGGATGCGGCTTGCGTCGCGCCGGTTGCGGTCGAACCGGTATCCTGAGCATAGGAAAGCGAGGCCGCGGATGCGCACGCCACGCTCATCAGGAATGACAAAGTAATGCTTGCTAGCTTCGTTCTCACGGTGATTCTCCGTTCGCCTGGAGGGCTTGCGTTCAAGGAAATATAGGGCGTTCATTTCGGCACCGAGCGGTCCGAAAACATCGTGCGATACTCGCCGCGAAGTCATTCACTACGACATAATTTATCGGAAGCCAACGGATGCAAATCATCGTCGATGCCGACGCCTGCCCCGCCGTCGTGAAGGATATCCTCTTTCGCGCAGGCGCACGCACGAAGGTGAACGTGACGCTCGTCGCAAATCAATTCCTTCGCACGCCGCCGTCGCCCTGGATACGCGCGATTCAGGTGCCCGCAGGTTTCGACGTGGCCGATGCGCGCATCGTCGAGATTGCGCAGGCGGGCGATCTCGTCATCACGGCGGACATTCCGCTCGCCGCTTTGGTAATCGCAAAGGCCGCGTTCGCGCTCGATCCTCGTGGCGAATGGATGAGCGCGGAGAACATCGAAGAACGTCTGTCGATCCGCTCGATGATGGATCAGTTGCGCAGCTCCGGCGTACAAACGGGCGGGCCGCCGCCGTATGCGCCACGCGACGGCAAGAACTTCGCCGCGCAACTCGACCGGTTCCTCGCAAAAAAAAAGTCCTGATTGACGATGATTCGCGGCTCGCGCTCGCTTCAGGCATTCCCGCCGATGATTTTCCTGATCGCTTCTTCGAACGCCTCGGAAGGCTGACCGCCGCTCACCAGATACTTCCGGTCGAAGATGATCGCGGGTACCGACTGAATGCCGAGTTGCTGGAACTCCCGCTCTTCCGCCCGCACCTCGTCGGCATACGCGCCGCTTTCCAGCACCGTGCGCGCCTCGGCAACATCGAGACCGACGCTTCGAGCCGCATCGATCAGCACGTCTGGATCGCTCGTATCCTTGCCTTCACCGTGATAAGCGCGCAGCAGCGCGAGCTTGAGCGGCAGTTGCTTGCCTTCGATGCGCGCCCAATGCAGCAGCCGATGCGCATCGAACGTGTTGTAGACCCAGTTGCGTTCGCCGAAAGCGAAGCCTTCACGCGCGCCGCGCTCGCGGATCGTCGCCTGCGTCTCGGCGATCTGCTCCGGCGTGCGGCCGTACTTGCGGCCGAGATAATCGACGATGCGCTCGCCTTGCGGACTCATGTCCGGGTTCAGCTCGAACGGATGCAGCGTGATGCGCGCATCGACGGTATCGCCGAGACGTTCCAGCGCGCGTTGCAGCGAAGAAAGGCCCACGGCGCACCACGGGCAGGCGATGTCGGAGACGAAGTCGATTTCCAGAGTGCGTGACATGAGATTCGCAAGAATTTGTGTGAGACCGGAAAGGCTAGCGCAAATCGTTCGGGCCTGCTTTCGGCTCAGTCTCGCGCCGCTTTGCGTGTGTGCTTCGCGGCGTCCGCGAATAGATCGATGACCACGCCGCGCAGCCAGCGATTGCCTTCGTCGTGCTGCACGCGCGCGTGCCACAGCAGATGGATCGGCGCGGCGGGCAGCGTCGAAGGTAACGCGCGCAGGCTGAGCGAGAACGGCTGCGCCAGTTGCAACGCGAGTCGTTCCGGCACCGTGGCGATCAGATCGGTGCGTTGCAGGATGTATCCGACGCTCATGAAGTGCGGCACGGTCAGTCGCACGCGACGCTGCACGCCGCGCCGCTTGAGCCAGTCATCGACCTGGCCGTGCCCCGTGCCGGCGGATACCACGACGAGATGTTCGGCTTCCCGCCAGGCCGCGAGCGTGAGCTGCGCATCTTCCAGCACGTGGCCGCGCCTGAACAGGCAGACATAGCGCTGATCGAACAGACGGCGCTGATAAAAGCCGCCCTTGAGTTGCGGCAATAGACCGATGGCGAGATCCACACGGCCGTCCGCCATTTCGTCGCTCAGATTGACGCCCGTGTCGCGAACGGTATTCAGCGCGATGCCGGGCGCGTCGTGCGAGAGCCGTTCGACCAGCGCGGGTAAAAAGACGACTTCGCCGATATCCGTCATACCGATCGTCATCGTGCCCGTGGCGCGCAGCGGATCGAATCCGGTCGCGGGATTGAGCGCGGCGTGCAGCGTCGCGAGCGCCTGTGAAACCGGCTCGGCGAGACGCAACGCGAACGGCGTCGGGACGACCCCGCCCGGCCCGCGCACGAACAACGGATCGCCGAGTTTCCGCCGCAGCTTGGCGAGCGCGTTGCTCACGCCGGGCTGACTCATGTTCATCTGCTCGGCGACGGTGGAAACGCGCCGCTCCTGCATCAGGCGCTGGAAAAGCAGCAGCAGATTCAGATCGACATCGCTCAGTTCCATGATTCGGCCGTCTCGCTCTCATTGATTTTGGTGATGATGTTGATTCGTGCCATTTTATTGTGAAATGAAAATCCGCTGCCGACAATACGGACACCGATTCAAACACACGGAGACACATCATGGAACGGCTGGATCTGAAGATTGCCATCGTCGGAGCGGGAATCGGCGGGCTCACGCTCGCACTTGCGTTACGCGAACACGGCGTCGACGCACAGCTTTTCGAACAGACCGACGAGCTTCGCGAAGTCGGCGCGGCGGTTGCGCTGTCGGCGAACGCGACGCGCTTTTACGAACGCATGGGACTGCGCTCGGCCTTCGATGCGGTGTGCGCCGAAATTCCCGCGCTGATCTATCGCGACGGGCGCAGCGGCGAAGTCATCGGACAGCATCGCGGCGAGCCGAGCTATCGCGAGCAGTTCGGCGGTTCTTATTGGGGCGTACATCGCGCGGACTTGCAGGCGGTTTTGTCGAAGGCAGTCGGCGTCGAGCGCATCAATCTCAGCCATCGGCTGGTCGATCTCGTGCAGCATCCGGATCGTGTGAGTCTGAATTTCGCCAACGGCCGGCAGGTCGACGCCGATCTCGTGATCGGCGCGGATGGCGCGCGCTCGATCACGCGGCGCTGGATGCTCGGCTACGACGACGCCCTGTACTCGGGCTGCTCGGGCTTTCGTGGCGTGGTGCCGGCCGGGCGCATGGATTTGCTGCCCGATCCCGAGGCCATCCAGTTCTGGATCGGTCCGCACGGTCATTTGCTTCACTATCCGATCGGCGATGAAGGCGATCAGAACTTTCTGCTTGTGGAGCGTCATCCGTCGCCGTGGCCGCCGCGCGAATGGGTCACGCCGGCGAGCGAAGGCGAGCAGTTACGCCTGTTCGAGAACTGGCATCCGGCGGTCGTGCAGATGATCACGGCGGTGCCTATCAGCCAGCGCTGGGGGCTGTTCCATCGGCCGCCGCTGGGACGCTGGAGCAAGGGACGTGTGACGCTCATCGGCGATGCCGCTCACGCGCTGGTGCCGCATCACGGTCAGGGCGCCAATCAGTCGATCGAAGATGCCGTGGTTCTCGCCGCGCAACTGGCGAAGGCCGGTCCGGGCCGCTGGCGCGAGGGCCAGGAAGCCTACGAACGGCTGCGGCGCGGCCGCACGCGCAAGGTGCAATACGCGTCGATAACGACCGCGGACGTGTTGCATCTTCCGGACGGTCCCGAGGCGCAAGCGCGCAACGCGCGCCTTCGAGGGCGCGACAGCCTGATGCGTCACCTCGACTGGATTCACGATTTCGACGCGCTCGAACAGGAGCCGAGCGAGCGTCAGGGCGGGACGTGGCTTTGATTCGTCGATGCGCGGTGAACGCCGGGAAAGCGAGTCGAGCGCCGTGTCGTTGAAGCGCTTTGTATGTGCCCAATGCCGGTATCGGCATTGGGCACTTTAACGGTGTGGGCTATTGAAGACCGTTAGTTGCAATTCACCTGATGACGCATTAATCCCGCTTCGCGCTGTCAGTCCCTGCCCTTCGCGGTCCGCACCTTGTTGAACACGTACCCGGAGAATCCGTCTCTCAGATCGGGATATTTCTGAATGATGGTTTCGACGAGTTCGCCCGATGGATCGACGCCCAGTCTGCGCAGCGTCAGCTTTCCGGCGGGACTCGTCTTGTAAGTCCGCCGCCAGTCCTCGCGCTGCCGTGGCGTCGCGGCTTCGTACACTTCCCAGCCGCGACGAACTTCATCGACGATCCGGTTCTGGGCGTTCACGTCCTGAACCGCGACCTGCAACGCTCGACGCGCCTCGGCCTGCTGCTTCGCTTCTGTGTCGCGTTGATCGGTCAGCGCCAGATTCTCCTGAATCTGGAGCATCTGACGCTCCGCATCCGAGACGATCCAGCCTTCTTTCAGCGCTTTCATGAAAAAGCCCGCCGGACTCTTCGACACCTTGCCGAGCTTGAGGCTGAAACGCGTGCGCTCGATTGCCTGCTCCAGACGTTCGTCGGTGAAGGTATCCCGGTCGGAAGCGATCTGATTGAATTGCGCGCTGGATAGACCGATTTCCTGCTTCAGCGTCTGATACAGCGACTGCGCGTGCTCGTGCGTATGAAGCAGGCGCTCGGCCATCTCCTTGCGCGCGACGCGAAAACGCATGCGCCCGATCTTGCGCGAACCCGGCTCATTGCGCGTCTCGTAAGACAAGGAAAGATCGGACACCTCATTGATCTGGTCCACTGCCGGTGCGAGCCAGTCGCGCTTGAAGTACTTGAATTCCTGTGCCTTCGCGCCCATCGTGCCCTGCCATGCACGCAGCTCTTCGAGTGTGAACCAATCGGTTACGCCGTCGGTCGCGTACGGAAGAAGATGGTCGTACATCACGCGTGCATAGCTGAGCGTGAAAAGCGAAGTTATGCGCAAGCTCAGCCAGTGAGATTTCCCCGGGCCACGAATGATTCCGATGAGATCGGGCGGGACACGGAACTGAAAACGGCCGCCCACGTACGAGATACGTCCAATCAGTTGCACCGATCCGAAAGGTTTGGACCCGTCGGCGTCGGCATCAGCGGTTGCCTGAATAAGCGCCCTCTGCGCCTCCGTGATCACCTGCTCCAGATGCGCGTTATTCCGACTCGAATAGCGCATGAGCCACTTGAAATAGTCCAGTTCGACGTCGTACAGATCGTGAACCTTTTCTTCCTGCGCGACGATGAAATACGCCGCGTCGATCAGACGACGAGCCGACACGCCAAGATCGACGATGCGGATAAGGACGTTCTTGCGCGAAAAGCCGATGTCCGACCGGGCAGCTTCGAGGGGCAAGCCTTGAGCATTCGCATCGTCGAATAGCGCCAGCGCCAGTTGTCTGGACGTGGCCACCTGCCCTGCTGTCGTCATTCCGTCTCCGTACTCGGCGCTGGTTTGTTCTTCGAGCGGTACGTTAACGGCTGCAAGGTGAGCTGTCAACACAAAGCACCTCACCTTGCGCAGCTGCGGACACAGAAAACCTCACCTTGCTCGGCTCTCTTCACAACTTTCCTCACCATTCGCGTCGAGAGCCCTCACCTTGGGTGCCACTTCGGCTCACCTTCGCGGGGTAAACACAGCACCTTCGCGCTCAATCAACAGCACCTCGGGCACAGTCCGCCTCACCTTACGAACGTAAGTGCTTGATCTTGTTGCAACGCATGCCTTCCGTTAGTGGTGGTTGGTCTTGTTGTTTACAAAATAAACTAACAAACCAGTCGCCTTCAGATTGGAGAGCCAGCAATGCTGCGAAGCTGGGCGTTGATCTCGTTGCCGGGTTTTCGGGACTTCCTTTGGTGAGGTGAATTGTGCTTTGCCGCTGGGCGGGGCGTTCATCCACGGTGTGCCTCTCCACAGAGGTGAGGTGTTTTGTGATGGGACTTTGATCGACTCGGTGTTTGA
This sequence comes from Caballeronia glebae, assembly GCF_001545035.1. Taxonomy (GTDB): domain Bacteria; phylum Pseudomonadota; class Gammaproteobacteria; order Burkholderiales; family Burkholderiaceae; genus Caballeronia; species Caballeronia glebae. The sequence continues at coordinate 70,643 of NZ_FCOJ02000033.1, forward strand.
TTGGACTGAGAGTCCCGTTAACTCGCTCAATCAACCTCGACGACTACGTTGTTAACCGACGTAAGCGGTTGATAAATAGCAGTTTTCGATGGCTTCGCGTAGTCGTCCGCAAATTTCAATCAATTCCAATAGCCATTCGTCACTGCGACGAGTATTCTACGGTTCGACATCTGGTTACACCAAAACCGTGGAAACATCGCTGAGCGTGTAGAAAACGCCTCACCGTGGACTAAGAAGGAAGCGCCCGAATGAATCTGAGTGAACTGCCAGGGATTAATCGAAGGGTGAAGCTCTCCAATCTTGGAGAGTTCGCCGAACGTTTGTCGGTCATGACAAACGAATTGCGAGAACAGATCCTGGCGCCCCGGCCAAGGAAAACCGCGCCCATGTTTACGATAGGCGAGCTATCGGATATGTGCGGGATCGACCGCCAAAAAATCAACTATCTGGCGACCAAGGACGGAACCGAGTTGCCGCCGGGTGAAACGCACGGCAGCGGGCGTGCTCGCATCTTCTCTTTGAAGGATGCGCGAACTTGGGTCCAGCAGGTCTCGGACATCTATCAGACGCCGCTCGTCACCGGGACGCGTGAACATCGCGGGCGCGTGTTGATCACGGCGAACTTCAAAGGAGGCTCGTGCAAGACGACGACGTCGATGTGCATCGGCCAAGGGTTGAGCCTGCGTGGCCGTAAGGTTCTCATGATCGATCTCGACCCACAAGCATCGCTTTCGGAACTGTGTGGCCTGTACGCAGAAAAAGACGTGACTTGGGAGGATACGGTCCTGCCTTATATCTACGATCCGGATATCGAAGGAGGACTTTCGTCGCAGGTGCAGACTACCTATTGGGACGGCCTCGATGTGATCCCTGCGCACAACTATCTTCACGACGCCGAATTCCATCTGCCTACGGCGCAGAAGACGAACGCAAACTTCGAGTTCTGGTCGGTCTTGCGCAAAGGGATCGAACCGCTGCGCTCGCAGTACGACTACATCATTCTCGATACCGCGCCGTCGCTCTCTTATATGACGCTCAACGGGCTCATGGCGGCCGACTCGATGGTCATGCCACTCGTACCCGAAAGTCTCGACTTCATTTCCTCGGTGTCGTTCTGGTCGCTGTTCGCTGAAGTTGCGAACGGTTTCGTCGAGCACGAGGTCGACAAGACGTACGACTTCGTTTCGGTGCTGCTCTCGCGGGTGGACTATGGGAGTACGTCGTCGGCGCCGGTCGTGCGCTCATGGTCTCAGCGAGCCTATGGAGACTGGCTGCATACCACTGAAATTCCGGCAAGCTCAGTCATGAGTAATGGCGCATTGGCGTTTTCAACGGTGTTCGATCTTTCGCGTGCCGAGACGGTGGCGAAAACTTTGGCGCGCGTAAAGCAGCCGATGGTCGACTACTGCAAATGGATCGATGACCAGTATGTCGAACAATGGAGGGCCGGACAATGAGCAGCCTTCGTGACCGCATGATGAGCAAGACTGCGGAGGTTCGTGCGGCAAAGGACATTCAACTCGATCCGCAACAGGAGAAAGCGACAAGCCCGCGGACCGCGCCCGGGATGGCGGCGGCGCTGGCGACTGCGCAGCAGCGCATCGCTCAACTCGAACAGGCCGGTCCTGCGTCGGAGGCGCCGGTTTCGGAGATCGTTCCGAATCCGTGGCAGCCTCGACAGGTGTTCAACGACGCGAAGCTTGTGCAACTCGCCGAGTCGATTCGTGAAGCTGGACTCGTACAGCCGATCGTTGTTCGTCGCGTCGGCGCCGGATACCAGATCGTGGCGGGCGAGCGGCGATGGCGCGCCCACAAGATGATCGGAAAGGACTCGATCAAGGTTCTGGTTGTCGATTTGTCGGATGAAGAGATGGCGATGCTCGCCCTCGTGGAAAACGTGGCGCGCGAGGATTTGTGCGATTACGAGATTTCGCGATCGATTCGACGGACGGAAAAGGAATTTCCTAACCGTAAGCGAATGGCGGAAGCTTTGGGGATTTCGCGCTCGGAGTTATATCGGTATTTGTCGTTCGGCGAATTACCTGATTTCGTGGTGCAGGATCTGGATGTACAGCCGCGCTTGTTGGGTGCCACGGCGGCCGAGAATGTCGTTTCGGTGCTTCGCGGGCGAAACGGGGCGGCGTTCGACATTGCGAAGAATCTTTGGTCACGTGTGGTGGCTGGCGATCTGGATCAGTCGAAATTCGGCAAGGCGATCAAGCAGGCCTTGGAAGATGAGCGCAGGCCTGCTCCCGGCGTGAGCGATCGCAGCATCGATAAGATATTCGCGGGTGGATCTCAGGCGGGATCGATCACGCGGGATTCGATGGGCCTGACCGTCAAGATCAAGGCGGGAATGCTGACGGAGGATAAGGAACGGCAGATCCGCGACTTGGTTACCCAGCTTTTTGCGGATAACGGCTGATTTTATTGCTGGCCGATTCAAGGGACGCCGGCTCTTGGTCGGTGTCCTTGAAACACACGAAACTGATTTCCTTCCCATCGTGAGTGTCTCAACTTGGGACACTCACGGCGCGGCACCTCGATTGGCGGGATTTTCAAATCGTTGCGTCGGGTGTCCCGACTTGGGACACGCTATTCCTAACGGGCATCTGCTCAGATCGTCTGTTCCCGCGACGACCGACGTGTCCGCACTACGACGAGAAAAACCCGCCTTAAATGTTCCCTTCGCCGCCGAACTGGATCGAGGCAAGAGGTCTTGCGCGCGATTTTTCCCCTAGAAAATACGATCACCCGGCCGGGCCGACCCCGAACGAGCGAATGCACGTCAACCGATCGTGGGAAGTGAATGGATGGCGAAACCGCGCGGAAACTGCCCGCCCTTTTGTCATGCCGCTGCTTCGTACATAGGTCACTCATCGCCGCACGCATCGAAATTATCGCGTAGCTTAGGAGGCCCGCAGCCCCTCACCTTGATCCCTACCTCGTCCGAACGAAACCTCCGGCGCAGCGCGAACGGTGCTCGACACCACACGCGCTGATTTCGGCTTCAAACCTCCCGCTAGCCGAAAGGCTTTGAAGTTCTGCGTCAATTCTTTTGGACGAGGAGAAGGCGACGTACTGGCGGAAGCCGGTCGAGCGTCCGGCCCATGCGATAGCGTCCGTTGCCGGAGTGCCTTATCAACAATCAAACCTAGCGATCTCGGCGTGGCGGGTTCGCGACTCGACGGGATCAACGTTAGGGCCGTCGCCTACCACTCGCTGCTGACGGCGTCTCACGCGAGGAACGGCGTCGAGAAAGTCTGCGCAACTGGCGAAAAATGCGGAGCTTGGCGGGATACGAATTAGCCGTACTATGACAGCGAGCGGAACGCCGCCTTGTTAGCCACAGGCTTCCTGCTCAGTTCGTCGCACCAACGCGTTCGCGATACGTCGGTACCGCCGAGACGTCGTGAAACAACCGACGACGTGCCATGATTACCCTCAAGCCCAATCAGCACGGGCCTGACGGCGCTTTTTTATCTTATTTCAGGCCATTGTTTCACGATTAACACACGTGCGATACGCCGAGCGAAGACCAATCGCACGTGGAATGCCATCGAAACAGGCTACGGCGGCCCCTTCGTGACGAGTAAAACAAATAATGTACTGTTTGATACGATCCGCGAGGCCAGCCTAGATTGCGCTTGGCCGCACTTCGGCATCGCGACGCAGGCGTCTACAGTTCGATCAAATAAGAGCGAACCGCGCGCGATGGGCCAATGACCCCGCGCGAGACGCTCGCTTCTATCGCGCCAGCTAGTCGGCGAGTGCACTTCTTGGCACCTATCTCACCGAGACATTGGTCCACTACCGATTTGCGCGACGGTGATCGCTTCGTTGCGCGTTACGTCGAACGATCACGCTTTCAGCTTCGAAGGGGCGAGGGCGAAGTGGGCGGCGCACAACTGCACTGGCGGTGCCGCTCAACACGGCGATGCCTTTGGCCAACGACTACCCGCTTAACCCATCGAGCGCCGATGCTGCCGGTCGTGGATTTGGTCATCGAGGTGCAGCGCGAAAGCGATGATCGCGCGTTTGTTGATTCAGCGCCGACGACGACCGGGAGGGGAGAGCCGACCGTACGAGTCGTGCGCAAGCAAGCGCCTTTGGATCAACGCGCTCTCGTGCTTGCCCTTGCGAGTTTGCGTGCGCGCGAGAGCCCCGCTGAGCCTCGTTCGTCCGAAACCGGGATACGACGCGGAACGAAAACGTCCAACACCGCGATCGACGAGAGCAACACAACAGCGACGAACGCCATCGAGCCAAGAAATTCAAGCGAAGACATGTCCACCTCGTCCGGTCGCGAAACGCGTTGTGTCGAGACATCTACTGGGCTTCACTATGAGTGTGGCAACACAGCCTCGATGTCGCGAACAGCCGCGACAACACGTGTCTGTTCGATGGTTGGAACATACGACGACGCAGGTCGTCTCGACCACTTGCAACCGATTTCCGCGCCCGCGTTTTTGAGCGTCCCGCGCGTCGAAAGCGCAGACAGATTGAGCGCACAACGACGCGAATGATAACCCGGCCCATCGCCGTCCCGTAGACCGCATGCTGCTTGATTGCGCGATGGTGTCTCCGCCCGTCTGCTGATTCGCCGCGGACGGCTCACAACGATGCTGTCTCGTTAAAGCGTTTCGCCACGCGAAAACGCAACTAATAGTCGGCCGGCTAGGCTTCAACGCTCACTTCCCACAATCATGCGAGATTCGACATGAGAAGTGTCCGGCCTAACGCAGAAGAAACGCCGATGGACGAACTCGGTACAGAGCTACATCCGGTAAGCAAAGTCCAGGCTTCTTACCGACTTCGACAAGAAGACTGCGCACTGAAGCCAAGCTGGGAAGAACGGATGCTGCGATTCGGAGCATCCGGCGACATCTCGGCGGCGGTCCTCGATACTTCCGACGCAGTGGGCACTGTCAAGGCTGGTTTAGCAGGCAATTAGCTACTTATTAATATAGTTATGCTAAATATCTCCGGAGCGACCCAAAAAGAGCCAATACATCCGCCCTTCATACATTTCCATGTCGACCGTTCATGCTGTGAAGTTCGCGTCGAGCGCTCCGCTCGCCGCACACATCCCGAAACCTCATTTCGTAGCAGCGACGACAAATGCATCCGACCTGTCGGGAAGCGTCAGGGCCGCCAAAACCTGATCGTCGCTGAAGAACACGACTCCGGTAAGCGCCGCGCCCGGATACAGGCAGGGCGCGGGTCCAAACGTGATCGTCGCATCCAGAACGTCCTTGATGCCGTGAGGCGCGGCGGTTCCGCGGAACGTGCAGCCGCTCAGTCCCGTCCCGTTGATCGCGCCGTCCTGACCGATTGTGAACGTGGTAGTTTCCCCGCCCCTCGTCGATCCCGCCGAGCCCGAGTACGTCCCGGCGACGGACGATAGCGAGATCGGACGCTCATAAGTACCGTCGTAAAGCACATTGAACTTGATGCTGCTCTGCTTCGCCGTGCTCGTGTAGATCACGCCCTGAACGCTGTTCTTTTCGTTGTAACCCGCGAGGACGGGTGTATCGCTTGCGCCCTTGCCGCTGATGTCGAAGGTGCGCGCATTGTCGGACTGGAAAGTTCCGTGAGATGCGGAAGCCGCGCCCTGCACCAACCCTAATGCGTTGGTCGTCGTGTTTGCGTACACGAAATAGAAAGCGCCTGTATCGAGCACTACGCCGCCCACGGCGTTGCTGTTCGCATCGGTTCCCGAATAAAGGCCTTGGGCAGCGTTCGCCTCGGGCGCGCTCGACGTATTATCGGAACTGCCTCCACCTCCGCCGCATCCGGCCAAAGCGATCGTAATTGCAGATACCGCAACGACACGTTTCATACTTGTTCTGGTGTTTTAACTTGCACTCATGGCAAGAGAATGAAAAAGCGACGGCCGGAGTCCCGACACAATCACGGCGCGTTCGAAGCAGCAGGCCATTCCAGCACCCGCGATAGCCGGATTCAGGCCTTCTTTCCTGATAACGGCATCGAAGCGCGCGACTTGAGGCGTATGCTATCCATCGATGCGCCATGACCCAGCACTGTCAATCGCCGGACACAGAACCGGCACATTCTTGTCGAATCCCGCTCATGCGGCGCGACTCGCCCGTGAGGTAGCCTGAACCCAGCGAGAGAGGACAGATCATGGATGACACGCCTACCTTCCAGTCACCGATCAATGCCGAGCCCGCCCGCAGCGGACTAGGCGTCGAGGCGCTGCAGCGCGATATCGTCGATAACCTCATCTGCCTTCAGGCGCGCTATCCGGAGATCGCCACGCCGCACGACTGGTACATGGCGCTTGCCTATACCGTCCGCGACCGGATGATGGCGCGCCGCGTCGCCACCACGCATACCTACGTGGCGCGTGACGCCAAGGTCGCGTGTTATCTGTCCGCTGAATTTCTTATCGGTCCGCAACTCGGCAACAACCTGATCAATCTCGGCATCGAAAGCAATGCACGCGAGGCATTGCAGGGACTCGGCCTCGATCTCGAAACGTTGCTCTCGATCGAAGAGGAACCGGGCCTCGGCAACGGCGGGCTTGGACGTTTGGCCGCGTGCTATCTCGACTCGCTCTCGACGCTCGAAATTCCGGCTATCGGTTATGGCATTCGCTATGAGTTCGGCATCTTCGATCAGGAGATCCGCGACGGCTGGCAAGTGGAAATCACCGACAAATGGTTGCAGAGAGGAAACCCGTGGGAAATTCTTCGCCCGGACGTCGCCTTTTACGTGAACTTCGGCGGCCGCACCGAAAGCGCGACCGATGAAGAGGGCCGCTTTCACGTGCGCTGGATTCCCGCCTATACCGTCAAAGGCGTAGCCTGCGATACGCCGATACCCGGCTTTCACGTAAACACATGCAACTCGTTGAGGCTCTGGAAAAGCGAGGCCGTCGAGTCGTTCGATCTTCAGAATTTCAACGCCGGCGATTATTACGAAGCCGTGCATGAGAAAGTGAAATCCGAAACGCTGTCGAAGGTGCTTTATCCGAATGACGAACCCGAAGCAGGCAAGCGCTTACGGCTCGCACAGCAGTATTTCTTCGTTTCCTGCTCGCTTCAGGACATGTTGCGCCTGCTTGGACTCAAGGGCGAGCCGATCGAGCGATTGCCGGACATGTTCTCGGCGCAATTGAACGACACGCATCCGTCGATTGCCGTCGCCGAGTTGATGCGCCTGCTGGTGGACGAGCGGCAATTGTCCTGGGACGACGCATGGGATATCACGCGGCGCACGCTAGCCTATACGAATCACACGCTGTTGCCCGAAGCGCTCGAAACGTGGGGACTGCCATTGTTTCAAGGCTTGCTGCCGCGACTGATCGAGATCGTCTACGAGATCAATCGCCGCTTCCTCGATGATGTGCGTCAGCGATATCCGGGCGACGACGCGCGGATCGCGCGCATGTCGCTGATCGACGAGACCGGCGCGAAACGTGTGCGCATGGCGCATCTCGCTACGGTCGGCAGTCACGCGGTCAACGGCGTGGCCGCGCTTCATTCGGCACTGCTCGAAAAGACCGTGTTGCGGGATTTCGCCGAGCTATGGCCGGAGCGCTTTCAAAACGTGACGAACGGCGTCACACCGCGACGCTTCATGATGCTCAGCAATCCGGGCCTCACCAAGTTGCTGGACGAAGAACTGGGCGAAGCTTGGGCGACCGATCTCAACAAGCTGCGCAAACTTGCCGAGCACGCCGACGATGCCGCGTTTCAGGAACGCTGGCGATCCGTGAAGCAGGCGAACAAACAGATCCTCGCCGAAAAGATTCAGAGCACGACGGGCATCGTCGTCGATCCGGCGGCGCTGTTCGACATACAGGTCAAGCGAATCCACGAATACAAGCGACAGCATCTGAACGCGCTCTTTATCGTGACGGAGTACATGCGCCTGCGACGCGATCCGCAACGCGCGGTGCCGCCGCGCTGCTTCGTGTTCGGCGGCAAGGCCGCGCCGGGCTACGCGATGGCCAAGCTCATCATCCGTCTGATCAACGGCATTGCTGAAGTCGTCAACGATGATCCCGCGGTGAACGGCCGTCTGAAGGTCGTATTCTTTCCAGACTTCAACGTGAAGAATGCGCATTCCATTTATCCGGCCGCCGATCTGTCCGAGCAGATCTCGACGGCCGGCAAGGAAGCTTCGGGCACCGGAAACATGAAGTTTATGATGAACGGCGCGTTGACCATCGGCACGCTCGACGGCGCGAACGTCGAGATCCGCGAAGAAGTCGGCGACGAAAACTTCTTCCTGTTCGGCCTGAATGCGGAGGAAGTGGAGCGCGTCAAACGCGAAGGCTATCGCCCGGCGGACCATGCGAATACGAACGAGGAGTTGCGTGAAGTACTGGCGTTGATCGGTAGCGGGCACTTCTCGCGCGGAGATCGGGAGATGTTCCGTCCGCTGGTCGATAACCTGCTAAACCACGATCCGTTTCTGGTACTTGCCGACTATGCCGCCTATGTTGCGCGCCAGGACGACGTGAGCGCCGCCTGGCGCGACGCACGGCGCTGGACGCGCATGTCGATTTTGAATACCGCTTATGCAGGGAAGTTCTCGTCCGACCGGGCAATTCGAGAGTATTGCGAGCGGATCTGGAACATCCGCCCCGTGAAGATATCTCTTGAGCGACGAGGCTAGTTTCCTTTGCCCAGATCGCGCAGACGCTTGCCGGCCATCAAATCGTTACCGAGCTTTTCGAGCGAGACACCGCGCGTCTCGGGCACGAAGAAAAACACGACGATCGCGAAAATGACGTTGAGGATTGCATACAGCACGAAGGTGTTCGCTTCGCCGACGGTCGACAACAAGCTGAGGAACGTAGCCGCGACTGCCATGTTGGCCACCCAGTTGACGAGCGTCGAGACGGCGATACCGAAGTCGCGTCCCTGCTGGGGTTGAATCTCCGAGCACAGGACCCATACGAGCGGCCCAGCGGACATGGCGAAGCCCGCGATGAACAACAGAAGCGACGCGACTGCCAGAACCTGTGCCGTGAGGCCGGCCACACCGGCATGCATGAGAAACCCGAGCGAGCACATGCCGATAGCCATGACGGCGCATCCCGCATAGAGAATCGGCTTGCGGCCCCAACGATCGACGAAGGCGATCGCCCCGAAGGTTGCAATCACGTTGACGAGGCCGACGATGACCGTCGCCCACAGTTGCTGCTCATGCGTCGCGAAACCGGCCAGTTCGAAGATGCGCGGCGCGTAGTACATCACGACGTTGATGCCGGTAAGTTGCTGAAACACCTGCAGCACGACTCCGAGCAACACGGAGCGACGAAAGTTCGAGTTCTGCCGCAGCAGGCTCCATCCGTGTTGTGGTCGCGCGTTGTCGTCATTGACCTGTTCGAGTTCGGCTTGCGCGTCGGCGGGATTGGCGTAGAGGCGCTGAAGAACAGCGCGCGCTTCGTCGGCGCGGTTTCGCTGAAGCAGCCAGCGCGGGCTGTCGGGAAGAGCGAGCACGCCCACGAGGAAGAACGCGGCGGGAATCGCGATGACGCCGAGCATCCAGCGCCAGTCGGCCACGTAGGAAAGCCCGATGTTCGACAGGAAAGCAGCGAGAATCCCGACGGTAATCATGAGTTGATAAGTCGAGATCATGGCGCCGCGCACGTGCCGCGGCGCGACTTCCGAAAGGTAAAGCGGCGCGGTGAAGGACGCCATGCCGACCGCGAGGCCGAGCACCAACCGTGCTCCGATCAGATGCTCCGGGCTCCCCGCAAATCCAGACCAGAGCGATCCCGCGATGAAAAGTATCGCCGCCAGCATGAGCGCATAGCGGCGCCCGAGCCGCCCCGAAAGCCAACCCGCACCCAGTGCGCCGATCGCCGCGCCTACCATCATCGAGCTGACGATCCATTCCTGAGCGCGGTCGCTCAGAACGAAATGCTTCGCGATAAAGGGCAGTGCGCCCGAAATCACGCCGATGTCGAGGCCGAACAGCAGGCCCGCAAGCGCCGCCATGAGGCAGACGAAGAGACCATATCGTCCGGATTTCGAGGGTGTCGGGACGCTGCGGTCGGCGAGGGTGCTCATCTGAGGTGTCTCCAGGTTGTTCTTCATACCGGTCACGGCGCTGTCGGGTGGCATCGACCGTGCCCACTGCGAGCATGATCGAAGATGAGAATTAGCGCGGGATGAGCGCGCGAGTGAAGGACACTTGAGTCGTGGAACTGGCCGACATCGTATCGCGGCGCGTCACGTGCGGCCGATGCCGATCGCTTCCTTGTTGAGCCTCGTCAATTCCTCGCGTGCGGTGCCGAGACTGTTCGATTCGAGTGAATGGTCCGACATTTACGGTTGCAGGTGTCGCGCCCCCGTCGGCCGGCTCATGATTCCAGGTCGAAATGACCCGATTATTTTTTTTCGAAAAAGACGCTTGACGCCGGCGAAATAGGCCCGCATAATTCGCCTCCCGTTGAATGACGGCGCGAAAGAAAGCAAGCAAACAGCGAAGCAAATTCTTGACGCAATGCTCTTTAAAAACTAACAGCCGATAAGTGTGGGCGCTTGATGACGGGTGCGGTTTCAGTCTTTCGGGGCTGAAGCA
>NZ_FCOJ02000081.1 GCF_001545035.1 Caballeronia glebae
GTGCATCACGTCGAAGGCGGCGGGCGCGAAGCCGGGCATGCCGCGCGCGGCCGTCGACAGGAGCCGCAGCTCGACGCAGATCGGATAGGTGAGCGACTTCACGACCGTCAGCGTCGCCGATTCGAGCTTGCCGCTCGCGCGCGCCCGGGCGACGAGCGCATGCAGCTCGTCGGCTTCTTCGGAAGCGACGAGATCGTGCAGCGTCAGCATGCTCAGATAATCGCGGTGATAGCCGATGAACTCGATGCTCGCGTCCGATACATATTGGAAGCGCAGCGCGTCGTCGAGTTGGGCGAGGAAGTCGACCGCGCCGAACGTGGCTTCGGACGCGCCAGCCAAAGCCGACGCGACGGCGGCAGCCGCTTCGGACGACGCCGCGAGCGCGGACGGAGCTTCGGCTTCTTTGGGATGCGAGTCGGGCGGGGTGTCCTGCCGTTCGCGCGCGGTGCTTCCCCATACGCGGGAGAGCGCGTCGAGCGCGATGCGCCACGGTGCGCGGCGGGAGACGTTGATCCGATTCGCTTGCATGGTCTCGTAGGTTTCTGGCGGCAGCGCTCGCCTTCGTCGGCGAGCGGCGGCGCTTGGAACACGCGCCTCGCGGGTTCCGGCCGGGACGTGCCGCAACGGACGCGGCACGCTCTATCAGGCGAGTTATCGGCGCAATCGGGGATTTCTTTAACCGGCCGCGCGGGTGCGGCGAGCGCACGTCGGTATCAAGGTTGTCGAGGAAATGTCGATATGACTTTTCATATTATCTCGTCAGGCGAATTCGGTTACAGTGGCGCGTTCGCAGGCGGGAGCGGTCCCGTCAGTGCCGCTGCACGCAGGCTTTCGCCGTGCTGTTGACCATTAGAAATCCGTTCGACTCGTTCGCCCCCATGATCGAATCCACCAAGCGGCCGGCCTGCGCCATAGCCAGGGCCATCGTGCCGGCCTTCACGCAATGCTCAATGGCGCCGCCGCGCGCATCCGACCGGTCCGCGTCATGCCCGATTCGTCTCTGAAGCGCGCGGCGCTGGCAAGGCGCGGGCATAGCGTGTACGTCGGGCGTCAACCGATCCTCGATGGCGACGGCGCGCTCGTCGCCTACGAACTGCTCTTTCGCGATAGCCCCGACAATCGCGCGCGCATTCACGACGACGTGCAGGCGACCGCGCACGTGGTCGCGCGCACGATCGGGGAGATTGGCGTGCCGGCGGTGCTCGGGCCGCATCCGGGCTACGTGAACATGAGCCGCGAGCTGCTGTTCGACGACATCGTCCACATCATGCATCCCGAGCGCTTCGTGCTTGAGCTGCTGGAGAACATCACGTTCGACGAGTCGCTCTTCAAGCGCTGCGGGCAACTGCGCAACGCGGGTTTTCGCTTCGCGCTCGACGACGTCGTGAGGCTCGACGATGCGCTGCACGCCGCGCTGCCGACCGTCGATATCGTCAAGGTCGACTTCCTCGCGGCGGATCATCGCCATCTGCCGGAGCTCGCGGCGGCTGTGAAGCGGCGCGGCAAGCTGCTCGTCGCGGAGAAGATCGAAACGCTCGACGATCTGATGCGGGCGAAAAGGCTCGGCTTCGACTTCTTTCAGGGCTATTTCTTCGCGCGGCCGCAGGTGCTTTCGGCACGGCGCGAGAGTCCCGCGCGCGGCTCGCTCTTGCGCCTCATGGCCGTGCTCGCAGGCGAGCCTGGCATGCGCGAGCTTGAGGCCGAACTGAAGCGCAATCCGGATATCGTCGTGCAGTTGATGCGCCTCGCGAATTCGAGCGCGCAGACGCGCGGGCGGCGTGTATCTTCGCTGCGCGAGGCGATCGCCGCGACCGGCACGCGTCAGTTGATGCGTTGGGCGCAACTGCTGCTCTATGCGGACGGCAGCGGTCTGCCGTGGCGCTCGGACCCGCTCCTGCAACTCGTCGGCACGCGCGCGCGCTTCCTGGAACTCGCGGCCGAAACGCTGCGTCCCGCCGACGAAGCCTTCTCCGACGCCGCGTTCATGACCGGCATCTTCTCGCTCGTGCATGTCGTGCTGAACATGCAGCCCGCCGAAATTCTCGATAAGCTGCATCTGACGGCGGAAATCCGCACGGCCATTCTCGCGGGCAAGGGATCGCTCGGCGCGCTGCTCGGCATCGCGCGGGCGGCGGAGCGCGGCGACGCGCCCGCCATCGACGCGAGCCGGCGCGCGCAGCCATCGCTTCACGCGCTCACGCCCGCAGTGCTCGCGAAATTGCAGTTCGAAGCGGCGGCGTGGTTCGCGGAACATCGCATGGATCAGGGCGCGGACGACGCGTAAAACGGCGTCTTCGCATGAACGAGGTCATCGAAAGGAGCGCGCATGAAGAGGAAATTTTTCGGCTTTGCGGCGGGTGGCGTGCTGGCGCTGTCGGCGGCGATCGGTTGTGCCGTGGCGGTCTTTCCGCTCACGGCGGGCGCGACGCTCAAGCCCGGCGATGCCGCGCCCGACTTCACCGCGCAGGCGTCGCTCGGCGGCAACGAGTACGACTATTCGCTCGCCGACGCGCTCAAGAAAGGCCCGGTCGTCCTGTACTTCTATCCGGCTGCGTTCACGAAGGGCTGCACGATCGAGGCGCATGAATTCGCGGAAGCGGTCGATCAGTACAAGGCCGAGGGCGCGACGGTCATCGGCGTGTCGCACGACAACATCGATACGTTGAAGAAGTTCTCGGTGAGCGAATGCCGCAGCAAGTTTCCGGTCGCGGCCGATGCGGACTCGAAGATCATCCGTTCCTACGACGCCTCCATGCCGATGAAAAGCACGATGGCCAATCGCGTGTCCTACGTGATCGCGCCCGACGGCCGCGTGATCTACGAATACACGAGCCTGTCGCCGGACCAGCACGTCGCGAACACGCTGCAGGCGCTGCGCGACTGGAACGCGAAGCACAAGCCGCAGTGATGTGCTGCGGTCTCTTTTTTTCAGCGTGCGGGAGGCGCAATGCCCATTGTTGTCGGACTGATTATTTTAGGATTGCTGATTTACGGCGCGGTATGGTCGTTCGACGCGATCCACGCGCACTTCGGTTTGGGCGTGGCGGTGGCTGCGGCGGTCGTCGTGCTGGCGATCATCGCGGCGGGCGTGATGCGCTGGCTCGCGAGCCGACGTGAAATCGCACCGAATCTGCGCCGTGGCGAGAACGGCGACTGGACCCACGAGCTCAAGACGGAATGGGGCGGCGTGCGGGTCGCGGCGGGCAAGCGGCTGTGCGATGTGCGCATCGGCGAGGAGCGCGGCAGCTACATCTTCGCAGATCTGCGCGGCGCGCGCATGCAGGAGCCGGGCGGCGCGAACGGTGCGTGGCAGGTCGTGCTCGACGTGCAGGACGCGAAGCACGGCGCATGGAATCTGCCGATGCGCGATCGCCGCGAGGCGCACAAATGGGCGCGCATCCTGTCGCTCGCCACGCAGCAGAAGCTCTGACTATTCCGCGTGATAGCCCATGTCGCCGCGCACCTTGCCGCGAAAAACCCAGTACGACCAGATCACGTAGATCATCAGCACGGGCAAGAGGAACATCGTCCCGATCAGCAGAAACTGATGCGATAGCGGCGCGGCGGACGCATCCCAGAGTGTGACGGAAGGCGGCGCGATGAACGGCCACAGGCTGATCACGAGCCCCGTGAACGCCAGAAAGAAGAGCCCAATGGAGCACAGGAACGGCAGCACTTCGCGGCCTTTCGCGAGGCTCGACCAGAGCGTCCACGCGAGCAGCACGGTCAGCACGGGCACCGGCGCGAACGCGAAGCTTTCGGGGAAGCCGAACCAGCGCGCGGCAATGCGTGCATCCTTGAGCGGCGTCCACAGGCTGATGAGCAGAATGAACGCAATCACGCCGATGAGCGCGTAACGCGCCATCTTGCGGCTCCATTCCTGCAGATCGCCTTCGGTCTTGAGCACGAGCCACGTGGTGCCTTGCAGCGCATAGCCGAAGATCAGCCCCACGCCGACGAGCAGCGGAAACGGCGCGACCCAGTTCCAGCTCGTGCCCGCGTAGACGCGGCCTTCGATCGGAAAGCCCTGAATGAACATGCCGAGCACGATGCCCTGCGAGAACGTCGCGACGAGCGAGCCGCAGCCGAACGCGCCGTCCCACAGCCATTTGCGCGCGCCGATCACTTCGCGGAACTCGAACGCGACGCCGCGAAAAATCAGCCCGAGCAGCATGAAGAGAATCGGGAAATAAACCGCCGGCACGATGATCGCGAACGCGAGCGGAAACACCGCGAACAGTCCGCCGCCGCCGAGGATGAGCCAGGTCTCGTTGAAGTCCCAGACGGGCGCGACGGAGTTGATCATCAGATTGCGCGATTCGGCGTCGCGACGCAGCAGGAACACCATGCCGACGCCGAGATCGAAGCCGTCGAGCAGCACATACATGAACACCGCCAGTGCGAGAATGGCAGCCCACAGCGGCACGAGATCGAGCATCGCGTTCTCCGGTTGCGTACTTACTTGCGTTCTTACTTGCGCCCGCGCCCGGGCGGCACGATGCCGTCTTCGCCCACGGGTCGCGCCGTCCCGCTTCCGCCCGCCGATACCGCCGAGAGCGGACGCGCCGCGCGCGTCTTCGTGTCCAGTTCATCCTTTTCGTGCGCATGGCCGACTTCGGCCGGACCGACGCGCACCAGCCGCCGCAGCAGAATGAATCCCGCGCCGAAGATCACCAGATAGGCCAGCACGTAGAGCAGCCACGAGAGACCGACATCGGTGGCGGTGAGCGAGGGCGTCACCGAATCTTTCGTGCGCAGGATGCCGTAGACGGTCCACGGCTGACGGCCGGCCTCGGTCGTCGTCCAGCCGGCGATCACGGCGATGAAGCCGAGCGGCATCGCCCAACTGGCGGCGCGCAGCCAGCGCGTGCTCGTCTCGATCCGCCCGCGCGCGAACTGCACGATGCCCCACAGCACGAGCGCGAACATCAGAAGCGCCACGCCGACCATGATGTGAAACGCGAAGAACACGACGGCCACGGGCGGCCGGTCCTCGGGCGGGAAGTCCTTCAGGCCGCGCACGTAGCCGTTCGGATCGTGCGTCAGATAGAGGCTGCCGAGCACCGGAATGGAGATCTCGAAGTGATTGCGTTCCGCTTCTTGATCGGGGATCGAGAAGAGGTTGGCCGGAACGCGCGTGCCGGATTCCCAGAGCGCTTCCATGGCCGCGAGCTTGGCCGGTTGATGCTTGAGCGTGTTGAGGCCGTGCGCGTCGCCGATCACCATCTGCACCGGCACCATGATGATCAGGAAGATCAGCGACATCTTCACCATTACGCGGCTTTCTTCGAGCGCGCGCCGCTGGCGCAGATACATCGCGCCGACGCCGAGAATCACGAAGCCGGCGGTTACTAGAAACGCGCTCACCGTATGCCCGAGCCGGTACGGAAACGACGGCGTGAAGATCACGTCGAAGAAGCTCACCACTTCGAAGCGGCCGTCGGGCAGCATGCGATGGCCTTGCGGCGTCTGCATCCAGCTATTGACCGCGAGAATCCAGAACGACGAGATCACGGTGCCCGCCGCGACGAAGATCGCCGACATTACATGCGCCCATTGCGGCACGAGCTTGCGCCCGAAGAGCAGCACGCCGAGAAACGCCGATTCCAGGAAGAACGCGGTCAGCACTTCGTAGCCCATCAGCGGGCCGACGACGTTGGCGGTCGCATCCGAAAAGCGGCTCCAGTTGGTGCCGAACTGAAACGGCATGACGATGCCCGACACCACGCCCATGCCGAACGACACAGCGAATATCTTCAGCCAGAACGCCGAGAGACGCCGGAAAACGTCGCGTTTGGTGATCCACCAGTTGAATTCGAGCGTCGCGATAAAGCACGACAGGCCGACCGTAAACGCCGGCAGCAGGATGTGAAAGGCGACGACCCACGCGAACTGGAAGCGGGAGAGCAGGACCGAATCGACATCCATGAACGCTCCTTTGTTCAGGCTTTTTGCAGCGGATGTGTCGAGGACACGCCTCGCGCGGGCGCTTTGCTCATTAATACACGGTTTTGATTAACGCGGCCACGCGTCGCGCGGCAACGCGCCGCGCGTAACGAGCCGAGAATGCACCAATTTGGTACAATCTGCGCCTTCGCTTCAAAGCCATGCGGACGGCCGCATGCGCATCGTTTCGTCGGGGACGGCCCCATTTTTTAATGGAGTCACTCGATGTCCTGGATTCTTCTTTTCATCGCCGGATTGCTCGAAGTCGCCTGGGCCGCCGGTCTCAAATCGTCCGAAGGCTTCACGCGGCTCGGACCGTCCGTGTTCACGATCATCACCGCGCTCGGCAGCTTCGTGCTGCTCGCGATGGCCATGAAGCAACTGCCGCTCGGCACGGCTTACGCGGTGTGGACGGGAATCGGCGCGATCGGCGCGTTCATCTTCGGTATCGTGTTCCTGGGCGAGGCTCTGACCGCGGCGCGCATCCTGAGCGCCGTGCTGATCGTCGCCGGGTTGATCGGGCTCAAGCTCTCGTCGGGTCACTGAAAGCGCATTCGTTGCGCCCGCGCCACCGGGCCGTGCGCGGGCGCACCAGGAACGGCAATCGCGTGAACCCTTGCTGCACCGCGCTTATTTGCGTGGATATAATGGTCCGAGGTCATCCGCTTCGGTCTGCGCGCAAGGTTTCGCGCTTTTTCGCTGTATCGTCGCGGATGTAGGCGGCTGCTTTCGTTATCTACTGGAAAGACCGCTCTTTTCAGCCGGCGAATCGTCCTGCAGCGGCGAACGCCGGCGGCTGGCGCAATAAGGGAGACGGCAATGCTTGAGTCACTTTCGCTCGCAGCGGGTCTGTCATGGGCGAGCGGGCTGCGCCTGTATCTCACCGTTTTCATCGCCGGCATGTTCCAGCGCATGGGAATCGTTCATCTGCCGGATACGCTCGCGGTGCTCGGCTCGCCGTGGGTGATCGGCGTCGCGGGCGCGCTCGCGGTCGTTGAATTTCTCGCCGATAAAATCCCCGCGTTCGATTCCCTGTGGGACGCGGTGCACACGTTCATCCGCATTCCGGCGGGCGCCGTGCTCGCCGCCGGTTCGCTCGGTCACGCCGATCCCGCCATGCTGACCATTGCCGCGCTCGCGGGCGGCACGCTCGCCGGCGCATCGCATTTCGCGAAGGCGGGCACGCGCGCACTCATCAATCTGTCGCCCGAGCCGGTGTCGAACTGGGCGGCGTCGACGACCGAGGATGTCGGCACGCTCGCCGGCATCACGCTCGCGCTCTTCGTGCCACTGCTGTTTCTCGTGCTGCTGCTTGCGTTTCTCGTGCTCGCCGGCTGGGCGCTGCCGCGGCTCGCGCGCGGCGTGCACGGCGGCGTGTCGCGCATGGCCAAGCATATGTTGCCGGGCTCGGATCATCGGTTGAACCGGTTGCGGAGCAAGCACGATTGAGCACCGCATTCAGGAACGATCAGGCCGCGCGCAAGGCAGGACATTCGCATACGGACATCAAGCTCGGTTTCGTGCAGACGGTGCGCCAGGCGTGGCGCATGACCGGCCGCGACTGGCGCGCGGGCGAGCTCACGATGCTGCTGCTCGCGCTGGTGCTGGCGGTGGCGGCGCTGTCGAGCGTCGGCTTTCTCGCGGACCGCATGCGCCAGGGACTCGCGCGCGACGGCCGTCAGATGATCGCCGCCGATTTCGTTGTGCGCGCCGATCATCCCGTCGATCCGATGTTCGCGACCGAAGCGAAATCGCTCGGGCTCGAAACGGCGGGCACGACCATATTCCCGAGCATGATCAGTTCGACGTCGGCCGAGCCGCTCGCAAGGCTCGCGGCGATCAAGGGCGTGACGCAGGGTTATCCGTTGCGCGGCGCGCTGCGCATCGCGCCCGCCACCAACGCTGCCGATGCCCCCGCGCACGGCATTCCCGCGCCCGGCACTGTCTGGGTCGATTCGGCCTTGCTCGATGCGCTCAAGACGAAGGTCGGCGGCACGCTGAAGGTCGGCACGCGCACGTTCACGGTCGCGGGCGTCATCACGCGCGAGCTGGATCGCGGCTTCTCGTTCGTGAACTTCTCGCCGCGCCTGATGATGCGCGCCGACGAGATCGCGGGCACGGGGCTCATCGGGTATGGCAGCCGGGTGACGTATCGCCTGCTTGTCGCCGGGTCCGATAGTCAGGTCGAGCAGTTCGCCAAGTTCGCGCGCGAGAACGTCGATGGCGGCAAGCTGCGCGGCGTCGCGCTGGAGTCGCTTTCCGACGGCCAGCCGCAAGTGCGACAGACGATCGATCGCGCGAGCCATTTCCTCACGCTCGTGTCGCTGCTGACGGCGCTGCTCGCGGCGGTCGCGATTGCGATGGCGGCGCATCGTTTCGCGCGGCGTCATCTCGACGGCTGCGCCGCAATGCGCTGTCTCGGCGTCAGCCAGCGCACGCTGCGCGCGCTCTTTCTGAACGAATTTCTCGCCATCGGTCTGGTTGGCAGTACGGTGGGCGTCGTGCTCGGCTTCGGCGGGCATCTCGTGCTGCTGAACTGGCTCGGCTCGCTCGTCGATGTCGAATTGCCGAAGCCGAGCGCCTGGCCCGCGTTGCAAGGCGTTGCGATGGGCCTCGTGTTGCTGCTCGGCTTCGCGCTTCCACCGCTTCTGCCGATCACGCGCGTGCCGCCGCTGCATGTGATCCGGCGCGAACTCGGCGACGCCCAACGCGTCGCGCATGCCGCCTATGGCGTCGGCGTGCTGCTATTCGCGGCGCTTCTGATCGTCGCGGCGGGCGAATTGAAGCTCGGCGGCATCGTCGCGGGCGGTTTCGCGGCGGGACTGCTCGTGTTCGGCGCGATTGCGCGCGCGGCGCTCTGGGCGGCGGCGCGCCTCGTGCGGCGCGAGCGCAGCCGCGCGGGCGTCGGCTGGCGCTATGCGCTCGCGTCGCTGGAGCGACGCAGCGGGTCGAGCGCGCTGCAGATCACCGCGCTCGGCATCGGGCTGATGTGTCTGCTGCTGATCGGCATGACGCGCAACGATCTCATCAAGGGCTGGCGCGATGCGACGCCGCCCGACGCGCCGAACCAGTTTCTCATCGATATCCAGCCGGACCAGCGCCCGGGCGTGCTCGACTATCTGCACACGCACGGCCAGCCCGACGCCGCGCTTTCGCCGATGGTGCGCGCGCGTCTGGTCGCCATCAACGGCAAGCCGGTGAATCCGGACAACTACGACAAGGCCGACGCGAAGCGCCTCGTCGATCGCGAATTCAATCTGTCGTACACGACCGAGTTGCCGGGCGACAACCGCTTGACGCAAGGCGCGTGGTTCGGCAAGGACGGCAAGCCGCAGGTGTCGATCGAAGAGGGCATCGCGAAGACGATTCACGTGAAGATGGGCGACGTGCTGCATTTCGATGTCGCCGGCCTGCCGGTCGAAGCGCCGGTGACGAGCGTGCGCAAGGTCGACTGGAATTCGTTCAAGGTCAACTTCTTCGTGCTGATGCCGCCCGGCGCGCTCGCCGATCTTCCCGCGACCTTCATCACGAGCTTTCATTTGCCCGCGGACGAAGCGCGCGTGATCGACGGACTCGTCGCGCGATATCCGAGCGTGACGGCCATCGATATCGCGCCGATTCTCGGGCAGATTCATCGCACGCTCGCGCAGGTGATCGGCGCGGTGCAGTTCCTGTTCCTCTTCACGCTCGCGGCGGGCGTGCTCGTGCTCTACGCGGCGCTCGCCGGCACGCGCGACGAACGCGTGCGCGAATCGGCGCTGTTGCGCGCGCTCGGCGCGTCGCACAGGCAGGTTCGCTCGGTGCAGGTCGCAGAGTTCGTCGCCGTGGGCGCGCTTTCCGGGCTGATGGCGGCGATTGGCGCGCAAGTCATCGGCTATGTGCTCGCGGCGCGCGTGTTCGAGTTTCACATCGATTTCAATCCGTGGCTCGTGCCGACGGGCATCGTCGCGGGCGTCGCGTGCGCGGGCATCGGCGGCTGGCTGAGCCTGCGGCGCGTGCTGTCGCGTCCCGCGCTGCAATCTCTGCGCGACGCGTAGTTTTCCCAATCAACGCAATGACCGACGTCAATCCCGAAGACGAAGTGCAAAAGCCGACCGCTTTCGAGCTGGTCGGCGGCGAAGAGCGCGTGCGCGCGCTCGTCGACCGTTTCTACGACCTGATGGACCTCGAACCGGAGTTCGCGGGCATCCGCGCGCTGCATCCGCCGACGCTCGACAATTCGCGCGACAAGACCTTCTGGTTTCTGTGCGGCTGGATGGGCGGGCCGGATCATTACATCGGCCGCTTCGGGCATCCGCGTTTGCGGGCGCGGCATCTGCCGTTCGCGATTGCATCGGGCGAGCGCGATCAATGGCTGCGCTGCATGGCTTGGGCGATGGAAGACATCGGCATCGACGAATCCTTGCGCGAGCGCCTTCTGACATCCTTTTTCGACACCGCGGACTGGATGCGCAACCGGCCCGGTTGATTCCCTGCATTTTGTATCGGTTCGACGAGGCCGTGTGTGCTGCATCATGTCCGGTCGGACGCGTTCCGAAAACGCCCGATCCCCGAATACAGCAAGGAAGCACGACATGAGCACACACGCACTCTTTCGCGAGGACGCCTATCTAACGCGCTGCGACGCGACGGTCACGGTCATCGACGAGCAGGGCATTCACCTCGATCAGACCGTGTTCTATCCGCTCGGCGGCGGTCAGGCGGGCGATGCCGGCACGTTGACGCTGGCGGACGGCACGGTCATCGCGATTGTCGGGACGCGCAAGGCCAAGTTCGAAGGCGCGACGCCCGACGACGCCGTTCACGTGCCCGCGCCGGGTCAGGAAGACGCGCTGGCCAAGCTGAAAGCCGGCGACACGGTGAGCGCGGAGATCGACTGGGCGCAACGCTACCGGCGGATGCGGCTGCATACGGCGAGCCACCTGATCTGCGCGGTGCTGCCGTATCCCGTCGATGGTTGCAGCATCACGACGGACTACGCGCGGCTCGATCTCGCGACGGTCGAGCCGATCGAGCGCGAGGCTGTCGAGGCGAAGCTCAACGCGTTGATCGGCGGCGCGCACGGCGTGCATACCGAATGGATCACCGACGATGAAATGGCCGCGCGTCCCGAACTTGTGCGCACGATGAGCGTGAAGCCGCCGATGGGCCTCGGCCGCGTGCGCCTGTTGCGCATCGAGAACGTGGACCTGCAGCCGTGCGGCGGCACGCATGTGCGCAATACCGGCGAGATCGGCGCGCTGCGCATCGCGAAGCTGGAGAAGAAGAGCGCGCGCACGCGGCGCCTGGTGCTGGAACTGGTTTGAGCATGGATCCTCGCGCGCAAGGCGTGCTCGACCTCTGGTTCGGCGAGCCCGCTTCACCGGAATTCGGTCAGGATCGCAAACTGTGGTGGAGAAAGAAGCGCGCCTTCGATTCGATGCTCGCGGCGCGTTTCGGCGCGCTGCTCGAAGAGGCGCACGCGGGCGATCTGCGCGATTGGGAAGACACGCCGCTCGGCACGCTCGCGCTGATCGTATTGCTCGATCAACTGTCGCGAAATTGCTATCGGAATACGCCGCGCGCGTTCGCGGGCGATGCGCGCGCGCTCGCTCTGGCGAAAGCGCTGGTCGAGCGCGGCGACGATCTGCGCTTGCCGAGCGCGTATCACCGCGCGTTCGCGTACATGCCGTTCGAGCATGACGAAACGCCCGATAGCCAGCGTGAGGCGCTGCATCTTTTCGGAAAACTAAAAGAAGAAACGGGCGTGTCGAGCTTCTACGAATCGGCGCTGGAACATGCGCAAGTGATCGAACGCTTCGGGCGCTTTCCGCATCGCAACCGGATTCTCGGACGCGAGATGCGGGCCGAAGAAGATGCGTGGCTGGCGAAGCATGGCGGGTTTTGATCCAGATGCACCGACTTTCGCGGCGAAAAATAGGAGTAACTGCATGGACAGCAGAAGCGGGGATTTGATTTAATTATCCCTTTCTTTTGCGTGGGCGAAGAATCCCCTAAACAGGAACATGGCCGCTTCGAAGTTCCACCGGATAACGCTCGTCTCGGTAACTGGTTTGCCGGACGCTCAGGGCGCAGCTTATGCGCTTGAAATCAGCTTGAAAAACATGCCTGGCGCGCATGCCGTACTATGTAGTCCGAATATTCCGGCGCATTTGCATCCGGGAATTCACCACCGCCGCATCGCTCCGATGAACTACAACGAATACAGCTGGTTCGTCATGTTTGTTCTGTGGCGCTATATCGAGACCGATTTTGCGCTTCTGGTTCAGGACGATGGCTGGGTACTGGACGGGGGCAACTGGCGAGACGAGTACTTCGACTACGACTACGTTGGGGCCGTGTCAGGTTTTGCGCGTGTGGATACCTCTGAAGACGTCAAGTGGATGCAGTTCTTCGAATGGCACGAGTACCTGAACCGCCCGGATTGCATCGTCCGGCCTTTGCTAAATGGCGGATTCAGCTTGCGCAGCCAGCGAATGTTGCGCGCGTTTGTCGATCATCCCGACATCAGGGTAGTGATTCCGCCGCCCGACGTTTTCGAGGGCGAGTCGCCCAGGATGCTTTGGTATTCCGGTGCGGCGGACGAAGATTCGCAACTGACCTTGGTTTTGCGGCCACAGTTCGAGGCCCTGGGCATCAGATATGCGCCGGTCGAAGTGTGCCGGCAGTTTTCGATGGAAGACCCCAGGCCGATGTATCGGGAGATCGACTACATGAACTTATTCGGTTTCCACAATCAGTTCCGCCGCCTCGTCGGCGTCGATCCTCCGACAGTCCGCTATCGCGTTTCTCAAAGCGACATCGACGAAGTTGCGCGAGAACGGGAGATGGTGGACATGTTGCATCGGCGCGGCTATCGCGTTCTATGCAACGCGCCCGCGAACGAGGGGACATAGCGAGCCCGGTCCGATAGCCGTCGGCGCCGACGTGTCCCTCAACGCCCGCCCGTCACATCCAGAATTGCCCCGGTCACGTATGACGACGCATCCGACAGCAGCCACACGATCGACTCGCCGACTTCATCGGCGGTGCCGGCACGTCCTATCGGCGTTTGCACGCCGAGCACGTGCGCGCGATCCGGCTTGCCGCCGCTCGCGTGGATGTCGGTATCGATGAGTCCCGGGCGAATCGCGTTCACGCGCACACCTTCGCGGCCGAGTTCCTTCGACAGCCCGATGGTTAGCGTATCGATCGCACCTTTGGACCCGGCGTAATCGACGTACTCGCCCGGCCCGCCGAGCCGCGCCGCCGCCGACGAGACGTTCACGAGCGATCCGCCCTTGCCGCCGCGCGAAGTCGACATGCGCCGCGCCGCCTCGCGCGCACACAGATACGCGCCGAGCACGTTGATGTCGAAGATGCGCTTCATGCGCGCGATGTCCATGTCCGCGAGCGCCGAGCCGGGCGCGACGACGCCCGCGTTGTTCACGACGCCGTCGATCTTGCCGAAGGCCTTTTCGGTTGCGTCGAACATCGCGACGATCGCGGCTTCGTCGCTCACGTCGCCAGCAATCGCAATCGCCTTGCCGCCCGCCGCAACAACGGCCGCGACGGTTTCATCGGCGGCCGCGGCGTTCGACGCATAGTTCACGCCGACCGACCAGCCGCGCGCGCCCGCAAGCACCGCAGCCGAGCGGCCGATGCCGCGGCTTCCACCGGTAATCAGGATGACTTTGGACATCGTTCCCGCTCCTCAGACGGCGTTACGGTTTTCCGTCCACTTGTCGTGAGCGGGCGGGATGTACGTCTTAAGCTTTGCGATCATTTCGCCAGGTTCGGCCGCGACCTGGATGAAATCCAGATACGCCTCGCGCATGAAGCCTTCCTCGACCGTATGGCGCAGCATCGCCATGAGCGGATCGTAGTAGCCGTTCACGTCGAGCAAACCGACCGGCTTCTGGTGATAGCCGAGCTGCGCCCACGTGTAGACCTCGAAGAACTCCTCGAACGTGCCGACGCCGCCGGGCATCGCGACGAACGCGTCCGACAGATCGGCCATCTTCTTCTTGCGCTCGTGCATGTCGGGCACGACGTGCAATTCGGTGAGATCGGTGTGGCCCACTTCCTTCGCGAGCAGCAACTCCGGGATCACGCCGACCGCGCGCCCGCCCGCGGCGAGCACTTCATCGGCGATGAGGCCCATCAGCCCGACGCGGCCGCCGCCATAGACGAGCGAGAGATCGTTTTCCACGAGCGCGCGGCCGAACGCCCTGGCCGCTTCGGCATAGATGGGACGGGCGCCGGTCGCGGAGCCGCAATAGACACAAACTGCCTTCATTTATCTGGAATCCTTCGGTGTATCGGTTTTCGGTGCATCGTCGCGCGGCGGCAGGAAATCTGCGTACTCGCGCTTGGGCAGCTTACCGGAAACGAGATCGTCGAATAGCTGACGCGAGCGTCCGCGCAGATACGGCGCCATGATCGAGATGATATGCAGGCTCGCCTGATGCAATTCCGCGCGGATCGCTTCCTGATCGTTGTACTTGCGCGGATTCATCACGTACTGGTACGAAAGCCAGTAGGTGGCGATCACGCCGATATTCGTCGCGATCACCTTGATTTCCTCGGGTGTCGCGACCATTTCCTGGTCGGCCACGAGCGCCTCGCACAACTGGCTCGCGAAGTGCACCTTGTGCGTGATGATCTGCTTGAAGTGCGTTTCGAGCGTGCGGTTGCGCGCGAGCAGGTCGTTCAGATCGCGATACAGGAAGCGGTAAGCCCAGAGGAAATCGGCCATGTATTGCAGATACGACCACATTTCGTCGATCGTCGGGCGATGATCGTCCGGAAAGCGCAGACGCTTCTGAATCTGCTGCTCGAACTGCGCGAAGATGCTGTTGATGATGTCGTCTTTGTTGCGGAAATGGTAGTACAGGTTGCCTGGACTGATTTCCATCTCTTCGGCGATCGTCGTCGTGGTGACGTTCGGCTCGCCGATATCGTTGAACAACTTCAGCGACAGCTCGAGTATCCGTTCGCGGGTGCGGCGGGGTGGTTTGGCTTCCATGTCGTCCGACCTTGGGATCGGGCCGCGAGGACTCGGGATGAGCGTTCGCGCGGCCGCTTCCGTTGCTATTTTTGAGAATGTCGGACGATTATAAACCGGTCGTTCGGCGGTACGGATGCGCGCGGTGCGAGCACGCATCCTCATTTACAAGATACGCGCGAGCCAGTCGGATGCAAGCGGGGATACAACCGGCCACAGAATCAGGCCCCATGTGATGACGCACACGCCGAGCGCGACCATCACCGCGGCGCTGCCGAAATCCTTCGCCCGCTTTGACAATTCGTGACGTTCGAGCGAAATGCGGTCGATCGCCGCCTCGACGCTCGAATTCAGCAACTCGACGATGAGAACCAGCAGCACGGACGCGATCAGCGCCGCGCGCTCGACGGGCGCGACCGGTGCGAAGAGACTGCACGGCAACAGAAGCGCGGCGAGCGTGAGTTCCTGGCGAAACGCGCTTTCCTCGCGGATCGCGACGCGAAAGCCGTAGAGCGAATTCTTCATCGCGTGCCAGGCGCGCGTGAAGCCGCGATTGCCCTTGTACGGATTGAAGGGCAGATCGTCGGGGCCGAGCGGTTCGGCCGCCTGCGCGGGCGTTTCGTCGATGTCTTCGAGGTCGTCGTCGAAGGGATCGCGCGCGCGGGCCGTCGCGGACGGTGCGGCGCGCGCGTTCGCTTCGGCCTGTTCCTGCGCCACGGCGCGTCCCGTCATGCCGCTGCCCGGCCGGGGCTTGCGGCGTGCGGCCCGAACTGGCGCAGATGCGATGCGAACTGCTCCGACGCCGCGCGCCACGAGAAGCGCTCGGCCCACGCGCGGGCGTCGGCGCGTTCGATCTTAAGCGCCTGCAGGCAGGCTTCGTGCAGGTCGTCGTCGAGCGCGCCCGGGCCGTTCTCGCCGAGCACGTCGATCGGACCCGTAACCGGATACGCCGCGACCGGCGTGCCGCAGGCCATTGCTTCGAGCAGCACGAGGCCGAAGGTGTCGGTCTTGCTCGGGAACACGAAGACATCCGCCGCCGCATAAACCTTCGCCAGCTCGGTCTGCGACAGCACGCCCAGATAGTTGACGTTCGTATAGCGCGACTTCAGTTCCGCGAGCGCCGGACCTTCGCCCGCGACCCACTTCGAGCCGGGCAGATCGAGCTTGAGAAACGCCTCGACGTTCTTCTCCACGGCCACGCGCCCAACGTACAGAAAGATCGGCCGCGCGGTGTTGAGCACCTTCGACTCCATCGGATGAAAGATGTCGAGATCGACGCCGCGCGTCCACAGCACGACATTCGTGAAGCCGTATTGTTCGAGATCGCTCTTGACGACGGGCGTCGGCGCCATCACCGCCTGCGAGCCTTTGTGAAACCAGTGCAGAAAGCGATACGTCATCGCGAGCGGAATGCCGAAACGCGCCTTCACGTACTCCGGAAAGCGCGTGTGATACGCGGTCGTGAACGGCAGCTTGTGACCGAGCGCATACGAGCGCGCGGCGAGCCCGAGCGGACCTTCTGTTGCGATGTGCAGCGCCTCCGGCTCGAACGCCTCGATGCGGCTCGCGACGCGCTGTCCCGGCAAGAGCGACAGGCGAATCTCCGGATAAGTCGGGCAGGGAATCGTTCTGAATTCGAGCGGCGTGAGCAATTCCACGCGATGTCCGAGCGCGGTGAGTTCCTTCGTCGTCTGCGTGAGCGTGCGCACGACGCCGTTGACCTGCGGCTCCCATGCGTCGGTAACGATCATGATTTTCATCGGCTTTGGCCCCGTGATTCGTTCGTGGTCAGACGGTCGCGCGTGCTTTCGTCGTGAGCGCTTCCGGCGAGCGCACGACCGTCCAGTAGACGACTTTCAGTTCGCCCTCGCAGGTTTCGACGAGCGCCGAGAGACTCTCGACCCAGTCGCCGTCGTTGCAATAGAGAATGCCGTCGATGTCGCGGATTTCGGCCTTGTGGATGTGCCCGCACACGACGCCGTCGCAGCCGCGGCGGCGCGCTTCATCGGTCATCACGCGCTCGAACTGGGAGATGAAGTTCACCGCGTTCTTGACCTGATGCTTCAGATATTGCGACAGCGACCAGTAGTTGAAGCCGAGCTTCGAGCGCACGCGATTGAACCAGCGGTTGAGCAGCAGGATCATCGTGTAGGCGGTGTCGCCGAGATAGGCGAGCCATTTGGCGTGCTGGATCACGCCGTCGAAGAGATCGCCGTGCACGATCCACAGGCGCTTGCCCGCGAGCGTGGTGTGGAACGCTTCGCCGCGCACGTGGATGTCGCCGAACGCCAGATCGCAGAACTGTCGCGCGGCTTCGTCGTGATTGCCGGGGATGTACACGACTTGCGTGCCCTTTCTCGCCTTGCGCAGGATCTTCTGCACGACGTCGTTGTGCGCCTGCGGCCAGAACCAGCCTTTGCGAAGCTGCCATCCGTCGATGATGTCGCCGACGAGATACAGATACTCCGACTCGTGGTGCCGCAGAAAATCGAGCAGATACTGCGCCTGGCAACCGCCCGAGCCGAGGTGGATATCGGACAGCCAGATCGTGCGATAGCGATGCGGCTGATCGCCCGGATCGGCGAGATCGTCGCGATGACCGTGGGCGTCGGACCAGCCCGGCGCGCCCGCCGATGCGGAATCGGACGCGGACTCGAACGATTCCGTGGACTCGGATCGCATTGCGAAAGGACCGGTGCGTAGCTCGGTGGGGCTAAGGCTGAACGGAGAGGGCGGGGCGGACGAGTTGAAGGCCATTGGCTCGCGCATCGGGTTTCGGTATGCGCATTACGCCGTGCGGCTGTGACCGAGCCGTGACAGTCACGAGAAGTTCTTATTACTCGACAACAGGTTGCGCGGAAACGATGCGCGTGCCGGCGAGCCGATCATGAAGAAATTGACGCGCCGGATCGAGCCACACGGCGGCGGCCCACAGCGCGACCCACGCGGCAAAGACGGCGAGCGTCTGCGGCACGGCGAGGGAGAAGAGCGGATGCAGCGCGAGCGGCGGCAAGAACCACAGCCACGCGAGCACGTAGCGCCCGAGCGCGCGCGCGGGCTTGATGGGTTGCCCGTGCGCATCGACGACCTTGAGACGCCAGGTTTTCATCGGCAGGGTCTGGCCGCCGTGCGTCCAGAAATACACGAAGTAGGCGGCGAGGACGATGCCGATCCACGACATCAGCCAGTTGTGATGCGTGAGGCCGTTGCGTTGCTGCGTGAGCGTGCTGAAGAGATAGCCGGCGACGAACACGACGCCGAAAAGGATCACGCCTTCGTAGAGCATCGTCGCGAGGCGGCGGCGCAGCGCGGGCGCGCGCATCGGATCGATGGTGGCCACCGCTGGCTGCGCGCTCACGAGCCGTTGTACATCGACGGCGCCTGCTGCGGCGAAACCGGAATCGGCGTGGCCGGCACAATGCTCGCGGCATTCGGGATGGCCGGTTGCGCCGGCACGCCGGAAACGGGCGCGGATGGCCCGGCCGCCGCGCCCGATCCGCCTTCCGCGTGGCCGGGAACGTGCCCTTGCTCGCGCGCGGTGACGAGACGGTTGATGTCCTTCACTTCCGTCTTGCCGGTCGGCGGCGCGGAAACGACTGTCGGACGACGCGTTTTCTCGCTCGCGGCCAGCTTCTTCTTCTGTTCTTCGGAGAGTTTCTGATAGGCGTCCCACGCCTTTTCGCGCTTATCGGGCGGCACCGATTTGGAAACCTGATAGTTCTCGCGCGCGACCTTGCGCTGGTCGGGCGTGAGCCGCACCCATTCTTCCATGCGCTGATGCAGATGCTTCTGCGCCTCGGGCGACATCCGATGGAACCGCGATGCGATCTTCAGCCACTTCTGCTTGCGCTCGTCGGAGAACGTGTCCCATTGCTTGGCAAAGGGCGCGAGCGCCAGGTGCTGCGCCTCGGTGAGATGGCTCCAGGAGAGCGGGCCTTCGGAGGAGAGCGCGGACAGCGGCGAGGCGCTCGAATCGGCGGGCGTGCCCGAACTGCCGCTCGGCGCCGCGGCCGATGAAGGCGTCACGGCGGTGGAATAGAAGCGCGGATAAGTCGCGGCGAACGCAACCAGACCCGCAATCGCGCAACTAAAGACAATCGCGAGACCGCGCTTGTAACTCACCCGGAAATTCCCCCGCTGTATTCAGTGCTTAATGATTGCGCGTCAGGTACGCGTTGAAACCGTGATCGAGATAGGCGTCGATCGGCAGGCTGTCGCTCATCATGGCTGCGTCGATGTCGGCCAGTTCCGCCTTGCGCTGCTGATCTTCCCAATACGCGATGCCCGCAATCCCGATGATGAGCGCCGCGAGCGGCCACGCAAGGCCCAGGCCGCCGAGCCGCGCGAGCAGCCCCTTTGGACTGTGGCGGTCATTCGCGCCGCCTGCGTCGAGCGTGCCGCCGGCGCCGGCGAGCGCCGGCGTGAAGGCGGGCGCGGTCATCGCGACCGCCACCTTCTCCGGTTTCTTGCGCGCGATCGCGGCGCGGCGCGCGTCGCGCAACCGGTCGACAGCAGCAGCCGGAATGTTCGACGTGCTTTCGTCCAGCGCGCGCACGACCTTTAGCGCGAACTCGTTTTCTTTCGTTTCAAGAGTGGAACTCATAGCGTGATCCCTTTGGCTTTCAGGGCTATCGCGAGAGTATGCGTGGCGCGTGAGCAATGCGTCTTCACGCTACCTTCGGAGCATCCCATCGCGGCGGCCGTCTCAGCGACATCCATGTCCTCCCAGTAACGCATGAGAAAAGCTTCTCGTTGACGTGCGGGCAGTTTCTGAATCTCGGCGTCGATCAGATTCAAGACCTGCTCGCGCTCCAGACGGTTCTCGCTGCTCTCGCTGCCGCCCGCGCCGTGCTCGGCTTCGAAGGTTTCGAGCGGGTCGAATTCGTCGTCGTCGGCGTTGCCGAAGGACGAGAACAGGCTGACCCAGGTGTTGCGCACCTTCTGCCGACGGAAATAGTCGTGCGTCGCGTTCTGAAGGATACGCTGGAATAGAAGAGGAAGTTCGGTTGCGGGCCGGTCGCCGTATTTTTCCGCCAGCTTGATCATCGCGTCCTGCACGATGTCGAGCGCCGCGTCGTCGTCGCGAACGGTGTACACGGTTTGCTTGAACGCGCGTCTTTCGACGCCCGCCAGAAAATCGGCGAGTTCCTTGTCTGATGCCATCCGTTGGGGACCCGGCGCAATGAACTTGCGTCGAAAGAGATCGTGGAGTTCTAGGAAAACCTGCGAATCCTAGCAAAGTTTCGCCTCATCTGGAGAAAATGAGCGGTTTTTGTTGCCCCAGCCGGCATGCGTTCGATTCGTCGGATGCAGTCGTGGCAGCCTTTTCCTGCAGCTTTCGCCCCCGACGCGGCCCCAAAAAGAAGCGCGCGCGTCGCGCTCGGTAACTTTTTGCTTGACCGGTCGCGCGCGCCGCTGTTACATTTTCTGACTCGCATCATCAGTGAAATGTCTGCTTTGAGGCGAGCCCAAGAAGTTCGCCTGTCAAACCTAGACGCGCCGCTTGAACCCGAGCCACAAGCCCGGCAGAGAGCACCCGATCAATTTTTTGCCGAAAATTCGAAAGGTGATGAATGAACATGCCTAGCGCGGAATTCTCCACGTCGGATACGTCTCCCCCTCACGAAGCTGACTCCATCGGCGGCACCGTGCTCATGCGCGCGCTCGCTGACGAGAACGTCGAGTTCATTTGGGGCTATCCCGGCGGCTCGGTACTCTACATCTACGACGAGCTGTACAAGCAGGACCAGATTCAGCACATTCTCGTGCGCCACGAGCAGGCCGCCGTGCATGCCGCCGACGCGTATTCGCGCTCGACCGGCAATGTGGGCGTGTGCCTCGTGACCTCGGGCCCGGGCGTCACCAATGCCGTCACCGGCATCGCCACGGCCTATATGGATTCGATTCCGCTCGTCGTCATCAGCGGCCAGGTGCCCACTGCGGCCATCGGCCTCGACGCGTTCCAGGAGTGCGACACCGTCGGCATCACGCGTCCGTGCGTGAAGCACAACTTCCTCGTGAAGGACGTGCGCGATCTCGCCGAGACCGTCAAGAAAGCGTTCTACATCGCGCGTACCGGCCGTCCCGGCCCTGTGCTGATCGACATTCCGAAAGACGTGTCGAAGGCGCCGTGCAAGTACGAGCCGGTCAAGAGCGTGTCGCTGCGTTCGTATAATCCCGTCACGAAGGGCCATTCGGGCCAGATCCGCAAGGCGGTGCAACTGCTGTTGTCGGCGAAGCGTCCGTACATTTACACCGGCGGCGGCATCATTCTGGCGGACGCATCGCGCGAGCTGAACCAGTTCGCCGATCTGCTCGGCTACCCCGTCACCAATACGCTCATGGGTCTCGGCGGCTATCGCGCGTCCGACAAGAAGTTCCTCGGCATGCTGGGCATGCACGGCACGTACGAAGCCAACATGGCGATGCAGAACTGCGACGTGCTGATCGCCATCGGCGCGCGTTTCGACGACCGCGTGATCGGCGATCCGAAGCACTTCGCGTCGTCGCCGCGCAAGATCATTCATATCGATGTCGATCCGTCGTCCATTTCCAAGCGCGTGAAGGTGGATATCCCCATCGTCGGCGACGTGAAGGAAGTGCTGAAGGAACTCATCGAGCAGCTTCAGCACGCGGAGCACGGTCCGGATACTCAGGCGCTCGCGAAATGGTGGGACGAGATCGAAGGCTGGCGCTCGAAGGATTGCCTGGCTTACGACCGCAAGAGCGAGATCATCAAGCCGCAGTACGTGGTCGAAAAGCTCTGGGAACTGACCGACGGCGACGCGTTCGTGTGTTCCGATGTCGGCCAGCACCAGATGTGGGCGGCGCAGTTCTATCCGTTCAACAAGCCGCGCCGCTGGATCAACTCGGGCGGTCTCGGCACGATGGGCTTCGGCTTGCCCGCCGCGATGGGCGTGAAGATGGCCTATCCCGACGAGGAAGTGGTCTGCATCACGGGCGAAGGCTCAATCCAGATGTGCATTCAGGAGCTCTCGACGTGCAAGCAGTACAACACGCCCGTCAAGATCATCTCGCTGAACAACCGCTATCTCGGCATGGTGCGCCAGTGGCAGCAGATCGAGTACAAGAAGCGCTACTCCAGTTCGTACATGGACGCGCTGCCCGACTTCGTGAAGCTCGCTGAAGCGTATGGCCACGTCGGCATTCGTGTCGAAAAGACCGCGGACGTCGAACCGGCGCTGAAGGAAGCGCTGCGTCTGAAAGACCGCACCGTATTTCTCGACTTCCAGACCGATCCCACCGAAAACGTATTCCCGATGGTGCAGGCAGGCAAAGGCATCACGGAAATGCTGCTCGGGTCTGAGGATCTATAACGCGGGTTTGTCTTGCGAGGCCCGTGCGCGCCTGTCTTCACAAAGGACATGCGTTGCGCGCGGGTCTTTCGGACGGGCTTCGACTGGATATACATCGGGAAAAGACAATGAAACACATCATCTCCGTTTTGCTGGAAAACGAACCGGGCGCGTTATCGCGCGTCGTCGGGCTCTTTTCGGCACGCGGCTATAACATCGAAACGCTGACGGTGGCGCCGACCGAAGACAGTTCGCTGTCGCGGCTGACCATTGTCTCGATTGGCTCGGACGACGTGATCGAACAGATCACGAAGCACCTGAACCGCCTGATCGAGGTGGTGAAAGTGGTCGACCTGACCGAGGGCGCCCACATCGAGCGCGAGCTGATGCTCATCAAGGTACGGGCGGTCGGCAAGGAACGCGAAGAGATGAAGCGCATGGCGGATATCTTCCGCGGCCGCATCATCGACGTGACCGAGAAGACCTACACGATGGAACTGACGGGCGCGAGCGACAAGCTCGACGCGTTCATTCAGGCGCTCGACGCCACGGCGATCCTCGAAACGGTTCGCACAGGCAGCTCCGGCATCGGCCGGGGCGAGCGGATTCTCAAGGTTTAACCAGCGCTTCTTTCCTCCGCAGTGCGGAGATAGCCCTCTTTATTTCAAGACTCAAGGAACCACCATGAAAGTTTTCTACGACAAGGACGCCGACCTCTCCCTCATCAAGGGCAAGCAAGTCACCATCATCGGTTATGGCTCGCAAGGCCATGCGCACGCGCTCAACCTGAAGGACAGCGGCGTGAACGTGACGGTCGGCCTGCGTCGAGGCGGCGCATCGTGGAGCAAGGCCGAGAACGCCGGCCTCAAGGTGAAGGAAGTGGCCGAAGCCGTGAAGGGCGCAGACGTGGTCATGATGCTGCTGCCTGACGAGCAGATCGCCGAAGTCTACAAGAACGAAGTGCACGACAACGCCAAGCAGGGCGCGGCGCTCGCGTTCGCGCACGGCTTCAACATCCATTACGGCCAGGTGATTCCGCGTGCGGATCTGGACGTCATCATGATCGCGCCGAAAGCGCCGGGCCACACTGTGCGCAACACGTACAGCCAGGGCGGCGGCGTGCCGCACCTGGTCGCCGTTGCACAAGACAAATCGGGTTCGGCACGCGATGTCGCGTTGTCGTACGCAGTGGCGAACGGCGGCGGCCGTGCCGGCATCATCGAAACGAACTTCCGCGAAGAAACCGAAACCGACCTGTTCGGCGAGCAAGCCGTTCTCTGCGGCGGCACGGTCGACCTGATCAAGGCCGGCTTCGAAACGCTGGTGGAAGCGGGCTACGCGCCGGAAATGGCGTACTTCGAGTGCCTGCACGAACTGAAGCTGATCGTCGACCTGATCTACGAAGGCGGCATCGCCAACATGAACTACTCGATCTCGAACAACGCCGAATATGGCGAGTACGTGACGGGTCCGCGCATCGTCACGGAAGAGACGAAGAAGGCGATGAAGGCCGTGCTGAAGGACATCCAGACGGGCGAATACGCGAAGAGCTTCATCATCGAGAACCGCGCCGGCGCGCCGACGCTGCAATCGCGCCGCCGTCTGACGTCGGAGCATCAGATCGAGCAAGTCGGCGAGAAGCTGCGCGCGATGATGCCGTGGATCGCGAAGAACAAGCTGGTCGACCAGTCGAAGAACTAAGGTCTTTCGCCTAGTCACGCTTTTTGCTGGATTAAAAGCCGCCCGGATGCCCTGTGCGCCGGGCGGCTTTTGCTATCCTACGGTTTTTAAAACACACAACTCGTTCATGAACTATCCTCATCCGATCATTGCCCGCGAAGGCTGGCCGTTCATCGCCATCGCGGCTGTCGTCGCCATCCTCGTGCAAGCGATGGGCGGCTTCGGCTTCGCCTGGATCTTCTGGCTGATCGCGATTTTCGTCGTCCAGTTCTTCCGCGATCCGGCCCGCCCGATTCCGACCCAGCCCAACGCAGTGCTGTGCCCGGCGGATGGCCGCATCGTCGCGGTCGAAACCGCGCACGATCCCTACGTGGGCCGCGAAGCGCTCAAGATCAGCGTGTTCATGAACGTGTTCAACGTGCACTCGCAGCGCTCGCCGGTGGACGGCGCGATCTCGAAGGTTCAGTACTTCCCGGGCGCGTATCTGAATGCGGCCGTCGATAAAGCGTCGACCGAGAACGAGCGCAATGCGGTCGTGCTGCAGACGGCGAGCGGGCATACCGTGACGTCGGTGCAGATCGCCGGCCTCATCGCGCGACGCATTCTGTGCTACGTGCACGTGGGCGAGCCGCTCACGCGCGGCCAGCGCTACGGCTTCATCCGCTTCGGCTCGCGCGTCGACGTGTATCTGCCGATGGGCAGCCGCCCGCGCGTGGCGATCGGCGAGAAAGTTTCGGCTTCGTCGACGATCCTCGCCGAATTCGCGGAATAACGCGGAGGATTCGATGGCGGCATTCAAACCGCGCCGTAACCGCGCGAACGCGACGACTCCGCGCGCGTTCCGCCGCAATAAGGCCGCGCAGGACGTCGGCGCCGTGGAGACGCGGCGTGCGAAGCGGCAGCAGTTCCTCAGAAAGCGCGGCATTTATCTGCTGCCCAACGCGTTCACCACGGCCGCGCTCTTTTGCGGCTTCTTCGCCGTCGTTCAGGCGATGAACGTGCGCTTCGAGATCGCGGCCATTGCGATTTTCGTCGCGATGGTGCTCGACGGCATGGACGGACGCGTCGCGCGCATGACGCACACGCAGAGCGCCTTCGGCGAGCAGTTCGACAGTCTTTCGGACATGGTGTCGTTCGGCGTCGCGCCCGCGCTCGTGATGTACGAATGGGTGCTGAAGGATCTCGGGCGCTGGGGCTGGCTCGCGGCGTTCGTGTATTGCTCGGGCGCGGCGCTGCGGCTCGCGCGCTTCAACACGAACGTCGGCGTAGTGGACAAGCGTTACTTCCAAGGCTTGCCTTCGCCGGCCGCCGCCGCGCTGATCGCCGGTTTCGTCTGGCTCGCGACCGATAACCGCGTGCCGCTCAAGCTCGTATGGCTGCCGTGGGTCGCGTTCGCGCTGACCATTTACGCCGGCGTGACGATGGTGTCGAACGCGCCGTTCTACAGCGGCAAGGCGCTCGACGTGCGCTATCGCGTGCCGTTCGCGGGCGTGTTGCTGATCGTGGTGGCGTTCGTGCTGGTGTCGTCGGACCCGCCGGTCATGCTGTTCTGCCTGTTCGTGCTGTACGGCTTTTCGGGCTATATCTGGTGGGGCTATCTCGCGCTACGCGGCCGGCCAAATCCGGCGCGCAGTTCGCAGCGGGAGCACTAACGCTCAGCGCGTTCAAACGAAAAAAGGCGGCAACCGAAGAGGGTGCCGCCTTTTGCCTTTCTGCGCGTGCGCGCGCCGATCAACCCGCGACCAGCGTGCCGTTCTGAATGTGGACGCGCTGTCCTTGCGCGAACGGCGGCGCGTTCTTGTACGTGAACGTGCGTGTCTTGCCGTTTTCCATCCGCACGTGCACGGAATAATCGGTCTCGCTGCGAATATGCTTTTCGACCGAATTGCCAGCCAGACCGCCGCCGAGCGCGCCGAGCAGCGTCATCGCGGTGCGTCCGCCGCCGCGACCGAACTGATTGCCGACGACACCGCCCGCAACCGCGCCACCGACCGCGCCGATGCCCGTTCCGTGGCCTTCATGCTTGACGGCCGAGATGGATTCGACGGTGCCGCATGTCGAACAATACGCGGGATGTTGCGGCGGTTGCTGCGCGTACGATGGTTGCGCGGGCTGCTGTGCCGGAGCTTGCTGAGCCTGTTGTCGCGCGGCCTGCTGTGCGGCCGCCTGTTGTGCGGCGGCTTGTTGCTGCGCTGCCTGCTGTTGCTGGGCGGCTTGCTGCTGCGCGGGGCTGGGCGCGGCGGAATCCACTACAGGCTGCTGCGCGACCGCCGCCGTCTGCGTTTGCGGATTCTGCGCGCCATTGCTCGACGCCTTCGGGAATAGTCCCGTCATCGCGGCGGTGGCGACGAGGCTCGCGACGATGACCGCGCCCGCCGCCGTGGCGACGAGCGGATGCAGACGCCGCTGCCGCGGCTGAGCGCCGCCGGACGAGGGCGACGTGCTGAGTTTGTTGGTTCCGTTATCCATTGTCGAACCTCCGTTTCGAGGCGAACTGCCGCTACCGATGTCGGCAATCACAGCCAATTTTGGGGGAAACCCGGGTTTTTAGCTTTTTCGGGTTGTAACAACTTCGCGGACATCGTGTGTACTGGTAAAAGCACGCGCGATGCCAGTCTCGATGGTCCGCAGCGCCGCGCCTCTGTATAGATTTCAGCGTGAAATTTTTACCAGCGGTTACAACAAATATCATGCGGACGAAAAAAATCGCGCCTTGGGGGGCGCGCTTTGTCCGGTCGAAGCCGAGCCGAAAGCTCAGTCCTCGCGACGCAGATGCGGGAACAGAATCACATCGCGGATGCTCGGGCTGTCGGTCAGCAACATCACCAGACGGTCGATGCCGATGCCGCAACCGCCCGTCGGCGGCATGCCGTGTTCGAG
>NZ_FCOJ02000027.1 GCF_001545035.1 Caballeronia glebae
TGCAGTAATGCATTGAGCTAACTGATACTAATTGCCCGTAAGGCTTGATCCTATAACCAGTGTGTTTGCGTGCGTGTCGAGTGCGTATTTGCGTGCTTCATGCACCCCGCTGGCGAGTAACGCGCGTGCAACAATCGCCACCCGAATTCTTTACCGCTTCTTCCCAGATTGGTTGTGCGCCCACAGGCCCACAACAACAAGTCATGCCTGATGACCATAGCGAGTCGGTCCCACCCCTTCCCATCCCGAACAGGACCGTGAAACGACTCCACGCCGATGATAGTGCGGGTTCCCGTGTGAAAGTAGGTAATCGTCAGGCTCCTCATGCTGAAAGCCAAAACCCCACCCCTAAAAGGTGGGGTTTTTGCGTTTGGGGCGCGTGATTTGCATCGACTGAGTCCGAACTGACATCATCCCGTCTCCGATGCGCGGTTTCAGTCGGTAGAATGGCGTCGAAAGGTTGTACCCGTCATGCCGACCCTTTCCGGAGCGCATATGAGAACGAGCCTGTTGATTGCTGCTGTCAGCGCAACCTTGCTTTTCGCGGCGTGCGGCAAGAAGAACGACGCAAACGAGTCGAGCCTGGGCGACGCGATTTCCGCCGACATGAAAACGAACCGCGGTTTGCTATGCCTGAATCGTAGCGGTCGAGGTGTATACGCGTTCCCATCGGTCTATAGCAACCGCGACCTCAACGAGTATTCGGCTGGCGCGCTGCGCGAACAGCTCGCGGCGCTAGAGAAGAGCGGACTCATCGCGCGCGCGGCGCCGACACCCGCGAACGCCAGCGCCAAGCAGAATGGCCTCGCGTATAGCCTCACTGGCGAAGGGCAGAAGTACGCGGTCGAGACCAATCGACCCGCCAGCGATCCCAACGCAACGAGCGATCCGCGCGCCTGGATGCTCTGCTATGCGCACGTCAAGCTGGACAAGGTCGTTGGCTGGACCGAGCCTGATCCGACCGCTCACCGTTCCGACGTCACCTACACCTACAAGCTCGAAAACGTGGCGCCCTGGGTCGACGATCGCGACATCAAGCGCGCCTTCCCGGAAGTGACCGCCTCCGACCGCGAAGCCGGCGAGACGAAACTGCACATCATTCTGGAGCAGCGCGAGAACGGCTGGGTTCGGGTCGACTGAACTCGACTCGACGTTACGCCACGCCAATCGACGCATGCCGACATCCACCTTCGATCGTTCCGCCGGCCCGCCGCGCATGTCCGACGTCGCGCGCCTCGCCGGCGTTTCGAAGATGACCGTATCGCGCGTGCTCGCCGGCCACAGCGTTGCGCTGGCGACGCGCGAGCGCGTGCAGAAAGCAATCGACGAACTCGGCTACGTCGCCGATGCCGCCGCCGGTGCTTTATCGTCCGGTCGTTCGGAATTCGTTGCCGTCCTGGTGCCCTCGCTCGCAAGTTCCAACTTTTCCGACACGGTACGCGGCCTTTCCGCTTCGCTCGAACCGCACGGTCTGCAATTGCTGATCGGCGACACGGACTACGATCTGGATCGTGAGGAACGGCTCGTGCGCTCGATGCTGCGTCATCAACCGCGCTGCATCGCGTTGACGGGCTCGCGTCATACGGAGGCGACGCGCACGCTTTTGCGTCGCTCCGGCGTACCCGTCGTGGAAATGTGGGATTCACCTTCCGATCCGATCGATGCCGCCGTCGGTTTCTCCAACAGCAGCGCCGCACGCGAAATGGTGCGGTATCTGGCGGACCAGGGCTATGAACGCATCGGCTTTCTGGGCGGGGCGAGCGAGCTGGACCGTCGCGGGCTGGATCGTCTGAAGGGCTTTCGGGCGCAGATGAAGGCGCTCGGCCTCGACGATCGACGCATCATTCGTCTGGGCGATTCGCCCATCACGATGAGTCACGGCGGCCCCGCAATGGCCGCGCTGCTCGAAGCCTGGCCCGACACGCAAGCCGTGATGTGCGTGAGCGACATGTCCGCGTTCGGCGCGATAATGGAGTGTCACCGGCGCGGCCTCGTTGTGCCGGACGATATCGCCGTCGCGGGCTTCGGTAATTTCGAAGTGGCCGCGTGCTGCACGCCATCGATCACGACGGTTTCCGTCGACGCATACGGCATCGGCTTGCGCACGGGCGAGACCTTGCTTGCGGCGCTGGAAGCGCGCGATCAGGGCGTCGCGGGACCGGCCGGCAAGCGCGTGCGTGTCGCGTATTCTGTGGTGCCGCGCGCGAGTGCCTGAGCCGAAGCAGTGCGGCGAATGCGTGCTAACATGGTCCGAAATGTTACCGGTAACTTGAACATAACAAACAGCGTCGGCGCTCATGCCGAACGACTGTGAATCAAGGAGAGACATTCCCATGCCCCAACAGAATCTCAAGCGCCTGCGCAGCCAGGAGTGGTTCGACGATCCCTCGCACGCCGACATGACCGCGCTATACGTCGAGCGCTTCATGAACTACGGGCTGACGCGCGAGGAGTTGCAGTCGGGTCGCCCGATCATCGGCATTGCGCAGACCGGCAGCGATCTCGCGCCGTGCAATCGTCACCACATCGAACTTGCCGCGCGCACGAAGGCGGGTATTCGCGATGCCGGCGGCATTCCGATGGAATTTCCCGTGCATCCGCTCGCGGAGCAGAGCCGTCGTCCGACCGCCGCGCTGGACCGCAATCTCGCCTACCTCGGCCTCGTCGAAATCCTGCACGGCTTTCCGCTCGATGGCGTGGTGCTCACCACCGGGTGCGACAAGACCACGCCCGCGTGCCTGATGGCGGCGGCCACCGTCGACATGCCGGCGATCGTCCTGTCGGGCGGCCCGATGCTCGACGGATGGTACGAAGGCAAGCGCGTCGGTTCGGGCACGGTGATCTGGCACGCGCGCAATCTGCTCGCAGCGGGCGAGATCGACTATGAAGGCTTCATGCGCCTGACGACCGCATCGTCGCCTTCGATCGGCCATTGCAACACGATGGGCACGGCGCTCTCGATGAACAGCATCGCCGAAGCGCTCGGCATGTCCTTGCCGACGTGCGCGAGCATTCCAGCCGCGTATCGCGAGCGCGGACAGATGGCGTATGCCACGGGCAAGCGCATCGTCGACATGGTGCGCGAGGATCTGAAGCCGTCGAAGATCATGACGCGCGATGCTTTTATCAACGCGATCGTCGTCGCATCGGCGCTGGGCGCATCGACGAATTGCCCGCCGCATCTGATCGCGATTGCGCGGCACATGGGCATCGAGTTGAGTCTCGACGACTGGCAGCGCCACGGCGAGCAAGTGCCGCTCATCGTGAACTGCATGCCCGCGGGCGAATATCTCGGTGAGAGCTTTCATCGCTCGGGCGGAGTGCCCGCAGTGATCCGGCAACTCGACGAAGCGAGACTCATCGAGCGCGATTGTCTGACGGTATCGGGCCGCACGATCGGCGAGATTGCAAGCGATGCCCCCGCCGCCGACAACGAAGTCATCCGCACCGCCGGCGATCCGCTGAAACACGGCGCGGGCTTCGTGGTCCTGTCGGGCAACTTCTTCGATAGCGCCATCATGAAGATGTCGGTCGTCGGCGATGCGTTCAGGAAAACCTATCTGAGCGCGCCGGGCGCGGAGAACATGTTCGAAGCCCGCGCGATCGTCTTCGACGGCCCCGAGGACTACCATGCGCGCATCAACGATCCGTCGCTCGAAATCGACGAGCAATGCATTCTCGTGATTCGCGGTTGCGGCACCGTGGGTTATCCCGGCAGCGCGGAAGTCGTGAATATGGCGCCGCCCGCCGAGTTGATCAAGCGCGGCATCGATTCGCTGCCCTGCATGGGCGACGGCCGGCAAAGCGGCACGTCCGCGAGCCCGTCGATTCTCAACATGTCGCCCGAAGCGGCTGTCGGCGGCGGTCTCGCGCTGCTGCGCACGAACGACAGGATTCGCGTCGATCTGAACGCGCGCAGCGTGAACGTGCTGCTCGATGAAGCCGAGCTCGAAAGCCGCCGCGCACAATCCGCATTCGCCGCGCCGGTTGCGCAGACGCCGTGGCAGGAGTTGTATCGGCAGACGGTCGGACAGTTGTCGACCGGCGGATGTCTGGAGCCCGCGACGCTGTATCTGAAGGTCATCGAAACGCGCGGCAATCCGCGTCACTCACACTGAGCGAGCCGCCATGTCCTATGCCATCTATCCGAGTCTTGCGGGCAAGCGTGTTGTCGTGACGGGCGGCGGCAGCGGCATCGGCGCGGCGATCGTCGAGGCGTTCGCGAAGCAGGGCGCGCGCGTGTTCTTCATCGACGTTGCCGAGGCCGATTCGCGGCAACTCGAACAGACGCTCGCAAGCGAGAAGCATACGCCGCAGTTTCTGCATTGCGATTTGCGCGATGCAAATGCTATCGAGAAAACCTTTGGCGAGATCGTGGACGTTGCCGGTTCCATCGACGTGCTGGTGAACAATGCCGCGAGCGACGACCGTCATCAGTGGGACGACGTGAGCGCCGCATACTGGGACGAACGCATGGCCGTGAATCTGCGGCATCAGTTCTTCTGCGCGCAGGCGGCGGCAAAGCGCATGCGCGCGCAACGGCACGGCTCGATCGTGAACATGGGCTCGATTTCATGGCATCTCGCGCTGCCCGATCTCACGCTCTACATGACCGCGAAGGCCGCGATCGAAGGGCTCACGCGCGGTCTTGCGCGCGAACTCGGCGCGCACGGCATTCGCGTGAACACGGTGATTCCGGGCGCGGTGCGCACACCGCGTCAGATGAAGCTATGGCAGTCGCCCGAGAGCGAGGCGAAGCTTCTCGCGCAGCAATGCCTGCATGAGCGGATCGACCCAGAACACATCGCGCGGATGGTGCTATTCCTCGCATCCGACGATTCGGCCCGCTGCACCGCGCGCGACTATTACGTCGATGCCGGATGGTTCGGGACGTAACGACATAACGGCGGCTGATCCACGCTTCACACGCGCACGTCGCGCCGCCGGACCACTTTCGGCGTCGCCTTGACCGTCGGCATCGTGCCGCTTTCGATGTAGTGCTGCACGGCGTCGGCGGCTTCGTGGTAGTCGCGTTCGTCGAGCCAATGCCAGATCGCCGCGAGAAAGAGGCCGAGCCCCGCATGCCCGCAATGGGCGATGACCTCCGTGATGCCTCCCACGAGCGCCTCGTCGCGGCCTTCGGGACGCATTGCGCTTGCCAGATGAGATGCGGTGCGCGAAACCAGCATCGCGTGCATCGTGTGCAATTGCGGGTTGAACGTGTTTATTGCGTTTATTTTTTGACTGCCACTCATGACGCCCCCGTCTTTGACACTGGCCGCTACGTGCCGGAATGCGATGTCCGCATCCGAAAAAAAAGCACGCGCCGCGATTGGATTTTCGATAGCGCCTCGTTTTGGCGCTGAGGCGATTGAATGCAAGAAGCGG
Organism: Caballeronia glebae; assembly: GCF_001545035.1. Lineage (GTDB taxonomy): Bacteria > Pseudomonadota > Gammaproteobacteria > Burkholderiales > Burkholderiaceae > Caballeronia > Caballeronia glebae. The sequence goes on from NZ_FCOJ02000027.1 coordinate 5,389, forward strand.
GCCGACTGCGCCTTCAGGCGATGAATCGCTCCGCCTTGCCTTGCGGGGCGCGGCGCAAGGCGGGCCTTCCGGTCATCCGACGAAAGCGCGGGCAGCGCGCTTTCCATGCATTCCGTACAATCGAATGCCCCGCGAGGTGCGCAAACCGTCAAAACATGCAACTTTCCGCTTTTTGCTCCGATGTGTTCGCCCGACGTCCTCACGTCGCGTTGTGCGCGCTCGCGTTGCTCGCGGGATGCTCGTCGGGCACGCCGGCGCGCAGCCAGGAAGCCGCGTCGCAACAGCAACAGAAAAGTAAACAGCCGCAGCCGCTGCATCACGCGAAGCGCACCTCATCGGGCTATGAAAACAACTACGGGAATTTGCCGCGCGAATCGTTTTTGAAGTGGCGCTGGGAGCGCTTCACGCAGGGATTGCCGAAACCGCCCGCGAACGGATATGGGTTTCCGATGGCGCATCCCGACATCGCGTGGCTCAAGGCCAACCGCACCGCCGACACGCTCACGTGGATCGGTCACGCGAGCGCACTGGTGCAGATCGACGGCGTGAACATCCTCACCGATCCCGTGTTTTCCGAACGCGCTTCGCCATTCTCGTTCGTCGGTCCGAAGCGCAAGACGCCGCCCGGTCTCACGCTCGACGAGCTGCCGCATATCGACATCGTGCTGATCTCGCACAATCACTACGATCATCTCGACAAGCCGAGCATCGAAGCGCTCGCCGGCCAGCCGGGCGGGCCGCCGCGCTTTCTCGTGCCGCTCGGCATCAAGCAATGGATGAACGATATTGGCGTGACGAACGTGGAAGAACTCGACTGGAGCGACGAGACCCACGCCGCCGGCCTCGATATCTGGTTCGTGCCAAGCCAGCACTGGTCCGCGCGCACGCCGTTCGACCGCGCGGAAACGCTGTGGGGCGGCTGGGTCGTGAAGACGCCGGCCGGCGCGGCGCACCCGTATTCGTTTTACTTCGCGGGCGACACGGGTTATTCGCCGGACTTCCGCGATATCGGCGCGCGTTTCGGCGGCTTCGATCTCGCGCTCATTCCGATCGGCGCCTACGAGCCGCGCTGGTTCATGCACGCGCAGCACGTCGATCCCGAGGAAGCGGTGCGCGTCTTCCAGGACATTCACGCGAAGAAAGCGATCGGCATTCACTGGGGCTCGTTCGAGCTGACCGACGAGCCGCTCGACGAACCGCCGCATCGTCTGGCCGAAGCCGTGCGCCGCGCCGGTCTGCCTGCGGACGCATTCACCGTGCTGAAACACGGCGAAATGATTCATCTCGACACGCCGAACTCAAGCGCCGCCACAATCGGTCGTTAACACGGTCTGACGGCGCGTCATTCACGCGCGGTAATTCATCCTGCAATCGAGGCGTCTCATGATCGAGGCGCGCTCGGCGCGGCGATCGTCTTTATCCACTGATAGGCTCAAACGCGTGAAGCAACTATCCATTCGGCATCGCATTCTGGCGAGCTTCGGCATCATTCTTAGCTTGATGCTGGTCATGGCCGCACTGTCGTACACGCTGCTCGGCGGAATCGATCGCGAAGCGAAGAGCCTCGAAGACGATTCGATGCTCGGCTTCGCGCTCTCCAGCGATCTTCGCGCGGCGTGGTTCGAGAATTACACGATCACGCAGCGGCTCGTCTTCATCGACAACGACGCGGAGCAGATCCGCCGCGACACGCAGCGTCTCACCGAAACGCGCGCGAGCGTCGACAAGTTGATGGACGCCTACGTGCCCACCATCTTCGAAGACGAAGACCGCCGCCTCTTCAACGACTTCAAGCGCCAGCGCGACCTCTACGTTCCGGTGCAGGATCAGGCGCTGCGCGAACTCGCAAGTTCGAAGGACGCGGCCGTCGCAACCTTCAACACGCGTCTCACGCCGGCCTGGGAAGCGGGGCAGGCCGCGACGCGCGCGCTCGTCGAGCACAACGAAACCTTCAACGCGAAATCGGTGGAAAGCATTCGCGGCTCGGTGCAGAAATCGGAGGCGACGCTCATCGTCATCATGCTGATTGCGATCGCGGCGGCGGCGGTGCTCGGCTTCATGCTGATGAAAGCGCTGACGGTGCCGATGCTGCGCATGGTCGATGTCGTCGACAAGATGCGCACCGGCGATCTCACGCAGCGCCTCGCGCTCGCGCGCCGCGACGAGTTCGGCACGCTGGAGGCGGGCTTCAACCGCATGACCGACGAGCTCACGGGTCTCGTCGGCCAGGCGCAGAAATCGGCTGTGCAGGTGACGACGTCGGTATCGGAGATCGCCGCGACCGCGCGCGAACAGCAGGCCACCGCGAGCGAAACGGCGGCGACGACGACCGAAATCGGCGCGACCTCGCGAGAGATTTTCGCGACCGCGCGCGATCTCGTGCGCACGATGAACGAAGTGTCGGGCGTGGCGGAGCAGTCGGCGGCGCTCGCGGGCACGGGCCAGGCGGGACTCACGCGCATGGAGGAAACCATGCGCCTCGTGATGGAAGCGGCCGGCTCGGTGAACGGCAAGCTCGCGATCCTCAACGAGAAAGCGGGCAACATCAATCAGGTCGTCGCGACCATCACGAAAGTTGCAGATCAAACTAATCTGCTTTCACTGAACGCGGCGATCGAAGCGGAGAAAGCCGGCGAGTACGGGCGCGGCTTCGCGGTCGTCGCCACCGAGATTCGCCGTCTCGCCGATCAGACCGCCGTCGCCACGTTCGACATCGAGCAGATGGTGAAGGAGATTCAATCGGCCGTCGCCGCGGGCGTGATGGGCATGGACAAATTCTCCGAGGAAGTGCGCCGCGGCATGCTCGACGTGCAGCAAGTGGGCGGACAGCTTTCGCAGATCATCCATCAGGTGCAGACGCTCGCGCCGCGTGTCTCGATGATCAACGAAGGCATGCAGACGCAGGCCACCGGCGCGGACCAGATTTCGCAGGCGCTCTCGCAACTCTCCGAAGCCGCGCAGCAGACGGCCGAGTCGCTGCGCCAGTCGTCGCAGGCGATCGACGATCTCACGCATGTCGCGAACGGCCTGCGTACCGGCGTGTCGCGCTTCAAGGTCGCCGCTTAAGGCCGGGCCGCGATGCTTTTCATCCAGTTCACGCTCGGGACCGACCGCTATCTGCTCGACAGCGCGCAGGTCGAACGCATGCTGCCGCTCGCGCCACTGAAGGCTCTGCCGGGCGCGCCCGCATGGGTCGCGGGCGTGCTCGACTACGAAGGCGCGAGTGTGCCTGTCATCGATATCGCCGCGCTCGCGCTTACGCGTCCATCGCACGAGAGACTGTCGACGCGGCTCGCGCTCGTCGCGTATCCGCGTCGCGGCGGCGATGGCGCGAGGGTGCATCATCGGCTCGGTCTCGTGCTCGAACAGGCGACGCGCACCGTCACGTTCGATGCCGCTTCGTTCGCCGATGCGGGCATCGACACGCCGCACGCGCGCTATCTCGGTCCGCTCACGCGTGACGAGCAAGGGCTGTTGCAATGGGTCCGCATCGAGCATCTTTTGCCCGATGACGTGCACGCGCTGCTCTTCGCCGGGAGCGAAGCATGAGCGCGCTGCCGAGCGCCTTCGCCGACGAAGTCTTCGGCATCGGTCGCTTCATCGAGCTATTGCATCGCACGATCGGACTCGATGCGGAATCGATCGGCGCGAACGCCGTTTCGCGCGCGGTGCGCGAGCGCTACAACCTGTGGCGCGACGAACAAGGCGGCACGCTCGACGATTACTATCGCGCGTTGACGCAAGATCACGCGTGCATGCAGGAACTGATCGAAGCGGTGGTCGTGCCGGAGACATGGTTCTTTCGCGATCCCGAAGCCTTCGCCGCGCTCGCGCGTCTGGCGCGCGTGCGTCTGCACGAACGGCCCGCGAAACCGGTGCGCGTGCTGAGCGCGCCGTGCTCGACCGGCGAGGAAGCCTATACCGTTGCAATGGCGCTGATCGAAGCGGGCGTTCCCGCCGAGCGCTTCACTGTCGATGCGATCGACGTGAGCGAGCGCGCGCTCGCCATCGCGCGTCGCGCGCATTACGGACGCAACGCGTTTCGCGGACGCGCGCTCGATTTTCGCGACCGTCATTTCCGCGCGATCGACGGCGGCTGGCAACTCGATCCCGCTGTCGCGCAAAGCGTGCGTTTCTCGCAAGCCAATCTGCTGCAACTCGATACGCACGCGTTCGAGCGCTTCGATTTCATTTTGTGCCGCAACGTGCTGATCTATTTCGATCGCGACACGCAATGCGCCGTCCTGCGCGTGCTCGATGGATTGCTCGCGCAAGGCGGCACGTTATTCGTGGGTCCGGCGGAGACGGGTCTTTTGATGCGCGAAGGCATGAGGTCCGCGAACATTCCGCTCGCCTTTGCGTTCAACCGGCCCGGAAGCGGACGTGCGAATGCCTTCAATGGCGCGTGGCCGGTTCCGCAGATCATCGCGAAACCCTTGCCGCCGATGAAGCGCGCGTTCGTGTTGCCCGCATGGGCGAGCGCGCCGCCTGCCGTCCGTGCGATGCCGTCCGCGATGCCGCGTGAGGAAGCGCCCAAAGAACCCGCGCCGGCGGCCGATCTCGCGCACGCGCGCGAACTCGCCGATGCCGGCCAACTCGACGCCGCGGCGAGCGTCGCGCACGCGTATCTGCAAGCGCATCCATCGAACGCGGATGCGTACTATCTGCTTGGCGTGATCGCCGATGCGCGTGGCGAACATCAAGCATCGCGCGGGCATTATCGTCGCGCGCTGTATCTCGATCCCGCACATCGCGAAGCGCTCACGCATCTGGCCGCGTGCCTCTCGCTCGACGGCGATGAAAGCGGTGCGCGTCTGCTGCTGGCGCGTGCGCAACGCGTCACGGAGTGCGCGCGATGAATGCCCGCGACATCGACCTTGCGATCGACATCGACGATTGCTGGAACCGCATCGGCGTGCGTGGCGATGCGTCGTGCCCGAAGCTCGAAGGCTACGTGCATTGCCGCAATTGCCCCGTTCACGATGAAGCGGCGTCGCGCGTGCTCGATCGCGTGCAGGCGCGCACGTCGATCGAACAGTCGAGTGCGGCATCGTCGAACGTGACGCGCAACGGCGACCAAAGCAACACGCTCTCGTACCTCGTGTTTCGCATCGGGGGCGAATGGCTCGGTTTGCCGACGACCGTCTGCGCACAAGTGGCGCAAACGCGCCCGGTGCATACGCTGCCGCATCGGCGGCATCGCGCGGTGCTGGGCGTCGTGAACGTGCGCGGCAGATTGATCGTGTGCGCTTCGCTCGCGCGGCTCTTCGGCATTGAAGAGCGCGCCGCGCACGACGCGTCGAGCAACCGGGCCATCGATACGCGCGAGCTTGGACGCCTGCTCGTCATCGAACGCGCGCCGAGCCGCGATCATCACGCGAGCGGCGATCATGAAGGCCCGATCGCCTTTCCCGTCGATGCCGTCGACGGCGTGCATCGCTTCACGCAAGCGCAGCTTCAGCCCGTGCCCGCGACGCTCTCACAGCGCCTGTCATCGCATGCGCACGCGGTCGCCGCATTCCGCGACGCGACCGTCGGCCTGCTCGATGCCGATCGTCTCATCGACAGCCTGAACCGGAGCCTCACGTGACGAACATCGATCCGGGCCGTTCGTCATTGCTGGAACTCTTTCAGGAGGAAGCGCGCGGGCAGGCGCAGATTCTTTCCGATGGCCTCATCGCGCTCGAACGTGCGCCGCGCGATCCGGTCACGCTCGAAGCGAGCATGCGCGCCGCGCATTCGCTGAAGGGCGCCGCGCGCGTGGTCGGCGTGCCGCTCGGCGTGACGCTTGCGCATGTGATGGAGGATTGCTTCGTCGCGGCGCAGGAAGGGCGCGTCGTGCTCGATGCGGGTTATATCGACATGCTGTTGCGCGGCGTCGATCTGATCGTACAGATAGGCGAGGCGCGCGAGGCCGATGCGCAGACCACGCTCGAACGCGAAGTCGATGCGTTCGTCGAAGGCCTCAACGCGCGTATCGAAGGCCACGCGGCGCATGACGATGCGCTCGATCTCTCACGGGAACTCACGCTGACGAAGCCGCTGGATGAAACGCCCGAGCCAGTCCAGACACCTTCGCGCACGAACGAAACACGCATGCTGCGCGTGCGCGCCGACACGCTCGATCGCTTGCTGAGCCACTCGGGCGAATCGCTCGTCGAATCGCGCTGGCTGAAGCCGTTTTCGCAGTCGATGCTGCGCGTGAAGCGCATTCAGCACGATGCGAACCGCGCGCTCGAACGTCTGCACGAGACGCTGACCGAATCAAACGCCGCGCCACTCGATGCCCGCGCTCACGCCGCGCTCGATGAAGTGCGTCGCCTCGCGGAGCAAGCGCATCGTCAATTGAGCGAGCGTCTGGCCGAACTGGAAAACTTCGATCGCCGCTCGACGCATCTCGCGCAACAGATCTACGACGAAGCGCTCGCGTGCCGCATGCGTCCTTTCGTCGATGCAACGGGCGGTTTCGCGCGCATGGTGCGAGACGTCGCGCGCGGATTAGGCAAGGACGTGCGTCTCGTCATCGCGGGCGAGACGACGCAGGTCGATCGCGACATTCTCGATCTGCTCGATGCGCCGCTCGGCCATTTGTTGCGCAACGCGGTCGATCACGGCATCGAGCCGCCCGCGCTGCGCCGCGCTTTGGGCAAGCCCGAAACCGGCACGATCACGCTCGACGCGCGCCATAGCGCGGGTTCGCTTTTCATCAGCGTGTCCGACGACGGCGCGGGCGTCGATCTGGATGCATTGCGGCGCGCGGTCGTGCGCAAGAACCTCGCGAGCGATGATACCGCCGCGCGTCTCACCGAAGCCGAACTGCTCGAATTCCTCTTTCTGCCGGGCTTTTCGATGCGTGACGCCGTCACCGATGTATCCGGTCGCGGCGTCGGCCTCGATGCGGTGCAGGACGTCGTGCGGCAAGTGCGCGGCAGCGTGCGCGTGACGCAGGAAACGCATGCGGGCACGCGCATCGCGCTGCAATTGCCGTTGACGCTTTCGGTCATTCGCAGCCTGATCGTCGAAGTGGCGGGCGAGCCGTATGGACTGCCGCTCGCGCATGTCGCGCGCACGCTGGTGCTGCCCGCGAGCGCCATCGACGTGCTCGAAGGTCAGCAGCATTTCTCCTTCGACGGCAAACGCGTCGGTCTCGTCACCGCGCACCAGATCTTGCAGACCGCCGCTTTCGAAGCCGCGAGCGATGCGCTCAACGTCGTCGTGATCGGGCAGGGCGCGGCGAGTTACGGCATCGTCGTCGACCGCTTTCTCGGCGAGCGCATGCTCGTCGTGCAACCGCTCGACAAACGCCTCGGCAAGGTGCGCAACATCGCGGCGGGCGCGCTGATGGAGAACGGCGATCCGCTGCTCATCGCGGATCTCGACGACTGGCTGCGCTCGGTGGAAAAGCTCGTCGGCAGCGGCGAACTCGGGCGCGTCGGGGCGAACGCTTCGCGCTCGCGCGTGGCGAGTGCGAAGCGCGTGCTCGTCGTCGACGATTCGCTCACCGTGCGCGAGCTCGAACGCAAGCTGCTCGCGTCGCGCGGCTACGACGTGTCCGTCGCGGTCGATGGCATGGACGGCTGGAACGCGGTGCGCGGCGAGCGCTTCGATCTCGTCATCACCGACATCGACATGCCGCGACTCGACGGCATCGAACTCGTCACGCTGATCAAGCGCGATGCGCAACTCGGCGCGTTGCCGGTGATGATCGTGTCGTACAAGGATCGCGCGGAAGATCGTCAACGCGGCCTCGACGCGGGCGCGGACTATTACCTCGCGAAAGGCAGCTTCCACGATCAGGCGCTCATCGATGCGGTGCGCGATCTCATCGGCGAGGCGAAGTCATGAAGATCGGCATAGCGAACGACGTCGCGTTGGCCGTCGAAGCGTTGCGCCGCGCGCTCGCGGCGCGGCCCGACTTCGAGATCGCATGGGTCGCGCACGACGGCCAGCAGGCCATCGACTATTGCGCGACGCACACGCCCGATGTCGTGCTGATGGACCTCGTGATGCCGAACGTCGATGGCGTGCAGGCGTCGCGGACCATCATGGCGCGTTCGCCGTGCGCCATTCTCGTCGTCACCGTGGATGTCGGAGCGAACGCATGGCGCGTGTATGAAGCGATGGGCGCGGGCGCGCTCGATGCCGTCGATACCCCCGCGCTCGCGGGCGCCGATGCGCGTCGCGGCGCGGCGGCGCTGATTGCGAAGATCGATCAGATCGGCGCGCGGCTCGCGTCGTTCAATGCGCCGTCGGCAAGCGCGCTGAGCGTGCCGAAGAGCCAGGCGCGGCTCGTCGCGATAGGCGCGTCGGCGGGCGGCCCGGCGGCGCTCGCGACACTGCTCGGCGCGTTGCCGAAGCAGTTCGCGGCGGCGATCGTCATCGTGCAGCACGTGGATCGCGCGTTCGCCGAAGGCATGGCGCAATGGCTCGACGCGCAATCGGCGCTGCCCGTGCGCGTCGCGCGCGAAGGCGACAGGCCCGTGTCGGGCGAAGTGCTGCTCGCCGCGACCAACGATCATCTCCACTTCGCCGATGCCACGCGCCTCGGTTATACCGCGCATCCGGAGCAATTGCCTTATCGCCCGTCCGTCGACGTGTTTTTTCAGAGCGTGACCGCGCGCTGGACGGGCCGTGCGATCGGCGTGCTCCTGACCGGCATGGGTCGCGATGGCGCGATCGGACTGAAGGCGATGCGCGCGAAGGGTTATCACACGATCGCGCAGGACGAGGCGACGAGCGCGGTGTACGGCATGCCGAAGGCGGCGGCCGCGCTCGATGCGGCCGCGTCGATTCTGCCGCTACCGCGCATCGCGCATGCGATCGCCACTGCGTTTGACTAATAGGATAACGAATCAATAGATGAGTACCCGACCAAGGACCCATTCATGAAACTTCCTCATCCCGATCCGCTGGCCGAGCGCGCGAAGCGGGCCGCGACCGCGAGCATCGAGCGCGCGGGCTCGCGTGCGATGGCGGACGAGCGCGCCGTGTCCGATCTGCTCGCGGCCGCATTGAACGCGCCGCCCGCGGCCGACTTGCCGGTAATGGTATTGCTCGTGGACGATCAGGCGATCATCGCGGAGGCGCTGCGTCGCGCGCTCGCGGACGAGGCCAACGTCGATCTGCATTACTGCGCCAATCCGGAAGATGCGTTGCGCACCGCGCAGGAAACCCGGCCCACGGTGATTCTGCAGGATCTCGTGATGCCCGGCGTCGATGGCCTCACGCTCGTGCGTCAGTATCGCGAGCATCCGGCGACGCGCGATATTCCCATCATCGTGCTCTCGACGAAGGAAGAGCCGCGCATCAAGAGCGCGGCGTTCGCGGCGGGCGCGAACGATTACCTCGTGAAGCTGCCCGATACGATCGAGCTCGTCGCGCGCGTGCGCTATCACTCGCGGTCGTATCAGAACCTGCTGCAACGCGACGAAGCGTATCGCGCGCTGCGTCAGTCGCAGCAGAAGCTGCTCGAAACGAATCTGGAATTGCAGCGCCTGACGCATTCGGATGGGCTAACCGGTTTGTCGAATCGTCGCCGTCTCGATGACTATCTGAACGCCGAATGGCGTCGCGCCGCACGCGAGCATGCAGCCATCGGCTTTCTGATGATCGATGTCGATAACTTCAAGTCGTACAACGATACCTATGGCCACGTCGCCGGGGACGATGTGCTGAAGCTCGTCGCGCATACGATCGAATCGAGTCTCGGCAGTCCCACCGATCTCGCGGCGCGCTTCGGCGGCGAGGAGTTCGCGGTCGTGCTGCTGTCGTCGTCGGCGCCGAGCTTGCGTTTGCTCGGGGAGAAGATACGCATCGCGGTCGAAGCGCTCGACCTGCCGCATGCGGGTTCGTCGAGCGGGCGCGTGACGATCAGTATCGGCGGGGCGACGCATACGGCCATGCACGACGATGCGTCGAAACAGCTCGTGGAAGCCGCCGACCTCGCGCTTTATCGCGCGAAGAGAGACGGGAAGAATCGCGTGATCGTTACCTGACGCGATTCACTGCATGAAGCATTGAAAAAACGCGCGGCCTTCGATGAAGTCCGCGCGTTTCTATTTACAGCGCTTCGTGCAGGAAGCGCGTCATCGCCTGAACACGCCGAGCAGCAACGTCGCCAGAAAGATCACGATGAAGATGAAGAACAGAATCTTGGCGATTTCCGCCGCGCCCGTTGCAATTCCACCGAAGCCGAAGACGGCCGCGATGATCGCGATGATGAAGAAAATGACAGCGTAACGGAGCATGTTGCCCTCCCGTGGTGATCGGTTGATCGGTCGATATGCGGGCGGATCGGCGCCGCCGCTTTCGCGCATCGGATTTTTGACGCGCATCGTTCAAAGCAACGAGCGTGCCTGGCGTCGGGCGCGTTCAAGATGCAAAAACGCCGCAATGATGAAACGCATTGCGGCGTTGCGGATCGCGCGTGCTTCCGCGCGATGGCCTGGCTGTGGAGGCTAACGGCCTAGTGTGCGATCGGAGTCGGTTTGATCGTCGTCGTCTTCGTCGTCGACGCCGTTGAGCGCATCCGGCAGATTGTTCTCTAGTTCATCGCGCTCGATCTGATCGGCTAGGTCGAGGGATTTGCGCGTGGCGGGACCGGACGGGCGATTGGCTCCAGACATGGCGTACTCCTTGAACAGATTTCAAAGCCGCGCCGACGATTCGGCGCGAACCAACGGACCAGCAAGGCTTGTACGCGCCGGGCTGAAAGTCCGCCTTAAAGGATCGCTTAAGGATCAGTTGAGGATCGTTTCGGGCGGAAAGATGAACAGACCGTGCTGACAAAAAAAGAAATGCAGTCCCAATCTTGCAAGCGGGACGGCAGATTTTGCGTGCCGGCGCGTTGGACCAGTATGCACCGGGACGCGCGCCGAGGCAAAGAGCACGCGCGTTTTTCGGTCGGCGCATCAAGCGAAAAAATGGGCGACGATCGGATACAGCGACAGCACCAGCAACACGGCCATCGTGAGATTGAACATGCGCAGCCGGCGCGGATTCGCGAGAAAGCGGCGCAGCGACATGCCGAACGCGGCCCACATCGTGATGCACGGCAGGCCGATCACGACGAGCACCACCGCCATGAGCGCCGCGTTCAGCGAGAGGCTCGCGTGCAGGTGGATGGTCGTCGCCGCGGTGAGCACCATCATCCACGCTTTGGGATTGATCCACTGGAACGCGATTGCTTCGTGAAAACGCATCGGGCGAGCCTGGCCGTCGCGCATCTGCACCGAAGACGACGTGCCGATTTTCCAGGCCAGATACAGCAGATACGCAACGCTCGCCGCTTCGAGCACCGTGTACAGAAACGGCAGACGCTCGAACGCCTGCGCGAGCCCGATACCGACCGCGATCATCAGAATCGCCATGCCCGCGCTGATGCCGAGCACGTGCGGCACGGTGCGCTTCAACCCGAAGTTGACGCCCGAGGCGAGCAGCATCGTGTTGTTCGGTCCGGGCGTGATCGTCGTCACCAGCGCGAACAGCGCGGCAGCGGGAAGGGCATTCAGAAGTTCGATGGGCATGGCGCGCTCCGCAATGAATGACTCATGAGCGCAAAGTGTACGTAAGGTTTCCGGTACAGTACCGGTACAGATTGTCGGCTGACTTCCTGTACGGTGTTCTGGCGGATTGCGAGCGCGGCAGGTCCGCCGCGCTCGTTCGACGGGCTTAGACCGGGAACGGATTGCGTTCCGCGAACCCTTGCTGAGGCCAGTACGGATACGCCGGACGCACCGTGCTCGCCTCGTCGAGCTTTTTGACTTGCTCGGCCGTCAGGTTCCACCCGACCGCGCCCAGGTTCTGCCGCAGTTGCTCTTCGTTGCGCGCGCCGATCAGCACCGTCGCCACCGTCGGACGCTGCAGCAGCCAGTTGAGCGCGATCTGCGGCACGGTCTTGCCAGTTTCCGCGGCAATCGCATCGAGCGCATCGACCACGCGATACAGATACTCGTCCGGCACCGGCGGCCCCATGTCGGCGGTCTTGTGCAGACGGCTCGTCGCGGGCAGCGGCTGGCCACGGCGAATCTTGCCGGTGAGACGCCCCCAGCCGAGCGGACTCCACACGATTGCGCCCACGCCCTGATCGAGCCCGAGCGGCATCAATTCCCATTCGTAGTCGCGGCCGATCAGCGAGTAGTACGTCTGATTCGCGACATAGCGCGGATAGCCGTAGCGGTCCGCCACATCGAGCGATTTCTGCAGATGCCAGCCCGAAAAATTCGACACGCCCGTATAGCGGATTTTGCCCGCGCGCACGAGATCGTCGAGCGTGGAAAGCGTCTCTTCGACGGGCGTTTTCGCGTCGAAGCCATGCAGCTGGAACACGTCGATGTAATCCGTCTGCAGGCGCTCCAGCGCCGCGTTCACGGCCCGAACGAGGTGAAAGCGCGACGAACCGACGGCGTTCGGGTCGTCCTGATCGAAGCGGAATGTCGCCTTGGTCGAAACGATGACTTTGTCGCGCCGGCCCTTGAGCGCTTCGCCGAGTATCGATTCCGATGAGCCGCGCGAGTAGATGTCGGCGGTGTCGAACATCGTCACGCCCGCGTCGAGGCAGATATCGACGAGCTTGCGCGCTTCGCTCACGTCGGTTTCGCCCCACGCCTGAAAGAATTCGCCCTTGCCGCCGAAAGTGCCGGTGCCGAAACTCAAGACGGGAACCTTGAAGCCCGAAGCACCGAGATGTCGATATTCCATTGCTTGTCCTCGTGGATGAAATCTGTGGGCGCCGCGCTTCGTGCGGGAAGCGCGGCGCGACGAATGTCCATCGACGAGACTACCGCAACGCCTGCGCGCATGCAGGAAGCGCAGGCGCTAACGCCCGCGCGCCGCGCGCTCGCCGAGCGAATCGTAGATCGGCGGCACGTGCAGAAGCATCGGCACGATCATCGCGGTGAAGCAGGCGGTGAGCATCGGCAGGAGCAAGGTGAAGCTCGCCGTCATCTCGGTGACGAGCACGATGCCCGTAACCGGCGCGCGCACCACCGCGACGAAGAACGCCGCCATGCCGACCACCGCGAAGGTGCCGGTGTTGCCGGTCGCGCTCGTCATGCCGGGGAACCAGTCGAGACACACGCGGCCGAAAACGAGCCCCGTCTGCGCGCCGAGCGCGAGCATGGGCGCGAAGATGCCGCCGGGCGTGCCCGCCGCGTACGAGACCGGGCCGAGCACGAAGCGCAACGCGAACATCGCGCTCACGCTCGCGACGGTGCCCGCGCCGAGGAGCGCGCGCTCGGTCAGCAAATCGCCGCCGCCCGCGAGATCCGGCGCGAACCACGCGAGCAGGCCGACCGCTGCGCCGACCGTCGCCGCGCGCGCCGTCGCATGCTTGACCAATGCGGGCGGCGCGATCGATTCGGCGGCGTCGAGCGTCCAGAGGATGAGACGGCAATACGCCGCGCCCAGCAGCCCCAGCAACGCGCCGAGCAGGAGATGCGCGCCGGTCATTTCGAATCCGGGGAACGGTTGCGCGGGCAGGTGAAAGTCGGGCAGGTCGCCGTGCAGCAGACGCGCCATCGCGATAGCGCTCGCCGATGCGCCGAGTGCCGCCACCGTCGTGCGCGTATCGAAGCGCCGCATCAGTTCTTCGAGCACGAACACCGCGCCCGCGATCGGCGCATTGAACGCCGTGGCGAGGCCCGCGCCCGCGCCGGCCGCGAGCAGCACGCGGCAATCGCCTGCGTTGCGCCTGAAGAACGTGCCGATGGCATTCGCGATCGAAGCGCCCATCTGCACGGTCGGACCTTCGCGGCCGAGCGCGAGCCCCGCGCCGATGGCGAGCACGCCGCCCACGAACTTGACCGGTATGAGCACGAGCGGCGCGGGCGGAACGCTGCCGCGCAACACCGCTTCGACATGGGGAATGCCGCTGCCGCTCGCCGTGGGTGCGAAGCGCGCGACGAGCCACGCGGCGAGCCCGGCCGCCGCCGCCGTTGCGAGGACGAAGAGCACGCATAGCGCGAGCAGCACGATTGCCGAGTCGTGGCCCGCGTGCGCCCACGCGACGAACGCATTGCGCCAGGCATCGGCGCGTTCGAGCGCGAAGCGAAACAGCACGCCGATCGCGCCCGTCGCCGCGCCCACGAGCACCGACGCCGCCGCGAGCGCAACGAGTCCCGCGCGCTCGTCGTCCTGAATGGTGTCTTCGTTATCGTTCATCGCGCATGGCGCTCCTAATCGGCATTTGCCACGAAGCGTATCACCGCGCAGCGCGGCGGGCATGGAGCTTGCAAACCGAAAGGCATTTCGACGCGGAGCATTTCGAGAGGCACATGAATCACGCAAAAGACGAGCCGTTTTTCCAGCCAGGGCGCAATTGCGCGAGCGTGCGTCATGCCGGGCGCTTCAGTCTGCTCGTCGATGGCGCGGACTATTTCCGCGTGCTGCGCGAGGCGCTCACGCGCGCGGAGCGCACGGTGTTCATCCTCGGATGGGATATCGACAGCCGCATGAAGCTCACGCCCGAAGGCGCGGACGATGGTTATCCCGAAGCGCTCGGCGACTTTCTGCACGCGCTCGCTGGCAACAAGCGGCGTCTGCGCATCTATATTCTCGCGTGGGATTTCGCGATGCTCTACGCGTTCGAGCGCGAATGGCTGCCGGTCTACAAAATGGGCTGGCGCACGCACAGGCGCATCGCGTTCCAGATGGACCGCAAGCATCCGCTCGGCGGCTCGCAACATCAGAAGCTCGTCGTGATCGACGACCGGCTCGCGTTCGTCGGCGGTCTCGATCTCACGCGCTCGCGCTGGGACACGACCGCGCACGCGCCCGACGAGCCGTTGCGCCGCGATGCGAACGGCGCGTCGTATCAGCCGTTTCACGATGTCCATACGATGTTCGATGGCGACGCCGCACGCGAGATCGGCGTGCTCGCGCGCGAGCGATGGGCGCGCTCATGCGGCAAGCGCCTCGCGATCCGCTCGCATCGCGCGATGCTTCGGCAGGACCCGTGGCCGCCTTCGCGACGCGTCGATCTCGAAGATGTCGATATCGCCATCTCGCTCACCGAGCCCGATTATCTCGGCCGGGAACCGGTGCAGCAGATTCGCACGCAGTATCTCGACGCGATTGCGCGGGCGCGGCGCAGCATCTATATCGAGAATCAGTACTTCACGTCGGGGACGATCGGCGCCGCGCTCGCCGATTCGCTCGCGCGCGAGGACGGCCCCGATCTCGCCATCGTCGTGCCGCGCAATCAGAGCGGCTGGCTGCAGGAAGTGACCATGGGCGTGCTGCGCGCGCGCCTGCACAGGCTTCTGAAGAGCGCGGACGCGCATGGGCGATACCGCCTGCTGTGTCCGAGCGTGCCGAAGCTCGGCGAAGAGATCGTCAACGTACACAGCAAGCTGATGATCGTCGACGATGAATTGCTGATCGTCGGCTCGGCCAATCTGAACAATCGGTCGATGGTGCTCGACAGCGAATGCAACGTGTCGATCGATGCCGGCGCCGACGTGCGTATCCGCCGCGCGATTGCTACGATGCGCGACGCGTTGCTCGCCGAACATCTCGGCTGCGAGATCGCGGATGTCGTGCGCGAACGCCAGGCGCGCAACGGCATGAACGCCGCGATTCAGGCGCTCTCGCGCGATCGCGAAGAACATCGAACGATGGTGCCGCTCGACCCGCAAGTGTCGACGGAACTCGATCAACTGATTCCGCCCGAGGCGCTGATCGATCCCGAAACGCCGATCGCCGCCGACGAACTCGTCGACCAGTTCGTGCCCGCGGAAAAGACGCGTCCGCTCATCGGCCGCTTCGCGCTGCTCGGCGCGCTTGCGCTGATGATCGTGGTCGTCGCGGGTCTGTGGCACTGGACGCCGCTCGGCGATTACGTGAACCTGAAGTCGCTCACGAACGCGACGCGTCATATCGATTCGTTGCGCTCGCGCCGCTGTGGATCGTCCTTTGTTATGTGATCGCGGCGGTCGTCGCGGTGCCGATCACGCTGCTGATCGCGACGACGGGCATCGTTTTCGGCGCTTCATGGGGCGGCGCTTACGCGTTCATCGGAACGACAATCGCGGCCGCGATTTCTTATTCGCTCGGCAACCGGCTTGGCCGCGATGCGGTGCGCAAGCTCGCGGGCGCGCGCGTCAACCGGCTGTCCGAACGCGTGGCCAAGCGCGGCATCGTCGCGGTCGTGGTATTGCGGATCTTGCCGGTCGCACCGTTTGCGATCGTCAATCTCGTGGCGGGCGCGTCGCATATCCGCATGCGCGACTTCATGATCGGCACGATGCTCGGCATGGGCCCCGGCATCTTTCTGACGGTCGCATTCGCGCATCAGCTCGTCGCTTCGCTGCATCGGCCGACGGTCGGCTCGTTCGCGGTGCTGATCGGCATCGGCGCGTCGCTGCTCGGCGTATCGCTGTTGCTGCAGCGCTTTCTCGGCGGCGCGGCGCGTCAGGATGCGCACGAAGGCGCGCCGAGCGATGCCGACAAGCCGCGCGCAAGCGATGAAGCGAAGCGCGCGAGCGCACTGCGCGAGAACGCAACGATGCCGCGCGAGGCATCGGCCAGAAACGAGCGCCCCGACGAGGTCAACTCATGACGCGGATGCACGAGACCGTCATCGAACGCGAAGACATGAACGAAGCGCGCGCGCGCGAGCTGCGCATCGCCACATATAACTTGCATGGTGCGATAGGCATCGACGGCAAGTTTGCGCCGGAGCGCATCGGCGAAGTGCTCGCCGAGATCGATGCGGACATCTTCGCGTTGCAGGAAGTGCCGCTCGGCGGCAGCGGCTCGCCCGATGTGCTCGACGTGCTGCAACGCATGACGAATCTGCATGCTGTAGCGGGCCCGACGCTCGACACGCCCGAGCGGCGCTACGGCAACGCGGTGCTCACGCGCTATCCGGTGCGCGCGGTGCGCACGCTCGATCTCTCGTTCAGAAGTCGCGAGCCGCGCGGCGCGCTCGATGCCGACATCGATTGCGGCGGCGAACTCTGGCGCGTGGTCGCGACGCATCTCGGTCTCGCATCGAGCGAGCGGCGCGCGCAAGTGGAGCAAGTGCTGCAAAGCTTCGATACGCCCGCGCTGCCCGTGATCCTGCTCGGCGATCTGAACGAGTGGTTCGTCCATGGCCGCACGTTGCGGCGACTCGTCACGCGCTTTCATCGCGCGAGTGCGTTGCGCACGTTTCCGACGCGCTATCCGCTCTTCGCGCTCGATCGCATCTGGGTGCATCCGGGCGAGCGTCTCATGCGCGTGGACGTGCATCGCACGCGGCTTTCGCGTATCGCTTCCGATCACTATCCGCTCATCGCTCATATCGCGCATCGCGCGTTTGCATCGTCCATAAAGCGGTAAAACGCATGACGTGTTCGATGCACAAGTATCGAAGATCATCGCGGATGATGCCTTCATGGCTCACGTGTCAGCGCGACGCCACGAAAAACCCCTATAAAAACGATATAAAAGCGCAAAAGACTCGCACGAACTCGCTTGGCCTATGTAGAATCCGGCGTGATACGACGCATGGGTGCGAACGTATTCGAATATCACTGACCAAAAACAGGTAGGAGAAACATGCCGACTTCCGCTAAAACCGCTGCCAAGAAAGCCCCGGCCAAGAAGGCCACGGTGAAGACCGCCGCCGCACCGGCGAAGAAAGCAGCAGCGCCGAAGGTTGCCGCGAAGAAAGTAGCTGCGAAGAAAGTAGCCGCGAAGAAAGTAGCCGCGAAGACCACGGGCGCTCCCTCGCCGATCAAGGACACGTTCACGAAGGCATCGCTCGCGACGCATCTCTCGGAGCGCGCCGCTGTCGACTTGAAGGCAGTGAAGGCCGTGCTGGGTGCGCTGGAAGACACCATCCTCGGTTCGATCCACAAGAAGGGCGCAGGCGAATTCACGCTGTCGGGTCTGCTGAAGATCTCCGCTCAAGCCGTGCCGGCGAAGAAGAAGCGCTTCGGCAAGGACCCGTTCTCGGGTGAAGAGCGCTGGTTCCCGGCCAAGCCGGCAAGCGTTCGCATCAAGGCGCGCCCGCTGAAGAAGCTGAAGGACGCAGCGGCTTAAGTCCGTTGCGCCAGCATTGCGGCTTCGGTTTCGTTAGCGAAATCGAAGCTCGTTGAGAAAGAGGCCAGCTTCCCTTTATCGGGATGCTGGCCTCTTTTGCTTTTGCGCTTTTGCGCTTTTGCGCTTTTGCTTATGTGCGCTCGTTGTATGGCGCGAAGATCTCGCTCAACCAGTCCGCGAAAACCCGCACGCGAGCGGAGAGTTGCCGGTTATGCGGATAGAGCACGGAGATTGGCATGGGCGGCGGCGGGAGTTTCGCAAGCACGACTTGCAGACGGCCATCGGTCAGCGCATCGTCGACGTGATAGCGCGGCACCTGAACGATACCGAGTCCCGCGAGCGCCGCTTGCGTATAGAGTTCGACGCCCGACACCGACACCGCCGCCTGCAATTCGATCGTCTCGATACGTCCATCGACGGTGAATTCCAGAGGCAACACACGACCCGTCGCACTCGATACGAAGTTCACCGCGCGATGCGAGGCGAGCGCCGCGAGATCATCCGGCATGCCTGAGCGCGCGAGATACGCGGGACTTGCCACCGTCACCTGTTCGAGCAGCGCGACGCGCCGGCCGATCATCGACGAATCCTGCAACGTGCCCGCGCGTAGCACGCAATCGACGCCTTCACGCACGAGATCGACGAGCCTGTCGTCCTCGCCGATATGCAGCTCGATCTGCGCATGTCGCGCGAGAAACGCGGGCAGTCCCGGCACGATGAAATGCCGCGCGAGCGTGCCTTGCAGATTCACGCGCAACACACCCTTTGGTTCGGCGTGTTTGAACGAGCCTTCCGCCTCCTCCAGATCGGCGATCAGACGCACGCAGCGCCGATAGTGTTCCTCGCCGTCGTGCGTGAGGCGGACGGTGCGCGTGGTGCGTTCGAGCAGGCGCGCGCCGAGCCGTTGCTCCATGCGCTTCATCAGATTGGTGACGGTGGCGCGCGGTATCTGCAGATCGTCGGCGGCCTGCGTGAAGCTGTGCCGCTCGGCAATGCGCACGAATACCTGCATTTCCTGGAATCGATCCATGACGAATGGGCGGATAGATTGTTAAAGCAACTGGAACGATGATACTAAGCCACGCGCGATGATCGCGGAAACGGAATGATTCATCATGCTCTGCATCGACCAGCCTACTTTAAGGAGCACATCATGAGTCAGACCCAGGCAAAACGCGTTGCCATCGTCACGGGCGCGTCGCGCGGCATCGGCGCGGAGATCGCGCGGCGTCTCGCACGCGACGGCTTCGCGGTCGCGGTGAACTATGCGTCGAGCGCGAACGAAGCGAACGCGCTCGTCGCGCAATTGCGCGAAGCGGGAAGCGCGGCGATCGCGGTGAAAGCGGATGTCGCCAACGCCGACGAAGTGCGCCACATGTTCGAGACTGTCGAAGCTTCGCTCGGCAAGGTCGATGCGCTCGTCAACAACGCGGGCGTGCTGAAGACCGCGCCGCTCGCCGATACGAGCGATGCGCTTTACGATCAGACGTTCGATATCAACGTGCGCGGCACCTTCAACACGCTGCGCGAAGCGGCGGCGCGCATGAACGGCGGCGGGCGCATCGTGAACTTTTCGAGCACGACGCTCGCGCTCAACATGGCCGGCTACGCGATCTACAACGCGACGAAAGCGGCGGTCGAATCGTTCACGCATGTATTCGCGAAGGAGTTGCGCGGACGCGGCGTCACGGTGAACGCGGTCGCGCCGGGACCGGTGGCGACGTCGCTGTTTCTCGACGGCAAGACCGACGAGCAGATCGCCACGTTCTCGAAGATGCCGCCGCTCGAACGTCTCGGTCAGCCCGACGATATCGCTTCGGTTGTCGCGTTTCTCGTCGGACCGGATGCGGGCTGGGTCAATGGGCAAGTGCTGCGCGCGAACGGCGGCATTGCCTAGAAGATCAGCGCGATTTGATCGGCGGCGAGCGCGCGGCGCTTCGTTGCGCGTTTCGTCTGCTGTGTGGCGGTGACGGTGACGGCGGCGCGCGCGGGCGCATCTTGTACGACGAGACGAAACGCAGGCCGCGCATCGCACGCGATCCATGCGAGTTGTCCCGACGCGAGACGCTTCGCGACGAGGCTGTACACGTCGGAATCGAACGGGCGCGCGTCGGGTGCATCGGCGAGGAGCGCGGCGATGTCGTCGCGCGTCGCGCACGTGCCGATATAGCACCATCGATCGATCACGTGCCATGCTTCGCGCCCCGACGCTTCGTCGCGCTCGCAGACGGCGATGGGTCCTTCATGCGGCCACTTCACGAGGCGTGCGCCTTCGAGCGCAGCGAGGGCGCGCGCCGCGTGATCGGCGAAGGTTTCGATTCCCGCACACGAGCCGAAGCAGCGTTTCACCTGATAACCGAAGCAGCCGCGCCCCGGCGAAAGCGGCGCTTTTTCCAGGCCGAGCGTCGCGTGACAGAGATCGTGTTCATCGGCTAAATGGCGCATGAACGCATGCGCCTTCGCGCGCGATGCGAACACGCCGAACAGATGCGCCTCGCGCGACAGATCGCGCCTGTTCGCCTTCACGAGCGTCGGCGCGTTCGCGCCCGGCAACCATTGCCACGCACACGTCGCCGATGCGCCTTTGAGCAAGCGATTGTGCGTCGGCTTCAAATCCTTCACGAGCTTCGCTTCGAGCAGCAGCGCGCCGAGTTCTCCGACCGTCTCGCGGCACTCGATTCGACGAATGCTTTGCGAGATCGACAAGTCCTTCTGAAGCCTGTGATCGCCCGAAAAATGCGCCGCGACGCGCTGTTTCAGGTTGATGCTCTTGCCGACATAGAGCGGCACGTCGTCGTCGCCGTGAAAGAGGTACACGCCGGGCGTGGGCGGCAGCGCATCGAGCGCGCCCTCGGGCAAAGCGGCGGGCAGGCTCGCGCGCCTGACGAGCGTTTTAATGGCGGCATCGACGAGATCTTGCGAATAGAGCGCGTGAATCTTCTGCCAGAATTGCCAGAGAAGATCGGCGTCGGCGAGCGCGCGATGGCGTCCTTCGGGCGCGAGATTCAGCCGCGCGATGAGCGCATCGAGACCATGTCTTTCAACCGACGGAAACAGCGCGCGCGACAGCCGCACCGTGCAGAGCGTATCCGCGCGAAACGCGATGCCCGCGCGGCGGAATGCGTTCTTGAGAAAGCCGTAATCGAAGCGCGCGTTGTGCGCGACGAAGAGCTTGCCGTGCAGCCGCTCGGCAAGCGCGGGCGCGAGCGATTCGAAGCTCGGCTGGCCGCGCAGCATGGAATCTTCGATACCGGTCAGCCGTGCGATGAACGGCGGCACCGGCACGCCCGGATCGACGAGCACGCTCCAGCGTTCGATGCCCGCCGTGCTCGCTTCGACGACGCCGATCTCGGTGATGCGGTCCTCGGTCGCGTTCGAGCCGGTGGTTTCCAGATCGACGAAAACGATCGGGCGCGCGAGTCCTGCGAGGAGGGCGTCGGCGAGGGAATCGGCTTCGTCTTCGAAAGCGTCGGGCATGATGAAACGTTGAGCGTTGAGCGGGAAGTCTAGCGCGAAACCATCGTGCACCATGAGCGAGCGTTAAAAAAGTGGCGCACGTCCCGCACTTTCGTCGGATACTGCGATGAAACGCGCCGAAACACGAAGGACGCAATGATGCAGATCTACGATGAAATGCGTCAGGACGACACCGTGCGCAACCACTACGCGCGGTTTTCCCGCTGGCTCGCGAAGCAGAGCCCCGAGACGATCGCGCGAAAGCGCGCGGAGGCGGACGTGCTGTTCCGGCGCGTCGGCATAACATTCGCGGTGAATGGCGACCTCTCCGGCACCGAGCGGCTGATTCCCTTCGACATGATTCCGCGCATCATTCCCGGCGATGAATGGCGCGTGCTCGAAGCCGGTTTGCGGCAGCGCGTGCAGGCGCTCAATCTCTTTCTGCACGATATCTATCACGAGGGCGACATCGTCCTCGCCGGGCGCGTTCCGGCCGAACAGGTCTACACGAACGCGCAATATCGGCCGGAAATGCAGGGCGTGGACGTGCCGCTCGATGTCTACGCGCATATCGCGGGCGTCGACGTGGTGCGCG
Source organism: Caballeronia glebae (assembly GCF_001545035.1). Lineage (GTDB taxonomy): Bacteria > Pseudomonadota > Gammaproteobacteria > Burkholderiales > Burkholderiaceae > Caballeronia > Caballeronia glebae. Next base: position 27,467 of record NZ_FCOJ02000027.1, read on the forward strand.
CGGGCGCGGCGGGCGAGTTCTACGTGCTCGAAGATAACCTTCGCGTGCCTTCGGGCGTGTCGTACATGCTCGAAAACCGCAAGATGATGATGCGGCTCTTTCCCGAACTCTTCGTGCAGAACCGCGTCGCGCCGGTCGCGCATTATCCCGACTTGCTGCTGGAAACTTTGCGTTCCATCGCGCCCGAAGGCGTGGACGATCCGGCGGTCGTCGTGCTCACGCCCGGTATGTACAACTCGGCGTATTTCGAGCACACCTTCCTCGCGCAGCAGATGGGCGTGGAGTTGGTCGAAGGCAAGGATCTCTTCGTCGACGATAACTATGTGTTCATGCGCACGACGCACGGGCCGCGCCGCGTGGACGTGATCTATCGCCGCGTGGACGACGACTTTCTCGATCCGCTCGCGTTTCGCGCCGATTCGGCGCTCGGCATTCCGGGCTTGCTCACGTCGTATCGCGCGGGACGCGTGACGCTCGCGAACGCGATGGGCACCGGCATCGCCGACGACAAATCGATCTATCCGTTCGTGCCCGACATGATCGAGTTCTATCTCGGCGAGAAGCCGATTCTGAACAACGTGCCGACGTATCAATGCCGCAAGCCCGACGATCTCGCGTACACGCTCGCGCATCTGCCGGAGCTCGTCGTGAAGGAAGTGCACGGCGCGGGCGGCTACGGCATGCTCGTCGGGCCGGCGTCGACGAGCGGCGAGATCGAAGCGTTTCGCGCGCTGCTTCTCGCGCGGCCCGATGGTTATATCGCGCAACCGACACTCGCGCTTTCCGCATGCCCGACCTTCGTCGAGGCGGGCATCGCGCCGCGTCATATCGACTTGCGGCCGTTCGTGCTCTCCGGCCGCGAAGTGTCGATGTGCGCGGGCGGCCTCACGCGCGTCGCGTTGCGCGAAGGCTCGCTCGTCGTCAATTCGTCGCAAGGCGGCGGGACGAAGGATACGTGGATGGTCGAATGACTCACTCACTGCACATGACGTCATGCTGAGCCGCACTGCCGATCACCTGTTCTGGATGGCGCGCTACATGGAGCGCGCCGAGAACACCGCGCGCATGCTCGACATCGACATGGAAGGCGCGCTCCTGCCGCAAACGCCCGAGCAGGAGGCGCGCTCGCAACGCTCGGTGCTGAAAATTTCCGAGCTGGAGGACATGTTCGACGAGCGTCATCCGGGATCGCGCTCGCGCGAGGACATGCTGCACTTCATGGTCGCCGACGCGCGCAATCCGTCGAGCATCCTCTCTTGTCTGCAGGCGACGCGCGAGAATGCGCGCGCGGTGCGCGGCACGCTCACGACCGACGGCTGGGAGACGATCAACTTCACGTGGCTCGAATTCAATCAGCGGCTCGCGAACATGGAACTGGAAACGGGCCCGGATGCGCTGTTCGAATGGGTCAAGTACCGCTCCAATCTGTGCCGCGGCGTGATGCAGGGCACCGCGCTGCGCGACGACGCATTCTTCTTCATGCAGCTCGGCGCGTATCTCGAACGCGCGGACAACACGGCGCGCATTCTCGATGTCCGTTTCGCCGATGCAACGCCGAACTCGCGCGAAGCGGCGCGCCAGCTCGAAGACTTCTATTACTGGACGTCGATTCTCAGTTCCGTATCGGCGCTGGAGATCTATCGCAAGGTGTATCGCGATGTCGTAACGCCCGCGCGTGTCGTCGAACTGCTGATCCTCAACGAGCAGATGCCGCGCTCGTTGATCGCATCGCTCGATGGCGTGTGCGACACGCTCGCGAAGCTGCGCACGGATGCGTCGAAGGAGTGCGAGCGCTTCGCGGGCAAGCTGCGCGCCGACGTGCTGTACGCCGACATCCGCCAGATTCTGGAGACCGGCGTGCACGCGTGGCTCACGCAGTTCCTGAAGCGTGTCGACGAACTCGGCCTGCGCGTGATGCACACTTTCCTCTTGTTGCCGATTGCGTGATCATGCTGCTGACCATTCGCCACGACATCCGCTATCGCTACGCCACGCCGGTCACGTATTCGATCCAGCAGTTTCGCGTGAGTCCGGCGAGCGGCGCGTCGAAGATCGTGCGGCACTGGCATGTCGAAGCGCCGGGCAAGCTCGATCTCGCGCGCGATGCTTACGGCAACGCACTGCACACGCTCGTGCTGACGAAGCCGCATGGCGAGATCCATGTGAGCGTGGCGGGCGAGGTCGAAACCGAAGCCTTGTCCGATGGCCGCCTCTTCGACGAAGCCGGCCCGATTCCGCTCGAACATTTCACTTGTCCCACGCGGCTGACGTCGCCCGATGCGGCCATCCGCGAACTCGCGCTGCGCGTCGACGCGCTGGATACGCGCGCGTCGCTCCTTGCGCTGACGGAGCGCATCGGCGAGCGCGTGCGGTATCGCAACGAGCCGGCGTATGCGGCGGGCACGGCCGCGCAAGCGCTTGCTAACGGCTTCGGCGATGCGCGCGATCTCGCGCATCTGATGCTCGCGTGCTGCCGCGCGCGCGGTGTGCCGGCGCGCTGCGTGAGCGGTTATTTCGCTGCAAGTGACGAGGAGAACGTCGCGGTGCACGCATGGACCGATGTGTGGGTCGAACACGGCTGGGTGTCGGTCGATGCGACGCAAGCGGCGTTCGCGGGCGAGCGCCATTGCCGGCTCGCCGTCGCGCGCGATTACGAATCGGCGGCGCCGGTGCGCGGCTCGCGCGTCGGCGGGAGAGAAGAAACGCTGACCGTCCACGTCAGCATCGAGGCGCAGCCGGATCAGTGAGCGGATGGATGCGACGCGCGGTCGCGCTCAGTACAATGTGGGTTTGTTTGCTTCAGGACGTATTGAAATGACTTATTGCGTGGGCATGTGCGTGGACGAGGGACTCGTGTTTCTGTCCGACACGCGCACCAACGCCGGCGTGGACCACGTGAGCGCCGCGCGCAAGATGGTTGTGTTCGAACAGCCGGGAGAGCGCGTACTCGTCCTGCTCGCCGCGGGCAATCTCTCGCTGACGCAGGCGGTGACGCATCTGCTCGCGGAGCCGACCGATCCGAACGCGCCCACGCTCTATGGCGTTCCGACGATGGCGGAAGCGGCGCGCATTGTCGGCGATGCGGTGCGCGAGGTGCATCGCCGCGATGCGCTGTCACTGGCCGAATTCAGCGTCGACTTCAATTGCAGCTTCATCCTCGGCGGACAGATCGAGGGCCAGCCGCCGCGTCTGTACATGATCTACGCGGCGGGCAATTTCATCGAATCGACGCGCGTGTCGCCGTATTTTCAGATCGGCGAATCGAAGTACGGCAAGCCGATCATCGACCGCGTCATCACGCCCGCATCGCCGCTCGACGAAGCCGCCAAATGCGCGCTCATTTCGATGGATTCCACGCTGCGCTCGAATCTCTCGGTCGGTCTGCCGCTCGATCTGCTGGTCTACGAAAAGGACTCGCTGCGCGTCACGCGCTTCGCCACGCTCGACAACAACAGCGCGTACTACCAGATGATCAACAAGAGTTGGGGCGAGCGTCTGAGGCAGCTTTTCGGCGAGATCCCGAACCCTTCGTGGACCGAACTCGACAACGTTCCATTGCGCCCGCGCGAGACGCGCAGCACGGTGCCACGGCTCGTCATCGGCGATCTGCCGTGCCCGGACGCGCCCGCGCAGACGCTCGCGGAAGACGTCGACTCGAAGGGCAAGGCGTCGCGGCAGTGAGCGGCTTCGAGGGCGTTGCAGCGGCGGCGCGATGGCCATTTAGATCGCCTGCGCTCGTCACTTTCACGCGCGCATAAAAAAACAGCCATCGGAAGACCGATGGCTGTTCGAAGGTGCTGCAATCCGCCCGACGCGGCACTTGCGTGCCACGCCAACCGGTTGTTCTTAGAACTTGTGGCGCAGGCCGATGAGCACCAGTTCCTGGTGGCTGCGGCCGCTGTCGAAGCCGAAGTCGCTGATCGACGCCGTAGCGTTGACCGTCGATTGCGTGCCGTCCGAGTTGTTCACGCGTTGCGAGCCGCTTGCGTGCTGGTACGCGCCCACGGCGTAGACATCCGTACGCTTGGACAGCGAGTAGTCGGCGCCCAGGCTGACCTGGTGGTAGTTCGCCGAGGTGTCGCCGCTTGCGTGCGTGTACGTGTAGCCCAGGCCGAGCAGCGTCGCCGGCGTCAGCTGGAAGTTCACGTAGCCGTTGCCGACGTTGAACTTCTCTTGCGTCTGGAACGACGAGAGGCCGTCCGGCTTGTACTGAGCGAAGCTGTACGATGCGCCGACCGTGAACGGTCCGAACACGTACTGGCCAGCGCCGCGTGCAATGCCGACTGCGTGAGCCGTCGAGTAGCCGTTGTTGATGATCGTGTTGAACAGCGAGTCCGACGACGGGCTGTTCCAGCCGGTGTTCGCCCCGGTCACAGGCACGCGGCCTGCGCTCGGGTTGTTCGCGTACAGGTAGCTGGCCGCGATGGAGAACGGACCGTTCCCGTACGTCGCTGCGCCGCCCCAGGTCTGACCTTGACCCGTCGTGCCGGCCAGGTTGCTGAAGCCGTAGATGCCTTCGAACTGGAAGCCCGAGAACACCGGCGACACGTACTTGACGGCGTTGCTCACGCGCAGGCTGTTGTCGTAGTTGTCGACGTCGCCCGGCGTTGCAAACGCTGCGCCCCAGTAGTTGTCGCCCGTGAGGCCCTGAACCATGTCGACGGACGGGTCGTACTGACGGCCCAACGTGACGGTACCCCACTGATTGCCGCTCAGGCCGACGAATGCCTGACGACCGAATTCACGGCCGCCTTGATTCAGCCTGCCGGTACCCGGATCAAAGCCGCTTTCCAACTGGAAAATTGCCTTCAGGCCGCCGCCCAGGTCTTCCTGACCCTTCAAGCCCCAACGCGGGCCGGAGAGCGTGCCGTTGACCATGCCGAAGAGGTGGTCGCCGTTGGCGTTGGCGTGGCTCACATATGCGAGACCGGTATCGATCACGCCATAGAGCGTCACGCTCGTTTGTGCTTGCGCCGCGCCTGCTGCGCCGAGCAGCGCCAGCGAGAGGGACGTCAGTGCGATTCGTTTCATCGAATTCTCCACGCGAATGATTAATCGTTGTTGCCGGCGCAGAGAATAACGCAACGTTTCGTAACTTAAGAAACGAAAAAATATTGACTGTCTCAAAAAACACACACTTGGGCGTGACGCCCGCCTGTCATGGTTTTGCGGCAGTCTCTCAAAGAGAATTTTGGCAGACAGGCGCGTCTCAAAAAAGTTCCGCGTGCAATCGAGCATTTAAACCGGATTTTTTATCGCCGATATTCGATTACTTCCGATTCGAATAACAAACGGCTTTCCCGACGCGCGATTTTTCGGATTCGATGGACAGCCGCGCAGCGTGGCGCGAGCGGTCAGTTTCGGATGTCGATGTCGTCGTGTCGCTCGGCGTCGCGGCGGGAAAGCAGCGCGACCGCCATGCCCGCGCCCGCGGCAAAGAGCACCGCGCGCCACGGATGCCGCCGCACCGCCGCATTCGCATGCGACGCTTTGCGGCCAGCGCTGACCATCGCTAGCGCGGTGGCGCGCGTGGCCGTCGATTCGACCCGCGCCAGCTTGCGCGACAACGCCAGTGCCCGCGCCACGGCGGACACTTTCTTGCGCGCCTGACCCGTCAGTTGTTGCGCGTGCTGCGCGCGCGCGCCGATCGCGCGTCGCGCGCTCGCGGCGACGGGCACATCCGCGCGGGCGCTCGCGGGCGTGACCGGCGCGGTCGTGGATGCGGCGGCCGCGAGCGGCACGGCGGTGCGCGTCGAGGCCGCGAGAAGCGAGCCGATTTTCGCGCGGCTTCCCGGCGGCACGCGGCCATTGTTTTGCCGGCCCCACGCGCCGCGCGGGTCGTGCAGGCGTGCGCGCGCCGCCGAAAACTCCGCGCCCAGCAGGAGCACGGCGGCGGAAAAGTACAGCCACATCAGAAGCACCGCGAGCGAGCCGGCCGCGCCGAACGCGCTCGCGGTGCCGGCGTGCGTCAGATATACGGCGAACAGCTTCTTGCCCGCGGAAAAGAGCACGGCGGCGACGAAACCGCCGACGAGCGCATCGCGCCATTGCACGGACGCGTCGGGCAGAAACTTCAACAGCGCGCCGAACGCGACCGTGAGAATCGCGAGTCCGACGACGAGCTGCGCAATATCGCCGACGATCACGAACGGCGAGTTCGCCCACAGCCACAAGCCGACCGCCTGAATCGCGGTATCGAGCACGAGCGAGACGATCAGCAAAAACGCGACGCCGAGCACGAGCCCGAACGAGATGAGCCGCACGCGCACCATCGTCATGATGCTGGAGCGTTGCTCGCCGCTCATCGGCCAGACGATATTGAGCGCCGTGTTGAGCGACGAAAACGTGGCGGACGCGCCGATCGCCAGCAACGCGAACGAGATGATCGCGGCGATGCCCGTCCCGCTGCTGCGATGCGCGTTCTCGACGATGCTCTGCACGCCCGCCGCGGCCTGATCGCCAATGAGTCCGTTCACCTGATGAAATAACTGCCCGCGCGCCGCCTCCGGTCCGAAGATCCACCCCGCGACGGCGATGACCATGACGAGCGTCGGCGCGAGCGAGAACGCCGAGTAAAACGCGATGCTCGCGGCCATGGCGGCGCAGCGGTTTTCCGAGAACTTCTTCAGCGCGCCGAGCGCCCACGAAGCGTCTTTCTTCACGGCCGCTTCGATCTTTTGCGTTGAGACGGAACTCATGACGACCTCTCGGTTCGATGAATGGAGCGCCGATGCCCGGCGATGCTCATCCCGTCGAGCACGTTTTATTCCAGAACAGGCGTGTTCAGGCTCGCGCCTTGCTGCCCCACCGAAGTTGCGCGCGGTGAAGCGTGGCCTCGAATGTAGTATTTGTTGTATGCAGCCCGGCGAAACGGGGGATTGGTGCAAATACCGTGTCGACCTGTCTGCGAGATGTAATCGGGCACCATATACTTCAGTAACCCCTACTCTACGACGTCACGCCGAGGGCAACCATGCTCCACATGTCACGGCGACAGTTCCTCAAGGTCTCTGCGAGCACGCTCGCCGGTTCGAGCCTGGCAGCACTGGGCTTCTCACCGGCGCCCGCGCTTGCCGAAGTCCGGCAATACAAACTGTCGCGCACCACAGAAACGCGCAACACCTGTCCGTACTGTTCGGTCGGGTGCGGCATCCTGATGTACGGCCTCGGCGACAATTCCAAGAACGCCAAGGCGAGCATCATCCACATCGAAGGCGACCCGGATCATCCGGTCAATCGCGGCACGCTTTGTCCGAAGGGCGCTTCGCTCATCGACTTCATTCATAGCCCGAGCCGGCTCACGTTCCCCGAGCATCGCGCGCCGGGGTCGAGCGAGTGGAAACGCGTCTCGTGGGAAGAGGCGCTCGACCGCATCGCCCAGCTATTGAAGGAAGATCGCGACGCGAACTTCGTCGAGATGACGCCCGATGGCAAGACGGTCAACCGATGGCTGACCTCGGGCTTTCTGGCGGCTTCGGCGGGCAGCAACGAGGTTGGCTATCTGACGCACAAGACGGTGCGCAGCTGGGGAATGCTCGCATTCGACAATCAGGCGCGTGTCTGACATGGCCCGACGGTGGCAGGTCTTGCCCCGACGTTTGGCCGTGGAGCGATGACGAACCATTGGGTCGACATCAAGAACGCGGACGTGATTCTCGTGATGGGCGGCAATGCAGCCGAGGCGCATCCGTGCGGCTTCAAGTGGGTGACGGAGGCGAAGGCGCATCGGCGCGCGCGTCTCATCGTCGTGGACCCGCGCTTCACGCGCACGGCATCGGTCGCGGATTTCTACGCGCCGATTCGCACCGGCACGGACATCGCATTCCTGGGCGGCGTGATCAACTATCTGCTCGCGAACGACAAGATCCAGCACGAGTACGTGAAGAACTACACGGACATGTCGTTCATCGTGCGCGAGGATTTTTCGTTCAAGGACGGCCTGTTCTCGGGCTATGACGCCGAGCATCGCAAGTACGACAAAACGAGCTGGGATTACGAGCGCGGCGACGACGGTTACGTGAAGACCGATCCGACCTTGCAGCATCCGCGCTGCGTCTACAACCTGCTCAAGCAGCATTACGCCGCGTACACGCCGGAAATGGTGACGAAGGTCTGCGGTACGCCGACCGACAAGTTCCTGAAGGTCTGCGAAATGCTCGCGACGACCGCCGCGCCCAATCGCGCGGGCACGGTGCTCTATGCGCTTGGCTGGACGCATCACTCGGTCGGCGCGCAGATGATTCGCACGGGCGCGATGGTGCAGCTTCTGCTCGGCAATATCGGCATCGCGGGCGGCGGCATGAATGCGCTGCGCGGTCACTCGAACATCCAGGGTCTGACGGATCTCGGCCTGATGTCGAATCTGCTGCCCGGCTACATGACCTTGCCGATGGAAGGCGAGCAGGACTACGAGGAGTACATCAAGAAGCGTGCGGCGCAGCCGCTGCGGCCGAATCAGCTGAGCTACTGGAAGAACTATCGCGCGTTCTACGTGAGCTTCATGAAGTCGTGGTGGGGCGACAACGCGAGCGCCGATAACAACTTCGGTTACGACATGCTGCCGAAGCTCGACAAGTCCTACGACATGCTGCAGGTTTTCGAGCTGATGGCGCAGGGCAAGATGAACGGATATATCTGCCAGGGCTTCAATCCGCTTGCCGCGGCGCCGAACAAGGCGAAGATCGGGCTCGGTTTGTCGAAGCTGAAGTGGCTCGTCGTCATGGACCCGCTCGCCACCGAAACGTCGGAGTTCTGGAAGAACCACGGCGAGTTCAACGACGTCGATTCATCGAAGATTCAGACCGAAGTGTTCCGCTTGCCGACGAGTTGCTTTGCGGAGGAGCGCGGCTCGCTCGTGAGTTCGTCGCGCGTCTTGCAATGGCACTGGCAGGGCACGACGCCGCCGGGCGAAGCGAAGAGCGATCTGGAGATCATGTCGGGCTTGTGGCTGCGCATGAGAAAGGCTTATCAGGAAAAGGGCGGCAAGTATCCCGACCCGATCCTGAAAATGACGTGGCCGTATGCCGACCCGGAAAGCCCGACGCCCGAAGAGATCGCAATGGAGTTCAACGGCCGCGCGCTCGCCGATGTCACCGATCCGACCGATCAGACGAAAGTGCTCGCAAAACGCGGCGAGCAACTGGCGAGTTTCGCGCAGCTACGCGACGACGGCTCGACCGCGAGCGGCTGCTGGATTTTCTGCGGATCGTGGACGCAGGCAGGCAACCAGATGGGCCGGCGCGACAACTCGGACCCGACGGGCATCGGCCAGACGCTCGGCTGGGCGTGGGCGTGGCCGGCGAATCGGCGGGTGCTGTACAACCGCGCATCGTGCGACATGAACGGCAAGCCGTTCGATCCGTCGAGAAAGCTCATTGCATGGAACGGGCGCGCCTGGGCCGGCCCCGACGTTCCCGACTTCAAGGTCGACGACGCGCCGGACAAGGGCATGAGTCCGTTCATCATGAATCCGGAAGGCGTGGCGCGGTTCTTCGCACGCGACGGCATGAACGAAGGGCCGTTCCCCGCGCATTACGAGCCCTTCGAAACGCCGCTCGGCTACAACCCGTTCTTCCCGGACAACAAGTCGGTGACGAGCAATCCGGCCGCGCGCGTGTTTCCCGACGATCGCGCCGCGTTCGGCACCGCCGACAAGTTCCCGGACACCGCGACCACGTACCGCCTCACCGAGCATTTCCACTACTGGACCAAGCACGCGCGGCTGAACGCGATCGTGCAGCCGCAGCAGTTCGTGGAGATCGGCGAGGAGCATGCGAAGGAAGTCGGAGTCGTCGCGGGGGAACGCGTGAAAGTGTCGAGCAATCGCGGGCATATCGTCGCGGTGGCGCTCGTCACCAAACGCATCAAACCGTTGACCGTGGAAGGCAAGAAGGTGCATACCGTCGGCCTGCCGCTGCACTGGGGCTTCAAGGGCCTCGCGCAGCCGGGCTATCTCGTCAACACGCTCACGCCTTCCGTGGGCGACGGGAACTCGCAGACACCCGAGTTCAAGTCGTTCCTCGTGAAGGTCGAGAAGGCATAGGGGGACGAGATGGCTCTGCAATCGCTCGATATCAAGCGTATTTCCGCGACGACCGTGCCGCAGACACAGGTTCGCGAACCTGCGACGGGCGCGGTGGCGAAGCTCATCGACGTGTCGAAGTGCATCGGCTGCAAGGCGTGCCAGACGGCGTGCATGGAGTGGAACGACCTGCGCGACGACATCGGTCACACGACCGGCGTCTACGACAATCCGCGCGACCTCACGGAGCATTCGTGGACGGTGATGCGTTTCACCGAATACGAGAATCCGAAGGGCGACCTCGAATGGCTGATCCGCAAGGACGGCTGCATGCATTGCGAGGACCCGGGTTGCCTGAAGGCGTGTCCTTCGCCGGGTGCGATCGTGCAATACACGAACGGCATCGTGGATTTTCACGAGGAGAACTGCATCGGGTGCGGCTATTGCATCACCGGTTGCCCGTTCAATATTCCGCGGCTCTCGAAGGAAGATCATCGCGTATACAAATGCACGCTGTGTTCGGACCGCGTCGCGGTCGGACAGGAGCCCGCGTGCGTGAAGACGTGTCCGACCGGCGCGATCATGTTCGGCACCAAGGTCGACATGCAGGCGCAGGCGGCCGATCGCGTCGAGGATCTGAAGGAGCGCGGCTTCGCGAACGCGGGTCTGTACGATCCGGCGGGAGTGGGCGGCACGCACGTCATGTACGTGCTGCATCACGCGGATCAGCCGGAGTTGTATCACGGGCTCGCGAAAGACCCGCACATTAGCCCGCTCGTGTCGATATGGAAGGGCGTGACGAAACCGCTCGCGATGGCGGGCATCGCGCTCGCGGCGCTCGCGGGCTTCTTCCACTACACGCGCATCGGGCCGAACGAAGTCAGCGAGGATGACGAACTGGAAGCGCATCGCGAAGCGGACGAGGTGCGGCGTCGCCGCGAAGGCGGACAGGAGGCGACAGATGAAACACGATAGCGAATTGCGTGATGTGAAGGGCCATCGGCTGATCGTGCGATACACGCCGAACGAGCGCACGAATCATTGGATCACCGCGATCGCCTTCGTGCTGCTCGCGTTGTCCGGGCTCGCAATGTTCCATCCGTCGATGTCATGGCTCTACGCGATATTCGGCGGCGGGCAGTGGACGCGCATTCTGCATCCGTTCGTCGGCTGCGTGATGTTCGTCTCCTTCATGATTCTCGCGCTGCGCTTCTGGCATCACAACTATCTGGACGGGAACGACGTCCAGTGGATGAAGCAGATAAACGACGTGATCACGAATCGCGAAGATCGCTTGCCGGAGATAGGCAGATACAACGCCGGGCAGAAGATCCTGTTCTTCGTGATGGTGCTGTCTCTCGTGCTGCTGCTCCTGAGCGGCATTGTGATATGGCGCGCGTATTTCGCGTTCTATTTTCCGATCACCGTGATTCGCATTGCATCGGTCGTGCATGCGGCGACGGCATTCGTGCTCATCGTATCGATCATCATGCATATCTATGCCGCGCTGTGGGTGAAGGGCTCGATCGGCGCGATGGTACGCGGAACCGTCACGTATGGATGGGCGAGGAAGCATCATCCGCGGTGGTTCAGAGAGACTATCGGGAAGTAGAAATCCGTCGCGACGTTGGGCCAATAAGTGCGGGGTGCGGTCCAGGTCATATCGAATTTGCTGATATGCTCGGTCGACCGCTTTCCCCGCGAGGAAACCTTCCGTGGTCCAACGTATAGTCGAAGCCGAGAGCATCGAATCGCTCGATCCCTCGGCCATTCCGCGTTTGCGCATGCCGGAACGCGCGACGATATTCGCCGCGCGCGCCGCGCGTCTTTTGCAGCTTGCGCAGGCGAGCAATCCCATCTCCGGTTATCTGCGCCTGATGGCCGCGCTCGCCGACGCACAGCAGCGCGCGCTCGCCCGTTTCAATGCGCCGATGCCCTCGCGCGCATCGATCGAGCTGAACCAGCGTCATTCGATGCCGATCGTTCCCGCGCTCACCGACGATCGCGATCCCGCGTGGCGCGATGTGCTTTTCATGCTGCTCGACAGCATCGAAGCAGACGGCGCGCTGACGCCTCCGCTCGTGCAACTCATCGCTCGCCTGCGCGCGCTCGACGCCGCCGCGCTCGACGCGCAAGCCGATGCGATCCTCGCGCTGCGCTTCGCCGAGATTGATCCGGCCGCCGCGCCCTTCGTCGCGGCCGCGCTGCAAGTCATGTGGACCGATCTCGCAAGCCGCATCGACATGAAGGACGTGCCCTACCTCGACACGCCCGGCGTCTGTCCCGTATGCGGCTCGGTGCCGGTCGCGAGCATCGTGCGCGTGGGCGGAGCTTACGAAGGCTATCGCTACGCGCAATGCGGGCTATGTGCGACGGAACTCCACGTGGTCCGCGCGAAATGCACGAACTGCGATTCGACCAAAGGCATCGCGTATCACGTGATGGGCGCGGGCGACGAACCCGAGGACGAAAAGACCGCGAAGGCGAGAAGCGCGCCGCTCAAGGCGGAATCGTGCGATGAATGCGGCACGTATCGCAAGATCGGCTATCAGGAGAAAGCCTACGACTTCGAGCCTTATGCCGACGATCTCGCGAGCCTCACGCTCGATCTGCTGATGGGCGAGGCGGGTTTTCGGCGCGCGGCGCCGCATCCGTGGCTGTGGCCCGAACAACCGGAAGACGATCGATGAGCGACGTCACAGGCGGCGACGGCAGCGCACTGCGCGCATTGATGGCGCGTGTGCCATCGGTCGAGCGCGTGCTGGCGTCGGCGGAATTCGAGGCGGTGATCGCCGCATACGGCCGCACGCAGGCGCTCGCCGCATTGCGCGCGACGCTCGATGCGTGGCGCGGCGACGCCCAGGCGGGCCGCGCATCCGTCGACGCGCTGAGCGATTCGCAGCTCGCGCTCGCGGTGGACGCGCGACTCGCGAAGCGCGCGCGCAGCAACGTGCGCAGCGTCTTCAATCTCACGGGCACGGTGTTGCATACGAATCTCGGCCGCGCGCTCCTGCCCGATGAAGCGGTGCGCGCGGTGGCCGAGGTTCTCACGCGTCCGGCGAACCTCGAATTCGATCTCGATACCGGCGCGCGCGGCGATCGCGACGATCTCATCAACGGCCTGATCTGCGAGCTGACGGGCGGCGAGGCCGCGACCGTCGTCAACAACAACGCGGCGGCCGTGTTGCTGACGCTTTCCGCGCTCGCATCGCGCAAGGAAGTGATCGTGTCGCGCGGCGAGCTTGTCGAGATCGGCGGCGCGTTTCGCATTCCCGACATCATGAGCCGCGCGGGCGCGAAGCTGCGCGAGGTCGGCACGACGAATCGCACGCATCTGAAAGACTACGACGAAGCGATCAACGCGAAGACCGCGCTTCTCATGAAGGTTCATTGCAGCAACTACGCGCTGAGCGGCTTCACCAAGGAAGTGACGCTCGCGGAACTCGCGCCGCTCGCGAAAGCGCGCGGACTGCCGGTCGCGGTGGATCTGGGCAGCGGCACGCTCGTCGATCTCGCGCAATGGGGCTTGCCACGCGAGGCGACCGTGCGCGAAACGGTCGCGGCGGGCGCGGACGTCGTCACATTCAGCGGCGACAAGCTGTTGGGCGGGCCGCAAGCGGGGCTGATCGTCGGGCGCGCGGATCTCATCGCGAAGATCAAGAAGCATCCGCTCAAGCGCGCGCTGCGCGTCGGCAAGCTGACGCTCGCGGCGCTCGAAGCGGTGCTGCGTCTTTATCGCGCGCCTGAAACGCTGACCGAACGTCTCACGACATTGCGCCTGCTCACGCGTCCCGCCGACGCAATGCGCCTCGCCGCCGAACGCATCGAGCCTGTGTTGCAACGCATGATCGGCGATGCCTTCACGGTCAGCGCCGAGCCGATGTTCAGCCAGATCGGCAGCGGCGCATTGCCCGTCGACGTGCTGCCGAGCTACGGCCTCGCGGTGCGCCTCGCGAGCGGCAAGCGGCCGGGCGGACAACTGAATCGCATCGAGAAGCGCCTGCGCGACTTGCCGCGGCCGGTGCTCGGGCGCATCGCGGACGGCGCGTTGCGTCTCGATCTGCGCTGTCTTGAAGAAGCCGATGAAGCGGCGTTCATCGCGCAACTGGACGCACGCGAATGATCGTCGGCACGGCGGGGCATATCGATCATGGCAAGACCACGCTCGTGCGCGCGCTCTCGGGCGTGGACACCGACCGGCTGAAGGAAGAGAAGGCGCGCGGCATATCGATCGAACTCGGCTATGCATACGTGCCGTTGAACGACGGCGGCGTGCTCGGTTTCATCGACGTGCCCGGACACGAGAAACTCGTGCACACCATGACGGCGGGCGCGTGCGGCATCGACTTCGCGTTGCTGGTGATCGCCGCCGACGACGGCGTGATGCCTCAGACGCGTGAACATCTCGCGATCCTCGAACTGCTCGGCGTGACGCGCGGCGCGGTCGCGGTGACGAAGTGCGATCGCGTGGACGCATCGCGCGTGCGCGACGTGCACGCCGAAATCGCGGCGTTGCTCGCGCGCAGCCCGTTACGCGATGCGCCCCTGTTCGACACCGATGCGACAAAGCACGACGACGCGGGCGTCGCTTCGTTGCAAGCGCATCTTCACGATGCCGCCGCTCACTGGCACACGCGCCGCGATGACGGTTTTTTCCGGCTCGCGGTCGACCGCGTATTCACGTTGACGGGGCAGGGCACGATTGCGACGGGCACGGTGTTCGCGGGCCGCGCGAACGTTGGCGACATGCTCGCGCTCGCGCCGCGTGAACCGTGCGGCGAGCCCGTGCGCGTGCGCAGCATTCACGCGCAGAATCGCGCCGCGCAGACGGGCCGCGCGGGCGAGCGCTGCGCGCTCAATCTCGCGGGCGTCGACAAGAACGCGCTCGCACGCGGCGACTGGATCGTCGATACGCGCCTCGCGCGGGCGTCCGAGCGAATCGATGTCGAACTGAGCTTGCTGGCGGATGCGCAACTCACGCTCACGCACTGGGCGCCTCTGCATGTGCATCTCGGCACGACGCATCGCGTCGCGCACGTCGCGCTGCTCGAAGCGGACACGCTCGCTTCGGGGCACGCGGCGCGCGTGCAACTCGTCTTCGATCAACCCGTTTGCGCGCTGCCCGGCGACCGTTTCATCGTGCGCAATGCGCAAGCGAACCGCACGGTGGGCGGCGGACGCGTGCTCGATCCATTCGCGCCCGCGCGCAAGCGCCGCACGCCGAAACGCCGCGCGTGGCTCGATGCGCTCGCCGCGATGCTGGACATCGGCCGCATCGACGCGCTTTTCGAAGAGGCGCCATACGGCTTGCCGCGCGCGCTGATCGAGCATCTGAGCGGCATGCCGACGGCTTCGATCGCCTTGCCCGGCGATGTCCGCACCGTCGCGCTGCACGACGATGCATTGCTAATCGCGGCATCGCACTGGAATGCGTTGAACGCGCGCCTCGTCGATGCGCTCGCCGCGTTCCACGAACGTTTCCCCGATGAACAAGGCCCCGACGCCGCACGGTTGCGCCGCATGGCCGCGCCGCTCGCGCCGGATGCGCTGTGGCGCGCGCTCGTCGATGACGCGGTGACGAGCGGATCGATCGCGAAGAGCGGGCCGTGGCTGCATCTGCCATCGCACACGGTGACGCTCGACGCCAACGAGGAAGCGCTCGCGCGCGCTGTGCTCGCATCGCTGGACGAGGGGCGCTTCGATCCGCCGTGGGTGCGCGATCTCGCGAAGGCGCACGGCGTCGGCGAGGACGAAATGCGCAGGCTCCTCAAAAAGCTCGCGCGCCGCGGCGACGTCTATCAGGTCGTGCGCGACTTGTTCTATGGCCGGGCGTCGATCGGCGCATTGGCGCAACTTGTCGCGCAAGCGGCGCAAACACAAGACGGGGCGGTCGGCGCGGGCGCTTTCCGCGATGCGAGTGCGCTGGGCCGCAAGCGCGCGATACAGATTTTGGAGTTCTTCGACCGGGTTGGGTACACTCGATTCCACCGCGACCTGCATCTGTTGCGCGCCGACAGCCGCTGGCACGAGTCCGTCTGACGATTGCGCGCTTTCGCGCACTCGCCTGTCGATCACACGATGGAGCATGCCTACTTCAAGCTGCTGCACCTCTTGTCGGGCCACCCCGAGTGGGCGCTCGCGGTCGTGCTGCTTGCGTCGTTTCTCGAATCGGTCGCTTTCATCGGCACGTTCGTGCCGGGCAGCACCGCGATGTTCATCGCGGGCGCGCTCGTCGGCGCGGGCGCGCTGAATCTCGGCTGGGTATTCGTCTGCGCGATCGCGGGCGCCATCGCGGGTGATGCCGCGAGCTTCTGGTTCGGTCAGCACTACGCGGACCGGATCGCGCAGATGTGGCCGTTTCGCGCGCATCCGGGCGCGCTCGCCGCCGGCAAGAAGTATTTCGATGCGCATGGCGCGAAGAGCGTCGTGCTCGCGCGCTTCGTCGCGCCGATGCGCGCGGTCGTGCCGGTCGTCGCGGGCGTCACGGGCATGACGCCGGCGCGCTTTCTCGTCGTCAATATTCTGAGCGCGCTCATCTGGGCGCCGACGCACATTCTGCCGGGCGTCGTGTTCGGCGCGTCGATCGAGCTGGCGGGCGCGGTGTCGATCCGGCTCGTCGTGATCCTGATTCTCGTCGCGGCGCTCGCCTGGATCGTCTTCAATCTCGCGCGCGTGGTCGTCTCGCACGCGATGCGCTGGACCATCGCGTCGCGCGACGCATTGCTCTCCTGGGCGCAAAAGGGCAGCGGCCTGGCCGCGCGCCTCGTGTCGCGCGCGCTCGATCCCGGCAATCCCGCGACCGGCCTCATCGTGATGATTTCGGTGCTGCTGCTCGCCTCCGCGATTCTCTTCTTCTCGGTGCTCGCGAACGTGGCGCGCGGCGCGTCGATCGTGCAGGTGGACGTGTCGATCTACCGGCTTCTGCAATCGTTTCGCTCGACCTGGACCGATTCGATCCTCGATGTCGCCTCGACGCTCGGCAGCACGCAAACGCTGCTCGCGCTCGGCGCGACGGTCATCGTGTGGATGAGCTTCGAGCGGCGCTGGCGCACGGTCACGTACTGGGTCGTCGCCGTGGCGTTTTCGCAGTTGCTCGTCGCGGCGATCCGCTTCACCGCGCACGAGCCGATCCTCGTTTCCTTCGCGCCGACGCAGCATCGCTTCCCGAATAGCGACGTCGCGGCGACCGTCGTGATCTACGGCTTTCTCGCCTTCCTGCTTCTGAGGCGCGTGGGCATCCTGACCGGCGTGTTCATCGCGACGGCGACCTCGGCCATTGTCACGGCGGTCGGTCTCGCGGGGCTGTATTTCGGCCGCTTCACCATTTCGGACGCGCTCGGCGGCGCGGCGCTCGCCGCCGTGTGGGTTTTTCTGATCGCGCTCACGGCCGTGTGGCGCAATCCTGCCAGGCCGCCGCCGCGGCCGCTCATGCCGGTCGTCGTGCTCGCCGTGATCTGCGCGAGCGTCGCGCTGCAAATGAGCGACGAAACGGAGGCGCACAGCGTCGTGCCATCGACCATCGTCATCACGCCGATTCAATGGACCGATTCGGTGTGGCGCACGTTTTCCTGCTACCGCTCAAGTATGGAAGGCGACCGGCGCGAACCGATCACGGTGCAGTGGGCCGCGACGCCCGAGCAGATTCGCGCGCTGCTGGCGTCGCGCGGCTGGACGGAGGTGTCGCATGTCAGCCTGAAAAGCGTGATGTCGGTGGTGTTGCCGAATGCGCCCGCGATCGCGCTGCCCGCGCTGCCGCGCCTGAACAACGGCGAGCCGTCGAAACTCGTGTTCGCGCGCTCGATACGCGGCGCCGACGAGCGCGACGTGCTGCGCTTCTGGCCGACGCATTACGAGGTGCGCCAGGGCGCGGGCGCGTCGCCTGCGCCGATCTGGCTCGGCTCGGTCGTGCACGAGCGCCTGCAGCGTCCGGCGTGGCCGTTCAACGTGCTGAGACCGGACCGGCGCGTCGACCCGATGGCGTTCGATCATGGCGAGGGGACGCCGTGGCGCGGCATCGAAATTGCGAGTAGCGCGGGATGTGGAAGCGTGCCGGTGATGCTCGTCGAGTCGAGGTCCGAATGACGTTTCGAGGTGCCGATTGATCCAGATTCCCCCGTCGGCGATCGTGCAATGGGGCGGCGCCGCCGTCTTCGCGAACGTTTTGCTGACGCGCCTCGGCGTGCCGGTGCCGTCCGCGCCCTTGCTCGTGCTCGCGGGCTCGGCCGTGGCGAGCGGACGCCTGTCGTTCGCGCACGTGCTGTTCGCGGCGCTGTGCGGGGCGCTGCTCGGCGACAGCGTGTGGTTCTCGGCGGGGCGCATCTATGGACGGCGGCTCGTCGCGGCGCTGTCGCGCAGATCGTACGCCGTCGATAGCGGCATGCGCACGACGGGCGAACTGTTCGAGCGTCACGGCGCGCCGATCGTCGCGGTATCGAAGTTCGTGCCCGGTCTCGGCCTCGTCACGCCGCCGTTGATGGGCACGACGCAGATCGCCGCGCTCGCGTTCTTTTTCTGGGATACGGCGGGCATTGCCGCGTGGGCGTCGTTCTGGATTCTGGGCGGCGCGCTCTTCGAGCGGCAGTTGCATATCGCGGTGCTCGCGCTCGAATCGCACGGCGCGACGGTGGTGGATCTGCTCGTGGCGGCGGCGCTGCTGTATTGCGTGTATCGGTTGATGCGGCGACGACAGCCGCGCCCGCGCAACCGCAACGGTTGAGTACGCCGTTATAATCGAACGCCCGGTCGAAATCTGGCCGGAGATGTTTTGTTGTGGTTTCCAAAGGAAGGCATCCGTATCCGGTGGTGCGGCCGGGCTTCAAACCCGGTTGGGGATGTCAGACATTCCCAGGTCGGTTCGACTCCGGCTGCCTTCCGCCAATCGGCGATGTTCGCGGTGGCATTCACATGTTTGGAATTCATCAATTAATGTCGTTAGCGACACGAATTGATTGTTTGGACCACGAATCCGTCTGTCCGAAAGCAGTTCCGATTATTCCGTTTAAAAAATTCCACTCTCGTTGTATCCAAACTTAATTCCACTTCGGTGGTATTCGAGTTTCGCGTCATGGTAGACCTCGTTTCGATCTTAATTCGATGTCGAGACATTCGCCAAGCTCAGGTACCCGGCGTGAATCGAAAACACCTGCTCGGTTTATTTACACGGCAACCTGACCCACTTCAACGGACAAGATTTCCAGCGCGACAGCTGCGATTTAACCGATGTAGCTCTCTACTAATATCGGTTTTACGCATTTGTGCGGCAACTTGCCGCGGATACGGTCCAATGGACGAATTATCATTTTGGTTGCCCAGTCAACCATTGCTCAGGCTAAAAAACCCAGAGCAGGATGGCGGTCCCGGTACCCATATGGGCCCGGCATTTGATGAGATTTCCGGTCATGGCAACCCTTCAGTCCCGCAGCTCGCCGCGCAGAAGTTCAACGGGCGCCAGCATGCATCTCGTTTTGCGCCGGACTGCGCAGATTCTCGGCGTGCACCCGATGATTATCGGGGTCCTCGGCACGGGCTTTGCCGTTGGTCTGTTGAGCTTGATGCTCGATGCGGTACAAATGACTCTCGGAGATGCAACGGTGTTCGTGCTCGCCGTGGCGCTTGGGGCCGCGGCTGTTTCCGCCTCCTGGCTCTTTGCATTTGTGCTTCGAGAGCAGGTCAGCAAGGAAAAAAAGCTCAGGCGGTTATCAACGACCGACCCGCTAACCGGGCTTGCAAATCGTCGCAGTCTTGAGTTGCATCTCACTCAAGAGTGGGACAAGGCGCGGCAGCGAGGTTCGCCTCTATCCGTCCTTTTCATCGATATCGACCACTTCAAGCGATTCAACGACACACTCGGACATGCTGCCGGCGACGAGGTCCTCATTGCTGTTGCGCACTGTGTTCAGAGGGTGGCCCGCCGGTCTGCGGACTTTGTCAGTCGATACGGCGGTGAAGAATTCGTGGTGGTCTTGCCCAGGGTGACGGCCGATGTAGCAACCGTTATGGCCGATGCAATTAGAGCGGAGGTTCAAGGTTTGCAGCTTCCGCACGTTACGAGCGAATATCAACGCATTACAGTGTCCATTGGCGGCGCGACATGCAACCCGGGTGAAGGCTTTGCGCCGACCCACCTGGTCGAAGCCGCCGACGCTCAGATGTACGCGGCCAAAGCGGCGGGTCGCAATCGCGTACAGACGATCGCCCTGACCAAGACCGCTGTTACGACCTGAACGCCGTTGTTGGCGCTGCCGAGAGTTTGCTGATGTCGCGATATCGTACGAGTTTTATCGGCCGAAGCGACACGAATTGATCTCCATCCTTGCGCATGACGTAACAGTGTTCAACCCGACTGTGTCCTCGCGCGCAAGGACGAGGCGCACCTTCATCGCGCGCCATGTAAAGCCCCTCGCTCACCGATCTGCGCAATCGCGATACGCGCGGCCTTGCGCACTTCCGGATCGCCGTCGTTGAGCGCGGCTTCGAGCACGGCGAGCGCGTCGGCATTGCCGAGTTCGCCCAGCGCCAGCGCGGCCTCCTTGCGCACATTGCTGATCGGGAAAATCAGCAGGTCCGACACGGCATGCGTGCTTGCGGCATCGCGCAAACGTCCGAGCGCGCGCACCGCCTGCAGCGTGACTTGCCAGTAGTCGTCGGCGAGCGCGCTTTCGAGTGCGTGGCGCGCCGCGACGAGACGCAACTTGCCGAGCGTCGCGGCGGCTTCTTCGCGCACGCGCCACGCTTCATCGGCGAGTGCGAGCGTCAACGTTTCGATCACGCTGTCGTCCGTGGCGAAGCCCAGCGCGCCGACGGCGGCGTGACGCACTTCCGTCGATGCGTCGGTGCGCGCGAGTTGCTTCAGTTGCGGCAACGCATGCGCATGACGCAGCCAGCCCAGCACGCCGATCGCTTCGCGCCTCACGAACGGCGACGCATCCGATAGCGCCGCAAGCGCAGGCTCGGCCGCCGCCGGCAAGCGCAATTCACGCAATGCGCGCAAAAGGGCGGCGCGCGCGAATGCGTCGGCATCGGCATCGGCGAGATACGGCAGCAGGCGTTCGCCCGCAACGGGATCTTTCAACGCAGTGAGACTGTCGGCGGCGGCTTCGCGAGTATTCGTATCCGCATCGTCGAGCGCGGCGCATAGCGCATCGACGGCCTCGTTCGTCTCCCATGCGCTGAGACGCTCGGCCGCCGTGCGACGCACGTCGGCATCCGTGTCGTGACGCAATGCATCGGCGAGCAAGGGCAGCCATGCTTCGTCTTCGAGATCGGCCGCTTCGAGCACGGCGAGGCGGCGCACGGCGGCGTCGGTATCGGTGAAGCGCGCGGCGAGGGCGTCGTCGGTGACGGCATCGAAAAGTGGATTGGTATGCGTCATGAGAAAACGGAGTGTGAGATGTCGATGCGCGTGGGCGCGTCGTTTGATGCAGCCATCGGGCTCGCAAGCGGATAGCGAAGCAACGCGAGACAGCGCCGTTTCAACGCGACGAATTCCGTCTCCGTGACGAGCTCGCGTTCGCGCGGACGCGCAAACGGTACGCGCAGTTCTTCGAGCACCGTGCCGGGGCTATGGCTCATCACGAGAATGCGATCGGCGAGGAAGAGCGCTTCGTCGATGTCATGCGTGACGAACACGACGGTCGGACGCCGCTCGCTCCATACATCGAGCAACAGCGCCTGCATCGATGCGCGCGTCTGCGCATCGAGCGCGCCGAAGGGTTCGTCCATCAACAGCACGCGCGGTTCGTTGAGCATCGCGCGCGCGATCTCCGCGCGTTGCTGCATGCCGCCCGAGAGCTGCGCGGGATAACGCGCGGCAAACGCGCCCAGCCCGACACGATCGAGCAAGGCCCGCGCGCGCTGTTGTCGTTCGCGCTTGCCCACGCCGCGCATCTTCAGACCGAACGCCACGTTATCGAGCGTCTTGCGCCACGGCAGCAGCGTGTGCTGTTGAAACACCATGCCGCGTTCGGGATGCGGGCCGTCGATCGGCTCGCCATCGAGCGTCGCGCGGCCTGCGTCCGGCGCGACGTGGCCCGCGAGCGCGGCGAGCAAAGTCGACTTGCCGCAGCCCGAAGGCCCGAGTATGCAGACGAATTCTCCCGGCTCGATGACCGCGTTCACGTCGCGCACGGCGGTGAATGCGCTCGCGCCTTCGCCCAGCGTGATGCCGAGCGCTTCGAGGTCGATGCGGCCCGCGCTCATCGAAGTCTCCCTGCCGCAAGCCACGGCGTGAGCCGCTTGCCCGCGATCCGCACGAGCGCGCTGCTGCCCATGCCGAGCAAGCCGATCAGCAACATGCCGACGACCACATCGGGATAGCGCTGCACCGTGTACGACTGCCACGTGTAATAGCCGATGCCGAATTGCCCTGAGATCATCTCGGCGGTGACAAGACAGAACCACGACGTGCCCATGCCGATGGCGAGTCCGGTGACGATCGCGGGCGCCGCGCCCGGCAGAATCACTTCGCGCAGGATCACGCGATTGCCCGCGCCGAGACTGCGCGCCGACGACACGAGCCGCGGTTCGACGCCTTCGACGCCGTGTATCGTGCCGAGCAGAATCGGAAAGAACGCGCCGGTGAAGGTGATGAAGATCATCGACATTTCGGAGGAAGGAAACATCAGGATCGCGAGCGGTATCCACGCGACGGCGGGAATCGGCCGCAATACTTCGAGCGGCGTGAGCAAGGCTGCGCGCGACCACGGCGAGCGGCCGATTGCGAGCCCGAGCAGGACGCCGCTCGCCGCCGCCGCGACATAACCGGCCGCGATGCGTCTCACGCTGCTCGCGAGATCGGAGAAGAGCTTGGGCGAATGCACGAGATCGACAATGGCCGCGAGCGTATCGGCGGGCGTCGGCACATTCTCGAACGTGACGATGCCGAGGTTCCAGCGATGCGTCGTCGCGAGATGCCAGAGCACGACGCACAGCGCGAGCGACGCCCACTGCACGCCGGCGCGCGCGCCGCGCGAACGCAGCAACGATGGAGCGGAAAATGCGAGCGTCGCCATCATTGCCTCAACGGTTGGCGAGCGCGGCGGGCTGGCGCACGGCGGCGAAATCGAGCACCTGTGCGCCGTGCGCGCTCGCCCACGCCTCGGCGCGGTCCTTCAGCAGGAACGCGTTCAACTGGCCGTCGCCGGTCTTCGCGAACCACGCCTGATCGCCGAGCAGTTTGATGCCGCTTTCGCGATCCTGCGCATAGAACGCGCGCACTTGCCTGCCGTCGCGCGCAAGCGTGCCGAGTTCGCGCACGGCTTCTTCCGGCGATGCATAGCTGCGCACTTTCGGCTCGCCACGCACCCAGATCTGCGCGATGCGATCCGTGTTCGCGATCGGCTTGCCGGTCAGCGCATCGTTCGCGACGAGCGGCGTCGCCGCATAGTTCTTCAACGCGGCTTCGTAGTCGAGATGTTCGGCCTTGAATGCGGCGCGCACATAACTATCGTCGATGAAGGCGTTCGCGTTCAGATCGCCGTCCGCGCGCTTGAGCAGCTTGAGCGTATCGAACGATGTCTGCACGGCCTGGCGATATTCGGGCTTCCACGTGAGATCGCGCGTCTGCAAGCCGAGCGGTCCGTGAAACAGATAATCCACTTCAGGCTCGATGCCCGTGACCTTCGCGATCAGTTCGCTGTACTTTTCGGGCTCCGCCGTGAGCAGCCGGTTCGCTTCGATCGCCGCGCGCAGATAAGCCACGACGACCTCCGGATACTTCTGCGCATAGTCCTTCTCGACGAGCGTGCCGTGCAGCGTCGCCGATCCGGCCTGCGAGCCGTCGTAGATCTTGCGGGCGAAGCCGCGATACGGAAACAGTTCGGCGAAGGGCACGAAGTCCGCGTGCGCGTCGATCTTGCGCGTCTGCAATGCGGGCCCGGCCACCTCGGGCGCCTGCGTGACGATGTTCACGTCGCGCTCCGGGTCCCATCCTTGCGCCGCGACCGCGCGCAGCAACATGCCGTGCGCGGTCGATGCGAACGGAACCGAAATCGTCTTGCCCTTCAGATCGGCGATGGACTGCGCGGGCGAATCCGTCGGCACGACGATGCCATTGCCGCTGCCGCGCACGCTGCCCGACAACACGCTGATGAAGATGCTGCGCTTGCCCGCCTTCTGATTCGCGACGCCGTTCAGCACGCCGGGGAAATCCGCCATCGAGCCGAAGTCGAGCTTGCCCGCGACCATCTCGTTCGTGATCGGCGCGCCGCTCGTGAAGTTCTTCCATTGAACGTCGTATTGCGCGTCCTTGTATTTGCCATCATGTGGCAAGTACTTTTCGAGCAGATGCAACTCGCGGATCAACGCGCCGCCCGCAGCGGTGTTGATCGTCGTGTCCTGCGTGCCGATGGCGACGCGGATCGTTTCCGCATGCGCGACGCTCGCGAACAGCGCGGCCGCAAGCGCGATGGATAGCGTTCGTTTCATGTGTCGGGTCCTCGTCAGCGAAGAAGATACGGAATGTCGACATGCACGGCATTGGTCGGGCAATCGCGTTCGCACGGCATGCAGTACCAGCATTCGTCGAACTTCATGAAAGCCTTGCCGGTCTCGGGATCGATCGCGAGCAGGTCCATCGGACAGACGTCGATGCAGACCGTGCAGCCCTTGTCGGCAATGCACTTGTCTTCGTCGATCATCACGGGAAGGCTTGAGCGCAGGCGCGCTTCGCGGGGCACGAGTGCCATGTTCTTTCTCTCCTATGCAGTGACCGGCTGCGACGTGCGAGCCACACGCAAACGCGAATACGCGCCGCGCTCCGACTCGTCGACGGGAACCACATACGGTTCCACGGGCTTTTTGAACGACGTCATGCGCCCCGACGCGTCCTTCTTCAGATGCGCATGGCAGAACCATTCGTCATCGTTGCGCTCGGGAAAATCGACACGATGGTGATAGAGACCCCAGCGGCTTTCCGTGCGATACAGCGACGCGCGCGCAGCCATTTCCGCGCAATCGAGGATCGCGGCGACTTCGGCGGCGCGCATCAGTTCGTGCGGGTCCGATGCGCCGAGATGCTCGACATCTTCACGAATCTCCGCGAAGCGTTGCAGCCCGATCTCCATGCGCCGCGTGACTTTCGGCGGCTGAAGATACTCGTTCACGAAGCGGCGCAGCTTGTATTCGACTTGCGCGGGCGGCAGGCCATGTTCGCGCGACAGCGGCGCGAAGATGCGTCGGCGTTCGTGCTCGACCTGCGATGCATCGAGTGCGGGCAGCGCGCGGCCGGCGACATGCGCGGCCGCGTCCTCGCCGGCGAACCATCCGTAGGTGAACGCACCGAGCATGTAGTTGTGCGGCACGGCCGCCATGTCGCCCGCCGCGTAAAGCCCTTCCACCGAAGTGCGCGCGCGTTCGTCGACCCATACGCCCGACGCGCTGTGTCCGCTGCACAAGCCGATCTCCGAGATATGCATCTCGATCATGCGCGTGCGATAGTCGTTGCCGCGCCGCGCATGAAAGCGTCCGCGGCTCGGGCGCTCGTTGGTGTGCAGGATCGTCTCGATCGTCTGGATCGTTTCTTCCGCGAGATGGTCGAGCTTGAGAAAGACCGGACCGTTGCCGCTCTGGAGTTCCTGATAGAACTCCCACATCATTTGCCCGCTCCAGTAATCGCACTCGATAAAGCGCTCACCTTTGCCGTTGGCCGTATAGCCGCCGAGCGGCCCTGTCACATACGCGCACGCCGGGCCGTTGTAATCCTTGATGAGCGGATTGATCTGGAAGCATTCGAGATTCGCCAGCTCCGCGCCCGCGTGGTAAGCCATCGCGTAACCGTCGCCGGCGTTGGTCGGATTCTCGTAGGTGCCCATCAGATAACCCGATGCGGGCAAACCCAATCGGCCGGCCGCGCCGCAGCAGAGAATCACCGCTTTCGCGCGAATCACGTAGAAGTCGGCGCTACGGCAATCGAAGCCCATCACGCCCGCGATCTCGCCATTCGGGCCATTCAGCAAGCGCGTGGCGACGACGCGATTGGTGATCTCCACGCGCGCACGCTTCAATTGCCGATACAGCACCTTCTTCACATCGTGGCCTTCGGGCATCGGCAAGACATACGCGCCCATGTGATGCACCTTGCGCACCGCATAGTCGCCGGTGTGATCCTTCTCGAACTTCACGCCCCAGCGATCGAGTTCCTCGATGGTCGTGAAGCTGTGGCGCGCATACGCATAGATCGTGGCCTGATTGACGATGCCGTCATTCGCCACGGTAATTTCCTTCGTGTATTGCTCGGGCGTCGCGTGGCCGGGAATGATGGCGTTGTTCAGCCCGTCCATGCCCATCGAGATCGCGCCGCTGCGCTTCACGTGCGCCTTGTCGATGAGCAGCACGCGCAACTTCGGGTCGCGCTGCTTCGCCTTGATGGCGGCCATCGGGCCAGCCGTGCCGCCGCCAACGACGACGATGTCGTATTCGAGTTCGTGGGTCTGCATGATCTGGATTCGCCGCTTGTTATGACAAGTCAGGACCAGATTCTAGAAGCGCGCGAACCGCGAGGGAATCAATTGTTTTTGCTTTGCTTGTGCTTGCTTCGAATAACGCGCGACGTGCCGGACGAAGTCCGTTCGCGATCGATGCGCAGCCGATACTGAAAGGTATCGCCACGGAAATAGAGGTATTCGAAGTCGATGGGCTTGCCGCCGGCATCGTGCGTGAGGCGCTCGATGCGCAGAAGCGGCGCGCCTTTCTTCACGTCGAGCGCCTCCGCGATGTCCGGCGCGGCCGCGATCGCGTCGATGGCGAGATCGGCGTGACCGAGCGGCACGGCGCAGTCGTTCTCCAGCATCAGGAAGATGTCGCGCGTGGCGAGTTCCGCGCGCTTCAGGCGTTTCCCGATGGCTTCGGGCAGGAAGGTCACTTCGTACGAAACGGGCGAGCGATTGAGCAGCCGCACACGATGAATCTCGGCGACGCTGCTGCCTTCGGCGAGCGCGAGTTGCGCGGCTACTTCCGGGGGCGCGGCCACGACGCGCATTTGCACGACGCGGTTGATGATTTCGTGGCCGCTCTCCGACATCGCCTCGGCGAAACCCTGCAACGAAGTCACGTTCTGAAACGCCTTCGGTTGCGACACGAACGAGCCTTTGCCGTGGACCTTGAAGATCAGCCCTTCATTTTGCAGGTCGCCGAGCGCCTGGCGAATCGTGATGCGGCTTACCTCGAACATCGCCATCAGCTCGCTTTCCGAGGGCATGCGGCCCATTGGCGGATAGCGGCCGTCGAGAATGCCGGTGCGCAACACATCCTTGATTTGCGTGTAGAGCGGCACGTGCGAATCGAGCGAGACGGAAGGGCGACGGATGGGCATGAGAGAGGGATGGCAAGAGAGGCGGTCGCTTCGAGCAGCGATTATAGCGGCGGGCCCGGGGCGCATCGCCATAAACAAATGACGAAATATTGGTTAGCCGCGCCCGCGCGCTGCCCGAGAATGGTGCCTGACTAGTTCGGATCGAGCGAGGATCGAAGATGAATGAGCGCAGCGCGCGAAATGAGCGAAATGCAGCAACGTCGGGCTTTTCCTCTTTGCCGCCGGTCACGCTCGTGACCGTGCCCGGTTTGCACGGCAGCGAGGACGCGCATTGGCAGAGCTGGCTCGAAGGTGAGATGCCCGGTGCGCGGCGCGTCGAGCAACGCGACTGGAACACGCCGAATCTCGCGCTCTGGAGCGATGCGGTCCTCGACGTGCTCGCGGGCATCGACGGTCCGGTCGTCATCGCGGCGCATAGCTTCGGATGTCTCGCGACGGGGCATGCGCTCACGCACGCGGGCGCCTCTCGTGAGCACGCGGCGAAGGTCAAGGGCGTATTGTTCGTCGCGCCCGCGAGTCCGGCGAAGTTCCGTTTCGCGGGGGCGTTCAGTGCGCGCAGGCTCGACACGCTGTCGCTCGTTGTCGGCAGCGAGACCGATCCGTGGATGCCGCTCGACGACGCGCGCACGCTCGCGCAGCGCTGGAACAGCGCGTTCGTGAATCTCGGCAACGCGGGGCATATCAATACATCGGCGGGATTCGGGCCCTGGCCGCTCGCGAAGCATTTTGCCGAAACGCTTGCGCGCCGCGCATCGCCCGAATACGAAGAGGAGGAACGGCGCGCGTATGGTTGACGCCGTTGTCTGAGAACGTGTAGTGCATGCATGGCCGCCTTCGGGCGGCCTTTGTTTGTTGTGCGGTTGGAACCCTTGTCTCTGGAGAAAAAATGGCGGTTCATAAAAAGCTGATCATCACCGTTGCGCTCGGCATCGCGGCAAGCATGGCGCACGCGGACACGACGCTGCTCAACGTATCGTATGACGTGACGCGCGAGCTATACAAGGATATCGACGCGGCCTTCGTCGCGGACTACAAGAAGAAGACGGGCGAGACGGTATCGGTGCGGCAATCGCATGGCGCATCGAGCGCGCAGGCGCTGTCGGTCACGCAGGGATTGCAGGCGGATGTCGTGACGATGAATCAGCCCAACGACATCGACCTGCTCGCTGAGCGCGGCCAGCTCGTGCCCGCGAACTGGCGCAGCCGTCTGCCGGATGCGAGCGCGCCCTACACGACCACGATGGTGTTTCTCGTGCACAAGGGCAACCCGAAGAACATCAAGGACTGGAGCGATCTCGCGCGGCCCGGCGTGCAGGTGGTGATTGCGAATCCGAAGACATCGGGCAACGGACGCTATGCGTATCTCGCGGCATGGGGCTTCAAGAAGCAGCAAGGCGCAACCGATGCGCAGGCGCGAGACTTCGAGAAAGCCATCTTCAAGAACGTGCCCGTGCTCGATACAGGCGGGCGAGGCGCGACGACGACCTTCACGCAGCGCGGCATCGGCGATGTGCTCGTCACGTTCGAAAACGAAGTCGGCCTGATGAGCGCGGGGCCGGGCGCGAAGGACTTCGAGGCGGTGTATCCGTCGGTGAGCCTGCTTGCGGAGCCTCCGGTGTCGATCGTCGACAAGGTCGTGGACAAGCGCGGCACGCGTAAAGAAGCGCAGGCGTATCTCGACTTCCTGTTCACGCCCGCCGCGCAGGAAATCATCGCGCAGCATCATCTGCGTCCGCGCAATGCCGATGTGCTCGCGAAGCATGCGAGCGAGTTCAGGTCGCTCAAGACCTTCACCGTCGAGCAGATGTTCGGAAGCTGGCAGAAGGCGCAGCAGACGCATTTCTCCGATGGCGGGAGCTTCGATCAGGCGGTGGCCGACAAGAACTAACATCGTCTCGATTGCGATCGCGCGTGCGATTTCGATATCGCGTGCGCATCGCGAAGAGCCGTTGGTGAAGGAGGGATTAAGCTGTACGTTTTCCCCCGAGGCGACTGCGATGCCCTCGTCGAATCCAAGCGCGAAACTCATCGTCGTTACCGTGCTCGTCGGTCTGGGCGCGGGGGTCGGCGGCATGTCGCTGGCGCTGCTGCTTCATCTGATCCAGCACGTCGCGTTCGGCTACAGCCTCGATGCATTCACCAGCGGCGAGAGCTTTCTCGAAGGCATTTCGGCCGCGTCGCCCGCCCGGCGCTTTATCGTGCTGACGCTTTGCGGCGCGGTCGCGGGCTTCGGCTGGTGGGGCCTGCATCGCTTCGGCAAACCGCTCGTCAGCATCGCGAAGGCCGTCAAAGCCGACGATCCGCGCATGCCGCCCGGCAGCACGATCGCGCATGCGCTCCTGCAGATCGTCACGGTGGCGATGGGTTCGCCGCTCGGCCGCGAAGTCGCGCCGCGCGAAATCGGCTCGTTGTGGGCGGGCTGGCTCGCGCACTACGCACGGCTCACGCCCGCGCAATCGCGCATCATGGTCGCGTGCGGCGCGGGCGCGGGGCTGGCGGCAGTCTATAACGTGCCGCTCGGCGGCGCGGTGTTCGTGCTCGAAGTGCTGCTCTGCACCTTCGACGGCGCGATCATCGCGGCGGCGTTCGTGACCTCGTCGATCGCGGCGATGGTCGCGTGGATCGGGCTCGGCGACGGCCATCAATATCATCTGCCGGCATTCACGCTGAACGCGCAACTGCTCGCATGGGCCGTCGTCATGGCGCCGGTTTTCGGGGCGGCCGCGCGGCTTTTCGCGAAGCTCACGAGCGCCGCGCGCGAGAACGCGCCGCGCGGCAAGATGCTGCCGTTGCTGTCGATCGTGAATTTCGCGCTGATCGGCGGACTCGTCATCTATTACCCGCAACTCGCCGGCAATGGCAAAGGTCCCGCCGGGCTTTCCTTCGAGGATCACGTGAGCTTCGCGCTCGCGGGCGTGCTGCTGGTGCTGAAAGTGACGATCGAAGTAAGCTCGCTGCGCGCGGGCGCGCAAGGGGGCCTGCTCACGCCGGGTCTGACCAATGGCGCGCTGCTCGCCATCGTGCTCGGCAGTGCGTGGAACGGCATCTGGCCCGGCACGCCGCTCGGCGCGTTCGCGGTCATCGGCGCGGGCGCGTTTCTCGGCGCGGCGATGCAGATGCCCTTGACCGCGCTCGTGCTGATGCTCGAATTCACGCGCTTCGATCACGACTTCCTGATTCCGTCGGCGCTGGCGATCGCGGGCGCGACGCTCACCTACCGATGGCTCGCGCAAGGTTCGCCGATGCCTTCGGCCGCGCCTCGTCAAACGCTGCAAGGTCTCTCCGATTGATCGTCGGAGCAATCGCGATTCGGATAGCGGGACCGGTCCGCGATCAGCGTTGCGCGTCTTGCGCCTGAGCGACGCTCGCCGCCGACGCAACGGGCGAACCCATCGCCTGAAAGAGCGCGGCGGTGTCGCTCATGCGCGCGCTGCTCGCGCGGATCGTGGCCAGCCGCGCGTTGAGGTACTGCTGCTCGCTGCCGCGTGCGGCGCGCGGCGGGATCGCGCCGAGACGCACGCGTGCCGCCGCATCCGCCGATGCGTCGCGCGCCGCGTTGCTCGCGCTATCGGCGAAAGCGAGCGCTTCGCTATCCGTTTCGAGCGATGCCAGCGTGTTCGCGACGTTCTGAAACGCCGAGAGCACGGTCTGCCGGTATTGATCGACGGCGGCGTCATACGTGGCGATGGCCGCGCGCCGTTGCGCGAGCAGCGCGCCGCCATGAAAGAGCGGCTGCGACAGCGATGCGCCCACGCTCCACAACGCGCCCGCGCCCGAGAGCGCCGTCGGCCAGTCGAAGCCGCCTTTGCCCATCGACGCGGATATCGACAAGCTCGGAAACAACTGCGCCGTTGCGACGCCGACTTGCGCCGCCGCCGCTTTCAATGCGGCGTCGGCGGCCTGAATGTCGGGGCGCGTTTGCAGCAATTCCGATGGCAACACGACTGGCACGTCGGACGGCACCGCGAGGCTCGCGAGATCCAGATCGTCGGGCGCGCGATCGGGCGTGCGTCCGAGCAGGACGGCGAGCGCATGACGCGTCGCGAGCCACTGCGCGCGCAAGCCCGGCAATTGCGATGCGAGCGACGCCGCGTTCTGCCGCGCGTCGAGCATGTCGGCGCGCGATGCCGAGCCGAGCGCGTAGCGGCGTTCGGCATCGTGGGCATCGTCGTTGGCGAGCGCGACGAGACGCCCGGTCACGTCGATCTGCGCATGCAGTGCGGCCGCGCCGATCGCGCCCGTCACGATGTTCGCGGCGAGCGCGCGGCGCGCGGCGTCGAGCTGGAAGGCTTGTTGATCGACTTGCGCGGCGAGCGCCGCATTCGCGAAGCGCGCCCCGCCGAAGAGATCGAACGTGTATTGCGCCTGAATCTGACCGACGAAGAGGTTGTAGAGCACGGTGGGCGGACCGGCCTCGGGAATGCCGAAGCCGCGTTGCCGCGTCGCTTGCCCGCCCGCGTCGATCTGCGGCAACAGCGACGAGCCCACTTGCGCGCGCAACTGTTCGCGCGCGGCGACGAGGCTTTTATCCGCCGCCGCGAGATTCGGGCTCGCGCGCAAGCCTTCATCGACGAGCGCATTCAACGTATCCGAGCGATACAGCTTCCACCATTCGGGCACGGGCTTTCCGCCGACGTCGAAGCGCTGCGACGCACCCTCGGCCGTCACGCTCGCTTGCGCTTGCGGCTCAACGCCGTAATGCGCGGGCTGCGGCGTCGCGGGCGGCTTGCCATCGGGACCGAACGCGCATGCGCCGAGCGCGATGCACGCCGCAATGCTCGCCGTAATGCTCGCCGTAATGCTCGCCGTAATGCTCATTAACCGGCGATTCATGTCGATGCTCCTTCGCGTTCGTCGAGCTTCACGCGGAACCACGCGGCGTAGAGCGCGGGCAGATAGAACAGCGTGAGCACGGTCGCGCTCGTGATGCCGCCCATCAGCGCGGTCGCCATCGGGCCGAAGAAGTTGCTGCGCAGAAGCGGAATGAGCGCGAGCACGGCGGCGGCGGCCGTCAGCGTGATCGGCCTGAAGCGCCGCACGGTCGCGCCGATGATCGCATCGAAACGCTTGTGTCCCGAGGCGATGTCCTGCTCGATCTGATCGACGAGAATCACCGAATTGCGCATGATGATGCCGAACATCGCGATAACGCCGAGCATCGCGACGAAGCCGAAGGGCTTGCCGAACGCGAGCAGCGTCACGACCACGCCGATCAGTCCGAGCGGCGCGGTGAGCACGACCATCATCACGCGCGAGAAGCTCTGCAACTGGATCATCAGGAGCGTGAGCACGACAATCACCATCACCGGCATTTGCTCGTTGATCGACGCCTGGCCCTTGCCGCTTTCCTCCACCGATCCGCCCACTTCGACGCGATAACCCACCGGCAACGCGCGACGAATCTCGTCGAGCTTCTCGTCGATGGCGTGCGTCACGTCGATGCCTTGCGCGTCGCCCTTCACGTCCGATTGCACGGTGATGGTCGGCTGACGGTCGCGTTCCCAGATCACGCCGTATTCGAGCGTATCGACGACGCGGCCCAGCGCGCCCAAAGGCACCGGTCCGTGCGGCGTCGGCATCGCGAGCGTCGCGAGCCGCGAAGGATCGGCACGTTCGGCGCGCGGCGCACGCAAATCGACGCTGATCAGCTTGTCGCGTTCGCGATACTGCGTGACGGTCGTGCCGGTCAGCGTCATCGCGAGAAAGCTCGCTATGTCCTGCGACGTGACGCCCGCATCGCGCGCTTTCTGCTGATCGATCTCGAAGCGCACCGAGCGCTCGGATGGCTCGTCCCAGTCGAACTGCACGTTGGTCGTGCGCGAATCGGCGCGCATGTCGGCGGCGACTTGCTCGGCGATATGACGTACCGTTCCGATATCGTCGCCGCTCACGCGGAACTGCACCGGATAGCCGACCGGCGGACCATTCTCCAGACGCGACAGGCGCGTGCGCACGGCGGGGAAGCGCTCGCGCAACATCGGATCGAGCCAGCGCGCGAGTTGTTCGCGCGCTTCGACCGACTTCGCGGTGACGACGAATTGCGCGAAGTTCGGCGTCGGCAATTGCTGATCGAGCGGCAGATAGAAGCGCGGCGCGCCCGTGCCGACGAAGCTCACCACATGATCGATTTCATCGCGGCCCTTAAGCGCTTCTTCGAGCCGCTTCGCTTCGCGCAACGTCGCGTCGAACGAAGCGCCTTCCTGCAATCTGACGTCGATCAGCAACTCGGGCCGGTCCGAGCTTGGAAAGAACTGCTGCGGCACGATCGTGAAGCCCGCCATCGCGATGACGAAGAGCGCGACCGTGATCGCGAGCACGACGAAGCGCCGCTTCACGCACCATCCGACCCAGCGGCGCAGGCGTCCGTAGAACTTCGTGTCGTAGATATCGTGCTCGTGATCGTCGGGCAGATGCGCTTCCTTCTTCCGCTCGGGCAGGAGCTTGTAGCCGAGCAACGGAATCAGCACGACCGCCGCGAGCCACGATGCGATCAACGCGATCGCCGACACTTCGAAGATCGAGCGCGTGTACTCGCCGGTGCTCGATTTCGCGAGCGCGATCGGCAGGAAGCCCGCGACGGTGACGAGCGTGCCGGTCAGCATCGGAAATGCCGTGCTCGTGTAGGCGAACGCGGCGGCGCGTGTGCGGTTCCAGCCTTGTTCGAGCTTCACGGCCATCATCTCGACGGCGATGATCGCGTCATCGACGAGCAGGCCGAGCGCGAGAATCAGCGTGCCGAGCGAGACCTTGTGCAGGCCGATATCGAAGAGATACATGAAGAGCGCGGTGACGGCGAGCACGATCGGAATCGAGATCACGACGACCATGCCCGTCCTCACGCCGAGCGACACGAGACTCACGATCAGCACGATGACGACCGCTTCGGCGACCGCTTCGAGAAAGTCGTCGACGGAATGCGAGACCGCGTGCGGCATGCTCGACACTTCAGTCAGCTTCAAACCCGCAGGTAGTTGCGCACGCAACTTGATCATCTCGCCGTCGAGCGATTTGCCCAGACGCACGACGTCTTCGCCCGGTTGCATCGTGACGCCGATGCCGAGCACGCTCGCGCCGGCCGAACGCATCTGCGTGGCGGGCGGATCGATATAGCCGCGCTTGACCGTTGCAATATCGCCGAGCCGGAACGAGCGGCCGTTCACGTTGATGAGCGTATCGGCGAGCGCGTCGACGCTTTTGAACTGACCGCTCGGGCGCACGAACACGCGGTCGTTGGGCGTCGTCAAAACGCCGGCCGTCGAGACCGCGTTCTGTCCGTCGATAGCCTGCGCGATCTGCTGCGGCGAAATGTTCAGACGCGTGAGCGTGGTATTGGGAATCTCCACATAGATGCGCTCTTCCTGATCGCTGAAGTAATCGACCTTCGCGACGCCGGGCACGCGCAACAGGACCGTGCGCAACGCATCGGCGTAGTCGTGCAGTTGCGCGGGCGAGAAGCCGTCGCCTTCGAGCGCATAGATGTTGGTGTAGACGTCACCGAACTCGTCGTTGAAGAACGGGCCTTGCACGCCAGGCGGCAAGGTTGCGGCGATATCGCCCACTTTCTTGCGGATCTGATACCACTCCTCGGGCACGTCCTTCGCGGGCGCGGAATCCTTCATCTGAAAGAAGATGAGCGATTCGCCGGGGCGCGAATAGCTGCGCATGAAATCCGTATGCGGCGTTTCCTGCAGCTTGCGCGCGATGCGGTCGGTCACTTCCTCCTGCACCTGACGCGCGCTCGCGCCGGGCCAGAACGTGCGGATCACCATCACGCGGAACGTGAAGGGCGGATCTTCCGACTGCGCGAGCCGCGTGTACGCGAGGATGCCGAAGATCGTCGCCATCGCGATCAGGAACACGACGAGCGCGCGATGCCGCAGCGCCCACGCCGAGAGATTGAAGCGGCCTTCTTCGTGGCGATACGCGTCGTCGTCGCGAGGGTCGCTCATGACGCGAAGTCCTCGGGATGCAGCGGCGCGACGACGCGCACTTTCTCGCCCGCCGAAACCGTATGCACGCCTTGCCACACGATGCGCTCGCCCGCTTCGATGCCGCCCGCGAGCGTCACGGTGCGCTCGCCATAGCGCGCGACTTCGACGCGTCGCAGTTCGAGCGCATCGCCCGGTTGCTTCACGATCCATACGGCGGGATGGCCGTTGTCGTGAAAGAGCGCCGTCGATGGAATCGTGAACGCGCCCTTGTCCGCACTCGCCGATGCGAACGCGATATCCGCCGTCATGCCGAGGCGCACGTCGGGCGTCGGCGCTTCGAGCGTGAGCTTCGCGCGCCAGGTGCGGCTTTGCGTGTCGGCGGCGGGCGAGAGCTCGCGCACGCGCGCCTTGAAGGTCTTCCCCGGCAATGCCGCGAGCTTCACGCTCGCTTCGTGCCCCACGGCGAATGCGGCGAGCGTGGCTTCGGGCACGTCGCAGATCACGTCGATGTCGCCGCTCCATGCAAGCGTGTAGACCGCCTGGCCCGCCGTGACGTTCTGGCCGGTGTCGGCCTGCTCGGCGGTGATCACGCCCGCGTGATCGGCGGCCAGCGTCGCGTAGCGCAGTTGATCGGCGGACAGCCCGGCCTGCTGCTGCGCCTGATTGCGCTGCGCGAGCGCGGATGCGTAGGCGTTCTGCGTCTGTTCGAGCTGCGCGGGCGCGATGAGATTTTCTGCGGCCTGAGCGCGATCGCGGTCGAGTTGCTGCTTCGCATAGACGAGCTGATGCTCGGCGGCGTCGAGCTGCGCGCGGGCGCTTGCGCTGTTCTTCTCGGCATCGGCGGGATCGAGCCGGGCGACGACCTGGCCCGCCTTCACGCTATCGCCGAGGCGCGCGCGCCGTTCGAGAATCTTGCCGTTGATGCGAAAGGAAAGCGGCGTCGAATAGCGCGATTGAACCTGACCGGGCAGGCTGGATGCGTTCGCGTGACCATCGGCTTGCGCCGCCACGGCGACGACCGGACGCGGCGCGGGCGCGGGCGTCTCATGCCGCTTGCAGGCGACGAGCGCAACGCAGACGATCGGGACGAATGCCGCGCGCGCGACGATCGACGCGGGTGAGTGCAAGAGCTTCACAGGAACCTCGGCGCCCGCAAGGGCATGGTGCCGCGCGCCTCGAAACAGTGACGCGCCGCTCATGGGCGAAGCAGGAGAATGGGCTGCCCGGCGGCAATTTCGAGATACTAGCGTGAGCGGGGCGGATCGGTGCATCGACCGGAAAGCCCCGTCCGGCAAGGGTTTCGACGACCCGGACATAAATACGAGATGAATTCTAATACAGACCTGTATCCGAATGCAAAGACGGATTTGTAAGCCCGGCGATGCTACACTTCGCGCATGAAACCAGTACGCCTTACCCGCGAGCAGAGTCGCGACCAGACGCGCCAGCGTTTGCTCGACGCTGCGCAAGCGGTGTTCACCAAGAAGGGATTCGGCGCATCGAGCGTCGAAGACGTGGCCGCCGACGCGGGCTACACGCGCGGCGCGTTCTACTCGAATTTTTCGAGCAAGGCCGAGTTGCTGCTCGAAGTGCTCAAGCGCGATCACGACACGATCATGCAGCGCCTCTCCACGATCTTCGAAGATGGCGAGGCCTCGCGCGCCGACATGGAAGCGCGCGTGCTGCAGTACTACAGCGAGTGCTACCAGAACAACGCGTGCTTTCTGCTATGGGTCGAAGCGAAACTGCACGCGAGCCGGGACGCGAAGTTCCGCGAGAGCTTCAACGCGCTGATGCGCGAGTTGCGTCAGTCCACGACCGATTACATCAGGGCGTTTTCCGAGCGCGTGGGCACGCCGCTCACGATGCCGCCGGAACAGATGGCGCTCGGGCTCATCGCGCTGTGCGACGGCGTGCAGTTCTTCTATTCGTCGGACCCGCAATCGGTGCCCGCGCAATTCGCCGAGGACGTGCTCGCGCAATTCTTCCGGCGCGTTGTACTGAGCGGCGCCGCCGAATAAAACGGCCTGGTCCCTTGCGTTTGCCCGTAACTTGCAATGCCGACGGCACGCGTGTATCGATACGCTAATCTTTGCGCGAGAGCCGCAGAGGCCACGCTTGCAGTGTTTCGAAATCGTTCGCAATTCATTCGAGATTTCGCAAACGGGGATGACATCTCCGAGGGAAGCTCCATGAGCGCATTCACGCGGCGCATCGTAACGGGACATGTTCTGATCGCGCTCGGCGTCTTCATCGGATGTGCGGCATGCGCGCTTTCCGTGATGGCCGCGCCGCTGACCGATGCGATGCAGAAGTTCGTCGCGCCGCAGCCGGCCTCCGGCGCGTCGGCCGCGTCCGCGCCTTCGCCCGCGAGTCAGGCCGAAATGGTGCGTTCGCTGAACAGCCTCATCGGCACGCTCGACAACGACGCGCAACGCAGCGCGCTCGTCACGCAACTGAAAGCCCTGCGCGACGCCACGCAGAAAGCCGCGCCCGCCGCGCCCGCGCCCGCCAATGCCGATCTGCTTGGCGCGATCGCATCGGGCATTGCATCGGTCGAAACGAATCTCAGCGCAGGACTCACGCCGCTGCGCTTCTGGTCGGCGCGCCGCAATGCGGCCGCGGGCGAATTGCAGGCCATGGTCACGGGCGCGAAAGGCGAATCGCTCGGCGCGATATTCACCGGCATGGCCGCGACGCTCGCGGGATGGGGCCTGTGCGCGTTCGTGCTGATCGGCGTGCAGCGGCGCATTTTCGCGCGTTATGGCCGGGACGTCGCGCTCGCGCCGAATCCGACGTCGGTCCAATTGCTCTCGTTCGCGCTGCGTCGGACCGGACCGTGGGTCGTCGCGTTCTTCGCGTTGCTGCTCTTCGTGCGCGCGACGCCCGATGCGCTCGGCCGCACGCTCGGGCTCGTCGTTGCTTATGCGATCGTCGCGGGTTCCATCTTCTCGTCGATCTGCATGATCGTGTTCTCGGTGTTCAGCACGGCGCATCGGCGCGTGGCCGTGCAGCAATTGCTGACGCGCACGCTCTGGCCGCTCTTTGCGATCGGCGCATGCGGCGCGCTCGGCGACGCCACCGCCAACGCCGATGTCACGCGACAACTCGGACCCAATCTCGCGGGCGTCGTGTCGACTTTCGCGAGTCTCGCCGCGGCGTTGCTCGCCGGCTATTTCGCGCTGGCTTACCGGCGGCCCGTCACGCATCTGATCCGCAATCGCCCGTATGGGCGCAGGCGCGATCATCAGTTCGCAACGGAAGCACTCGATATCCTCGCGTCGCTCTGGCATATCCCGATACTGCTGATCGCGGTGGCGTCGGTGGTCGCGATCATCGACGGGCGCGGCGCGGAAGGCGACGTGCTGCGGCCGTCGCTGCTCAGCGCCGCGCTGCTCGTGCTCACCCTGTTCGTATCCGCGTTGCTGCTGCACCTGACGCGTCGGCGCGACACGCGCGCGCAACGCCGCGCACCGCATCTCTCGCGGCTGTTGCGCTTCGGATGCACGCTGCTCGTGCTGCTGATCTGGCTGGCGTATCTGCGCTTCGAGCTTGAGTTATGGAGCGGACCGATCGCGCGGCTCATCAGGCACGGCGCGATGACACCCGGCTTCAGACACGCGCTGATCGCGGTCGTCGCGACGGTGTTCGGCGCGTGGTTCATCTGGATCGTCCTCGACACCGTCATTCTCGAAGCGCTCGGCCCGAACAGTTCGCGCAACAAGGCGCTCAGTCCCGGCGTGCGCGCCCGCACGATGTTGCCGCTCGTGCGCAACGGAATCTTCGTGACGGTCGCGAGCCTCGCGGCCATCATCGCGTGCGCGAGTCTCGGCATCAATCTGACGCCGCTGCTCGCGGGTGCGGGCGTGATCGGCCTCGCGGTCGGCTTCGGCGCGAAGACGCTCGTCACCGATCTGATCACGGGACTTTTTATCATCGTCGAGGAGACGATCTCGGTCGGCGACTGGATCGACATCGACGGCGGACACGCGGGCACCGTGATGGACCTGACGATCCGCACGGTGCGTCTGCGCGACGGGCAAGGCGCGGTTCACACCATTCCGTTCTCGCAGATCAAAATCGTGAAGAACCTGTCGCGCGATTTCGCGAACGCGGTGTTCGAAATCCGCGTGCCGTTCTCGGCGAAGCTGGACGACATCACGCGCATGATCAACGAGGTGGGCGCGGACATGATTGCCGACTTCCGCTTTCGCAACGAAATTCTCGGACCGGTCGATGTGTGGGGACTCGAACGCTTCGAGGCGAACTGTATCGTCGTGAAAGGGCAGATCAAGACGAAGCCGCTAAAGCAATGGAGCGTGGCGCGCGCGTTCAACGCGCGGCTCAAACTCAAGATGGATGAAGCCGGCATCGAGATGCTATTGCCGCAGATGCATATTCAGACGGAGACCCGGCGTGCAACGGACGGCGCCGTGCAGCCGGATCTTCGCGTGCTCAGGGAATCGCCCTGAATCAGAACGGCCACACCCATTCCGCGATTTCCGGCTTGTCGGTGCCGTGCGTATGCGCGTAGTCGAGGTGGCCGATGATCGTGTTCTTCATGTCTTCCCTTAAATGCGCGGTCCTTGCCTGCAAGCGCGGCACGCGATCGAGCACGTCGATAACGAGATTGAACCGATCGACCTGATTGAGTATGGCCAGTTCGAGCGGCGTATTGATGTTGCCTTTTTCTTTATAGCCTCGCACGTGCATGTTCTCGTGATTGCGGAACCGGTAGGCGAGCCTGTGGATCAGCCACGGATAGCCGTGAAAATTGAAGATCACGGGCTTGTCTAGCGTGAACAGGCTTTCGAAATTGCGCACGCTCGAACCATGCGGATGCTCGGTGTTGGGCTGCATCTTGAACAGGTCGACCACGTTCACGAAGCGCAGCTTCAATTCGGGCAGACGCTCCCGCAGAATCGCCGCGGCCGCCAGTGCTTCCTGCGTCGCGACATCGCCGCAAGAGGCGAGCACGACGTCGGGCTCGTCGTTCTCATCGGTGCTCGCGCGACGCCATACGCCCATGCCTTTCGCGCAATGCACGATCGCTTCGTCGATGGTCGTGAACTGCAGATGCTTCTGCTTGTCCGCGACGATCACATTGATGCAGTCTGTCGAGCGCAGACATTGGTCGGCCACGACGAGCAGCGTGTTGGCATCGGGCGGCAGATACACGCGCGTGACCGATGGGCTCTTGTTGGTGACGAGATCGATGAAGCCCGGGTCCTGATGCGAGAAGCCGTTGTGATCCTGCCGCCACACGGTCGAAGAAAGCAGAATCGTTTCCGACGACACCGACGCGCGCCACGGCACATGGTTCTTGCAGATGTCGAGCCACTTTGCGTGCTGATTGAACATCGAATCGATAACATGCGCGAAAGCTTCGTAAGTGTGGAAGAAGCCATGTCGCCCTGAAAGCAGATAGCCTTCGAGCCAGCCGAGCAGCGTGTGCTCGGAGAGCATTTCCATCACGCGGCCGTCGCGTGACAGTTCGCCGCCGTCTTCGTCCTCGGGCAGAAGATCGGCCATCCAGACTTTCTTGCTGACTTCATAGATCGCCTGAAGGCGATTCGACGCCGTTTCGTCGGGGCCGAACACGCGAAACCGGTCCATGTTGCAACGCATTACGTCGCGCAGGAAAGCGCCGAGCGGGCGTGTGTTCTCATGCAGGATCTTGCCGGCCTGGCCGACATCGACGGCATAGTCGCGGAAATCGGGCAGCTTGAGTTCCTTGCGCAGCACGCCGCCGTTCGTATGCGGATTCGCACTCATGCGTCGCGTGCCGACAGGTGCGATCGCGCGGATCTCTTCACGCAGGCGGCCGCTTTCGTCGAAAAGCTCT
The DNA here is from genome assembly GCF_001545035.1 of Caballeronia glebae. Taxonomy (GTDB): domain Bacteria; phylum Pseudomonadota; class Gammaproteobacteria; order Burkholderiales; family Burkholderiaceae; genus Caballeronia; species Caballeronia glebae. The sequence continues at coordinate 68,572 of NZ_FCOJ02000027.1, forward strand.
TCGGGCTTATAGCTTTGCATCCAGCGTTCGAGCACGGCGAGATTCGCGGGATTGTTATGCACGTCGGAGAACGGCACTTGATGCGCGCGCCACGAGCCTTCGACCTTATGGCCGTTGATTTCCTTCGGGCCAGTCCAGCCTTTCGGCGTGCGCAAGACGATCATCGGCCAGCGCGGCCGTTCGACGTTCTTGCCGTTGCGCGCCTTGTCCCGGATTGCGCGGATCTCGGCGGTGGCGGCATCGAGCGTTTGCGCCATCTTCTGGTGCATCTCGGCGTGATCCGATCCCTCGACGAAATAAGGCCGATAACCATAGCCTACGAACAAGGCCTCAAGTTCGTCATGGCTGATGCGCGCGAGGATCGTCGGATTGGCGATCTTGTAGCCGTTCAGGTTCAGGATCGGCAGCACAGCGCCATCGCGCGCGGGATTGATGAACTTGTTCGAATGCCAGGCGGTGGCGAGCGGACCGGTTTCCGCTTCGCCATCGCCGACGACGCACGCGACGATCAACTCGGGATTGTCCAGCGCCGCGCCATAGGCGTGAGAAAGGCTATAGCCGAGTTCGCCGCCTTCATGAATCGATCCCGGCGTTTCGGGCGTTACATGCGAGCCGATATGCCCGGGAAAGGAAAACTGCTTGAAGAACTTCTGCATGCCTTCAGCGTCTTCGCTCTTGTCCGGATACACCTCCGAATACGTGCCTTCGAGATATGCGGGACCGAGCACGCCGGGCGCGCCGTGACCGGGGCCGGCCATGAAGATCACATCGAGATCGTCGCGCCTGATGACGCGGTTCAGATGCGCCCACACGAACGATAGCGCGGGGCTCGCGCCCCAGTGCCCAAGCAGGCGATGCTTCACGTGCTCGGCTTTCAGCGGTTCGCGCAACAGCGGGTTATCGGCGAGGAAGATCATGCCCGCCGAAAGATAGTTACACGCGCGCCACCACGAATCGACGAGGCGAAGTTCTTCGCCTTCCAGCGCAGAAGAATGCGACACGCCATTCTTGGAATGCTTACTCATCACGACGTCTCCTTTCAATGAAGGTTCATCGGCAATTGCGGAAATGCGATAAGAAGAAGCAAACGCGGTCCTGCAAATCAATACTTGATGTCGCGTGCTGCTTGCCGCCCATGCTGTTTCGTGTCGCGCTTGTCCTGACGGCAATGCGCGTTCGATTGCTGATTTGCGGCGCGGCAATCCTGTTTCGTATGGCGGGCGTGCTGACGCGTGTCCTGGCGGACGTCGCGTCCCGCGCGGCGTTGTTGTGCCTGTTCCGTGGCATAAGATGCATTTGGGGCGGCGCTGACGAGCATTGCCGTGGATAAGGCTATGAGCCATAGCTTGCGCGCAAGCATGATGTGATCTCCGAAGAGTGCGTCATCTGATTCGGGATGCTCTCCAAGATAGTTGCTGCGCGCACAATTGTGAAACTAGTCGAGCAATTCGAGCGATGCGTTTCGATTCGCTGCACAATCCGCCGATGCGATTCGCGAATCCCCGTTGCTTGATGGCGTCACTGCCATGAAACGGGCCGGCAAATGAATTAAAATGATTAAAGAACGCTGAATTTCATTCGACCGTAGCGTCATTCGGGCACTCGATGACACGCCATATCAGAAGATATTGGGTCGCCGGCATCATGGCTTTTGTTGTCGGCAGCTTTGCATCGGCCAGCGAGCAAACTCGCATGATTACCATTCAGCGAGTGGCGGCGAATGTGCTGTTCTTTCCTCCTCCGGCCATTGTCTCGACCGAAGGCGCACATCGGGTCGGGCCTCGTCATCCGCGATATGTTTTCAAAGCTACGATAGACGCGCTCGATGCCGTCACGTTGTCGAAATACGACAAGAAAGCTCATCCCGATCTGAGCCAGCTCGTGCGGGCTTATCCGTTGCCGCCGTCGCCGGATGCGATCCCCGTTCCGGTGCGCCCGCGCGACGACATCACGGGCGACGAAGACGACTGGCATTTTTATGCCAACCCGCAACTCGGCGCAAATCACGAGCACGAAAAGGGCGTGACATTCTCGGTGCGGCACGACTTTTAAGCGCTCGTTTGTCTGCGTGCTCGTGCGCGATATTTTTAGGTTGCCGGTTGTCGATTCGGTCGCATAAAGTGATGATGCACGCCGCGTCTTTCACCGACATCGATGGAGCCCCAAGCAAATGAACAAGTTGCTTATAACCGGTGCGACGACGATGATCACGCTCACCGGCGCGGCCCACGCGCAGAGCAGCGTGACGCTGTACGGCCTCATAGACGCGGGCATCACGTATTCGAACAATCAGATAGGCCCCACCGGCGGCGGGCACAGCAATTGGGAACTGAAGAGCGGCCCTGTCCAGTACAGCCGCTGGGGTTTGCGCGGCGCGGAAGATCTGGGCGGCGGATTGAAAGCTATCTTCAATCTGGAAAGCGGCTTCAATCTGAACAACGGGCAATACACCGTGAATAACCGCATCTTCAACCGACAGGCCTATGTCGGCTTGTCGAGCCGCGATTACGGTGTTATCACGTTCGGCCGTCAGACCGACGACATGGTCGATTTCGTCGCGCCGCTTTCATTGACGGGCACGGAGTATGGCGGGACGCATTTCGCGCATCCATTCGACATCGATAACCTCAACGATTCGTTCCAGATCAATAACGCCGTGAAGTATCAGAGTCCCGATTTCGCGGGATTCAAACTCGGCGCGTTATATGGCTTTTCCAATCAGGCCGGCGGCTTTTCGAACAATCGCGCGTATAGCTTCGGCGTTTCCTATATGTGGGGGCCGCTTAATTTCGGCGCGGGCTTCCTGCAACTCAACAGCGACGCCGCGACGCCGGGACAACTCAATGCCAACGGCGCCGTCACCGATACGACGGGATCGTCGCTACAAGGCGTGCTCACGACGACGGCCGTTCCGCTGGGCGCGCTGTCGAGCCGTCAGCAGACGTGGGGCGCGGGCGTGAGCTACGCGATCGGCCCGGCGGTGGCGGGACTCGTCTACACGCAGACGAATCTGACGGAGTTGTTCCAGACCGGCCTGAGCACGCATGTGCAGAACTTCGAGGGCAACGTGCGTTATACGCTGACGCCCGCCGTGGAGCTTTCCGCTGCGTACACGTATTCGCGCGCGAGCGGTCTCGCTGGCAGCGGCAATCCGCACTGGAACCAGGTCAGCGCGATGGCTGGCTATAGCTTCTCGCGGCGCACCGACGTCTACATCCAGGGCGTGTGGCAAGGCGTGAGCGCCAGCAGCAATTCGCCATTGGGCGTGGCATGGATCAACGGCCTCACGGCCCCATCGTCCACGAGCAATCAGGTCGAAGCGACGGTCGGCTTGCGGCATCGCTTCTGATCGCAGCCGGTCAACGCATGACTGTCTTTCGTGCAGTGTCCACGTAATAGGCAAGCGGCGACGTGTACGAGGTTTGCGATGGCCGGACGCCACGCGTGATACATCGAACGCGCCGGTGGCTTCAGGCGGCGGGACGCGCTTCGGTCTTGACTTCGAACGCGTGAGGCATCGGCAATGCGTCCGGCGGATGCCGATACTTGCGGCCCCATCCGGTCACGGGCGAGGCGTCTTCATTCGAGCAGAAGTTCTCGAACTCGCGCCACGTCTCTGCGTAATCGCCTTCGCGCGCGAGTTCGAACTGACGCCCGTCCGTCGCGCACGATGCGAGATTCATGAACCGTTTCAAGATCGGCCGGCAAGCGTGGCTGATGTACGGGTCCGCTTCCTCTCTCGGCCACTCGTTCGCGGCTATGAGCATCTGACGCCACGCGAGAATTGTTTCGCGGCAGGCGGTGCATTGCGCGTCGCCCTGAATGAGCGCGCTCGCTTCGAGCACGGCGATCGCGTGTTCCTCGAACCTCGAAAGCTTGATCCAGGCCGCGCGGGCGAGGGAGTCGGGCTTGCCGTGGTCGACTTCGATGAGCGCGCCGTCGATCTCCGATGGCGGCTCTAACTTCATAACAATGCCTTCTTCATGCAGCATCACGCGCACGCCGAAATCCGCGACGAGCATCGCGAGACGGCAACCCCAGCGCATGCTCATGTCGTGAAGCCACGCTTCGTCGGATGTTCGAAGCGCCGCGGCGATTTCCTCGCGCGCATCGGCGAGCCATCGGCTTTGCGCGACTCCGGCTATTCGACTCATGGCGTCATCTCGATGCGAGCGGAAGTGGCTAGCTTAACCCGCTCGGGCCGGCGCGTGCGTGCCAACGCGGTCGATGCGCGTCGCGTCCGATCATCCCTGATCGCCGCGCGCCGCCGCGTATCGGCGCGCGACTTCCGGCCAGTGGATCACGTTGAAAAACGCTGCGATGTACTCCGGCCTGCGGTTCTCGTACTTCAAGTAATACGCGTGTTCCCACACGTCGAGGCCAAGAATCGGCGTATTGCCCGACGCGATGCCGGCCATCAACGGACTGTCCTGATTGCCTGTGCTTTCGACGGCGAGCCTGCCTTGCGCGTCGACACCAAGCCACGCCCAGCCGCTGCCGAAGCGCGTGAGCGCGGCTTTCGTGAAGGCTTCCTTGAAGGCATCGAAGCCGCCGAGGTCTTTGTCGATCGCATCGGCGAGTGCGTCTTGCGGCTCGCCGCCGCCGTCGGGCGACATGATCGTCCAGAAGAGACTATGGTTCGCGTGACCGCCGCCGTTGTTGCGCACGGCCATGCGGATAGCCTCGGGCAGCGCGTCGATCTGCGCGATCAGCGTTTCGACCGGCACGTCCCGACGATCCGTTTTCTCCAGCGCCGCGTTCAGGTTGTTCACGTAAGTCTGGTGATGCTTCGTGTGATGAACTTCCATCGTGCGAGCGTCGATATTCGGTTCGAGCGCATCGAAGGCGTAGGGCAGGGGAGGCAAGGTGTAAGGCATCGTCGTTCTCCTTTCGGATCGATGGATGGGTTCAGTGGCGCGCCGAACTCGCGCCGTGAAGCGCGGCGTCGGCGTCCGCGATCGCTCGCGTGATGAGCGGATGCGGTCCATGCCACGCGATATGGCGAATCAGCGCGACATACGTTTCGCGGCCATGACGCAAGGCGGCGTGCCGCAGCGATGCAGGCCGCGCGGCGTCGATGGACAACGCGGCGAGCGCTTCATGCGCGCGGCAGAGGACGAGGGCGGCCGCGTTCGGATCGCCTTGAGCGACGCGAAGATCGGCGAGATTTAGATGCGAGACGACGAGCGCGGCGAGGCAATCGTCGGCGCGGCCCGCGGGCGGCGCGGCGATCAGACGGTGCGCGATCGCGAGCGCCCGTTCGTAACCGGCGAGCGCCAGCGTGGTTTGCCGGTCGCGCTCGGCGTTCACGGCTTGGCGCATCGCGGTTTCCCAGAGCGGCAGACTCGGGGCGTCCGAAGCCGGTTTATCGGCGGCGAAGTCTGCAATGTGCTGACGCATGGCGAGGGCTCCTGTTCCATCGCCCTTTGCGTCGACCGGATGCCTGCGTACTCGGGATTCGTTAATGATAACCATTATCATTTAAACTTGCCAACCACGTTGCCGGCGCGGACATGCGGACTCGGTTAGCCTCTCGTACTTGGACATTCGTCGACAAAACAAGAAACGTGAGACGAGGAACGTCATTGACCAGCCGACATCCCGGACATCCCGATAGCCAGCAACGAGCGCACGCGGTCGCCTCGCACGCGAGTCCTTGCGATGAACTCGTTATTCGCGCGCAGCCCGTCGCGGCCGGTCATCCCTGTGGGCGCAAGCGCCTCGCCCTTTCGGCGACGATTCTCGGGTCGAGCATGGCGTTCATCGACGGCTCGGTCGTCAACGTCGCGCTGCCGTCGATCCAGAGCGAGCTCGGCGCGAGCATTGCGGCGATGCAGTGGGTCGTCAACGCGTATCTGCTGTTTCTCGGCGCGCTCGTGCTCGTCGGCGGAGCGATGGGCGACAAGCTCGGCCGCCGCAAGGTGTTCGTCGCGGGCATCGCGATATTCACGGTCGCGTCGGCGGCGTGCGGCTTCGCGCCCGGCATGAGCTGGCTCATCGCCGCGCGCGCGTTGCAGGGCATCGGCGCGGCGCTGCTCGTGCCGGGCAGCCTCGCGATCATCGGCGCGGTGTTCGAGGGCGAAGCGCGCGGGCGCGCGATTGGCACGTGGGCGGGCGTCGGCGCGATCACGTCGTCGGTCGGACCGGCGGCCGGCGGCTGGCTCGTCGACACATTCTCCTGGCGCGCGATTTTCTTCCTCAACCTGCCGCTCGCCGCAGCGACCATCGCGCTCGCGATGGCGTCCGTGCCCGATAGCCACGATGCCGACGCGCCGCAGACACTCGACTGGCCGGGCGCTGCGACCACCGCAGCGGGCCTCGCCTTGCTGACGTACGGTCTCACGGAGGCGCCGTCGCGCGGTTTCGCCGATCCGCTCGTGCTCGCGATGATCGGCGCGGGCGTCGTGCTGCTCGCCGCGTTCATCGCGATCGAAGTCAAATCGCGCGATCCGATGGTGCCGCTCGACATCTTCCGCTCGCGCGATTTCAGCGGCGCGAATCTCGTCACGCTGCTGCTCTACTTCGGGCTCGGCGGCGTGCTGTTCTTCCTGCCGTTCACGCTGATCCGCGCATACGGCTTCAGCGCGACCGAAGCGGGCGCGGCGGTATTGCCGATGCCGCTCGTCATCGGCCTGTTCTCGCGCTTCACGGGCGGGCTGACGAGCCGCTTCGGTGCGCGTGCGCTCTTGATCGCCGGTCCGTGCGTCGCGGGTCTCGGCTTCGCGATGCTCGCGCTGCCGATCGTCGCGGGGCGCTATTGGACGGGTTTTCTGCCCGCGCTGATCGTGCTCGGACTCGGCATGACGATCACCGTGGCGCCGCTCACGACGACCGTGATGGCGTCGGCGGGAAGCGGGCGCGCGGGCATTGCGTCGGGCATCAACAACGCGGTGGCGCGCGTGGCGAGCCTGCTCGCGATCGCCGTGCTCGGGATCGTGTTCGTGTGGTCGCACGACGCGGCTTTGTCGGCGCGGCTCGATCGTCTGCATTTGCCGCGCGAGAGCATGCGCGCGCTCGATGCCGAGCCGAAAACCGCCGCGCCATCGACGCCGCTTGCCCGCGCACAGGCCGATGCGATCGCCGATGCGTTGCGCGCGGTCGCCGCGCTGTCCGCCGTATGCGCGTTCGCGGCGGCGGGCGTGGCGGCGGCGACCATCCATCGCAGAAAATAAAAAAATCCCGATGTGGGCGCGAGCCGGACATCGGGATTCGAAGCTACCGCCGAGAAGCTTTTCTTATTGGCCGACGTGGGCCGGTTGTTGTTCGATCGCCCTGGCGCGCTTTTGCAATTCGTCGGTCGTGTGGCCTTCGCCGTTGGGCAGCCAGCCCGGAGGACGCAGCAGGAAGCCGAGCGCATCCGCGACGCTCTTCGCGTGGAACATGTCTTTCGCGAGGCTGACCCAGTGCTGCATCTCGACGACGATCGGGTTATGCGACGTCACCGGCGTCGTCAGGCCGTAGACACACGGTTCCTCGGCGCGCTCTTCCACGTAGGTTCCGAACAGGCGATCGAAGACGACCAGCACGCCGCCGAAATTCGCATCGAGATACGCTGCGTTCGAAGCGTGATGCACACGATGCGACGACGGCGTGTTGAACACATATTCGAGCCAGCCGAGCTTCGGAATCCAGGTTGCGTGGAGCCAGAACTGGTAGAGCAGGTTGATCGACACGACTGCGAGCACCACATCCGGCTTCACGCCGAGCCACACGAGCGGCGTGAAGAAGATGGCCGAACCCGCGATCTTGGTCAGCCAGCCGAGACGATACGCGGACGACAGCGTCAGCTGGTTGGGCGAGTGATGCACCGCGTGGTTCGCCCAGAAAAAGCGGATCGTGTGCGACGCGCGGTGATACCAGTAGTAGCAGAACTCCTGTCCGATGAAGAGCAGAAAGAGCGTCAGCGCGGTGTTCGTCGTGACCGTGTGGATGCGATGCTCCCACGCGAAGTTGAACACCGGGGTCGCGAGCGAGATCGGCACGAAGGCGAGCAGCTTGCGGCCGATGAGATCGACGAGCGAGATCCAGGTCTCGTGCCAGTCGAAGGCCTTGTCGGTGCCTTTGTATTTGAAGTGCAGGACGACAGCTTCGATCATCGACGCGGCGAGAACGATGCCCATCGCGTACAGCGAAATTTTTCCGAGCAGCTCCAGTTCCATGATGGTTCGCCTTGGTGGGTGGTTGCGAATGAACCCATTTTGGCGATCGGCCTGGTTAAAAACCACGCACAAACTATTTCACGGAATGTCACGGCCCGCCCGCAAACCCTTGTGGCGCAGAGGGCGGGCGTTTCGCGGGAGTTATTTCAATGTATGTCGACCGGTTGGACCCGGCTACGGCTACGGTTTCGCGGGACTCTCGAAAATGGTCCAGCCTTCATTGCGCGCGGCCAGAAATCGCCTGATGGACTCAACCGTCAATCGGACTGGGCTTAATAGCGCGGCAAAAAATCGATAAGCAGCTTACGAGAAGCTTGTGCGTACGATCAGACGCCGATAGAATGCGAACAATTCCTATTTACATCACCTCGAAAAGATGATTGCAGCGCACGACTATCGCTCCGAGGATTCGCGGGCATGAGACCGGTTCTGGTTCGCCTGCATCGCTGGCTCGGCGTCGCGACCGCGCTCTTTCTGTTCGTCTCGGGGCTCACCGGCGCGATCATCGCGTGGGATCACGAGATCGACGCGCTCCTCAATCCGTCGTTCTTTGAGGCGCGCACCGACGGGCCCGCGCTGGCGCCGCTCGAACTCGCGAGGCGCGTCGAGGCCGCCGATCCGCGCGTCGAGGTGACGTATCTGCCGCTCGGCGTCGAGCCGGGACACACCGCCCAAATGATGGTGATGCCGCGCACGAACCCGGCGACGAACGCGCCGTTCGACGTCGCGTACAACCAGATCGCCGTCGATCCCGCGACCGGGCAGGTGCAGGCGCAGCGCATGTGGGGCGTGGTGTCGCTCGCGCGCATCGACCTGATGCCGTTCCTCTACAAGCTGCACTACACGCTGCATTTGCCCATCGTCGGCGGCTTCGATACGGGCACCTGGCTGATCGGCATCGTCGGCATTCTGTGGTTCTTCGATAGCGGCATCGCGCTGATTCTGTCGTTTCCGAGCGTGAAGGCGTGGCGCAAGTCGTTCGCGTTCCGCATGAAGCGCGGCGGCTACGCGCTCACGTTCGACCTGCATCGCTCTGGCGGCGTGTGGATCTGGGGCCTGCTGCTCGTGATGGCGCTCACGTCGATTTCGATGAATCTTTCCGAGCCCGTGATGCGTCCGGTCGTCTCGATGTTCTCGAAGCTCTCGCCGTCGTTTCTCGACAATCCGGAACTCGTGCGCGCCGGGCCGCCCGGCAAGCCGCCCGCCACGCGCGAGCACATTCTGGAGATGGCCGCGCGCGACGCGAAACGCGCAAACCTGACCGAACCGATGGGCGCGCTCTACTACGCGCCGATGTTCAAGGCCTACGGCGTCGGCTTCTTCGCGCCCGGACACGATCACGGCGACATGGGTCTCGGCAACGCTTGGCTCTACTACAACGCTCAGACGGACGCGCTTGCGGGCTCGACGATTCCGGGCCGCGGCTCGGCCGGCGACATCTTCATGCAGGCGCAGTTTCCGTTGCACTCGGGGCGTATCGTCGGCCTCGGCGGGCGCATTCTGGTAAGCGCGGTGGGCATTGCGGTCGCGATGCTCAGCGCGACCGGTCTCATGATCTGGTTCAGAAAGCGCGCCGCACGCCGGCACTCGGCAGCCGTGGCGAATGCGCGAGCGGCGCGCTCGCTGACTTCATGACAGCCTGACGAATCTCGCATAAACCACGATTCGTCTCACAGGCTTGCGTGAGATGTTGCGTTCCGACAACCCTATCGATGTCGGAATGATAACGAATCTTATTTGCAATATAATGCGGCGCACAACGGCCCTGGTGCCGCCGCGCGCGTGCGCGGCCGGTCTCGGGACCCAGAACATGCCGCCCGGATTCCGTTCGCGCCCCGGGACGGAAGACCGACCAACATCGATTTTTCCCCGCTGATTCATGTCCGTTTCCCCCGTATTAACCTTGCAGGCGACGCCTGCGAAGGCGCTCGTCCGTCGTGCGTCGAGCGCCGCCATCGTCGCGGCTGTCGCGGCGGTTTTTTCCTTGTCAGCACACGCGCAATCGGCCGGGTCGAACGACGCTGAGGGCGCGAGCGCGCCCGCCGAAAGCACGCTGCCCGCCGTCAAGGTGCAGGCGTCGAAGGAACAGTTGCCGGGCGATCTCGCACCGACTTACGCCGGCGGCCAGGTCGCGCGCGGCGCCGATTTCGGCGTGCTCGGGCAGCAAAAGATGATCGACGTGCCGTTCAGCATGACGACGTACACGTCGAAGCTGATCGAGGATCAGCAGGCGCGCACGCTTTCGGACGTGCTGGCCAACGATCCGGCGGTGCGCACGGCGCTCGGCTTCGGCAACTTCTCCGAGGTGTACGTCATTCGCGGCTTCGAGCTGCAAGGCGATGACATCTCGCTCAACGGTCTCTACGGCATCACGCCGCGCCAGCTCGTTTCCACGTATGCGCTCGCGCGCGTCGACGTGTTCAAGGGCGCCAATGCGTTTTTGAACGGCGCGTCGCCGAACGGCTCGGCGGTGGGCGGCGGGCTGAACCTGCAACTGAAGCGCGCGGACGACAAGCCGCTCACGCGCGTGACGCTCGAAGGCGAGACCTCGGGCGTGATCGGCGCGCATCTCGACGTCGGCCGCCGCTTCGGCAGCGAAGGGCAGTTCGGCATCCGCGTGAATCAGGCGAATCACGATGGCGAGACGTCGATCGACAACGAACATCGTCGCGACAACACGACGGCGGTGGCGCTCGACTGGCGCGGCGACAAGCTGCGTCTGTACGGCGATTTTCTGTATCAGCGCCAGCGCGTGAACGGCGGCCGCTCGACCGTGTACGACTACGCCAATTACATTCCCGAACCGCCGTCGGCGTCGTACAACTACGGGCAGTCCTGGAACTACAGTTCGATCGAAGACACGGTCGGCATCCTGCGCGCCGAATACGACTTCCTGCCGGGCTGGACGGCCTACGTGACGGGCGGCGCGCGCCACACGGACGAGCGCGGCGAGTACTCGTCGCCGAGCATCAACACGACGGGCGTCACGCAGTCGCGTCTCGGCGTGCCGCACAAGGAAGACGGCACTTCCGCCGAAGCCGGCGTGCGCGGTCATTTCAACACCGGCCCCGTTTCGCACTTCGTGACGGCGGGCGCATCGATCGTGCGCGTCGACACGATGTCGGCGTACACGTACAGCGCCTCCTGGGCGTCGAGTATCTACGACACGCCGCAAGTGCCGTATCCGGCGACCATCGGACAGGGCGGCAATCTCGCCGATCCGCAGACCACCTCGCTCAGTCTGCTGCGCAGCGTCTCGATCTCGGACACGCTCGGCTTCCTCAACGACCGCGTGCTGCTCACGCTCGGCGCGCGTCATCAGGACATCCACGCGAACAACTTCGACTACACGGGCCAGCAAACCGAGGCCTACAACGACTCGGTGACGACGCCGCTGTTCGGCCTCGTCGTCAAGCCGTGGCAGAACGTGTCGTTCTTCGCGAACCGCAGCGAAGCGCTGACGATCGGCGAGGCGGCGCCGGCCACCGCGGCCAACACGGGACAACTGTTGCCGCCGGAGAAGTCGAAGCAATGGGAAGTCGGCGCGAAGTACGACACCGGCCAGTACGGCGCGTCGCTCGCGGCGTTCCAGATCGAGAAGCCGCTGACCTACACGAACGCGTCGAACTATTTCGTCTCGGACGGCACGCAGCGCAATCGCGGCATCGAGGCGTCGGTGTTCGGCGAGCCGGTGCGCGGCGTGCGCCTGATCGCGGGCGCGACGTATATCCACGCGACGCAATACGGTCTGGCCGATGCATCGTCGGACGGCAAGAAGCCGATCGGCGTGCCGACGTTCCTGTTCAACGTGAACGCGGAATACGACGTGCCGATGTTCAACGGCCTCACGCTGACGGCGCGCTGGATCTATACCGGCTCGCAGTATCTCAACACGACGAACACGCTGTCGATTCCGCACTGGAACCGCTTCGACCTCGGCGCGCGCTACGCGACGGTGGTGTTCGGCAAGCCGACGACGTTCCGCGCGAGCGTGCTCAACGTGGCGAACAAGTCGTATTGGGCATCGACCATCGGTGGTTATCTGACGCAGGGCGCGCCGCGCACGGTGCTCCTGTCGATGACGACGGATTTCTAGGCGCTCCGATCCGGAAGCGGGAAAAAGCGCCGCGCGTTCGCAAGAACGCGCGGCGTTTGCATTTGTGGTCCGCTCGGTGCCGGTGAATAGCCGCGACGCAATGTGGACTCAACGATTGGTCCCGTCTGGCACTAACTTCCTGGATTTTTCGCTGTGGATACTCGGTCATCGGTCCGCTGCATGCGCGACGGGCCGCAGCGAAACGGGGGATGCCGCGCCGGCCAGCCCGATTTTCCACTTCTCCAGGAACCGTCATGAAAACGATCCGCGTCTCCGGCCTGAAACGTCTGCCTGGCAAGTTGCTTCGAAAGATCTCACCGGCGCGCGCGCTGGCAACGCTCGCAATCGCCGCGTGCGCGTGGGGCGTCGCACAGGCGGCTCATGCCGAAGACAAGGAAGTGACGATCGCGTATCAGCAAATCGTCGATCCGTGGGTCGTCGGCATTGCCGATGGCTCGATCGCCAAGGCGACCGGCTACAAGATCAACTGGCGGCAGTTCGAATCCGGCGCGAAGGTGGCGACCGCGATGGCATCGGGCGACGTCAAGATCGGCGTAATCGGTTCGAGCCCGCTCGCCGCCGCCGTCAGTCAGGGCGTGGACGCGCAACTCTTCTGGATTCTCGACAATATCAACGAAGCCGAAGCGATGGTCGTGCGCAACGGCTCGGGCATCGCGAAGCCGGCGGATCTGAAGGGCAAGACCATCGGCGTGCCGTTCGTCTCCACGACGCACTATCACACGATGTTCGCGCTACAGCATTGGGGCATCGATCCGTCGTCGGTGAAGATTCTCAACATGCAGCCGAATCAGATCGCGGCGGCGTGGGAGCGCGGCGATATCGACGCCGCCTATGTGTGGGACCCGGCGCTTTCGCAATTGAAGAAGAGCGGCAAGGTGCTGATCACGTCGGGCGATCTGTCGAAACTGGGCAAGCCGACGTTCGACGGCATCGCGGTCGACCGCGCGTGGGGCGAGGCGCACAAGGATTTCATGGCGAAGCTCGTGAAGGCCATCGCCGATCTCGATGCGCAGTATCGCAACGATCCGTCCAAATGGACCGCGCAGTCGAAGCAAGCTGTGGCTATCGCCAGGACGATCGGCGGCGCGCCGGCGGACGTGCCGGAGTCGCTTGCGTTGTACGGCTATCCGTCGGCGCAGGAGCAGGCGTCGAAACAGTGGCTCGGCGGCGGCGCGTCGAGCCGGGCCGCTTTCGCGCTCAAGGACACGGCGGACTTTCTGAAGCAGCAGAAGCGTGTCGACGCGGTGCTGCCGGACTATTCGAAGTACGTGACGGCGGAGTACGTCGAGGCGGCTGAAAAGCTGAAATGAGCCTGAATCCGGGCACGCGCCGCTTGCCCTTGCCACATCCGGGTCCGGGAGGACATATGAGTTGCATGCAGGTCAGAAACGTCAGCGTGTTGTTTCCTGGACGACGCCCGGGCGAGCGCGTGCAAGCGCTCGACGGCATCGATCTCACTATCGGCGATGGCGAATTCGTCGTCGCGCTCGGTGCGTCGGGATGCGGCAAGACAACGCTGTTGTCGCTGATGGCGGGTTTCATCGCGCCGTCGTCGGGTGAGATGCTGCTCAACGGCCGGCCGGTCGAGGGGCCGGGCGCCGATCGCGGCGTGGTGTTTCAAAAGCATGCGCTACTGCCGTGGCTCAACGTGCTCGACAACGCCACCTTTGGCCTGAAGCTGCAGGGCGTGCCGAAGGCGCAACGCGAGGAGATCGCGAAACGCAACCTCGCGCTGGTCGGCCTTCAGGACTTTCACCGGCACATGATCTACCAGTTGTCGGGCGGCATGCAGCAGCGCGTGGGCATTGCCCGCGCGCTGACCTGCGACCCCGCGATGCTGCTGATGGACGAGCCGATGGCCGCGCTCGATGCGCTCACGCGCGAGACCATTCAGGAGCTATTGCTCGATGTCTGGCAGCGCACGCAGAAGATGTTGTTCTTCATCACGCATAGCGTGGAGGAGGCGCTCTTTCTGGCGAGCCGGCTGATTGTCATGTCGCCGCGTCCGGGGCGGATCACGCATAGCTACGATCTCGATTTCAACCGCCGCTTTCTCGCCACCCGCGACGCGCGCGCGATCAAGTCAAGCCCCGATTTCATCGAAATGCGCGAGCGCGTGCTCGGCATCATTTACGGCGACGAGCGCGCCGTCCATCACGCCGAGGAGGTTCATCATGGTTAAGCGCGCATCGATGACGGCGCCCGGTCACGCGCTCGAACGCGAGATCGGCGCGTCGCGGCGTCCCCCGGGCAGGCCCGCGCGACAGTCGAAGAAAAAGCCGGTGAAACCGGGCGACACGTTCGGCGTGCCGGGTTACGGCAGCAGCCTGGCGATGAGCGCCGCGACCGTTGCCGTGCTGGTGGCCGGCTGGTTTCTGATCACCGGCATGCATTGGGTCAAGCCGCTCTTCCTGCCTTCGCCGCAAGCGGTCTATGCGAAGTTCGTTTTGGTGGCGAGCGAAGGTTTCGCCAACTCGACGCTCGCCGAACATGTGGTGGCGAGCCTGTTGCGCGTGTTCGGCGCGTTCGCGCTCGCCTGCGCGACAGCGATTCCGGTCGGCGTGCTGATGGGCGTTTCGCGGCACGCACGCGGCGTGTTCGATCCGCCGATCGAGTTTTATCGGCCGCTGCCGCCGCTCGCGTATCTGCCGCTCATCATCATCTGGTTCGGCATCGGCGAGTTCTCGAAGATCTTTCTGATCTATCTGGCGATCTTCGCGCCACTCGCGATCGCCGCGCGCGCGGGCGTGCGATCGGTGTCGATCGAGCAGATTCACGCAGCGTATTCGATGGGCGCGTCGCGTGCGCAAGTGGTGACTCACGTGATTCTCAAATCCGCGCTGCCGGAGATTTTCACGGGCATGCGCATCGGCATCGGCGTGGGCTGGACGACGCTCGTCGCGGCGGAGATGGTCGCCTCGACGCGTGGGCTCGGCTTCATGGTGCTCAACGCAGCCGAGTTCCTCGCGAGCGATGTCGTCATCATGGGCATCATCGTTATCGGCTTCTTCGCGCTTTGCTTCGATTTGCTGATGCGGTATCTGGAAAAGGCGATGGTGCCGTGGAAAGGGAGAGTGTGAGCGAGCCCGACGGCGCTTGCCATTGGCAAGCGCTCGATGCTTAATCTGCCGTCGCATCTAATACATCACAACGTGATACATTTGGAGATACGGAAATTCGCGCTAGACAGGCGCGAGCCGCTGCAAGGCGTTCGCCGTTTTTCGATGCCTTTAAATCGCGCTCCGGGACGTCGAGACTGCCGGAGCGCAGGGAGGCATGATGGGTACCTATCGCCGAATCTTGTTGTGCTACAACGCCACGCGAGAGGGCCGTTGTGCGTTGCGACTTGGCGCCCGGCTCGCGCAGCAACTCGGCGCGGAAACCCATCTGCTCGCCGTGCTGGACGACACTGCATGGACACGAGGTCTGGATGCCGTTCCTGCGATTCCCTTCGAGCTTGAAGAGATGTCAGCGAAAGAGGTGTTGCGAGAAGGCGTGAGCAAACTGGGGCAACTCGGCGTGACCGCATCCGGCCACTTCGCAATTGGAAACCCGATGAGTCAAATCCCGCGCTTCGCCGAAGAGTTGAAGATCGATCTTATCGTGGTCGGACATCATCGGAGCGGTCTTCTTGCACGGTGGTGGACCGGTCAGGACGACGGTCGCTTGCTCGATCGGGTTTCGTGCAGCGTGCTCGTTGCGATGGATCTGGAGTCTCCACAAACTCAACATGACCGATGATCGGAATGCCTCAAGCAGCACGATTCAGTGGGCGCAGCGGGCGTGAACATCGAGAGACGCGTCTTCCGTTATCTCTTCAAATATCGCTGCTCTTTGAAGTACCCGCGATGTATTCATACTCTTCCGTGTTGATATGCGTGATTCGATATTCGACCGGTTTCTGGTTGATCGAATACGCAACCCGTTCCACTTCCAGCACGGGCGCTCCCGCTTCGATTTCGAGTAGTTTGCTTTCCAGTTCGCTCGCGCGGCCGATACGCAAGCGTTCATCCGTGCTTGTCACGTTGATCCCGAACGCATCCTGATAGAAGTTATAGAGCGTGTTCGGGCGGCCGCGCAGCATGCTTTCGGTGAGACCGGGAAATTTCGTTTCCGGCAGCATGACGGTGTCGATCACGACAACCTTGTCGTGCAACGCGAGCGCGTTCGTGAAGACGAAAAGCCGCGTACCGTCGTTGATGCCGAGCCGTGCGGCGACTGCCGGCGCGGATTTCGCGCGCTTGAAGTTGACGAGCGTGACGACCGGATAGGCGCGGTCGCCGTCGCGCCGCGCCACGCGAAAGAAGCGGAAGAAGTGCCTGTCGCGCCGATGCTGCGCGACGAACGTCCCGAGGCCTTGATGCCGAATCAGGATGTTCTCCGCGCATAACTCGTCGATAGCCTTGCGCAACGTGCCGATCGACACGCCGAAGCGATCCGCGAGCTTCTTCTCGGATGGAATTACTTCGCCACCTTTCCATTCCTGCTCGGTCAGTGCCGCCAGCATCGCCTCTTTCACTTCCTTGTACCGCGTACCACCTGGACCGATCGGCATTGCCGTGACTGTGCTCATCGCGCTTCCCTCGACTTCCTTTTTCGTTGACGGCTCATTGTACCTGCGCGCCGAAAAGATCTAACACATATAGATGACCTAGTTGACATGGATGATATCGACGCCTACTATGCATTCCAGCGAACGGCGCCGGGTCGATTCGGCCGGTCCTTCGGATCATCACCAACAGGAGGAGCACATGAGTCACGCAGCAGCGGGAACGAGCGGTGCAACGAAGGCCGAAGCGGGTGAACGCAGAACGATCCATATCGTGTTGCACGAAGCGAAGGACACGGTGGGCGTCGCGGTAGTCGAAGGCATCAAGGCGGGATCGCAACTGAACGCGTGGATCATGGACGAGGACGAGATCGTCACGGTGCCGGCGAAGCAGGACATTCCCATTGGTCACAAGGTCGCGCTCAAGGACATGAAGGTAGGCGACACGGTGTTCAAGTACGGCGTGGATATCGGCAAGGTGGTCGCGCCCATCACGGCAGGCGAGCACGCGCACGTGCACAACATCAAGACGAAGCGCTGGTAAAGCGCCGCGCGAAACCGGACCACCTTCACCCCACATCGAGAGAGAGAGACACCATGAGCGTGATTCAACTGGACACCACTTTCCGCGGTTATCGCCGTGAAAACGGCCGCGTCGGCGTGCGCAACCACGTCATCATTCTTCCCGTGGACGATCTGTCCAATGCCGCCGCGATGGCTGTCGAAGCCGCGATCAAAGGCACGATGGCGATTCCGCACCCTTACGGCCGTTTGCAGTTCGGCGCGGACCTCGACCTGCACTTCCGCACGCTGATCGGCGCGGGCAGCAATCCGAACGTCGCGGCGGTCGTGGTGATCGGCATCGAGGAAGGCTGGACCAAGCGCGTGGTGGACGGCATCGCGAAGTCCGGCAAGCCGGTGATGGGCTTCGGCATCGAATTGCACGGCGATCACGACACGATCATGCGGGCATCGAAAGCGGCGAAGGAAATGGTGCAGTACGCAACCGCGCTCGAACGCGAGGAGTGCCCGATCGGCGAACTGTGGGTCTCGACCAAGTGCGGCGAGTCGGACACGACTTCGGGCTGCGGCGCGAATCCCACCGTCGGCAATGCGTTCGACAAGCTCTATGGTCTCGGCAATACGCTCGTCTTCGGCGAGACGTCGGAACTCACGGGCGGCGAGCAGATCGTCGCGGCGCGCTGCGCGAACGACAGCGTGCGTGAGCGCTTCCAGTTCATGTTCGACCGCTATCAGGACATGATCAACCGCTGGAAGACGGACGACCTTTCCGAGTCGCAGCCGACCAAGGGCAACATCGCGGGCGGCCTCACGACCATCGAGGAAAAGGCGCTCGGCAACATTCAGAAGATCGGCAAGAAGTGCATGGTCGACGGCGTGCTCGACAAGGCCGAAGCGCCGACGCATTCGGGCCTGTGGTTCATGGACTCTTCGTCGGCCGCGGCCGAGATGGTGACGCTGTGCGCGGCATCGGGCTTTGCGGTGCATTTGTTCCCGACGGGGCAGGGCAACGTGATCGGCAATGCGATCGTGCCCGTCATCAAGATCTGCGCGAATCCGCGCACCGTGCGCACGATGAGCGAGCACATCGACGTCGATGTCTCGGGTCTGCTGCAACGCGAGCAGAACCTCGACGAAACCGGCGACAAGCTGCTCGAATGCATGCTCGCGACGGCGAACGGCCGCTGGACCGCCGCCGAAACTTTGGGCCACCGCGAGTTCGTCCTGACGCGCCTTTTCGAAAGCGCGTGAGCACGCGAAGGCGCGATCTCATCGTCACGTAGAAGCACTCAGTCAGCAGTCCCCCGTCCGGTGCGCGCGCCGGTTCGAAAGCCGTCGCAGAAACGGCGCGAACCGGGCTCGCGCGCCCGTCGTCATCTTGCAGCAGCGAGTGGAGGAGACACCATCTTGCGCGTGCTCAAGCATCTCTATGTCCAGGTCCTGATCGGCCTGGCCGCCGGCATTGTCGTCGGTTACTTAGCGCCGAAGCTAGGCGTGCAATTCAGCCTCTCGGCGATACCTTCATCCGTCTGATCAAGATGCTCATCACGCTCCTGATCTTCTGCACGGTTTCCGTCGGCATTGCGCGCATGGAAAGCCTCAAGCAGGTCGGACGCGTCGGCTTCAAGACGATCCTGTACTTCGAGGTCGTGACGACGATCGCGCTGGTCATCGGCCTGGTCGTCGCGAATGTCGTGCATCCGGGCGCGGGTCTCGATATCGATCCGAAGACGCTCGATGCCGGCGCGGTTTCGCATTTCGTCAGCGAGGTGCATACGGCGGAACACAAGAGCCTGCTCGAAGAGCTCGTGCCGAATTCGGTCGTCGGCGCGTTCGCGCGCGGCGATTTGCTTCAGGTGTTGCTGTTCTCCGTGCTGTTCGGCGTGGCGTTGTCGCTGACGTCCGGGCGCAGCAAGTTCCTCGCGCAAGGCATCGAACAACTCGGCGACACGTTGATGCGCATCGTCGAGATGATCATGCGTCTCGCGCCGCTCGGCGCGTTCGGGGCGATCGCGTTCACCGTGGGCAAGTACGGCATCGGCACCTTGCAGCAACTCGGTCTGCTGATTCTGTGCTTCTACGTGACGAGCATTCTGTTCGTCGTGCTCGTACTCGGCACCGCTTGCCGATGGGCGGGCGTGAGTCTGTGGTCCCTGCTTCGCTATCTGCGCGAGGAATTGCTGATCGTGCTCGGCACGTCGACGACGGAGTCCGTGCTGCCTCGCCTGATGGAAAAGCTCGAACGGCTCGGCTGTCCGAAGTCGGTCGTCGGCCTCGTGTTGCCGACCGGCTATTCGTTCAATCTCGACGGCGCGGCCATCTATCTGACGATGACCTCGCTCTTCATCGCGCAGGCGACCAACACGCATCTTTCGCTGATGCAGCAACTCGGCTTGCTGGCGATTCTCCTCCTCACGTCGAAGGGCGGCGCGGGCGTCGCGGGCGCGGCGCTGGTCGCGCTGACGGCCACGCTGTCGTCGCACAACATCATTCCCGTGGCGGGCATCACGCTGATCATCGGCATCGACCGCGTGCTCAACGAGATTCGCGCGCTCGTCAACATGATCGGCAATGCGGTGGCGACGCTGGTGGTCGCGCGCTGGGAAGGCGTGTTCGATGTAGAAACGGCGCGTGGCATACTCGCGGACCCGCGCGCCGCCCTCGAAGAGGAGAGGCGTATGTTGATCGAACCTGCTCAGGATATGCAGAAATGACCGCATCCGACGAAGTCACGCTCTCTCCGGCCACGCTGCACGCACTCGCTCGCCGCGCCCTGCTCGAAGCGGGGGCGACCGAGGCCACCGCCGAAGCCACCGCAAAGGCGCTGGTCTATGCGGATGCGCGCGGGCTCTCGTCGCACGGCGTTGCGCGCCTGCCGATGTATCTCGCGCAATTGCGCAACGGCCGCGTCGATGCGGCGGCGGTGCCCGGCATCGTGCGCGACAAGGGCGCGGCGTTTCTCGTCGATGCCGCCGATGGTCTCGCGTTCGACGCATGCGCGCTCGCGATCTCGACCGGCATTGAACGCGCGCGCACGTTCGGCACGGCGGCGGCGAGCGTGACGCGCAGTCATCACTTCGGCGCGGGCGCCTATCACCTCGAAGCGGTCGGCCGTGCGGGGCTGGTCGGCCTCGCGTTCAGCAACGCGCCGGGTTCGATGCCCGTGTGGGGCGGCACGCATCCCTTGCTCGGCACCAACCCGATCGCCGCCGTGTTTCCGCGTGCGAAGGCCGAGCCGTTGATGATCGACCTGTCGCTCTCGCAGGTGGCGCGCGGCAAGATCATGGTCGCGGCGCGCGACGACAAGCCGATTCCCGAGGGCTGGGCGACGACCATCGACGGCGAGCCGACCACCGATGCACACGCCGCGCTCGGCGGCATGATGCTGCCGTTCGGCGGCGCGAAGGGCGCGGTGCTGGCGTTGATGGTCGAACTGCTCGCGGCGGCGCTGTCGGGCGCGCAGTTCGGTTCGGAGGCGGGTTCGTTTCTGACCGAAGAAGGTCCGCGCTCGCGTGTCGGGCATCTGTTCTGGCTGCTCGATCCGGATGCGCTGGCAGGGTCGCGCGTTTATCAGCAACGCATCGAAACGCTTATCGAACTGATGCTCGTGGATGAAGATGTCCGCTTGCCCGGTTATCGGCGGCACGAGATCGCGGCGGCGAGCGAAAGCAATGGCATCGCGCTGAATCGCAAGCTTTTGGAGCAACTGCGCTCGCTCGCGAACGATAGCGCCGATGCGCTCTGAGATCCGATAGCCGGCTGCGTCACGCTAGAGAAAGCAGGATGACTTACTAACAGGATTCGCAGCACACACCCGGCTTCTTCCCCAGCGATATAAAAGCAGGCGTCTTCATGACGCCCGGAGACAAGCATGCCAAAGATCTTTCGTCAGATTTACGTGCAGGTTCTCATCGCAATCGTGGCCGGCGCTTTGCTCGGCCATTACTTTCCAGATGCCGGGCAAAGCGTCGCGCCGCTGAGCACGGCGTTCATCAAGCTGGTGAAGATGGTGACGGCGCCGCTGATCTTCGTGACGATCGTGCTCGGCGCGAAGGAGATGGGCGGGGCGGGCGGGCTGGGGCGTATCGGCGGAAAGTCGATCATTCTGTTCGAGTTGACGACGACCCTCGCGTTACTGATCGGGCTGTGGGCGGTCAACACCATTCAGCCGGGCGCGGGTCTGAACCTGAGTCCCAGTTCCATCGACGCGAGCGTGCTGAACGGCTACGAACGCTCGATGCACGCATCGGGCGGCGTCATGGGCTTTCTGCTCGGCATCATTCCCGATAGCGCGGTGTCGGCCTTCGCGAACGCGGACATGCTTCAGGTCGTGTTGTTTTCGACGCTCTTCGCCATCGGCCTGTCGCGTGCGGGCAAAACGGGCGAGACCGCCTACAAGTTTTTCGAAGGCGTCAACAGCGCGCTCTTCGGCGTCGTGCGCATCGTGATGCGGTTCGCGCCCATCGGCGCGTTCGGCGCGATGGCGTATGCGGTGGGCAAGTTCGGCTTCGGCACGATGAACTCGTTGTTGATGCTGCTCGTCACGGTCTATGCGGCAACGCTCGCGTATATCGTCCTGATACTCGGCGGCATCTGTCTCATGTGCGACGTGAGCCTGTGGCGTCTTCTCAAGTACATTCGCGGCGAGATCCTGCTGGTCATCGCGACGGTTTCGTCGGAAGCCGCGTTTCCGCAACTCGTGAAGAAGCTCGAAGCGCTCGGCTGTCCGAGCGGCGTCGTTGGTATCGTCATGCCGATGGGCTACACGTTCAATCTCGCGGGAACGTGCGTCGCGCAGGTGATATGCGCGGTGTTCATCGCGCAGGCGTTCGGCATTCAGCTTTCGGTGGCTGAACAGGCCGTGCTCGTCGGCATTTCGATGCTGACATCGCGCGGCATGGCGGGCGTGGCCGGCGCGAGCTTCATCTGCCTGCTCGCGACGCTCGCCGCGTTCAAGCATATTCCGATCGAAGGCGCGGCTATCGTGCTGGGCGTCGATCGCTTCATCGCGGAAATTCGCGCAACGACGAACATGATCGGCAATGCGGTTGCAACGGTGGCCGTCGCGCACTGGGAACGTCAGCGCGACGACGTCTGCATGCGGGAAACCCTCGGCATGCCGCCCAAAGCCCTGACGCGCTGAACCGGCGCTCGATCCGGCGCTGCACCGCCGTGTGAATTGCGGTACAGCACGCACTTATTGCCTGTCGCAGATGAGTGGCCGACAGCTTCACACCGGACGTTTCTAAAGACGATTCACGGCACGCAATGCGTCGAGCTGGTAATCGCACGTGCGTCCTCGTTGTCGCGTCGCGCATGGTGCGAAGCCGACAAGGTCTTGGCGATTTCCGTCCGACGGGCACGCGCCCGCTCCCCTGAAAGTACCCTCGCAGGCAACGATGTCGCGGTCCCGTCGATGCGGCGTTCATCGTGCGCATCGTGAAGCGGCAACCGTCGCGCACTGCATGAGCGGGCGAGCGGATGTGAGGATGTCCCGCTCACTTCGAGGCCGGCGAACCGTGCAGTTCGACGGATTCAATTACTCGACAGGGGGAGACATGAATCGGATTCGAGCACTTTTGATGGCATTGGCCGCCAGTTCGTTGCTGGCTGCTTGCGGTGGCGGCGACTCTTCTTCAAACGTCCAAAGTTCCGCGGCCGCGCCTGCTCCCGCTTCAGCTCCTACACCTGCTCCCACGGCCGCTCCGGCGGGTTCGTTGCCGAATCTCGTTGCCATCGGCGATAGCTTGACGCAGGGAGTCGGATCGGATGGCGGAGGTTATCCGCAAATGTTATCGGAAATGTTGAATAACAGACCCTATGCGAATCTCGGAATCGGAGGGCAAACATCGACCCAGATCGCAGCGCGGATCGGAGCACTGCCATCGGCGGTAACGCTCGACGGCAACGCGGTGCCGGCAAGCAACACTGCGGTACATCTATCGAGTTTGTCGATCGATATGTTGTCGACACCCGCCGATGACGCCCCTCGCAGCAAGTCGGGAACGGTCTGTTCGGTTCATGGCGCGCTTCAGCGGACAGCGGATGGCGGCCCGCCATCGACGACCGAAACCTATACCTTCACGCGTGACAGCGCCGGGTCGGCTGTGCCGTGCGCCGCCGGGTCCACATTCATAGGCGACTCGGAAGGTTATGACACGTGGACCGCGCTTATCTGGGTCGGTCGTAACAATGGCTATGACATCCCGACTGTTCTCGCGGACGTCAAGTCCATCGTGCAGTGGCTCAAGCCAACTGGTGCGCACTTCGTGGTGCTTTCGATCCTCAAGGGCGATTTCAGCGACGAATACGCTGGCGGAGAGGTCGCGAAGTACCTCGACGATCTCAACGCGTCATTGAAAACCGCGTATCCGGACAATTTCATCGACGTCGAGACTCCGCTGGTCAATTCATTCAATCCGAGCCTTCCTCAAGACGTCTTGGATCACAGCCGCAATATCCCGCCGAGTTCGTTGCGCTACGACGTGATACATCTGAACGACGCCGGCTACAAGATCGTCGCGGAGCAGGTGAAGTCGTTGATCTCAGCGAAGAACTGGTGAAGGGGTGCTTCGTCGCTCGCGCGGGACATCGTGACACCGCGCGGACGACGAGCGGACGGTTGGCGCCTCCGAACTGGGAATCGCGCGCCTCAAAGAATCCTGTCCAACGCCTGGGCGAGCCTCGCCACAGCGCCTTCGACGTCATGCAGTTTGTCGAGGCCGAACAATCCGATGCGGAAGGTCTTGAAGTCTTCAGGCTCGTCGCATTGAAGCGGTACGCCGGGCGCGATCTGCAGGCCCGCATCGGCAAACTTTTTGCCGGATCGTATTCCGTCGTCGTCCGAGTAGCTGACCACGACGCCCGGCGCCTCGAAACCTTCAGCCGCCACGCTGTTGAAACCTCTGTCAGCCAAGAGTGCGCGAACGCGCGTGCCGAGTTCGAGTTGCTCCGCTCTCACTTTGTCGAAACCATATGCTTCGGTCTCCTTCATGACGTCACGTAGCGTTACGAGACTGTCCGTGGGCATTGTTGCGTGATACGCAAACCCATTGTTCTCGTAGGCTTCCATGATTTGCAGCCATTTGCGAAGATCGCAGGCAAAACTGGTGCTCGTGGTTGCGTCGATTCTTTCGCGGGCGAGAGGGCCGAGCATAACCAATGCGCAGCAGGGTGACGCGCTCCATCCCTTCTGCGGCGCGCTGATCAGGACATCGATACCACTGGCTTGCATGTCGACCCAAACCGTACCGGAGGCGATGCAATCCAGTACGAACATCCCGCCGACCGCATGAACCGCGTCAGACACCGCGCGCAAATAGCTATCGGGCAGCATCATCCCGGACGCGGTTTCGACATGCGGCGCGAAGACCAGATCCGGCTTGTTTTCCCTGATCGCAGCGACCACTTCTTCGATTGGAGGCGGCGCATAGGCGGCCTGCCTGCCTTGTACGACCGGACGCGCCTTTAGCACCCGCGATTCAGACGGAATGCCGCCCATGTCGAGGATCTGCGACCAGCGGAAACTGAACCAGCCATTGCGGATGATCAGACACTTCCTGTTCGTCGCGAACTGTCGGGCAACGGCTTCCATGCCGAAGGTCCCGCTGCCCGGGACGACAACGGCTGACTGCGCGTTGTAGACTTTTTTCAGGACATCGGATATGTCGCGCATGACTCCTTGAAAGAGTCGCGACATATGGTTGATTGATCGGTCGGTATAAACGACTGAGTATTCGAGGAGCCCCTCGCGATCCACATCCGGAAGTAACCCTGGCACGCTCGCCCCCTGTGATAGACAAATAAGAAGATCGAAGACAGATTCTAGCGAAAGACGCACCGTACTTGCGCAACATTCTGGTCATATCGGATGCCGGGTGATCTGCGGCATCCAGGACGACTCCCGCCGCGAAATGTCATTGGCGCACGACCACCGCGCTGACATGAATTCGGGTGTCTACGAGGAAGAAGGCCCCGACGGCGTGATGCGCGACATCCGCAGCAACCACGCCGCGCATGAACTCGCGGTGCCCGTCGATGTGGAGGCCGTCCAATTGCCGCGCTGGCAGGTGATCACCAACACCTGCACTCAGACCTAGCCGAGACGGCTGCACCACGCGGGCCCTGGCGAACCTCAACGACCATCCGACAAGCGGCGCGAACGTCGATCAGTGCGGCAAATTGCGCTTCGTCGATGGCGGGATGTTGCTCGCGCGCTTCAAGGGCCGCCTCGGCTCGTGATTGTCGGCTTAGCTAACCTAGGCAGCTCATCTCTAAGACTGGTCCGAAAATCAAATCTGTTTT
>NZ_FCOJ02000004.1 GCF_001545035.1 Caballeronia glebae
AATCAACTGCGTTGCGCGGCGATCACGACGATCTCTACGAGACACGCCGGATTCGCAAGCTTCGATTCGACCGTCGCGCGCGGCGGCGTGTTGCCCTCGGCGACCCACGAGTCCCACACGGCGTTCATGCCGGGGAAATGAATCATGTCGGAGATATAGATCTGCACGGAGAGCAGTTGCGATTTGTCGCTGTTCGCCTCTTCGAGCAAGCGGTCGATGTGGCCGAGCACTTCGCGCGTCTGACCAGTGATGTCCTGGTCCGTGTCCTCTGCGATCTGACCGGCGAGATACACGGTGCCGTTGTGGATCGCGATTTCGGAGAGGCGCGGGCCGACGTGATGACGAATGACTGCCATTGTGTGTTCCTGATCGATGAATAGTGAGAAAACAGGCACAAGCGACGGACGCTCAGCCCAATATTATGCCCCGCCGGGGCCCTCGCCGAGAAAGAACCCCCTGGCGATGGCGATTTGATCCGCGACAAGAAAAGCCGGCGCGTGCCCCGCGCCCGGAACCTCGGCGCTGGTGACGGCTTGCCCCTTCTCGACCATTTGCGCGACCGTCTCGCGCGACAGCAAATCCGAGGTCTCCCCGCGCACGACGAGCACCGGCGTTTCGATCGACGCAAGCGAGCGCCAAAGGAACGCTTCGCCGGCCGCGTTCTGCTCGTCGGTGGCCGAGGTAAACGGCGTCGCGATGCCCGGATCGTAGCGAAAGCCCCACGCGCCTTCGCGCTCACGCAGCAGCGGCGTGTTGATGCTCGCCCACTCCTCGTCGGTCAGCGGCCCGAACGAGGACGCGAGCGCCGCCGCGTGCCGCACGCCTTCGTCGAGCGATGCGAAGCGCGCCGGCCTGCCGAGATAGTCGCCGATGCGCTGCAGCGCGATCGGCTCGATGTGCGGCCCGACATCGTTGAGCAGCATCTTTCTGATCGGCGTATTCGGCAGCCCGCCGAGCGCCATGCCGATGAGCCCGCCCATTGACGTGCCGAACCAGTCCACCGTCTCCACGTTCAGCCGCGCGATTAGCGTGACCATGTCGGCGACATATTGCGGCACGCCGTAGTAGCGCGGATCGGCGAGCCAGTCGGACAGCCCGCGTCCGACGACGTCCGGGCACACCACGCGATAGTCGCGCGCGAACGCTTGCGCGAGCTTGTCGAAGTCGCGGCCCGAGCGCGTCAGCCCGTGCACGCAGAGCAGCACGCGCGGATTCGCCGGATCGCCCCACTCCGTGTAGGCGATGCGATGCAAACCCGCCGGGCTCGCGCATTGCACGAAGCGCTGACGCGGCTCGCTCAGATCGGAATGCACAGCTTCGACGACGATGGATGCGGTCATGAAGAATTTCCTCGTGGCAAGTGTCGAAACGATTGTAAAGCCCATCGCGGCCGATCGAGCGGACGTTGGCCGAACGGCCGACCCCCGCGCTCACGCAAATGCGGCCGATCGCGCAAAAACAAAGCGGGCGAAGCTTCGAAAGCTTCGCCCGCCCGTGCTTCGCGCTCGCGCCGAGAAGCGGCGCTCATGTCACGTCGAAATTACTTCACGCTCGTGACATCGAGCGGCGCGCCCGTCTTCTTCTGGATTTCCTCGGCCGTGACGCCATCGGCCAGTTCGACAACCTTGAGCCCATTGTCGGTGACGTCGATCACGCCGAGGTCCGTGATGATGCGGTCCACGACGCCCACGCCCGTCAGCGGCAGCGAGCACTCTTCGAGGATCTTGTGCTGGTCGCCCTTCGCGACGTGTTCCATCAGCACGACGACGCGCTTCACGCCGGCGACCAAGTCCATCGCGCCGCCCATGCCCTTGATCATCTTGCCGGGGATCATCCAGTTGGCCAGATCGCCCTTCTTGCTGATCTGCATCGCCCCGAGGATCGCTAGGTTGATGTGGCCGCCGCGGATCATCGCGAACGAATCCGCCGACGAAAAGATCGACGAGCCCGGCAGCGTCGTCACGGTCTGCTTGCCGGCGTTGATGAGATCGGCGTCGACTTCGTCTTCATATGGCGACGGGCCGATGCCGAGCAAGCCGTTTTCCGATTGCAGCCACACTTCCATGCCGTCCGGCACGTGGTTGGCGACGAGCGTCGGCAAGCCGATGCCCAGGTTCACATAGAAGCCGTCCTGCAGTTCCTGCGCCGCGCGCGCGGCCATCTGGTCACGAGTCCAAGCCATGATTACGCTCCTTTCGCGCGGACGATACGTTGTTCGATGCGCTTTTCCGGATGCGCATTCAGGACGAGGCGTTGCACGAAGATGCCGGGCGTGTGAATCATGTCCGGATCGAGTTCGCCCGTCTCGACGATCTCTTCCACTTCGACCACGGTGATCTTGCCGGCCATCGCGCAGTTCGGGTTGAAGTTGCGCGCCGTGCGGCGATAGATCAGGTTGCCGGACTTGTCGGCCTTCCAGGCTTTCACGAGCGCGACATCGGCGGTGAGCGAATGTTCGAGCACGTAATGGTTCTCGCCGAACTGGCGCGTTTCCTTGCCCTCCGCGATCACCGTGCCGAAACCCGTGTTCGTGAAGAACGCCGGGATGCCCGCGCCACCCGCGCGCAGCTTCTCGGCGAGCGTGCCCTGCGGCGTGAATTCGAGTTCGAGTTCGCCGGCGAGATATTGCCGCTCGAATTCCTTGTTTTCGCCGACGTACGACGAAATCATCTTCTTGATCTGGCGCGTTTCCAGCAGCAGCCCGAGGCCGAAACCGTCAACGCCCGCGTTGTTGCTGATGCAGGTGATGTCCTTCACGCCCGTGTCGCGCAGCGCGGCGATGAGCGCTTCGGGAATGCCGCACAGCCCGAAGCCGCCGACGGCGAACGTCTGCCCGTCCTTGACGACGTCCTCAAGCGCGGCCTTCGCGCTGGGATAGACCTTGTTCATCTGTGTGTCCCTTCCATGTTTGAAACCAACTGAAAATCGGCTTTTTTACGCCGCCGATGCGCTGTTATGAACGCGTCGCGCGGCCTTTTGACGTGGCACAAGAGTACTTTGGGCCGGCGATCCGGCACAATACGCAAAAATACATAAGTCATTGCCCGCGCGCGTTTGGTTCCCGGCGCTTTTCGCCGCGAAACGAGAGGCGCCGCGCGCCCCGATTTCACATGCGTGCACTGGACTATCAAACCGCGTTTCATCTCGCGCCCGTCGGCCTCGTGCTTTCGCGCGAACGCACCATCGAAGACTGCAACGAGCAGCTTTGCGCGATCTTCGGCTCCGCGCGCGAGGCGCTCATCGGCAAGTCGTTCGAGGTGCTGTATCCGTCGCCGGACGAGTTCGCGCGCATCGGCGAGCGCATCGCCGCGCACATCAGCAAGGAAGGCACGTATAGCGACGACCGGATCATGAAGCGCAAGAACGGGGAACTGTTCTGGTGCCACGTGACCGGCCGCGCGCTCGACCGCGGCGCGCCGCATGCGGCGGGCGTCTGGACATTCGAGGATCTGAGCGCGACGCGGCGGGTCGCGATCGAACTCACGCCTCGCGAGCGGGAAATCGCCGCGCAACTCGTGACGGGCAAGACGAGCAAACAGATCGGCCGCGTGCTCGAAATCAGCCCGCGAACGGTCGATATCTACCGCGCGCGGCTCATGAGAAAGTACGACACGGGCAATGCCACCGAGCTGCTGCAGCGGCTGCTCGGCACCTGACATGCCCGTTTATAGCGTGACGGGCGCGGCCGTCTCGACGATCTGCCGCAGCTGCTCCGGAAGCGGCACCGATTTGCCCGCCGCGTAATCGATCCACACGATCTTTGCCGCGCCGCGCGCGTACGGCACGCCGGGCGCATCGGCGCGATAAAGTTCGAAGCGCGTATCGAGACTGCTGCGGCCGGGCTTGCCGATGGACATGCGGCCGATCACGTCGCCCGGATACTGAAGCTGCTTCAGAAACTCCATCGACGCATTCACGATCACCGGCCCCTGCCCTTCGCCGTTGCCGCCCACGAGGCCGATCTCTTCGAACCACGAGATGCGCACCTGCTCCATGTAGCGGAAATAGACGGTGTTATTGACATGGCCGAAGGCGTCCATGTCGCCCCAGCGGATCGGCATGGACAGTTCGAAGACGGTGTGAAAATCGGTATGCGTGGTCATGGGTTGCAGTCAGAAGAAAGGCGCTGTTCAAAGCGAGAAGCCGTCGTCCGCTGAAATGACCGAGCCGTTCATGAACTGCGATTCGTCGGCGGCCAGCAGCAGCAGCAGGCCGTCGAGATCTTCGGGCGAGCCCACGCGACGGCGCGGCAGCAGCGAAATGAGCTTCTGCCCCTGCTCGGTCTTCCAGTGATGATGATTGATTTCGGTGTCGATATAACCCGGGCAGATCGCGTTGACGTTGATGCCGTGGCGGCCCCATTCGAGCGCCATGGCACGGGTCATCTGCACGACGGCGGCCTTGCTCATCGAATAGAGACCGATCTGCGGAAATACGCGCAAGCCGGCCACCGACGCCACGTTAATGATGCGATAACCTGGCTTGGCCGCGCTGTTGCCGCGCATGATCATGCGCTTGGCGACCTCTTGCGCTACGAAAAACGCGCCGCGCACGTTCGTGCCGAACACGAATTCGTAGTCCGAGGGCGTGACGTCCGTCAGTTTTTGCGTGGTCGACACGCCCGAGTTATTAACGAGGATGTCGATGGTACCGGCTTCCGTCTCCGCGTGCGCGATCGCCGATTTGATGCTCTGGTAATCGGTCACGTCGAGCGTAACCACGTGCGCGGCGCCGCCCGACGACTCGATTTCGGCGCGCAGTTCCTTCAGGCGCTCCGTGCGCCGGCTTGCGAGCACCACTTTGGCGCCCGCCTGCGACAGCACTTGCGCGAAGCGCTTGCCCAGACCACTGGACGCGCCTGTGATCAGCGCGACCTTGCCTTCCAGGTTGATCGAACGGCCCATTGTGCTTCCTTTTTATGGTTGGCTCAGCCCCTGGCAAGCACGCGCGTGCGTGCGCGAATGAGGGCAGTAAGCATCAACACCAATAGCGCGGGTGTCGTGAATAATAGTACGATCGTGCTAAATTGGCGAGCTTCGGTTGCAGCCCGCTCCGCCTTCCCTGAAAATACGCGATCCCGAAAGGGCATTCTAACGGCACATAGGAGCATTGATGACCCCGGCGAGCCTCATCGAGCAATACGGTCCCCGCGAATCGATGGAATACGACGTCGTCATCGTCGGCGGCGGACCAGCCGGTTTGTCGGCGGCCATCCGGTTGAAGCAATTGGCAGAGGAGAAAGGCGTCGAGATCGGCGTGTGCGTCCTGGAGAAAGGCTCCGAGATCGGCGCGCATATTCTGTCGGGCGCGGTCATGGACCCGCGCGGTCTCTCTGAACTCATTCCCGACTGGAAGGAAAAAGGCGCGCCGCTCGACGTCGAAGTGACCGAGGACCGGTTCCTGTTCCTCTCGCAAGACAGCGCAAAACAGGTCCCGAATTGGCTCCTTCCCGATAACTTCAAAAATCACGGCAATTACGTCATTAGTCTGGCGAATGTCACGCGCTGGCTCGGGCAACAGGCCGAGGCGCTCGGCGTCGAGATTTTTCCGGGCTTTCCGGCTGCTGAAGTGTTGTACGCAGATGACGGGTCGGTGCGCGGCGTCGTCACCGGCAACATGGGCGTGGGCAAGGATGGCGCGCCGACCGAAAACTTCCAGCTCGGCATGGAATTGCACGCGAAATACACGCTCTTCTGCGAAGGCGCGCGCGGGCATCTCGGGCGTCAATTGATCGACAGATTCAAGCTCAACCAGAATGCCGATCCGCAGGTGTACGGCATCGGCATCAAGGAATTGTGGGAAATCGATCCGGCCAAGCACAAACCCGGTCTCGTGATTCACACCGCCGGCTGGCCGCTTGAATCGGATACCTACGGCGGCTCGTTCCTTTACCACATGGATAACAATCAAGTGGTGGTGGGCTTCGTCGTCGGGCTCGGATTTTCGAATCCGTATCTGTCGCCGTTCGAGGAGTTTCAACGCTACAAGACCCATCCGTCGATCCGCGCGTTCCTCGAAGGCGGCAAGCGCATTTCTTATGGCGCGCGCGCGATCACGGCCGGCGGGCTGATGTCGCTGCCGAAGCTCGCGTTCCCCGGCGGCGCGCTCGCGGGCGATGACGCAGGCTTTCTCAACGCATCGCGCATCAAGGGCAGTCACGCGGCGATCAAGTCGGGCAAGATGGCCGCCGAAGCCGCGTTCGAAGCGGTTCAATCGGGTCGCCAGAACGATGAACTGACGGCGTATCCAGAAGCCTTCGATACGTCGTGGCTCAAGACCGAACTGCATCGCGCGCGCAACTTCAAGCAGTGGATGAGCAAGGGCCTGTACCTCGGCACCTTCATGGTCGGCCTCGAACAAAAGGTGATGGGCGGCAACGTGCCGTGGACGCTGCATCATCAGCATTGGGATCACGAGATGCTGAAGCCCGCGTCGCAATGCAAGCCGATCGTTTATCCGAAACCCGATGGCAAGCTCACGTTCGATCGTCTCTCGTCCGTGTTCATCTCGAACACGAACCACGAAGAGAATCAGCCGGCGCATTTGACGCTGAAGGACCCGAGCGTGCCGGTGAATGTCAATCTGCGCACGTATGCCGGTCCGGAAAGCCGCTACTGCCCGGCCGCCGTGTACGAGTTCGTGAAGTCCGACGACGGCCAAGAGCGTCTGCAGATCAACGCGCAAAACTGCGTGCATTGCAAAACCTGCGACATCAAGGACCCGACGCAGAACATCGTGTGGGTCACGCCGGAAGGCGGCGGCGGGCCGAATTATCCGAATATGTGATGAAGACGGCGATAACCGCCTCGGAAATGGTTCGCGGATGCATAAGCAAATTCAAATCAACCAGGGAAAAAGGAATGATGAAAGCAATACGGATCGGCTCGATTTTTGCGGGGTTGCTGGTCGCCACCGCGACCTTGAACGTGTGGGCCCAGGACGGCAGTTCTGCGAGTGCGGGCGCTGCCGCATCGAGCGCACAGGGCAAAGTCGCCGACCGCGCGCTGCGTAAGGACGTGGTCCGCTCGCTGACTCGGACGAAAGGCCTCAACACGACGCGCATCACCGTACGCGTGAAGGACGGGCTGGTGATGTTGCAAGGCTCCGTTCCAGAGCAATCCGAGGTGGACCTGGCAACACAGGCGGCATCGCACACGAATGGCGTGACGGCGGTCAAAAACACGCTGACCGTAATCGGGCCTGCGGGCAGCCAATAACCCTGCAAAGCCGTTAGCCGGAACCCGGCGTCGAAGATTTGGCCTTTCGAGTTTCAAATTGCCCGAACGGATTGGAGTTTGCACGTTCCTTGCATACGATGAAGTGCGGCGCGCACGGATGAAGCGCACAAGAACGACCGCTTCGTGACGTGCGGGGCTATCACCGCAAGCGCGATTTGACGCTAATCAGAGACGAGGTAACAAATGGCAACTGGCACCGTGAAGTGGTTCAATGATGCGAAGGGATTCGGCTTTATCAGTCCGGATGACGGTGGGGAAGACCTCTTCGCGCACTTTTCCGAAATCAAAGCCGAGGGATTTAAATCGCTGCAGGAAAATCAGCGAGTAACCTTCGACGTCAAGATGGGAGCGAAGGGGAAACAGGCCTCGAATATCAAACCTGCCTAGCAGCCTCGTTGTCGACACGGCGGTGATCTGCGGCGTCGTTCTCGCGAATGACGCCGCAGAGCTTGGCCGCTTTCGTTTATTCGGAGAAGCTGGCGGTGCCCGCGCCGAGCAGTCTCGCCGGGATGTCGCCACCTTCCTCGCAGACCAGTTAATTCAGCGTGAGAAACGGGGGCGCGCGGTGCATGTTTGTTTGACCCGCGATTTTCGTTTCTACACGACTGGCGTCCGTCGTTACTGGCGCATACGCCGTGGCGAGCGCGCCGTTGCCGCCAAATGTGTATTCTCTCGAAGTCGTTCCTTGAGAGGAGCACTCGTGAAATACCCCCTGATCGTGGGTTTCGGTATTGTCGCTGTGGACATAGTCGTGTGGCGTGGGAGACTGCCCGAGAATGACCTCGCTCGGCTCTTCATACGGCTCGCGCTCTTTTTCGCGCTGAGCTGGGTACTTTTTTCCTCGGGGCTGAGTCCGTTCACGCAGGCTCCGTACGCCGATGTCGTCGAATTGCACTGGGCGGGGCAGGTTCTCGAAATCATCTGGTGGTTGATGGGTGCGCGCCTGCTCACCCTCTCGCTTGACACGCTGCTGCTTCCGCGTGCCTGGAGAAAGCAGCGGCTTTTCTCGGACGTATTCGGTGCCGTGGTCTTTCTCGCGGCCGCGGTGGCGGCCCTCGGCTTCGTGCTCGAATTGCCCGTGCGCGGACTCGTTGCGACGTCGGGCGCACTTGCCATCGTGTTGGGCCTCGCTATTCAGAGCACCCTCAGCGACGTCTTCGCGGGCATCGTCATAAACACGACTGAGCCTTATGCGATAGGCGACTGGGTGATGATCGACGACGTCGAGGGCAAGGTCGTCGAGATGAACTGGCGAGCGACGCACTTGCAGACGGGGCAGGGAAACACGCTCATCGTGCCGAACGCTGTCGCGGCGAAGGCGAAAATCACCAACAACAGCAGGCCGGGAGACGTTCACGGGCTATCGCTCGTCCTCGAAATCGAATCCGAGGCGCGACCGAACACGGTGCTGGACGCATTGGGGCGTGCGCTCACCGGTTGCAACGTGATCCTTGCGACGCCCGCCCCTTACGCGCGCATGAAGCGCACGACCACGAACTCGGTCCAGTATGAAGTGGTCGCGTTCGTGGATGATATGAACAAGAAGCTTGCCGTTTCCAATGAACTCTTCGACCTGTGCTATCGCCATCTCGCGTCGGCCGGCGTCGCGCTGCGTGCGCTCGGCGTGGCGGCGCCGGCTCTAACTTCCCGTGACGAGAAGGAAGCGTTATTGAGGCGCGTGAGCTTGTTCGACAGCCTGTCCAGCGAAGACGTGACACGGCTGGCGAAGCGCCTGTCCCGACATGAGTATCAGCCGGATCATCAGATTCTGGCGCCCGACACCGTGCCCGATAGCCTGTCCATCGTGCATTCTGGCGTGCTTTCGGTCTCGGTCGTCGAATCGGCAAGCACGCGCGAGATCGCACGCATTGGGCCGGGCGAAGCATTTGGGGAGGCGGGATTGCTCGCAGGGCTTTCGATGCACGTGTCCATCTCGACCCTCACGCCATCGGTTCTGTTTCAACTGGCCAAGGACGACATGACGTCCTTTCTCAAAGACCATCCGGAGGTCGCGAAGCAGATGTGTCAGCTTCTGGCGTATCGGCAGGATAAGCTCGGCAAACTCGCGACTCCGATGCCTGTCGAACAGGAACAAGGTCACTCGTTGTTCCAGTGGCTGATCGGGAAAGTCTGGAAGCTGCATGCGTTGAATGACGAGTCCAGAAGCAAATGAGGTGCAAGAGCGTGATGCCTGCAGGCAGCCACGGGACTCTCGTATCGACCGGGTCTTTGTCGCCTTCGACGATCGTTCCATGCGTCGCACTGCAGCGTGATTCGCGGTTTGGCAACTCCTATGATTCCGAGGGGAAAAGCGCCGGCAAATCAAGTGTTGGTTGCCGCGCTTCGATCATGAGACCGCGGCCCGGAGGTTAAGATGCCTGATGCGATGGACGTGATCAAGGAAGCGTATGCCGCTTTCGGACGGGGCGACGTTCCTGGCGTGCTGAACCTCATCCAGGACGTCGTCGATTGGCGAGTCGTTGGACCATCAACCCTGCCTTATGCGACCACCTGTCGAACGCGGGAGGATGTTCAGCGCTTTTTCGCGGACCTGCTCAATGCCGAGGAGATCACACGATTCGAACCGCGCGAATTCATCGATGCCGGCGACCGTATCGTCGTCATCGGATTCGTCGCTGCTGTCGTCAAGGCGACGGGCAGAACGTTCGAGACGGAATGGGTTCATATCTTCACAGTCGAGGACGGCCGCGTGAGCCGCTGGCTCGAATTTTTCGATACGGCGGCGCACGGCTGAATCGGACGCGGCAGATGCGCATTCGCAGCCGATTCGACCACTAACAGAATCGGCGAAGGCAAATGATTCGAGAAATGGATAACCACACGCCCAGGCTTTATGTATTCTCCGGCGCGGGATTGTCGGCCGAAAGCGGTCTCTCTACGTTCCGTACAGGAGACGGCATCTGGACGCGCAACAGTGTCGACGAGGTTTGCAATATCCAAACATGGCGTAAGAACCGTCAGGCTGTCTTTCGGTTCTACAACGATCGCATCCGCGAGAAGCACGGCGTCGAGCCGAACGCCGCGCACAAGCTTCTCGCGAAGTGGCAGAACAGGTGGGGAGCCGAGCGGGTTCAACTGCTGACCCAGAACGTCGATGACCTGCTTGAGAAAGCCGGGGCTACGTCCGTCATCCATCTTCACGGCGATCTGAACTCGTTGTTGTGTACCGCGTGTGATCTCGCGTTTGGGAAAGAAGGGCTGTATTTCGACCCGGCAGTTGCGTGCCCGATCTGCGGAAACCACGAAGGCGTCAAACCGGGCGTCGTATTCTTCGGAGAGGCGGCGCCTGCCTATATCAATCTCCATCGAATTCGCTCGGAGATGCGCGCGTGCGATCTGTTTCTCGCCATCGGGAGTGCCTTCGAGGTTGTTCCGCCCGAGGCAATGCTCCCTTGGGACCGGCAAAACGCGTATCCGAGAAACTTCCTCGTCGATCCGTCGCCCAGCCGCAGCGAGATGTTCGGCGTCGTACAGGCGCAGCCTGCGACGACCGGTCTTCACTGCCTGGAGGAGCAGATTGTGAGGCTGATGGATTAAGCCGTCGGCCCTGTTTCTGAGGCCGCATCAGGTTGGCGCACGCGCGGCTGCCCCGCACGAATCGATGTAAGCCGGGCGCTCGGTTGATCGATTCGACCGACGATGTAATAAGGCCTGACCGGTGCCGCCCTCAAGATGGCTTGCTGGACCGAAGTCATGGATCGCCTCGTCGGTGGCGACTACGAGCACGGACGCGGATGCCGTACACGTCGGAATATGCGCGCAATGACGGACGAATCGCCCGCATCTAGGCCCCTACTCGATTTCTTTGTCGGCCTTTCAACGCTTCTCGCGGACCGTGGGGTTCCGGCAGGGACAGACGACGCATTTTCGAAGTAATAATTTCTGAGGCGCTCGTCAATTGTGGCGTCGAGGCTAGAAACGGGGTCATATAAACCATTGATTTTTATGACAGAATACGCGCCGGATGTGAGTAATGGCATCGGGTAAATATTGCGTATCTCACTTGGTTTCAACGTTTTTTCCGTTAGAGGTCTGTCATATGGGAAGTCTCAGCATCGGGCATTGGCTCATCGTTTTGGCAATCGTGGCGCTTATTTTCGGCACCAAGAAACTGCGTAGCGTCGGTTCCGACCTGGGCGGCGCCATCAAGTCTTTCAAGGAAGGCGTCGGCGTGGGTGAGGCCTCGACGTCGGTCTCCAGTGCAACTTCGACCCCGGCGACGATCGACGTCCAAGCTAAAGATGTCACCGCGCGGTAAGAACGTAAAAGCGCGAAATCGCGAAGTGCGCGCTCGCACTGAGTAAAGCGCGACGGGTGTACGAACCTCCGCAAAATGGTCTTGTCCTCACGATGCGCCTCGCTACGTTTTCCGAGCGCGCTCGCGCTTTGTTCATCGATTCGATCTGGTGGACGGTCATCCTTCTTTTTGTCCCGCTGGGGCCTTCCGCCGAGGAAATCCCGCTGTCGCCGGATGCGCTCGCTGCGACGCTCGTTCTGTGGCTGATGGTGGCCCAATGCATTCCAATACTCATAACTGGCGTTTTGTGGGCCGTGTGGGGCACGTCGCCAGGAAAGCGTGTCGTGCGATTGCGGATTGTGGATGCCGACAGTCACGAGCCGATGACCCGCAGACAAGCCGTCTTGCGCACGATGGGCTACGCGCTCACATTCGCTATTTGCGGAGCGGGTTTTGTCTGGGTCATGTTCAATCCGCGCAGGCAAGCTCTTCATGACCGCATAGCAAACACGGTCGTCGTCTCTGAAAAGTAATAGCAACGCGAGTTCGATAATCGTTCGGAAGACGCGTGAGTTCGCTTCGAGCGAGCCTTGCAAGCGGTGAGGGACGGGAGTTTGCGGGAGGCGAGAAAGACGACAGCGTGGTGCCGTAGTTCAAGTCAAACGCTAGCGGCGAGATGCGTGTGTATGTGTCTGGTCTCGATGGTCGGAAAAGGTTCAGCCGGACGTGCTGTCGTTTGCCGCAATCACATATGTATGTCTCGCTCGATCGAATGATCGGAAAGCGTCGTGCAGTTGAATGGAGAGAACCCCTGAAACTGGGCAGCTTCTGCGCCGCAAACTAAG
This sequence comes from Caballeronia glebae, assembly GCF_001545035.1. Taxonomy (GTDB): domain Bacteria; phylum Pseudomonadota; class Gammaproteobacteria; order Burkholderiales; family Burkholderiaceae; genus Caballeronia; species Caballeronia glebae. The sequence goes on from NZ_FCOJ02000004.1 coordinate 12,342, forward strand.
CCGTCTGTTGAGCGAGTAACGCCTCGAATCTGCTAGGAAGATATCCAAGCGGGAATGCATCCGCCGGGAGTTGTGGGCAGCCTCGATGGAGGCACGACCCGTCTTCCAGACGAGACGACGGTTTTGCGGTTTCGGTACCTGCTCGAAGGGCGTGCATCGCTGCCCAGACTCTGGCGGTCACCGAAGAAATATCGAACTGGAAGGGATTGGTGCTTAAGGCGGGAGAGGTGGCCTCGTTCGCTCGTTCGGACCGTTTAACGAAGCAACACCGGCAACAGCGTCAGGCGTAGAGGATCTGGATTCCGCTGCCGACGACCCATTCGGCGAAATCATTGCCGAGGCCCTCGTCTGTAACCAGGTAGTGGATGCTTTCCATCGCACCGAAAGTAGCGAACTCCCGCTTCCCGAATTTTTTCGAATCGGCCAGTAGATAAACCGTCTTCGCGGCATCGATCATCGCCCGCTTGACGTGCAGGTCGATGAAGTCCGGGTAAGAGATGCCCGACTCGATTGATACCCCGCCCGCGGCCAGGAAAAGCTTGTCCGCGAACATTCCTTCGAAGAAAGTCGATGCTCTTTCACCCGAGACGGCCATCGTTTCGGGCCTGAAGACGCCGCCCGTCAACATCACGCGATTGGTGGGTTCTGCGCCCAAAAGGATCGCAATATTCAGCGCGTTCGTGACGACGCGCAGGTTTTGCCGATCAAGCAGATTCTTCGCGAGTTCGGTCGTCGTCGCGCCGCAATCGAGAATGACCGAGTCCCCGTTCTCGATGAGGCTCGCTGCACGGAGACCAATCAGCGCTTTCTCTGGGCTAGTCGGTAGCACTTTGACATCGTGCGGACGCCTTGCAGGTTCTCCAGAAGCTACCTTCAGGCGCACGTTACCGTGAACGCGCTCCACGCGGCCGTGCCGCTGCAATTCGTCGATGTCCTTTCTGATCGTCGGCATCGACACGCCGAACTCGCTCGAGAGCGCCGATAGCTTGATCAGCTTGGCGGCTTGCACCCTTTCGAGGATCTTTTCCGTTCTCGTCCGTTGATCCATTTGCTTTCTCTTTCAGGCGCTATCGCCAAGTTCGCGAATATGCGTATTTTGCCTGAATATGACCGCGAGGGGGCCGAATAGGTGTTTTCCCTCTTTCTCCCGGAACACTTTGACTTTCTGTAGAAAGTAACAGAAACTCGATATCAAGCCAACAGGAAGTTCAGGAGCAAGAGATGGAAAACCCCTTCCGGCAATCGGGAGACGTCCTGCATCGACATGCGCAGGAAATCCGCAAGAAGATCTGTGTAATGAATGCGAATGCCAAGAGCGGTCATACGGGCGGCGACATGTCTGAAGCGGACATACTGGCCGCGCTCTATTTCCACGTCCTTCGCTACGAAGTCCAGGCCGATTCAAGCGTCAAGTGGCACGACGAGTTCATCTTGAGCAAAGGCCATGGCGTAGGCGGTCTCTATTCCTGTTTCGCGGAACTCGGTTGGCTCAGAGACGAAGAACTGCTCACCTATCTGAAGGATGATTCGCGCCTGCCGGGCCACCCGGTACGGCAAAAGCTTCCGACCTGGGTCACGGTGAACACCGGCGGCCTCGGACATGGCGTGCCCATCGCGGCGGGCCTCGCAATGGCCAAGCAGCGTCACGCTGCACAGAGCGAAGGGTCAACCGGCCGCGTGTTCGTGCTTACCGGCGACGGCGAGCTGGAAGAGGGATCGAATTGGGAAGCAGCAATGGCCGCCGCTCACTTCGAGCTGTCAAATCTGGTTCTGATCGTCGATCGGAACCGCCTCCAGCTGGCGGACTTCACGCACAACATCATGGACATGGACCCGCTCGATGAAAAGTTCCATGCTTTCGGATTTGAAGTGCATGATGTCGATGGAAACCAAGTCGATGCAATTTGGAAACTAATCGAAAGCATTGACTACGCGAATAGAAAGCCGAAGGCGATCATTGCCCATACGATCAAGGGCCGCGGTGTTTCTTTCATGGAAAACGTACCTGCCTGGCATCACAAGTTTCCCGACGAAGATCAATTGAAGCAGGCCTTGAAGGAACTGGATCATGCGTGAGTCCGCTGATTTGCGAGACGGCGTGGTAAACGCGCTCGGACAACTGACCGCGGCAGGCCGCGACATCCTGGTGATGGTGGCCGACTCGACATCGACCTCGAAGATCGGGCCATTCCTCAAGGCCTACCCCGACCGCGTCATCAACGTGGGTATCGCCGAGCAGAACATGGTCGGCATGGCGGCAGGCCTCGCCCTCGGCGGGCATATCGTCTTCACGGCGAATGCCGCCCCCTTTCTGATTAGTCGAGCTAACGAACAGGTGAAGAACGACGTCTGCTATAGCGCGACGAACGTGAAGATGATCGGCCTCAACGCGGGTGTCACGTATGGGCCGCTTGCTTCGACGCACCACGCGATCGACGACATCTCGGTCATGAGCGGCTTCGGCACGGTGCAGATTCTGGCGCCCTGCGACGAAGTGGAGGCCGCACAAATGGTGGAGTACGCCGCGTCGTTCGATGGCCCCGTCTACATTCGGCTCGACAACGCGAAATTCCCCGTCGTTCATGACGCTTCGTACCGTTTCCAGCCGGGCCGCCCGGATGTGCTGATCGAAGGTTCGAGAGTCGCGGTGTTCGCGCTTGGCTCCGTGGTCGGCGAAGCGCTTGAGGCATGCGAGACCGTGCAGAAAGAAAGCGGCGCGAATTCCACGCTCGTGAATTTGTCGTCGCTGCGTCCGCTCGATCAGGACGCGCTTGCATCAATCATCGAGAAGCACGACGCAATTGTCACCGTCGAAGAACATTCGCTGCATGGCGGTATCGGCGCGATGGTCGCGGTGCAAATGGCGCGTCGACAGATCGCTCGACCGCTGACGATGCTCGGCATCGCGGAAGGCGAGTTCGCGAAATACGGCACCCGCAAGGGCATCCGCCGCCATTACGGCATCGATGCAGCCGGCATCGCCAACGCCTTGCGCGCCTGTTACGCGAAGTAAGAGCAACCGACACACTGGAGACACAAGACAGATGGGCACTCAATACGACATGTCGCTGCGCCACGGCGTCGACTTTGATTTCCGCCTGGACGGGAAAGTCGCCATCGTAACCGGCGGGCTCGGTGGCATTGCCATGGCAACGAATGCCGCGCTGATCAAAAAAGGCGCTCGCGTGGCAATCCTTTATCCGAGCTTCGAAGAGCCGCGCGTTGAAGCGGCAATCGCGGAACTTGGCGCGGACAACGCGCAAGCCTTCGCATGCGATGTTGCTGACGAAGGTGAAGTCGAGGAAGCGATTAAGGCGGCTCATGCGCACTTCGGCGACTTGCATCTCCTCGTCAACGCGGCTGGTTGCATTACTCTCACGCCCGCCGAAGACATCGGCTACGACGAGTGGCAGCGGCAAATCGGCGTCAATCTGACCGGCCCTTTCCTGTGTTCCAAACATTTCGCGCGGATCGTGCTTGAGAGCGGGCACGGCGGCAAGATCGTCAACATCGCATCGCAGGCCGCAACCGTCGCCATCGATCAACACTGCGCCTATACATCGGCGAAAGCCGGTCTCATCGGAATGACGAAAGTGCTCGCGAAGGAATGGTCGCCGCGGGGCATCACCGTGAATACCGTTTCGCCGACGGTCGTTTTGACGCCGATGGGCGCCGCGGCCTGGGAAGGCGAAAAGGGCGAAAACATGAAGAAACTGATTCCCGTCGGGCGTTTCGCTTATACCGATGAAATCGCCGCGGCAATCCTGTTCCTGCTGTCCAACGGCGCAGACATGATCACGGGCGCCGACATCATGATCGATGGGGGCTACACGATCGCCTGACGCCGAGTCGTTGCCGTTCAAGAAACACAATTAACCGGAGACAAAAACATGTGGAAGAAACTTGCAGTCGCAGCAGCGGTGGCCGTATCGTTCGCGGCGGCTTTGCCGGGCAGCGCTAACGCGGCTGGTAAGGGCACCATCGCCATTCTGGTCAACGCGCTTGACAACCCGTACTACGCCGCGGAAGCCAAGGGTGCGGAGAGCGAGGCTAAAAAGCTCGGCTATGACACCATCGTCCTGTCCCACGGAGAGGACGTGAACAAACAGAACGAGCTCGTCAATCTGGTCATCGGCAAGGGCGTGAAGGGGATCATTCTCGACAACGCGGATTCCAACAGCAGCGTCGCAACCGTCAAAGCCGCTGTCGACAAGAAGGTGCCCGTGGTTCTCATCAATCGCGAGATTCCCAAAGACGGCATTGCGATCGCACAGTTGAGTCATAACAATCTGCAAGCGGGAACGGAAATAGCGCAGCGCTTCGTCGAAACGATTGGCGAGAAAGGCGAATACGTGGAACTGACCTGCAACCTCGCCGACAAAAACTGCGTAACGCGCTCGCAAGCGTTCCATCAGGTGCTCGACCAGTATCCGGACCTCAAGATGGTCGCGCGTCAGGATGCAAAGGGTGCGCTGTTGCCCGGCAAGCAGGCGATGGATTCGATCCTGCAAGAGCATCCGAACATCAAGGGCGTGATCTGCGGCAACGGCCCGGTAGCGCTCGGCGCAATCGCCTCGCTCGACTCAGCGGGCAAAAAGAATGTCGTGGTGATGGGCATCGACGGCAGCAACGACGAACGCGACTCGGTTCTCGCCGGCAAGCTGAAGGCTACCGCTATGCTGCAAGCACAGGGCATCGCGATTCACGGCGTCGATCTTCTCAACAAGTACATCACCACGGGCAAGACGGGCGAGCCGGAGCGCCAGTTGACCCGCGGCATTCTAATCACGAAAGATAACGCGTCGCACGTCAAGGACTTTTACTACACGAAGTAACGCGCATCGCGTGTCCACGGGCGCGCGCTGAAGGCGCACCCGTGCAAAAGCTTGTAAAGCGAGGTTGTCATGGTTCGTCAGATTTCTGCAAGCCGGCGCGTGCTACCAGCGCTGGCGCTGGGTATAACAATCGCAAGCTTGGCCGGCTGCCATGTTGTCACCGACACTGAATTGGCCGACATTCGCAGCCAGGGTCAGCACAAAGGACCCGATGCCGCGAAGATCCTGAACGAACAGCTAATCCCGTATGCCGATAAGAATGCAAAGCCGGCGTCTCAAGTGATCGGTGCGTTAAACGAGAACTTCGACAACGCATGCAAGCAGTACGGTTTCCGCCAGAGCAGCGCGTTCCCGTGCAATTTCTGGCTCCGGGTCCAAGGAAAGGTGACACGCGTCGATTCCACTTCGCGCGTCGGCAAAGCTTACGTCGAGGTTGCGCCCGTCCCGGGAGGACAACCGGTTCAAGTAGCGCTGGAAACGGGCCCTGTTATTGTCGGAACGGGTGTGCGTGACGGCTTCCCCGGTGTGAAGTACAGCGACTTCGACGATCAGACGCGCTTCGCCGCTTTCGGTCAGGAACTCAACAAGCTCGTTGTGTCCCGCGTGCAGCAATCACTCAAGCTCAAGGTGGGCGATGCGGTCGACGTGGCTGCTGTCTACAGCAGCTGGAGTGAGCCGACGGGCGAGATTCGAGCGATACCGGTGGCCTGGAAATGAGCGAACCTCGAACGAAGAACCCGGTGAACGTCATCGAAACTCGTGGGCTGTCCAAGCGATATCCTGGGACGGCAGCACTGGCCGATGTCGATTACAAGGTGCGGCGCGGCAAGGTTAATGTGCTGATCGGCGAAAACGGCGCAGGCAAATCCACGCTCATGAAGTTGCTCGCCGGAGCAGAAACGCCTACTTCCGGCGAAATCTGGATCGATGAGCAACTGGCGCAGATCACGGACGTACGCAGCGCGGAGAAGCACGGCGTCGGCATCATCTTTCAGGAGTTGAACCTCTTTCCCGACATGACCGTTGCCGAGAACATTTTCGCCGGCAACGAACTGACAAGCTCGGGCGTGATTCGCTCCAAGATGGAGAATCATCAGGCGAAGGTGCTGCTTGATCGCCTCAATATCGCGATCGATCCGCGTACCCGCCTCGGCGATCTCTATGTCGGCCAGCAGCAGCTTGTCGAAATTGCGAAGGCTCTATCGAAGCACATCAAGGTGCTCATCATGGATGAGCCTACCTCGGCGTTGTCGAAGACCGAGGTGGAGATTCTCTTCAAGATCATCCGACAGCTGAAAGAAGACGGTGTCACCGTGATCTACATCTCTCATCGTCTTGAAGAGATCATGGCGATCGGCGATTGCATCACTGTGCTGCGTAACGGGCGGCTAGTGGCTGAAGACGACATTGCCAACATCGATATTCCATGGATCATCGAGGCGATGGTGGGTTCGTCGAAAAAGCGCTTCGCGTTCGAGCAACATGCGATTGGCGAAGAAGTCCTCAAGGTGAAAGACCTCGCTCTCAAACGCTCGAACGGCATCTACGCGGTCGATCATGTTTCGTTCTCTGTCAAGGCAGGTGAAGTCGTTGGCATTTATGGACTGATGGGCGCGGGACGAACCGAACTGCTGGAATCGCTGCTTGGCGCGCAGCCATTGGCACTAGGCGAAATCGAATTAGCCGGCAAGGCAATCGAGGACATGTCGATTCCCAAGCGAATCGAAGCAGGTATTGCCCTTGTCCCCGAGGATCGTCAAAAGCAAGGCATGGTGCAACTCATGTCGATTCTCGAAAACATGACCTTGTCGAGCCTGGAGCGGTTCACGCGTCGCTTCGTGGGTGCCCTCATCCGCGACAAGCAGGTGGAAGCGGCCAACGATATCGTGAAGAAACTTGCCATCAAGGCAACTTCGGTCGATGCGCCCATCACGTCGCTTTCGGGCGGCAACATGCAAAAGGTCGTGATCGGCAAGGCGCTTCTGACCAAGCCCAAAGTGTTGCTGATGGATGAGCCCACGCGCGGCATCGACGTTGGCGCAAAAGAAGATGTCTACAAGACGATCAGCCTACTCGCGCAATCGGGCATCGCGGTGATCTACGCGACTTCCGAACTCGACGAAGCAATGGCCGTGTCCAATCGCGTGTTTGTCATGGCAAGCGGCAAGCTGACAGCCGACATGGAGCGCGCCCACTACGACAGCGAGCGCATCGTACGCGCATCGACGCCCGCGACCGCCGTGGTCTGAAGAACCGGAGATTGAAACCATGAACACTCCCAACAGCACCAATCCGCCGGTAACGCCCGTGCATGCAAAGCACAACAGGCACACCGCCTACGTCGCATCGCGGGTCGCGGTGAACCTGCTCAAGCTGCGAATTTTCATCGCGCTATTCGCCATTCTTGTCGTCTTCTCACTGGCGACGGAAAACTTTCTCTCGACCGGCAATATGCTGATCATGGCGAAGCACGTCACGGTCGTGGCGATCTTGTCCGTCGGTATGACGCTTGTCATTCTGACCGGCGGTATCGATTTGTCAGTCGGCTCCATTGTCGGCATCAGCGGCATGGCGGCAGGTTATCTGTTGCTTGAGGGCGTGAAGATAGGTCATCACGTTGTGTTCTTCAATCCCTGGGGAGTGGCTATCATCGCGTGCTTGCTGGGTGCTTTGATCGGCGCGGTGAACGGCTATCTCATCACGGCGCTCAACGTGGCGCCATTCATTGCGACGCTCGGCATGCTCTACGTAGTGCGCGGTGCGGCACTGCTCGTGAACAACGGCAGCACCTTTGCGGATCTCGAAGGTAATCCCGCGCTCGGCAACACCGGCTTCGAATTCATCGGCAACGGAACCATTCTCGGTTTGTCGATGCCAGTCTGGATTCTGCTTGTACTCGCCGCGATCACTATCTTTGTCGCCCGCAAGACTCCGCTTGGCCGGCGCATCTACGCGATCGGCGGCAATGAGCAAGCCGCGCGCTTCTCCGGCATTCGCACGAATCGCGTCAAGCTTCTCGTGTACATGTTTTCCGGCTTCTGCGCGGCCCTCGTTGGTCTCGTCATCACTGCACAGTTGCAGACCGCGCATCCGTTGACGGGTCAGACCTACGAACTCAACGCGATCGCGGCGGTCGTCCTCGGCGGTACCGCGTTGATGGGTGGACGCGGCACGGTGTTCGGGTCGGTCGTGGGCGCGTGTGTCATCAGCATCCTGGGTGACGGCATGGTGATGTGCGGCATCAGCGACTTCTGGCAAATGGTGATCAAGGGTCTCGTGATCATCTTCGCGGTCGTGATCGATCAGTTGCAGCAACGTCTGCAGTCGCGCATGGTGGCGCTTACCGCCTGAGGTCCGAAAGATGAAATACGTTCTGGCTATCGATCAAGGCACCAGCGGCACCAAAGCACTCGTGTTCGATGCAGAGGGACAAGTGCGCGCGCGTGGCTTCTCGCCAGTTGCCTGTACGACGCCACGTACAGGCTTCGTCGAACAAGATGCGAATGCGCTCTACGACTCCGTGCTGAAAGCGGTTGGCGAGTGTCTCGGTAATTTCAACGGCGATCGCGGCGACATTGCGGGCGTTGGCATCTCGAATCAGCGCGAAACTGTCGTGGTGTGGGACTCGCAAGGCGCGCCGATCGTACCTGCGGTGTCATGGCAATGCCAGCGGTCGCTTAGCATCTGCGAGCGTCTTAAGAACGACGGTTTCGCGCCGCTGATTGCAAAGAAGACAGGGTTGCTGATCGACCCGTACTTCTCTGGCACAAAACTGATCTGGCTCAACGAGAACGACGAACGCGTGTGCGAAGCGATCGCGGCTGGCGAGGCGTACTTCGGAACCGTCGACAGTTGGTTACTGTATCGCTTGACGAAAGGCGCCGCATATTGCACCGACTACACAAACGCATCGCGGACGATGTTGCTCAATCTGAGCGCGCTTGAATGGGATGCTGAGCTGATCGAAGCATTCGGGTTACAAGGCTTGCGCTTTCCACAGTTGCGGCCTTCCTCGTCCGACTTCGGCGCGACAGATTTCGACGGCCTGCTGGACAAGCCGATCCCGATACTCTCGATGATTGGCGATTCGCACGCCGCGGCCGTAGGCGAAGGATGTCTGAGTCCGGGCGTCGCGAAGGCCACGATGGGCACCGGCTCGTCGATCATGATGAATGTGGGAGCGAAGGCGCGTGAGCCGGAGCATGGACTCGTGTCGACACTGTGCTTCGCAACGGACGAACGAGTGGACTACGCGCTGGAAGGCATCATCATTAGCGCAGGATCGACACCCGCATTCCTCAAGGAAAAGCTGAACCTTTTCAGCGATTTCGCCCAGGCAGAGCAAGCGTTCACCGAATACGACAACGGTGGCGTGTTCGTAATTCCGGCGTTTTCCGGCATTGGCTGCCCGCACTGGAAGTATCCGGGTGGCGCGCAGATCGTCGGACTCAATTTTTCGACCTCATGGCAGCACGTCGCGCGCGCGGCTTACGAATCGATCGTCTATCAGATCAAAGACGTCATCACGGTGATGGAACAAGCGGCTGAAGTTCCTCTGCGCGAGCTGTACCTGGATGGCGGCCTCGTGCAGCGGCCGTTCCTGTTGCAATACCTGTCAGACACGCTGAACCGTCCGGTCAGCACGCTCGTTTTGAGCGAGATCTCTGCCGCGGGAGCTGCGGCGCTCGCAGCGGACAAAGCAGGTCTGATTGACTCATTGGAAGCTTATCAAGCGAAGCGCGTCGTCGGACGGCGCGTCGAGCCGGGAAACGGTGTGCAGGCCGCCGCTGAGAATCACGCGCGATGGGTGGAATGGATTGGGCGTCTTTGATATTGGAAGAGGGGAAAGCATGGCTAACGAAATGAAGCGCTTTGAGAACAAGGTAGTGGTTGTCACCGGCGGTAGCCGCGGTATCGGACTGAGCATTGCCGAGCGATTCGCACAGGAAGGCGCGAAGGTCTGTGTATCCGCAAACGAAAAAAGCGTACACGACGCGGCGGCGCGTTTGCGCGAATCCGGCTTCGACGCGATCTCCGTCGAAACCGATGTGACCGACAAGAGCCAGGTCGTCGCACTTTACGATGAAGTCGCAAGCAAGCTGGGCGAAGTGGATGTCTCGGTCCAGAATGCGGGAGTGGTCACCATCGCGAAGCTGCCCGATCTGACCGAAAGCGAATGGGATAGGGTAATGGCTGTGAACACCAAGGGCGTGTTCTTATGCTGTCAAGAAGCGGCGACACGCATGCTTCGCGCGGGGAAACCGGGACGCCTGATCAACACCGCTGCGGGACAGGCGCGCCAAGGCTTCGTCTACACGCCGCACTACGCCGCAAGCAAGTTTGGCGTGCTGGGCATCACGCAAAGTCTTGCAAAAGAACTCGCGCCGACCGGTATCACGGTCAATGCTTTCTGCCCGGGCATCATCACCACCGACATGTGGTCGTACAACGATGAAGCCTGGGGCAAGCTGCTTGGCGACTATAAGCCGGGCGAACTCATGGCCGAATGGGTTGCGGCTATCCCCATGAAGCGAGCGGGCAACGGTCGCGACGTAGCCGGGCTGGTCACGTTTCTGGCGTCCGACGACGCTGCTTACATCACGGGTCAGACTGTAAACGTGGACGGCGGCATGTTTATGTCGTAAGCGGCGGCTCCCCAACGCGACGACCGCAAGCACGCTGTGCATGCGGTCGTCGATCGGCGTTACCGCTGGATGGGCAATGCGCTCAGCTTCTGGACGGTGTCCGCACATGCATGCGCTGCCTCGGCGCCTTTGACGAGGAAATGCTCCTTGAAGAAGCCCACGTGCTCGTCGCCATTGTGGAAATGGTGCGGCGTAAGGACTGCCGAGAACACCGGCGTCCCTGTTTCGAGTTGGACCTGCATCAACCCGTTAATGACTGCCTGAGCGACGAACTCGTGCCGATAAATGCCGCCGTCAACGACGAGCCCGGCGGCAACGATGGCGGCATAACGGCCGCTCTGCGCGAGCCGTTTGGCATGGAGCGGAATTTCGAATGCACCAGCGACTTCGAAAACGTCGATATGGTCGTTGGCGTAGCCGTACTTTTGCATGGACGACAAAAAGGACGTCCTGCACTGGTCGACGATTTCGCGATGCCAGCACGCCTGCACGAAGGCAACACGAGGACGACCGGAGTCTGTTGCGGAGACTGCTTTTGATTCGATGGAAGATGACATGTTCATGCACTTGAGCCTGTTTGTGTGAACAGGGCGAAGGACGGCCAAGCGACTTCACACGCGACGAAGCGCGGATAAAGGAAAAGCCAGTCCTGTTCTCTTTCATCCGGACTGTACCGTCGGCCCCGGAATCAAACCGGGTCTGCTGACCTCTGAGAGTGCCGCCTGACCGACAGCAGCAACAGAGCGCTCGCGGGCTACGTCCCGCAAAGGACGATTACCGCCGGTGGGGAATCGCACCCCGCCCCGAGAACTTGTTCTTCGTTGCTGAAGAACGGAGTGTACGGTACCACGAATCTACGGTCCGTTTCGTGAAACCCGACAGAGAGTGAGTTAATTGCGTATGCGTCGAGAGTGATACTGATGCGACGGAAACAATGCGAAAAAAATGCACGGCTCGCTTGAGTCGAACGCTGGATTGCTTTTTATTCACGACGCGCCGCATCACTGCGCATGAGTCACTTTCAACGCACGCGTATCATTGCGACCCTGATCGTCGACGACGCGAACCACATAGTCTCCGGTTGCCGGCGGCTCCCAAAACAGCGTCGCGCGTGGCGCGACGCCGCCGACGAACGCACCGTCCACAAACCAGTACAACGTGTGAGCACTCGCGTCTGCCGTTGCGGTGAATGCAATCCGCGAAGACTCGGTTCGGTCGGAGCGTATTGCATACGTGCTGCTACGCAGTGGCGAAAGAATGCGCGGCTCTCACCGTCAATCTGTCCGCTGGCGTGGCACGCGTTGTTTTGCGGCACGGCCCGACGCGGGATGCCCGCACGCGCAAATACCGTTTGTAGGTCCGATGGCCAGAACTCGAATACTTCGACGTGCGTGCGCTTGTCCGCGTAAGGCGCACACGCGGGCTTGCCTGTCGCGTCGTCGATCACGACGGGCCGATGAACCGTGCTCACGCGAATCGGCGATTTCCCCGGGATGAACCATGTCCAGCCTTTTTGCGGACACCATTCGTTCGGCAAGTCGCCGCTCGCCAGGCAAATCTGCACGCGTTTCAAGCCGCGAGGCGCATGCCGTTCGCCTTGGGTGACGGGATGTTCCGCCTGCATGGCATCGATGATCTGAAAGAAGAGCGGAGCGGCCGCATCGATACCGACGAACGACGCGTTGCTGGAATTATCGAAATTGCCCACCCACGCGACGAGCGCGTACTGCCCAAACACGCCTGCCGTCCACGCGTCGCGGAACGACCATGACGTGCCCGTTTTCCAATACACGGGCACGCGCGATGATGCCGCGCCGCTCGCGTCATCGGGACGTGAATGCTGGCGTAGCATGTCCATCGTCATGAAGCTGGCTTGCGCGCTCAGCAGGCGTCGCGGCGCCGTGCGAGGCTGTGTCGCGCGCAAGCGCAACGGTTCGTAAAGACCGTCGTTTGCCAGCATCGCATAAAGGCTCGCCAGATTCTGCATGGTCACTTCGCCGCCTCCCAACACGAGCGACAGGCCATAGTGCTGCGGGCTCGCCATGCGCCGGACGTCCGCGGATTGCAGAAACTGATATAGATCCGGGTTCTTCAATTGCGCGGCAATCCATACCGCGGGCACATTGCGGCTGCGGTTCAGTGCATCGGTTGCGGTAATGGGACCGAGGAAGTGACCATCGAAATTCTCCGGCGCGTAGGGACCGAAGGCGGTCGGCACGTCGCGCAGCACGGTTTGCGGATGCAGGATTCCCTGATCGAAGCCCAGCGCGTAGATGAACGGCTTGAGCGTGGAGCCCGGCGAGCGTCGCGCAAGCGTGCCGTTCACCTGACCATCGATTGACCGGTCAGAAAAATTCGCCGAGCCGACCAAGGCCTTTATGCTCATGTCACGCGTATCGACGAGTATTGCGGCGGCGTTTCGAACACCGCGCGAACCGAAGCGATTGACGTAGCGACTGATTTGACGTTCGACGGTCCGCTGCATGTCGACATTGATCGTCGTGTCGAGTCTCGCGGCGTCTTCATTGTCCTCGCCGCTCCAAGCGTTTCGTGCCGCGAGAGCCTGATTGACCGCATGCGGAGCATCGAATGGCATGTTCGCAAGTGTTCGCAGCGCTAACGGCAGGCCGAAAAGCGCTCGTTGCGCCGCGTCCTCCGGATGTCGTATGAGCCAGCGTGCATACAGGCGATTGCGCGCGGTCGTCAAGGCGGTGTTGATCTGCGTTTGCCTTGCGCGTATGCGTTGCGCGGGGTCTTGCGGAATGACCGCGAGCGCGAGCGCCTCGGGCAAGCTCAGGTGGTCCGCCGACTTGGCGAAATAAATGAGGCTCGCCGCCCCCGCGCCTTCGACATTGCGGCCATACGGAACATCGTTCAGATAGGCTTCGAGGATCTGCCGCTTCGAATAGAACAGCTCCAGTTGCACCGCGCGCACAATCTGTCGAAGTTTGCCTGCCGGCGTGCGCGTGTTGATCTGCCATAGCGAGCGCGCGAGTTGCATTGTGATCGTGGAGCCGCCCTGCGGACTGCCTCCTCGCACGTACGTGACCCACGCGCCACGCGCGATGCCGTATGGATTGAAGCCCGGATGCCAGCGATACCATCGGTCTTCGTGCAGCAGTACTGCCTCGACGAGTTGTGGCGAAACGCGATCGAGCGGCACCCACAGCCGATAACGATCGTCCTTGGCGAGCGTGAGTCGCAAAAGTCTGCCGTGATCGTCGTACACCGCGGTGGATGACGGCTTCCAGTCCGCAAACGCCGCATGCGGCCAAAGGCGGATGCCGGCGACCACAGCGAACGCGACGAGCGCGCCCGCGAACCAGTAGTGCCAGTCGTGCCGGACGCGGATTGCAGGCATGGCCGCTATCGAAGAACGCTCACTGTGAGCGTTCCACTTCGAGCATCGCGCCGCCCGCCGATTGCGCATTGATCCGGCGGTCATATCGCGATTCGCCGAATGCGGGCGGCACATTGAAACGACCTGCGTTGGTCGCTCTTATGCGATAGATGAACTCCTGCACATGACTCGTTGCCTGGCCGTGGATCACCACGCGATCTTCGCGCACCTGTGCATCATCCGATGCAAAGGTAGAACCCGGTTGCGCAATGGACGAACGCGACGCCGTTGCAGTACCCGCGCCGTTGTCGCCTTGCTCGTCTGCGTTATCGCTAGCTGCATCCACGTCAGAGGAAGGGAACGTCTGCACTGGCTCGAAGCCGCCCGGCAGCAAATCGACGATAGCGATATCGCCGGTATTGCGGTCGCTGGTTGCGCGCACTTTGAGATGCACGTCGATCTCGTCGCCAACGATGATCTTGTTTAGTGGTTTGCCGTTCTTGTCCGTGTATTCGCGAATGATCTCGATGCCGTTGCTGATCGCCTTGACCGGCGCGGCACGGTCATAACCGGATTGCAGCGCGCTCCACCATGCGGGCAGCGCGCTGCCATTGACGATGTCGACGCGCGTTGCCGCGTTGCCCCATTTCGCCGAGCGTAGGACATCGCCCTGAATCGACGATATGTCCTTGGGCAAGACGCCTGCTCGCCACTCGTTGATCGCGAGTTTGTCGACGCCGTTCGCACCCGCGCGTGCGTATGCATTCAGCGCTAGGATGCTGAACGCGGACGACAACGTGTTGTAGTAGCCCTGTTCCAGCGATGTCGAAAGATTCTCGATCGCTTGCGGCGGCAACTTGCTCACACGCTCTGGAAAGTGCTTCGCGAGGAGGTAGAGCACACTTGCGTCGCGCGTAAGGGGATCGATGAAGTAGCCGTAGTTGAATGAATCGTTACGCGACGATTTACGTTCGAGTAACGCTTGCGGTCCCGCGATCAACTGCGCGGCTTCCTTGTTTTCCTTCAACAGTTGGTAAGACGCGGCGAGCCACGCTGCGGCAAGATCGTGTTTCCACGCCTTCGGATACCCGTCTTGCAGACGCTTTTGCACCGCGGCCAGTTCGTTGGTTGTCACATTGCCCTGACGCGTGAGCAAATACACGGCATAAGCGCGCTGCCGCAACAGGTCGAGCGAATTGAGCCGCTCGTCCGACGCGAGTTGATGCAGATAGCGGTTTCCGGCATCGATCATGTCTGATGGCACCACGATGCCGCGCTCGCGTGCATCGAGCAGCACTTGCATGACATAGGCCGACACGAATGGCTCGGAATCCGGAGTCGCCGTGCACAGACCGAATCCGCCTTGCGCATTCTGACGCGTGCGCAAATGGTCGAAGAATTGCGCGGTCATGTCTGCTATCGGTGCCCGTCCGAGGGCCGGCTCCAGCGAAGTAACTGGCGGCACACCAGTGACGTTGAACAGACGCGGCACCATCGAACTCGTCATAGGCTCGGTGCAATCTTGATCGACGTTTTCCAGGTAGGCGGCGAGCCCGGCCGTGAAAACCGCCGGCGCGTTCGACACGTTCGCTTCGCGCGTGGCATAGGCGTCGTACATCTGACGCAGATCGCGCACGCTCGCATGGCCGCCCGCATCTAGCCGCCCGAAGTCCACTTGCGTGCGATACGGCGCGGCAGGACGCACTGACACTTCCACATGCTGCCGTGCCGATCTGTCACCGTAGCGCGCTTCGAAATTCAGCGCACCCGCGCCGAGCGTTTGAGTCGCCTTGATACGGAAGACCACGACACCTTCGTGCAACGGCGCAAGGGACAGACTTCTTGTCGTCGTCCCGAGCACCTGAAATTGCGGACCGGCCGAGAGCGCGACGGTCACGGGCACCGGCTTGTCGCTCGCGCCGGTGAGATTGTTTGCGACGCCTACACTAAGCTCCGCTTCGTCGCCCGGAGCGAGCGTCGTGGGAACGTTCGGTGAGAGCAGGAAATCGCCGCGCACCGTGGTGGAACCTTCAAAGGTGCCGATGCGATCCGCCGAAACCGCCACCGCCATCACGCGCAGCTTGCCGTTGAACGAGTCCGGCACGGTATAGGACAGACGCGCGCTGCCCTTCACATCGACGATGCCCGACCAATACGCCACAGGCTCCTCATGCTTACGCCTGAAAGGATTCAGATGGCGTCCGACAGCGTCGTCGGCGTCGCCGCCGGGCGCGGCCATTGCCATCACCTTTTCGAAGTCCGGCAGGATCAGATCGAGAATCTGCGAGGTGTCCACTTCCAGCATGCGTTTGCGGAAAAAGAATTGCAGCGGGTCGGCGAGCTTGTAGCGCGCGACCTGCAAAATGCCCTCGTCGACGGCAAACACGACGACCTTCGCGGGCCGCGCCGTGGTCACGTTGAAGTTGACTGTTTCGCCGGGCTTCACGAGCGCAGGGGCATCGACGGTAAGTGTATTTCTCCGCGCGTCGAGGTTCACGGAAAATGGCGCAACGCCGTAGCTCAACGGACTCATGAAAATCTCGTCGGACGATGGATCGCGGATGTACTGCACATTGATATAGCCGTTGCCCTCGAAGTCCGCGGGCACTTTGATGGTCTGCACGGAGCTCGTCGTGTCCGCATGGAACCATGCGTGCGCATACACCTTGTCGCGCTCGATGGTAATGAGTCCGCTGCCCGCATAAGGCGCGCGAATGGCGATCTCCACGCGCTCGCCAGGCTTGTAGTCATGCTTGCTCAGACTCACTTGCAATTCCGCGTTGCGGTCGAGCGAACGAGTGACGTTGGCTTCGCCCGCGACCGAGTACCCGATGCGGTTCACTTCCGTGCCGTCCGCGCGGCGTATCAGCAGCGCGTAATTGCCCGGCTGGTCGGTGCGCAGTGCATAGTCGAGGCCCGTGGAAGGCAGCGCCAGTTTCTTCTCGTCGACCGGCACTTCTTTCATGCGCGATTCATATTTGTATGCGCCGGAATCCTGTTTGGTGAGGACGGAAACATAGCGTAGCTCCACGGTTTGCGCACGCAAGTCGCCGAGCGCAATCGCTTTGGCATTCGGGTCGATACCGATAAGGCGCACCGTGCGCGGGCTTCCACGCTTCACGTAGTCGAGATCGTCGACGGATTTGTAGCCCACGAGCCAGTCGTTGCCCGAGACCATGGTGCGCGTCCCAGCCGTGACGCTGCGCGCACCCTCTCGGTCGAATGTCTTCGCCTCGAAATAGAGTTGATAGGTCGCATCGGCGTACTTCTTGAGATCGAGGTCGAACTCGGCATGGCCCTTGTCGTCGGTCTTGCGGTCTTCGAGCGAGATCGAGTAGCCCTCCTGCGCGCGACGTGGATCGAAGAAGCGATATCCCTTCCAGTCACGGAACGAAGGCCAGGTCGGGCGCAGGATCAGCGAGGCGCTCACGCGTCGGCCCGCAGCGGGCGTTCCGGACAGATTCTGCGCATCGACGATGCCCTTCACGCCGTCGGGCTTTATCCAACCGTCGGTTGCCTGCTGCGAAAACCGCGCATCGACCTTCATGCTATCGGGCATGAATTCCTTGACTTGCACGCTTACGCTGCCAACCGGTTCCTCGGCCGGTTTGTGATTCTTCACGATATAGAGATTGACGGTCCACGCGCCCGTAGGCGCGGTGTCGGCCGGCGTGAAGCTCAATTCGGTCAGTCCGGAAGCATCGACTGTAACGGTCTGACGCTTCATCGTGATCCCGCGCGGGTCGACGATTTCGGCTTGCAATGGCACATTTTCCGGGCTGCGCGCCCAATTGGCCGCGCGCACGATCATGCCGACGTGAACGGGTTCGCCGGGACGATACAGACCGCGATCGGAGAACAGATAAGCGGACAGTTGGCCTTGATTGGTCGCGTTCTGCTCGCCGCCGACATCGAAGCGAGAGAAGTCCAGACGTCGGTCGGTCGCGGACACGGGCAGGAACGACATGTCATCGCCGCTCTGCACGAGATAGAGTTGCGGTCGCTTTTCCCGGTCGAGCCCCTTGAACGTGGGGAAGTGCGCCGCTCCGTCCGGCGTGGTCGTCTGAGTGAACAGGGTTTGCCCGTTCGTCGCCAGCACGGACACGGTTGCACCAGCCACAGGACGTCCCGTGCGGATGGACTGCACGAACACGTCCTGACTTCCGTCGAGCGCGCGCTTCACGAGCATGCCGAGATCGGTCACGACGATCAGGCGCGTGTCTTGTGAATTGTCGTTTGCCTCTGCGTCGTCCGCACGGTCGGTGTCCGAATCGTCGTTTGCATCCGTGCCTGGCGTGTCGTCATCGGCGCTGGCGTCGGATTTCTTCGACTTCGTGGCGGGATCGAAGGCGGACAGATGCAGCAGGAAGACGCCTCGCCGGCCGCTCTTGATGAACTGGCCCAGATCCACGCCTTCATAGTGCGCCTTGCCAGGATCGTTCGCGGGAAAGCCGCGCTTCACTTCGAAGCGCTCGACGATGTGATCCTCATCGAAGTTCCACTTGAGCGAAGGCTGCGCATACGAGCCTTCGTTGAAACTCACCAGATTCTGAATTTGCTCGGGCACAACGCGGCCGATTTCGAGCTTCATGCCGGGCAGATTGTGCGACACGATGGAAATGCGCTTGCTGCCGCTCATCGACAGCAACGAGCCGTTAGCCATGAAGCGCAGCAGCTTCGGATAGGCTGGTACGGTGAGCGTGGTTTTCATTGACGCGCCGAGCAGATAGCCGCCCGACGACTTGAGACCGGAATCGACGCGCACATAGATTCGGGCGCCGGGATCCGCGCGAAACTTGAAGCTTTGCGTTGATGCGTACTCTTCATCCGTCGGCACGGATTCCAACGTGAGCGGTTGGGCTTGCTTGATCAGGGCTTCACTGACCTCTTCGGTTTGCCACTCATAGGGCGGCCCGTCGCTGGACTGATCGACGGCCGGCTTGCGCTTGGGCAAGACCCATGCCTTGGTGCGAGACGCCAGTTCTTCGGCACGCACAGCATCGCTCGTTTCCACGACAAGAACCTGCTCCGGCTCGAAGCGGTCATTGTCGACAAGCGTGGGCGAGATCTTTGCAATCGCAAGGCTGTAAAGGCCCGGGACATTGACGGACGCCTGCAGCGCGTCCGTGGTCTGATTGCCGCCGTGTGAGCTCTTCAATCCGCTGTCGACATTGAGCCGCGCAGTCAGCGCATCGCGCGGAATATCGAGGGGTTCCGAACGAACCCAGGCGTTGAGTTTTGCTTCGTCATAGATGACAGAGTAGCGCAAGGCCTTGACGGGTTTATCGTCGCGCCCCAAAAGCGCGAGCGCAATGCGCTTTTCGAAACCCACTGGGTCCACAGGGTAGTTGAAGCGAACCTGAATGAGCGCTTGTCGGGACGCAGGGCTGAGCGCATTCTGACTGAGCTCGGCTGGTCCGACTCGCGCGGTGAACTTTTTTACATCGAATTCGAAGTTATCGTCTTTCAGCGTGATCTGTGGCGCAAAGAGTTCTTTCCCGTCGAAGCCGGCCTTGATATGCGCACCCACAGGCCAGTCGTTTGCCGGCGTGAAGCGCAACGTGTGATCGTCCGGCCAAGTCCAATCTCCTTTGAGGGAAGGGCTCATGGTGATGCCACCCGTGACCGGCTTGCCAACGCGCTCGAGTGCAGCTACGGATCGCGAAAAGCGCAACTCAAGCGGATGTGGGGAGATTTTGGGCCGACCGTCGGAATCCACGTATGAACTCACCTCCGGCGCTACGACCTTGAATGTCGCAAGGTTCGGCTCGACGGGCCGGGGTCTGTGCTGATACCAGTGCCATCCGTACCAGGCGCTCCCTGCGATGAGGAGTGCGCCTGCGGCATGGAAGGGCTTATGACGCACCGTTTTGAGCGCCACGCACGACCATGCCGGCGCGCGCCATGACACGCTTCCAAAGATCGCTTTGAGAATCACCTGTCCATACTTCAGCATGAACAGCAGTAAGGAGCCGACTAGGCGGATCGGGAACAGTACCAGCGCGCGCAACAGCTTCATGAGTCTTTTGAGTTCTTGTAGGTTCTTTTGAGTGCCTTAGGACGCCTTCGGATTTCCTCAGAAATGACCAAAGTCAACTCTTCTGCCTGGCATTAAAGAGAACGCATGTCAGAGAGTCGATCTCAGCTCAACCCGAAGGTGCCGGGAGTAGAGCGACTGAGCAAGTTGCCGCCCATAGGGGGCATGAAGACGTCGTCCGCGATGTGCGTGGATCGGTTCAAGTATCGGCTATCCGCGTGCGGCTATCGAAACAAAGCGACGAATGTTTACGATTGCTCGTGGGCTTGGTCTCTGTGTGTTGGATTAGGTCTTCCTCGAAGTGAGGTCGCGGCGTGAGCTATGTTCCGGTACAGTTCCTTGTCTTCCCAACGACGAAGAGCGCTGTCGAGAAGCGCCTGTTCGACAGGTATCAAGGATTATTCGTGGCATCACGACCCGATATGACAAGCTCGCTCACACTCCCTTCGCGCTCGATCGTCCCCGATGAGCACGATCGCGTGACCGTCAAGCAAAGATCAAAAGATCGGCATACGATTCTCGTCATCGGGGGCTACGGATTTTTTGGTGAACGGATCTGCAAGGCTCTCACGCAGATCGAAGGCATTCGGGTGATGGCTGGCGGACGCAACGCTGTCCGAGCAAGCGAGCGCGCTAAGCGGCTTGGCCTGGAGCCCTCCTAGGGCCTGGTCATCGACGCCCGTGCTCCAGATCTCGCACAGCGCTTTCTTGAGCTTGGCGTGGACTCCGTCATTCATACGGCCGGTCCTTTTCAGGGGCAGGACTATGCGGTGGCGCGATCGGCAATTGCCGCCAAGTGTTAGAGCGACTGAAGTGCAACCAGAATAATGCATTAGGGTGTGATGGGCCATGAATCATGACGCAGACTCGATCAGGCAGTAGAACCAAACTAACGTCACAATCAGAGATCCAACTCAAATCGTTTTTCTCAAAGGTTGGCTGAATAGAGTGGACGATTGAGTTTCTTTTCAAAAAAGGAAGATGGCGGTGCGCTCGCAAACTTCGTGAATACAGGTAAAGGCACGGTCGACGATGCACAGTACGCCGCAGCCAAGGAATGGGCGTCGATCGCGGTGCCTAGTGAAATGCCCATAAATAACGGTGCGATCTCCAACGGCTCTATGTCCTATTACCAATCCGGCGCGAATAGCGCATTTATGGGCTCAATCAATAAACTTGGTGCATTGCTGAAAAGAGTTGCTTTTGAGTTAGGTCAGCACTAAATCGCCAGTCAGATAATTCCGAGAGCCTAAATGAGATCATGAGATACGTGTTAATTTTACTTTTATTGCTGAGCGCCCATGTTAGGGCTGAAACGAGAGAGTACTCGCAGGAATATCAAAGATGCATAATAAAGGGTGAGAATATCGACGGGAAGGCTGCTTGTGTGACGCGAGAAATCGGTCTCCAAAAAAAACGCCTGAACGCTGTATATGGAAAGTTATCGGTTAGACTTTCGGAAACGGACAGAAGTTTTTTGGATAAAGTTCAACATGACTGGCTTACATGGCGAGATGGGAATTACGGTTTCCTGTCCGAGCATGTAGCTGGTGAATACGTTACAACGAGAAGGACGAGCCTAGATTTTCTTCTCAATGCGGTATATGACCGCGCTGACGAATTAGAAGTGATTTTGACGGAACTCGGCGATTAAAAGGGTGACCGCTGCACGAAACGTACGCGTTTATTGGGGATGCGAACCGGCTCACAGTGCGAGCATCGCACCCGTGAACATGTTCACGCGCTCACTTTCTGTGACGGAATGAATGCTTGATGGGGAAAGCCGTGAAGTTTAGTGCCGCTGCGGTCTTCGGTCAGCGCAGGATGCTGATTGGCCCACTAGAGAGAGTGACTGGGCGCGGTATAAGCGAGTGGAATGCGCTGTCATCAGACATGGGCACGGGGCCCCTACATCTGGCAAGATGTTGGAGCGGATTCAGAGCTGAAATGGTGGGATACGGTCAGTTTCGTTAAGGGATTTCCGGCTGAGGCCGATCGTTTGCATTTGCATCCGGGACAAGGAATTCGTTGAAAATGACTGGAGGACCTGATGTTTAAAATGACTATTGCGTGCATTTTCGTCTCCTGTTTTTTGTCGGGTTGGGCGTCGGCCGCGTCCATGTGTAGCAGCAGCATCACAAAGAATCTCGAAAGCTGCGCAAAATCCAACTTCGAATTAGCGGATCAAGGGTTGAATAAGCGGTATCGTGAGGTTGCCTCTAGACTCTCCGAAGGAGATCGGAGCCTTCTCGTAGCTGCGCAGAGGGAATGGGTAAGACACAAAGAACGTACGTGTCAAGAAGCGTACGAGAGTGCGTTACCGGGACAAGAAGCAGAGATTGATCGCTGGACGTGTCTTGATCAGATGACAAGGACGCGTACCAGTGAGCTTAACTATATCGATTCTGGTATGGGCGGCGACGGTTTTTTTCGCGCGGTAGACATCATTTCTAGATACTACGAGCATGGCGATCGCAATCGGTTCATTTCCAAGCTGGTAGCCGATTCGACCAGAGACGAGAGCCGTGATTGGCAAGAGTATGTCAGAGACACATGCATTCTCTCGGCCCGTCAGACACACGAGGAAGAAAATACCTGTATCGCGCGTCAGCAATTCTATCGTTATTAGTTTTCTATCCTGAGTAACGATATGCCAAGAGATTTGACACCGGTCGCGCCCGCTACAACAGGTCGTTAAAAAAGGTTTCGATGAAATTTTCGCGAAGAATTATAGGGGGGCTCAGACTGGCTGTGGGTAGGCTTGAACTTATGCGCATCCTTGCGTGCCTTCTGGGAGTGTTGCTTTATCCTCAGAAGCCGCATCACTCTGTGAGAATTCGGTATCACGAAGATTATGAAAGTATAGAATTTTTGATTTATCCTTATGAATATACCGTATTTCATGACTACGATGCGTCAGAAAGGAGAAGGGAAAATCATGGTGTGAGTATTTCTAGGGGAGGGGACGGGTTGTCTAGAGTCAACTGTCTTTCTCCTGTCGTAGATAATATGACGCAAGTGTTGAAGCGACTGAAGTGCGACCAGAACAATGCGCTAGGATGTGGCGCGCTATGAAAAATTGTCCGGTAGTCAATCATTTCTTAAAGATTTGATCGGCTGCGCGCAATCGCGGAAGCGCCAACTCACGTCGCTGCCGCAGCCCATCTCGCGAGAGCGGGGCCCCGCGCAGGCCGGAGTCGACCCGCTCCCGCGGACCTTTAACCAATAAAATTTCGAATTGCCCGATCCAGTCCGAAGCGGGCCAATCTCAATTCCTCACGCAGCGAAACCCCGCATACACATACTGATAATGCCCCTGGAACCAGTTGCGGAAACTCGGCCGCAACATACACGCGGCCGTTCGCGCCGAGCCGCCCTTGATCACAAAATGCTTTCCGTCGAAGAAATTCGCTGAATAGCCGAGATAAAACGGAAACGGCTCGAAGCCGTTCAGCGGACCGAACTCCGTCGACGTCCATTCCCAGCCATTGCCGAATTGCCCTTCCACGCCGAACTCGCTGCGATTCTCCGGATGCGCCTGCACCGGCGACGGATCCCATCGGCGAAAATCGAAATTGCCTTCCGCGACATGCGGCGCGCCCGATGCCGCGCGTTGCCACTGCGCCTCGGTCGGCAATGACTTGCCCGCCCAGCGCGCGTACGCCTTCGCCTCGGCATGGCTCACGTAGACGGGCCAATCGGGCGGCAGGGCGATTTCATCGAACATCGTGCGTAGTTGCCACGCGTCCGGCGTGTCGTCGCCGGGAATCCAGAACGCCGGATGCGCAATGCGCTGCTCTTCCTTCCACGCCCAGTCGGCGTCGTCCCAATAATCACGATTCCAGTATCCGCCGGCATCGATGAAGCGGAGATAGTCGCCGTTCGTGACCATATGGCGGTCGATTTCGAACGCGGGCACGTCGATGCGTTCCTCGCCGAATTCGTTGTCCCATCCGAACCGACCGCTTTCGCGCGCGAGTCCGAGCGTTGTGCTGCCGGCCGGCACGCGCACGGTTTCATGCGAAAGCGCGCAATCGGAGGCACGTTCCGAGAACGCATCCGGCGGCGCGATTTTTCTATCGACCGGCAATTGATGCAGCATGTACGCGAGCGTTTCCGCGTGCATCAGCCGATGCTCGATGGCTACCTCAAGGAGTTTCGCGGGCGGTTCGTCGGAGGAAAGCGGCTCAGCGGCGATTCTGATCGGATCGAAATGCGCGTCGATATCGGCGCGAACCCCGTCGCGATATGCGCGCACTTCGTCGAGCGAGGGCCAGTCGGCCGGCTCATCGGTAGGCAAGCCGCCGTCCACCGGATCGATGCCGAAAGCGAAAAGCCGGTCGAGAGCCGGATTCCGGCTGGGCAGATCGAAGAGCCGCTGGTCGAGCAGATTGCGGTCGAAGGCTTCGAGATGCCCGACATAAAAGATGACGCGATGCCGCTCGGCGATCGGCCTGTCGTAAAGATGCTCGGGCTTGACGATGTCGAAAAGCTCGTCGGTGACGCGGCGCGCTTCGGCGAGGCGCTCCAGCAGCGGATGACGCAGGGAAGGTTCGCGGTTCATGTCGCCCAATCTCCGTGGGTGGCCAGTTGCTTCGCATTCGACCAGAACGCGCGCCGTCGCGCGTTGGCCGAACCAAAGAGACTAAACCGTAGCGAACCGCGTGCCAACTGAAAAATAGGCGGCGATTATTCGCGTACACGCAATAATCGCGGGCGGTGCTCCGTCAGACGGCGCGCAGCGCGTCGAAGTCGCGAATGCGGATGAACTTGCCCTGCGTCTCGATGAGGCCAGCCTTGCCGAAACGCGACAGCGTGCGGCTCACGGTTTCGAGCGTCATGCCGAGATAACTGCCCATGTCGTCGCGCGTCATGCGCAGCGTGAATTCCGACGACGCGTAGCCGCGCTTGGAAAGCCGCGACGAGAAATCGAGCAGCAGCCGCGCGACGCGCTCGTCCGCTCGCAACATGCCGAGCCGCACGACGTGATTCGCCTCGCGGTTCACCGCGTGACTCATCATGCGATGCAGCCGTTTTTGCAGCGCGTCGGTTTCGCGGCACATACGCTCGAAGAGCGAATAGGGCACGACGCACACGGAGCTGTCCTCCAGCGCGATCGCGTCGCACGTATGCTCGCCTTCCTCGATGCCTTCGAAGCCGAGCGCATCGCCCGCGAGCAGCAACCCCGTTACTTGTTCGCGGCCGCCGTCGTGCGTGATGACCGTCTTGATCGACCCGGAGCGCACGGCGAACAGGGAATCGAAGCGGTCGCCGGCGCGAAAGAGCGCGTCGCCGCGCTTGACCTTGCGCGTGACGGAGATGATGTTCTCCAGCTTGGCGACGTCGTTCGCGCACAGGCCCTCGGGCATGCAGAGATGACGCATCGCGCAGGTCGAGCAGTGCGCCGAATCGCGGCGCGCACGGGAAACTTCGGACATGGCGGTCATTTGGCTTCGTTTTGTTGATGAATGACAAAACGATTCTCCCATAGGCCACCACCCCGGCTGCGTGAAAAATTGACGCAGCCAGGGCATCGATCAAATTTTTTTACCTCATTCGGTTGCTTTTTCAGACAAATCGCCCGCCGCCGACGGAATCAGCAGCACGGGAAGTGTCGCCTGACGCAGACAGCGCTCGGCCACGCTGCCGAGAATGAGTCGCTGAAAGCCTTTGCGGCCGTGCGTGCCCATGATCAGCAGATCGGCATTGAAAGCGTGCGCTGCATTGACGATGAGCGACGCGACGTCGTCGCTCGCGGTGGCTTCGATCGTCACGACTTCGCCGGTGACGCCGCGCGCCTTCATCTGATCGGCGGTTTCGCGTGCGAGCGACGCGCCTTGCTCCATCAGGCTCGAATGCAGCGAGGACGGATCGTAGCCGGGCACGTCGAGATACATCGGGCCGGCCTCGACGACGTAATACGGCTGCACGACCGCCTGATGCGTGACGGCGAGGTCGATCGCGGTCGTGAAGGCGCGCTCGGAAGTCCGGCTGCCGTCGATGGCGACGAGTATGCGTTTGAACATGACGATTTTCCCCATGAAACGATCGATTGATGCACGGCGCGCGCCGTCTTTCATGACTTCGCATGATAGGGCGCACGCCTCGCGCAGCGACGCCGCTTTTTTGCGATAAGTCGATCTAGCGCAAAGGCAGGCCGTACAATTCGTAGTTCTTCTACATCAGCGTCCGCTTAAAAAGTTGGCGGCGCGACCTTTTTTAGCACTTCTTCAGCCCGCCCGCCGTGACTCAATCGCCACCTGCATTACCGTTCAGAAACGCTCTCTACGCGATGCTCGGCATCGGCCTCGTCAACATGCTGGTCGCGCTCGATCAGACCGTGGTCAGCACCGCGCTGCCGTCGATCGTCGCGGAGCTGCACGGCTTCGAGTTCTATGCATGGATCGCGAGCGCTTATCTGCTGGCTTCGGTCGTGACGGTGCCGGTGTTCGGACGGCTCGGCGATTACTTCGGGCGCAAGCGCTTCGTGATCGCGGCGGTGATTACGTTCACGGTGGCGTCAGTGCTGTGCGGCCTCGCGCCCAGCATGTTGTTCCTCGTGCTCGCGCGCGGGCTTCAAGGCGTCGGCGGCGGGATGATGGTCGGCACCGCGTTCGCGTCGATTCCCGATCTGTTCCCCGATCCGCGCGCGCGCGTGCGCTGGCAGGTGGTGCTCGCGGCGGCCTACGGCATCGGCACGGCGGCGGGGCCGTCGCTCGGCGGCTGGATGAGCCAGCACTGGGGCTGGCGCTCGACCTTTCTCGTCAATCTGCCGGTCGGCGCGGCGGCGTTGTACTTCATCTGGGCGCATCTGCCGAACCTGCATCGGCCGCGCGAGGGTAGCGTGAAAATCGACTGGACCGGCGCGGCGCTCGTCGCGCTGGTGCTCGGCGGCTTTCAGGCGCTGATCGAAGCGCTGCCGAAGGACGGCGTCACGACCGCCAATATCGCGCTCGGCATCGGCGTGGCCGTGTGCGCGGCGGCGCTGCTGATCTGCGAGCGGCGCGCGACGCATCCGATCATCCCGCTCGACATCTTCCGCGACCCGCAGATGAACACGCTCTTCACGCTGTCGTTCCTCGCGGGCTTCGTGATGTTCTCGCTGATCTTTTTCGCGCCGCTCCTGCTGCAAGGCGGCTTCGGCCTGTCGCCGCAGGCCGCGGGTCTGCTCGCGACGCCGATCGCCGCGTGCATCGCGCTCGGCAGCTTCATCAACACGCGCATCGTGATTCACATGAAGAAGCCGGTGAACATTCTCTCGATCGGCTTCACGCTGCTGTTGATCGCGTCGGTCGGGCTGGCGTTCGCGCGCGAATCGACGCCGCATCTGTGGATCGAACTGCCGATGGCCGCGACCGGCATCGGCCTCGGCTTCATTCTGAACAACATGAATATCTTCGGGCAGGAGATCGCGGGGCGCGAGCGCTTTGGTATCACGACGGCGCTGCTGCAATCCACGCGCATGGTCGGCGGGATGATGGGCACGAGCGTCGTCGGGACGATCGTCGCGCATCACTACGCGGGCGTCGTGACGCACACGGTGAGCGTGCTCGGCCCGGCGGCGTCGGCGCAATGGCTGCCGCGCCTGTCGGACCCGCGTATTCTCGTCGACGAAGCGTTGCGCGAGCGCATCCTCGCCGAACTGAGCGCGGCCGGCCTCGATGCGCCTGCGCTCTTCGACGCCGCCCGCGACGCGCTGGTGCAGTCGATCCACATCGGCGTGATGCTGACGGCCGTCGCCGCGCTCGTGGCGACGCTCTTGGTGCGGCGCATCGCGCACATCACGTTCAGGAAAAGCGCGACGCCCGCCGCGAAATCCTGACGCGCTTTCATTGACAAGCGGTTCGTCGCGCCTATAGTTTTTGCTTCACCCGACGGACCGGTTTCCGGCTTCGCATCGACCGCGCACCGCGTTTGCTTCACCGTCCTCGACGAAGACTCGCACGCCGCGCGCGGAACGCTTGCGCGGGGCGCGGGTCACTCGCATAGCGGGCGGCCGCGCCACGCGCCTGCCGCCCACCGCCAACAGAGATGAGGAGCTGAAATGAAAATCACCGGAGACATGCTGATAGGCGCATCGGCCGTGCGGGGCACCGACGCCACCCTCCGCGCGTTCGACCCCGCGCGCAACGCCGATCTCGAACCCGCGTTCGGCGGCGGCGGCGCGGCGGAAGTGGCGCGCGCGTGCGAGCTGGCGGAGGCGGCTTTCGACGACTATCGACACGCGCCTTTCGAAACTCGCGCGCAGTTTCTCGAAGCGATCGCCGACAACATCATCGCGCTCGGCGACACGCTGATCGAGCGCGCAATGGCCGAATCGGCGCTGCCGAAGGCGCGTCTCGAAGGCGAGCGCGCGCGCACGGTCGGGCAGTTGCGGCTGTTTGCGTCGCTCGTGCGCGAGGGCCGCTGGCTTTGCGCGACGCTCGATTCCGCTCAGCCGGACAGAAAACCGCTGCCGCGTTCCGATCTGCGTTTGCAAAAGATTCCGCTGGGCCCCGTCGCCGTGTTCGGCGCAAGCAACTTTCCGCTGGCGTTTTCAGTGGCGGGCGGCGACAGCGCGGCCGCGTTCGCGGCGGGGTGTCCGGTCGTCGTGAAATCGCATCCGGCGCATCTGGGCACGTCCGAACTCGTCGGGCGCGCGGTGCAGAAGGCAGTTGCCGACAACGGCTTGCCAGAGGGCACGTTCTCGCTCGTCGTCGGCGCGGGCAATGCGATCGGCGAGGCGCTCGTCGCCCATCCGGCGATTCAGGCGGTGGGCTTTACCGGCTCGCGGCGCGGTGGGCTCGCGCTCGTCGACATCGCGGCGAAACGCCCGGTGCCCATTCCCGTCTTCGCCGAGATGAGCAGCGTGAATCCGGTGTTCGCTTTGCCGGGCGCGCTGGAAACGCGCGGCGACACGCTGGCGGCGGCCTATATCGATTCGGTGACGCTGGGCGTCGGCCAGTTCTGCACGAATCCGGGGCTCGTGATCGGCCTGGAAGATTCCGATCTCGACGATTTCATCGACAACGCGGCGGCCGCGCTCGAAAAGAAGAGCGCGCAGACGATGCTCACGGCGGGCATCGCGGCGGCCTACGCGGACGGCGTCAAACATCGCGACGCGACCGCCAAACGTATCGCGACGGGCGAGAGCGGCGAGGCGGCGAGCGGCGCGTTGCCGGCGCTGTATCGCGTGAGCGCGGAGGACTTTCTCGCGAAGCCGCAACTGGCGGAGGAGATTTTCGGGCCGACGTCGGTCATCGTCGTATGTCGCGACGAGGACGAGATGATTTCGGTCGCGCGCCGTCTCGAAGGCCAACTGACCGCGACGCTGCTCATGGAGAAGGACGACGTCGAACTCGCGCGGCGGCTTTTGCCGGTGCTTGAGCGCAAGGTGGGCCGGATTCTCGCGAACGGTTTCCCGACCGGCGTCGAAGTGTCCTACGCGATGATGCACGGCGGCCCGTTCCCGGCGACATCGGATAGCCGCTCGACGTCGGTCGGCGCGATGGCGATCGAACGGTTTCTACGCCCGGTGTGCTATCAGGATCTACCGGCCGCGCTGTTGCCGGCGGCGCTCGCGGATGACAATCCGTTGAATTTGTGGCGCTTGAGGGACGGAGAACTTGGGCCGAATTGAGGACGGGGCGCCCGGCGCACGCACCCGCGGAAATTTCACTGAACCGAGCGGACGCCCACGCGTGCGCTCTTCGATTGGAGACGAAAAAGCATGACGAACATCGAGCGCCGCTATCCCGATCCCGCCGTGCGCGTGCTGGACCCGCGTTTCAACGCACTGCGCATCGCTTCGGCGTCGGTGGAATGTCTGTATCAGGGCGCGCGCTGGTCCGAAGGGCCGGTCTGGTTCGGAGACGGCCGCTATCTGCTCTGGAGCGATATCCCGAACAACCGCATCCTGCGCTGGGACGAAGAGAGCGGCGCGGTCGGCGTGTTTCGCAAGCCGTCGAACAACGCGAACGGCAACACGCGCGATCGCGAAGGGCGGCTCGTGACCTGTGAGCATCTGACGCGGCGCGTGACGCGCACCGAATACGACGGCTCGATCACCGTCATCGCCGACCGCTACGATGGCAGGCCGTTCAATTCGCCGAACGATGTCGTCGTGAAGTCGGACGGCTCGATCTGGTTCACGGACCCGAGCTTCGGCATCGACGGCTATTACGAAGGCGAGAAGAACGACGCGCAACTCAAGCCATGCGTTTATCGCGTCGACGCCCAGAGCGGCGAGATCACGATGATGATCGATGCCTTCGTCGGCCCCAATGGTCTTGCGTTCTCGCCGGACGAATCGGTGCTGTACGTGGTGGAATCGCGCGGGACGCCGCGCAAGATCTACGCGTTCGACGTGCTCGACGGCGGCCGCAAGCTGGGCGAGCCACGCTCGCTCATCGACGCCGGACCGGGCACGCCCGACGGCTTTCGCATCGACGTTCACGGCAACCTGTGGTGCGGCTGGGGCATGGGCGACGCGGAACTCGACGGCGTGCGCGTGTTCACGCCGCAAGGCGAGGCGATCGGGCATATCGACTTGCCGGAGCGCTGCGCGAATGTCTGCTTCGGCGGGCGGCATCGCAATCGCCTGTTCATGGCGGCGAGTCACGGGCTCTACGCGCTATACGTGAACACGCAAGGCGTGAAGGGCGGCTAATCCTTTCCGATCTTCTCCATGATGCGCTCGGGATGCCGGCTCGCCGCGAAGCCGAGGGGCGCATAGAGTCCATGCGCGTCGGACGTGACGAGCATCATGCGGCGCAGCCCCTGCAGGTCGGGATGCGCCATCACGCATTGCATCATCCATTTGCCGAGACCCGCGCCCTGATGCTCGGGCAGCACGAACACATCCGCGAGATAGGCGAAGGTGGTCGTGT
Organism: Caballeronia glebae; assembly: GCF_001545035.1. Lineage (GTDB taxonomy): Bacteria > Pseudomonadota > Gammaproteobacteria > Burkholderiales > Burkholderiaceae > Caballeronia > Caballeronia glebae. The sequence goes on from NZ_FCOJ02000004.1 coordinate 43,067, forward strand.
CGGTGATCATGCGCGCATAGCCGATTTGCGCGCGGCCGCGAAAGAGCCCGAACGTGAGCGAATGACGCGCGGCGCGCTCGACCTTTTCCCGCGCGATGCCCGGCGACCAATAGGCCACTTCGCTCAGATAGCGATGCACGACATCGAAGTCGAATTCATCGATGTCCGTGCTCAGTCGATAGTCGTCCCGGGTCCACTGCATCGCGCCGCTCCGTGAGCTTGATGAAGCGCCGAGGATAAGCGATCGATGCGCCGTGCTCCATGCACACTTCGCGCGTGCAAGTGTCAGTGCACGGTGTAGATGCGTCCGGTTTCCGCGCCTTCGACGCTGCGGCTATAGGCCAGCGCCACGCGCGCGCCGCTCGCGGCCTCGAAGCCGCGGAAGTACGGGCCGAAGCTTTCGCGCGCCTCTTCGAGCATTGTCGGACTCACGACGTTGATGCGCAGGCCGCGCGGCAACTCGATCGCCGCGCCGCGCACGAAGCCTTCGATCGCGCCGTTGACCGCCGCTGCGCTCGCGCCTTCGCGAATGGGCTCCGCGCCGACGATGCCGCTAGTCAGCGTGAACGAGCCGCCGTCGTTCAGAAAGTCGCGCGCGGTGAGCACGAGATTGACCTGACCCATCAGCTTGTCGTTGAGACCGAGGCGAAATTGCTCCGGCGTCATCTTCACGAGCGGGCCGAAATGCACGTGACCGGCTGTGGCGACGATCGCATCCACGCGGCCGATGGTGGCGAAGAGCTTCTGAATGCCGTCCGGATCGAGCAGATCGACGCGATGCGCGCCGCGCGTCGCGCCGATTTCGAAGACTTCATGACGGGCTTTCAATTCGGCGGCGACCGCCTGTCCGACCGTGCCGGTCGCACCAATGACAGCAATTTTCATGATCGAGCTCGCAAATACGAAGTTGAGGACGGTCATGCATTGTGCGAGCGGAAGGACGCGCGAAAAAGCCGCGTCCGCTTCAAGGATTGCAAACCACGAGTTTCGAATGCCTGGGGTGCCTATCGCGTCGCGAGGCGCGCGGGCATCGGCGAAAGTAGATAGAGCGACGCCGCGAACTTGCAGACGAGTGCCGCGCCGCACACGAACGCGGCTGCGGGGAAGACGTGCCATTGCAGCGCGAGCGTGGGCGCGACGAGCGCGACCGAAGCGAAACCGAGCGCCACCGTGAACCAGCGCGCCCATTGCAGCCGGGACGCGACCCACACGTAAAGCAGGCCAACCAGCACGCGCGATGCAACCATTGCAGCGAGCGGATGACTCGATGCATCGCCGGGAAGCCCGATCGCGAGCGTCAACGCGAACTCGGCCCACGACAGCGCCCAGGCCGCGCCCAAACACGCGATCGCGGAAGTGAAGCGTTGCTCGGGCGTGACCAGGTGGCGCGTTGCCGCCTGGCGTTGTGCCGCCTCGTTGGTCTCTGGCGTGTAGCCGTCGTATGCGTGGGTCGTCATTTGGTTTTTTTCCCTCTATCGACTCTAGGCACTGCTCCGTTGTATTGTCGGCCGCGATCGCATTTGCTGCGATGCGGCGCTTCGTCCGCGGTGTCTCACCGCATACGCCGTGCCAGCCCTGAGGAACGCCGGTTGCTACGCATTGGATCGATGAGTAACGACCAGAGGAGCAAGCGATGAGCAAGCTGAAGGAACAAAATCCCCACTCGGAACGAGACGATGAAGATCTCGACAAGGCCGTCGAAGACACGTTTCCCGCGAGCGATCCACCCGCGACGGGCGGTGTGACGCGCATCGAAACCGATGACGATAAGGACGAAAAGGAAGAAAAGAAGTAACACGCAAAGTGCGTTGAAGTAAAAAGAGCCGCATATTCCATGCGGCTCTTTGCTTATTACGATAGGCGCCGTACTTATGCGCGCTCGATCTCGAAGAGTCGCGATGGCCGCAGATGATTCAACGCATAGTGCTTGCGTCCGCGCAGGGTGTGGCCATGCGCGTCGCGTCCTTCGAAGCGCACTTTGTCTTCGACCTCGGGCACCGTCGGCGCGACCATGCCGCGATCGATCAAACGATAGCCGCGTCCTAGCGCAAGCAATATGCCGTTGCGAGCGGGACGGCTGTCGAAGCCGCCGAGACCATCGCCTGGCTCGGGCACGAAGTTCACCGTGGTTGCGTTCGAGTTGATGACCGAGTCGGGATCGCGCGCGCGCATTTCGGCTTCGCGCCGCGCGTGAATGCTTTTCGCGTCGGCATCGACGGTGTCGTCGAGTCCGTCGTCATTGGCGACATCGACGCCGCGCGGCGACTTCTCATAGAGACCTTGGGGACCGACGTGCAAGCCTTCTTTCGTCGCCTGCGTTTTTGCGCCCGCGCCCGCATGCGCTTCGCCACCGGATGCTGCCTTGTTCGCATCGCTCATCTTCACATGTGCGGTTTCCGCAGCGGGCGTCTTGATCGGACTGTCGGCGACCTGACCTTTCTGCTTGTCTTGCGGATCGTTTCCTTCAGCGTTGTTCATCGCATTGCTCCATTGCAATTGGACCTTACATGATCAATCCGTCACGCAAGACTCGTTCCGGCTATTTGGCGACGGAACCGCGAGCCTTGCCCGAGGGCGCGTTAACGGATATCTAAAATTTGAGTCTTTTTTTTCGACCCCAAGCCGATTTCCTGCAAGTATTATTTGGAACCTGTCGGCGGCAAAGCGCAATACGCGAAACGCGAGCAATCAGGAGGGCGCGTCAATTTGACGTCGAATAAGAGCAATGCGATTCGAACGAGCAGGGCACTTTCACACAGGTGACTCATGCAACACGATGCAGCCTTTTCACATCGAGGCTACCTTCTAAACTGCGCGCCCGCCCGGGCCGGAGATGGCAGCTACCAGCCCTACGTGGTGATCTCGCGATCGAGCGATGGCGAACTCGTCGCGAACCGATTCTTTCCTTCGGACCTGCGATTCCGCAACGAAGGCGAAGCCATCGCGCACGCGCGCGACTGGGCCGTGCGCTGGATCGATGCAAGCAACGTCACAGTGTGAGCGATGTTCCATGAAACATCGGCAACGCGGGCGTGCGATCCGCCGGACGGCAGCCTTCTCCAAAACCGGGTACCCTTGATGGTTCATCCGTCGTGCGCCAGTGCGGCGGCCGCTTCCCTTGCTTCATGGCCAACATGCAGAACACGCCCCCGTTTGGCGCCGTACCGCCGCTCGAAACATCCCGCGACACCGCGCTCGACACGCCCCAGGAATGGGGCCTCGCGCGCATCGTCGCGGACTTGCGCCAGTCGCGCGAAGAACTGCATCGCACGCGGCATCCGCTCGGCATACGTGAATTGCCTTCACGCGAAGCTATCGTCGGGATCGTCAACGGTCTGCGCTCGGCGCTCTTTCCCACGCATTACGGCGCGCCCGATCTGACCGACGAAAGCGTCGATTACTACGTCGGCCAGACGCTCGAAACCAACTTGCGTCTGCTGCGCGAACAGATCCGCCGCGCGCTGCGCTTCCTGCCCGAGTATCGCGATACGAACGAGGCCGATCTCTCCGCGCAAGCCTTCGCGATCGCGCGCGAGTTCGGCGCGCAGTTGCCGCATATCCGCGCGCTGCTCGTGAGCGACATTCAGGCTGCGTTCACCGGCGATCCGGCCGCGCAGCACATCACCGAAATTCTGCTGTGCTACCCGGGCGTTTGGGCGATGACGCATCATCGCCTCGCGCATGCGTTGCACAAGCTCGGCGTGCCCTTGCTCGCACGCTTTATCAACGAGATCGCGCATTCGCTGACGGGCATCGACATTCACCCGGGCGCGACCATCGGGCCGAGCTTCTTCATCGATCACGGCACGGGTGTCGTGATCGGCGAGACGGCGGTGATCGGCCAGCATGTGCGCGTCTATCAGGCCGTGACGCTCGGCGCGAAGAGCTTTCCTTCGACGAGCGATGGCGCGCTCGTCAAGGGCAACGCGCGGCATCCGATTGTGGAGGACGATGTCGTCATCTACGCGGGCGCGACGATTCTCGGCCGCGTGACCATCGGGCAAGGTTCGGTCATCGGCGGGAATGTGTGGCTCACGCACAGCGTGCCGCCGGGCAGCAACGTGTCGCAAGGAAAGATTCGCGAAGGCAGCGGTCCGGACGTGCCGGGCAACGGATTCGGCGCATGAAAAGACGAAAGGGCCGCGAGGCCCTTTTTCTTTGCGTGCGCGTTTTTTTCGCTGGCGAGCTTACGTGTTCGACACGCTGAACGCATTCTGATTGCCGACGATGGAAAGAAACTCGCGACGCGTCGATGGATCGTCGCGGAACGAACCGAGCATGCGCGACGTGACCATCGAGACGCCCGCCTTGTGCACGCCGCGCGTGGACATGCATTGATGCGCGGCTTCGAGAATCACGCCTACGCCGAGCGGTTGCAGCACTTCGTTCAGCGTATCGGCGATCTGCGCGGTCATCTTCTCCTGAATCTGCAGGCGTTTTGCGAAGGCATCGACGAGGCGCGCGAGCTTCGAAATGCCGACCACGCGTTTGTTCGGCAGATAAGCGACATGCGCCCGGCCGATGATCGGCACCATGTGATGCTCGCAATAGCTTTCGAAACGAATGTCCTTCAGGACGATCATCTCGTCATAACCTTGCACTTCGGAAAACGTGCGGGCGAGGATGTCATGCGGATTCTGCGTATAGCCTGCGAAAAACTCTTCATACGCGCGCACGACGCGGCCCGGCGTGTCGAGCAGACCCTCGCGGCGCGGGTCGTCGCCGGCCCAGCGCAAGAGAACACGGACAGCGGCTTCGGCTTCCTCGCGGGACGGACGATCGGCTGTATCAGCAGGCATGTCCGAACCTGAAAGATGGTTTTGGCGCGGGGCGCTCATCGAAAGCTCCTGTGAGTCAAGGTGCAAATAATACATCCAGTGCTTTGGCACCCCGCCATTGTTTCACGTTTTAAAAGGCCGATACGGACGTCAGGTTTTTCCTCCGCCGTCGATGCCCGAACCCGTGCGCCACACCTGTTTGCCTTCTTCCGTCAGCACGCCGCTGCTGTGGTCTTTGTCGGGTTCCGTGCCGGGCTCGGCCATGGCCCCGCCCGGCTGTTCCTGCGCGGTTTGCTTCTTGCCCTTGCGTTGCGCGATGCGCTCTTCCTGAGACCGTCCGGCGTAGTTGCTCATGTTGCGCTCCTTTCGAATTGATGCGATGAAAGGCGCGCAAGCCGCGTTCCAGCCGGACGTGTTGCTGCATGCTTACTGAGGCTTGCCTTCGACGCCGCCGAGCACCATCCACGTAACGCCGAACTTGTCCGTCACCATGCCGAAGCGCTTGGCGAAGAAGGTTTGCGTCATCGGCATCTGCACCTGACCGCCATTGGAGAGCGCGTTGAAATGCTTTTCGGCCTGCTGTTCGTCATTGGCCGTGAGAGAAAGCGATACGCCCTTGAATTCGGTCTTGCCGCTGCACATGCCGTCGGAGCCCATCAACAGGGAATCGCCGATGGTGAAGGCCGAATGCATGATCTTGTTTTCCGATCCCGGAGGAATGCCGCAACCGCTCGCGGTTTCGGCCTTGTTCGCTTCCGGGTTTTCGCTGTAACGCATCATCATGACGACTTGCGCGCCCAGATTCTCGCGATAAAACGTGATCGCTTCTTCGCAGCGGCCTTCGAAAAACAGATAGGGTTGCACTTGCATGTCTGCTCCTTGAGTTATGACGTTTCGTCAGGGTCCATATCCATCATGAGCGGCACCGATGCGTGCTCGTGCACGACACGCCAGTCGCCGTCGATCTTCCTGAAGCACACGGTGGCGCGCACGATGTCTTCCTGTTCGCCCACGGCGACACGATTGACGGAGTGCGCATAAGCCAGATCGCCGCTCGCGGCGACTTCCACTTCCCGCATTTCGAACGTGAGCGGGCCTTTCATGCTGTCGAACCAGCGCTGCCAGTTCTCGCGATAGTGCGCGACGCCCCTGATCGACGCGGGCGGCACGACATCGAACACGACGACATCCGGCGCGTAGTGGCTGACGAGCGTGTCGACGTCTTTCGCGAGCACTGCTTGCCGCCACGCTTCGATCAGTTCGCGGATGCGAGCGATATCGTCACGCGTATTCTTCCGATCATTTTCCTTCGTCATGCCTGCCTCCTTGCATATGACGGCCCGTATCGCACACCATGCCGCCGCGTCGTGACAAAGCAACGGCCAAGCATCGATGCCGAATTATTTTTTATGTTGTGTACACCGTCCACAAAAAGTAGCAGAGATAATGGACAGTGTCCACATATTCAAAACCCGACGAATCGAGATGACAAATGGCAAGCCGCGCAACACTTATCGACATGGCGATTTGCGACGCGCGCTGATCGATGCGGGCATAGAACTCGCGCGCGAAGGCGGCCCGGATGCGATCGTCTTGCGCGAAGCCACGCGGCGCGCGGGCGTCGTGCCGAATGCGGCCTATCGTCACTTCGAGAGCCGCCAGGAATTGCTATCGGCGGTGCGCTCCGCGGCGCTTTCGCTCGTCGCCCAGGCGATGGAAGAGGAATTGGCGTCGCGCCCGAAAAAACGCCGTCGCGCCGATGCGGCGCGCGCGGGATTGCGCGCCATCGGCACGGGTTATCTAAGGTTTGCGCAAACGGAAGCGGGACTGTTCCGAACTGCGTTCGCAGCGCCGCAAGCGGAGTGGGGCGAACACGAAGGAACGTATGGCGCCGGACCGAGCGGGCTCGATCCGTTCGAGTTGCTGAGCCGCGCGCTCGACGACATGGTCGAGGCGGGCGCGCTCGAAGCGAAACGCCGGCCCGAGGCGGAATATCTCGCATGGAGCGCGGTGCACGGTTTCGCGCTATTGCTGATCGAAGGCCCGTTGCAGGAATTGAAACGCACGCAGATCGAGCCGCTTGCCGGGCGCCTGCTCGATATGGTCCAGAACGGGCTTTGATCTCCGCTCACGAAAAAAAAGCGCCGCATTGAGCGGCGCGATTCATCGGTTCATTGGCGGTTATTTGGCCGGGCGGGTTTCGTCGGCTACCGGCTCGACCACGCTGAGAAGAAATAGCAGGCACAGTGTCGCCGTGCCGACCATGTAGAGAAAGACCGCGGTCCAGCTATAGCTGTCGAGCAGAAAGCCGACCGCGAGCGGTGCGCATGCGCCGCCGATCTGTCCGACCGAGTTGACGATGCCGAACGCCGTCGGGTACGTGGCTTTGGTTGCGAGACCCATCGGATAAGCGGAGTAGCCCGCGAATCCGATGCCGAGCATCAGACCCGCGAGCATCAGCGCGGCGCCGAGGTAAGCGACGCTGTCGGGTGCATCGATCAGCAGGAACGTCATGATCATCGTGCCGAGCGCGCCGAGCATCATCATCGGCTTGCGGCGGCCGCCGAGCAGGCGATCCGAGATGATGCCGCCGAGCATGTTGCCCGCCACCGCGCCGATGAAAGGCGCCGATGCGAGAAAGCCCATCTTCACCGAAGCGAAACCCTTCACCGTGACGAGATAAGTGGGAATCCACGAGATGAAGATGTTGCTGATGCCGATCATGCAGCCATATCCCAGCGCGATGCCGAAGATATTCCACGAGCCGAAGACTTGGCGAATCGTTTCGAGTTGCGGCACGCGCTTCGTGCGATTGATTGCGTCGAGCCGGGGCATCGGCGTCATCCGCGCGCGGGAGAGCGACTTGCCGCTATGGCCGCCGACCGTCGTTTCATCGGCGATGTAGCGGCGCTCGGCGGGCGAGCAGAAGCGGTTCTCGCCCGGCGAGTTCGTCACGAAGAACATCCATACGACGGCGAGCAGAATGCCTGGAATCGCGAACACATAAAAGATCTCGCGCCATCCCCACAGGTTGATCACGATGAGGCACACCGATGGCACGATCAACGGCCCGAGCTTCGACGCGGCGATCCACAAGCCCGCGGCCGTGCCTTTTTCTTTTGCTGGAAACCATCGGTTGATGACGTTCGTGCAGCCGATGCCGAGCGGCCCTTCGGACAGGCCGAGACCCACGCGATATGTCATCAGCAAAAGTACCGATGACGTCGTGCCCATCAATCCCGTGAACACCGACGTGAGGATCATGAAGACGGAGAACAGCAAGCCGGTGGTCTTTTCGCTGAGCCGCTTATAGAGCAGCCCAACGGGAATTTGCACGAAGCCGTAGGCGAACGAGAACAGACTCACGATCAAGCCGGCCTCGGTATTGGTGATGTGATATTCCTTCTTCAGATACGGCAGCGCGATGCCGAAGTTGGCGCGATCCGCACACGCGATCGCCCAGATGCAGAACATCAATCCCATCACGACCCAGCGGTGTTTCGTGCGTATCTCCGCCACAGGTTCCGCTTTCGAGGAAGCGACGATGCCGTCAGCGTTGTTCATTGCGCTGTTGTCTCCGATGTAATTTTCGAGGCTTTATTATCGATATGCCTTCCAATGCTTCGAATTGTGGGGAGGGTGAGCAAGAGCGTCCAATCTTTTATTGCTATTACTTGATTCCCGGATTGAATCGATCGGAACGCCGCCCGCGATGCTTCCATTCGTGGATCAATTGATAGCCTTTTGGGATTGGACGTTATCGGCGAAACCCGACATCATCCGCTCCACATGGGAAACGAACACCACGGAGCACGCGAATTGAAGCCGAGCATTCTGCAACTGAACCCTATCCTCGTACCCGCCATCAACGAAAAGCTGAATGCGCTCTATACGATGCATCGCCTGTTCGAGCAGGAAGATAAGGACGCGTATATCCGCGAGCACGGCGCATCGATTCGCGGCGTGATCACGGGCGGGCATACGGGCATCTCTAACGATCTTATCGGGCGCTTGCCCGCATTGCAGGTTATCGCGGTGAACGGCGTTGGCACCGATGCGGTCGACCTGCAATTCGCTCGTTCGCGCGGCCTTCCGGTAACGGGCACATTCGGCGCGTTGACCGAGGATGTCGCCGATCTCGCCATCGGTCTGATCCTGACGACACTGCGCGAGATCTGTCCCGGGAACGATTTCGTGAAGACCGGAAAGTGGCTGAAGAATCCGAGCCCGAGCGCGATTCCGTTGTCGCGCCGTTTCAGCGGCAAGCGCGTGGGTATCGTCGGGCTCGGCAAGGTGGGCCGTGCGATTGCGCAGCGCGCGGTCGCGTTCGGTTGCCCGATCTCTTATACGGACGTGCGCGAGATGCACGATATCGACTATCGCTTCGTGCCGGACCTGTTGTCGCTCGCGCGTGAAAGCGACATTCTCGTGCTCGCCGCCGCAGCCGATAAAGCGCAGGGCATCGTGGACGCCGCCGTGTTCGATGCATTGGGCAAGGACGGCTATCTCATCAACATCGCACGCGGCAAGCTCGTGGTGGAAAGCGATCTCGTCGAAGCGCTGTCGCGCGGCGTGATCGCGGGCGCGGGCCTCGACGTGTTCGTCGACGAACCGAATGTGCCCGCCGAATTGTTCGGCATGGATCGCGTCGTGCTGCAGGCGCATCGCGCGAGCGCAACGGTCGAATCGCGCACGGCGATGGGCGAGATGGTGCTCGCAAGTCTCGCTCAGGCTCTCGCGGGGCAACGCCCCGAAGGCAGCCTCACGACCTGACGCACGCGCATGAACTCGCTCGGGACGAACATATAATGGTCGGCTATCACATCAACGTCGATTACGAATGCTCGATCTCGGACAAGTGCGTTGCTTCGTCGCGGCCGCGACGGAACTGAACTTCAGGCGCGCGGCTTCGCTGCTCAACATGACGCAGCCGCCGCTTTCCAGACAGATTCATCTGCTCGAAGAAAATCTCGGTGTGAAGCTATTCGAGCGCGTCGGCCGCACGGTCAGGCTGACGCCCGAAGGGCGCGTGTTTCTCGCCGATGCGACGCGCCTGCTCAATCTTTCCGAGCAAGCCGAGAGCACCGTGAGGCGCGCGAGCAAGGGCAAGACCGGGCGCGTGCGCATCGGCTTCACGGGCGCGGCGGGCTATGAACTGATACCGGAATTGCTCGTCGCGGCGAAGCGCGATTTGCCCGATATCGATGTCGTGCTGCTCGAAATGATCTCCGTCGCGCAGATCGAAGCTTTCGAGGCGAACGCGATCGATCTCGGCTTCATGCGGCCGTTGCCTTCGCGGCAGAAAGTCGAGTTCCTTCTCGTCGACCGTGAGCCGATGATCGTCGCGCTGCCCGCGGGACACGCGCTGTGCCGCTTCGAACGACTCGAACTCAGTCAGTTGCATGAGCAGGCGTTCATCATGCATTCGCCCACGCACGGAAAATATTTCCACGACCGCATCCTGGGCATGCTCATCGCCGATGAAGTGAAGCCGCACTTCACGCAATACATCGATCAGACGCCGACCATTCTTTCGCTCGTGCGCGCGGGGCTGGGCGTTTCGATTCTGCCGGCGTCGTCGCAACGATTTCACTACGACAATGTCGAGTTCAGGGAAATTGCCGGCAATACCGTTCAGGCCGAAATGAGCATGGCGTGGCGCACCGATCAGGACAATCCCGCCGTCACGGCCTTCAGGCACATGGCGGCGGAATACTTTGCTACGCGGCGCGCGTAATCGCGCGCGCGGTGGCGTCGATCGCCGCGCTGGCGCGGTCGACGATCTCGTCTATCTCGTCATGCGTGACGACGAGCGGCGGCGACAGCAACATGCGGTCGTGGCTCGCGCGCATCACGAGGTTGCTCGCGAAGCAGAAGTCGCGACACATCGCGCCGATATCGTCGCCATTGGCGAAGCGCTTTCTCGTCGCACGATCTTCGGCAAGCTGAATGCCCGCGACGAGTCCCACGCCCGCAATTTCACCGACGATCGGATGATCGCCCAGCGCTTCTCGCAATCGCTTCTGGAAGTACGGCCCCGCATCGTGCTTCACGCGCGCGACAATGCCTTCGTCGCGCAATAACTTCAGATTCGCCACCGCCGCCGCGGCCGCGACCGGATGTCCCGAATAGGTGAAGCCGTGATTGAACTCGCCGTTCTGCACGATTGGGTCCGCGATGCGATCCGAGAGTGCAACGGCGCCCATCGGCACGTAGCCGCTCGTCAGACCTTTTGCCATCGTGATGACATCCGGCTCGAAACCGAAGTGCTCGTGCGCGAACCATTCGCCCGTGCGCCCGAATCCGCCGATAACTTCGTCGGCAATCAAAAGCACATCATGCTTGCGGCAGATGCGTTCGACTTCAGGCCAATATCCCGATGGCGGAAAGATCACGCCGCCCGCGCCCTGAAAAGGCTCGCCGATGAACGCGGCGACGTTATCCGCACCGAGTTCGAGGATCTTGGCTTCTAGCTGACGCGCACGCGCGAGGCCGAAGGCTTCGGCATTCATCGCGCCGCCTTCGCCGAACCAGTAAGGCTGATCGATATGCGCGACGTGTTCCATCTTCGAAGGCATCTGCTCGTGCATGTAGCTCATGCCGCCGAGCGTGGCGCCCGCGATGGTCGAACCGTGATAGGCGTTCGTGCGCGCGATGACATGACGTTTCTTCGGCTGACCTTGCACGGCCCAATAGCGATGCACCGCGCGCAGCGCCGTATCGTTGGCTTCCGAGCCGCTGTTGCAATAGAGAAAGCGGTTGAACTTAGAAGGCGCCAACTCCGCGAGCAGCGCGGACAATTCCACTACCGGCGGATGAGTCGTCTTGAAGAAGGTGTTGTAGTAGGGCAGTTCCTGCATCTGTTTCAGCGCGGCATCGGCGAGTTCGCGGCGTCCATATCCGACGTTCACGCACCATAACCCCGCCATGCCGTCGATGATGCGATTGCCTTCCGAGTCCCACAGATACACGCCTTCGGCTTTCACGATCACGCGGCTGCCCGTACGATTGAGCGCGCCCATGTCGGAGAAAGGATGCATATGATGCGCGGCGTCGAGCGCGCGGTAATGCGCCGTCGAATCGATTCGATCGTTCATGTCGTCGTCTCCTTTCAAACGTGCAGAAGCAAATGCTTGCGTTCCCACGAACTGATCACGCGGAAGAACGCTTCGTATTCGGTCTCCTTCAGCGCGAGATAGGCGCGCACGAACTTCTCGCCGAACATCTCGGCAAGCGGCTCGCAAGCGCCCATTAGCGTGAGGCCTTCGTCGAGATTGCGCGGCAACTGATAAGGCTGTCGATAACCATCGCTCGCGAGCGGTGCGGTCGGTTCGAGATGTTGCGTCATGCCGAGATAACCCGCTGCGAGCGTGGCGGCGATCGCGAGATAGGGATTGCAGTCGACGCCCGGTATGCGGTTCTCGATACGCCGTGCCTGCGGCGACGAATGCGGCACGCGAAACCCGACGGTGCGGTTGTCATAGCCCCATTGCACATTGATCGGCGCGGCCATGAAGCGCGATAGCCTGCGATAAGAATTGATATACGGCGCGAAGATCGGCATGAGCGCGGGCGTGTACTTCTGCAGGCCGGCGATATAGCTATGAAAAAGTTCTGTCGCTTCGCCTTCGCGGTTCGTGAAAAGATTGCGTCCGGTTTCTTCATCGACGACACTCTGATGCACGTGCATGGCCGAACCCGGCTCGTTTTCCATCGGCTTCGCCATGAACGTCGCATACATCTTGTGGCGCAGCGCCGCTTCTCGCACGGTGCGTTTGAAAAGAAACACGCGGTCCGCGAGATTGAGCGGATCGCCGTGCAGGAAATTGATTTCCATCTGCGCCGCGCCGACTTCATGAATCAGCGTATCCACTTCGAGTTCCTGCACCTCGCAGTATTCGTAGATGTCTTCGAAGAGTGGATCGAACTCGTTGACAGCATCGATCGAATACGCCTGACGTCCCGTTTCCGCGCGCCCGGTTCTGCCCACGGGCGGTTGCAAGGGCAGATCGGGATCGCGATTCATATCGACGAGAAAGAATTCGAGTTCGGGCGCGACGACAGGCCGCCAGCCCTTCGATGCGAATTTGCTCAGCACTTCCCGCAGCACGCGGCGCGGCGATATGGCCACAGGCGTGCCGTCGAAATGCACGCAATCGTGGATAACTTGCGCGGTCGGATCGGTGGCCCACGGAATCAGGCGGATCGTCGCGGGGTCGGGCACGCAGACCATGTCGGGATCGGTGACGCCGGTGAAGCTGCCATCGACGGGATAGTCGCCCGTCACGGTCTGGATCATCACGGCTTGCGGCAGGCGCATCGCTTCGCCGGATTCGAACTTGCTGCGCGGAATGATCTTGCCGCGCGCGGTGCCCGCCATGTCGGGAATGATTGCTTCAACTTCGGTGATGCGATGCTTTCGCAGGAATTCGTCGATGCGTTCCATTTTCGTTCTCGTGTTTCGAAGAGGCGCAGGCTTCCACGGCCTTTGCTATGTATCGCAATGGCGCGAAGAAGGAAGGCGCGCGCGTTCATGCGTAGAGGCGCACGCGCGCGGACCCGTACTTGAGCGTCGAGAAAACGAAGAGAGGCGCTACGGCAGCAGCGAAGCCGCGCCGACGCAATGCACGGCGATGAACGCGCGCGCGGAAATGGCGTTGTGACGCCGCACGCAGCGGCGAGAGAGGACGGTCAGAACCGATAGGAAGCGGCGATCGGGAAGCTTGCCGCAGCGATCGGCGCGGGAGTTACGGCTCCAGCGTGCCAGAGGGCTTTGGACGTTCACGATAAGACTCGTTGGTCGAGTGGATTTGCAGAGCAATTGCCGATAACCACAATGGCCCTTCAGTCAGCGTATACGAGACATAAACGCCGTCAATACGTTTTTTCCATGGGTCGCGCGCGTGACTATTTTGTTATGCAAGGAGACTATTGCTCAATTCATCGATAATGTCGGCTCTTTCAGTCGAAATGCCCATAGAGCCGATGCTCTCCAACCTGCTCGTTCAACTCGTCAATGGCCTCGCCGACGCCTGCGCGCTCTTTCTCGTCGCTTCAGGGCTGTCGCTCATCTTCGGCGTCACGCGCATCGTCAACTTCGCGCACGGCTCGCTCTATATGCTCGGCGTGTATGTCGCCTATAGCCTGACGAGCCGCTTCGGCGAAAGCGTCGCGGGCTTCTGGGCATCGGTCGCGGGCGCGGCGCTGCTGGTCGGCGCGATCGGCGCGGCGATCGAAGTGAGTGTGCTGAGGCGCATCTATCGCGCGCCCGAGTTGTTTCATCTGCTTGCCACATTCGCGCTCGTGCTGATCATTCGCGATGCCGTGCTGCGGCTATGGGGACCGGAGGATCTGTTCGGCCCGCGCGCGCCGCATCTCGAAGGCGCCGTACAGATGCTCGGTCATGCAGTGCCCACTTACGATCTCGCGTTGATCGCCATCGGCCCGCTCGTGCTGTTTGCGCTCTGGTATGCGCTCACGCGCACGCGCTGGGGCACGCTCGTGCGCGCGGCGAGCGCGGATCGCGAGATGCTCGGCGCGCTCGGCGTCAATCAGGCGTGGCTCTTCACCGGCGTGTTCTTCGTCGGCGCGATGCTCGCGGGACTCGGCGGGGCGCTGCAGGTGCCGCGCATGTCGGCGAATCTTTCGCTCGATATCGAGACCATCGGCAATGCGTTCGTCGTCGTCGTGGTCGGCGGCATGGGCTCGATTCCTGGCGCGTTCGTCGCGGCGCTCCTGATCGCCGAGATCAAGGCGATGTGCATCGGCATAGGGCAGATATCGATCATGGGCATCGGCTTCTCGCTGTCGAAGTTCACGCTTGTCGCGGAGTTCGTCGTGATGGCCGTCGTGCTTGTGCTGCGTCCGTGGGGACTTTTCGGACGCGCGCAGACGATCGCGCGTTCCGCCGCGCCGGCGGATCAGCCGTTGCGTCCGGCCACGCGCAACATGAAGATCGCCGCTGTTGTCTTTGTGATCGCGCTTGCGCTCGCGCCGCTCGCCGCCGATGCGTTTCCGTACATCCCCGTGTTGTTCGTCGAGATCATGATCGCGGTGCTGTTCGCCGCGAGCCTGCACTTCATCATGGGACCGGGCGGCATGCACTCGTTCGGCCACGCGGCGTATTTCGGTCTCGGCGCATACGGCGCGGCGCTGTTCCTCAAAGTGTTCGCGTTGCCGATGGAAGCAGCGCTCGTGCTCGGGCCGCTCATCGCCGGCATTGGCGCGATCGTGTTCGGCTGGTTTTGCGTGCGCTTGTCGGGCGTGTATCTCGCGATGCTCACGCTCGCGTTCGCGCAGATCGTCTGGTCGGTCGTCTTTCAGTGGGACGCGGTGACGGGCGGCAGCAACGGCATTCTGGGCATCTGGCCGTCGCCGTGGCTCTCATCTCCCGTCGCGTTCTATTACCTCACGCTCGTCTTTGCCGTGATCGGCGTATGGCTTCTGCGGCGCATGCTTTTCTCGCCGCTTGGTCTCGCGATGCGCGCGGGCCGCGATTCGCCGTTGCGCGCCGAAGCCATCGGCGTGAACGTCGCGCGCGTGCAGTGGGTCGCATTCGTCGTGGCGGCGCTCGTATGCGGATTCGCGGGCTCGCTCTATGCGTTTTCCAAAGGCAACATCTCGCCCGAAGCGATCAGCGTGGGCCGCTCCGTCGATGGCCTCGTGATGGTCCTGCTCGGCGGCATCCAGACGCTCGCCGGTCCGATCGTCGGCGCGAGCGTGTTCACCTGGCTGCAAGATACCGTCGCGCGTCAGACCGACTACTGGCAGGCGCTGCTCGGCGGCGCGATCCTCGTGCTGGTCATCGCGTTTCCGCAAGGCATCGCGGGTTTCGTGCGCGAGCGCTTCTTCAGGGAGGCGCAATGAGCTTGCTGTCCGTCGCGCATCTCTCGAAGTCATTCGACGGCGTGCAGGCTATCGACGACGTTTCCTTCGATCTCGAAGCGGGTCAGTTGCTCGCGCTCATCGGGCCGAACGGCGCGGGCAAGTCGACGTGCTTCAACATGATCAACGGTCAGCTCGAACCGACCGCGGGCGAGATCCGCCTCGACGGTCACGATATCGCGGGCATGCGTCCGCGCGATATCTGGCGTCGCGGCGTGGGGCGCACGTTTCAGATCGCCGCGACCTTCAACTCGATGACCGTGCTCGAAAACGTTCAGATGGCGTTGTTGTCGCACGATCGGCGCATCTACAGGCTTTTCAGTCGCGTCGCGTCATGGAAGGAAGACGAGGCGATGGCGTTGCTCGATCTCGTCGGCATGGCGACGCATGCGCGCCGCAGTTGCGCGGTGCTCGCATACGGCGACGTGAAGCGGGTCGAACTCGCGATCGCGCTGGCGAACCGTCCAAAGCTATTGTTGATGGACGAACCGACCGCGGGCATGGCGCCGCAGGAACGCAACGAGCTCATGGCGCTCACCGCGCGTCTCGCGAAGGAGCGCAACATCGGCGTGCTGTTCACCGAGCACAGCATGGACGTGGTGTTCTCCCATGCGGACAGGTTGATCGTGCTCGCGCGCGGCCGCCTCATCGCGCAAGGCGATGCCGACACGATCCGCAACGATGCACGCGTGCGCGAGGTCTATCTCGGCACGGGCGCGTCGTTCTCGCCGCGTGCGGCGCTGAGCGCGGGAGCATCGTCATGACGCTGCTGAAAGTCGATGCGCTGAACGCGTTCTATGGCCGCGCGCAGATATTGTTCGATGTCGGCTTCGAAGTCGGTCGCGGCGAAGTGGTCGCGCTGATGGGCCGCAACGGCGCGGGCAAATCGACCACGATGAAAGCCGTGATGGGTCTTTTGCCGCGCATATCGGGCGCGGTGTCGTTCGCGGGCGAAGACATCGCGGGCATGGCGCCGCATCGTATCGCGCGAAGAGGTCTGGGTTATGTGCCCGAGGATCGCCGCGTGTTCGGCGATCTCACCGTGATGGAGAATCTCGACGCGGGTCGCCAGCCGCCGCGTGAGAACGCGCCGTCGTGGACGCCTGAAAAGCTTTTTCGCGTGTTCCCGAATCTCGGCGAAATGCGCAACCGCCGCGCGAGTCGCATGAGCGGCGGCGAGCAGCAGATGTTGACCGTATCGCGCACACTGATGGGCAATCCGCGCCTCGTGCTGCTCGACGAACCATCGGAAGGCGTCGCGCCTCTGATCGTCGAACAAATGGCCGATATGATTCTCGAACTGAAGCGCGAAGGGCTCGCGATACTGCTGTCGGAACAGAATCTGCACTTCGCGGAACTCGTAAGCGATCGCGTTTATGTGCTGGAAAAAGGGCAGATTCGTCATGAAGGCGCGATGAACGCATTCGCCGGCGACGATGCCGCGCGCCGCGAATTTCTAGGTGTCTAAAGCAAGCCATACATTGGAAGAGGAGAAGATTAAATGACGATTCGTGCAGGCATGCACCTGACCGTGACCGCCATCGCAGCGGGCATGGCCTTCGCCGCGCACGCCGATACCATCAAGATCGGCGAGATCAATAGCTACAAGGCGCAGCCTGCGTTTCTCATGCCGTACAGGAACGGCTGGAATCTCGCGCTCGACGAGATCAATGCGGCAGGCGGCATCGACGGCAACAAGCTCGAAGTCGTCTCGCGCGATGACAACGGCAATCCCGGCGATACCGTTCGCGTCGCGCAAGAGCTGGTCACGCGCGAGCAGGTGAAGTTATTGTTCGGCGGTTATCTGTCGAATACGGGTCTCGCGCTCGCGGATTACGCGAAGCAAAGGCGCATCTTCTTCCTCGCGGCCGAGCCGCTCACCGACAAGATCGTATGGCAGGACGGCAACAAGTACACATATCGGCTGCGCCCGTCGACTTACATGCAGGTCGCGATGCTCGTGCCCGAAGCCGCGAAACTTAAGAAGAAGCGCTGGGCGCTCGTCTATCCGAATTACGAGTACGGGCAATCGGCGGTGGCCACATTCAAGCGCTTGTTGAAAGCGGCGCAACCGGATGTCGAGTTCGTCGCGGAGCAGGCGACGCCGCTCGGCAACGTCGATGCGGGCGCGGTCACGCAAGCGCTCGCGGACGCGAAGCCCGACGCCATTTTCAATGTGCTGTTCAGCGCGGATCTCGGCAAGTTCGTGCGTGAAGGCAATACGCGCGGCTTGTTCAAGGATCGCGCGGTCGTGTCGCTTCTGACGGGCGAGCCGGACTATCTCGATCCGCTCGGCAAGGAAGCGCCGGTCGGCTGGATCGTGACAGGTTATCCGTGGTATTCGATCGATACGCCGGAGAACAAGAAGTTCGTCGCCGCTTACGAGGCGAAGTATCACGACTATCCGCGCCTCGGATCGGTCGTGGGTTATACGGCGATGATGTCGATCGCCAACGGCCTGAAGAAAGCGGGCTCGCCCGATGCCGACAAGCTCGCCGCCGCATTCAAGGGCTTGCCGGTCGATACGCCGTTCGGTCCGATCACGTACCGCAAGCAGGACAATCAATCGACTATGGGCGCGTATGTCGGCGTAACGGGCCAGAAGGACGGCAAGGGCGTGATGACGTCGTTCCGTTATGTCGATGGCGCGAGCGTGCAGCCATCCGATGACGAAGTGAAGAAGCTGCGTCCGGCGCAGTGACGTATCACGCTTGGGGAAAGGGCTTGCTGACGAACTTCGAACCGGCAAGCCCGAAGCGCCACGGAACGTCCATCGCCTTGCTGATGCCGATGCGCGGCCCGTGAACGATAGCAAAATCTTCTTCGGGCGGCTCGATCTGAAACGGCGCTTCGAGCAAGGACATACCATTGTTCTTGTGCGTGATGCCGAGCGCTTGCGCGACGCGGCCCGGCCCCGAGCATAGAAGTTTGATCGGCGTAAGGCCGCGCCGCTCGCGCATTTCATCGATGCCGACGAGCGGCTCGATCGCGCGAATCAACACGCCCGCGCCATGACCGTCTTCACGGCACACGAAGTTCATGCACCAGTGAATGCCATAGGAGCGATAGACATAGACATGCGCGGGCGGCCCGAACATTACCGCATTGCGCGGCGTCGGACCGGAGAAGCTATGCGAGGCGGGATCTTCGCGATCATAGGCTTCCGTTTCGACGATGCGGCCGCCGACACCGTCGACGGTGACGATCGCGCCGATCAGGCGTTGCGCGACGATCTCGGACGGCGCGAGGAAATCGATGGGTTTGGGCTTTTTGTTCACAAGCGGTATTCTAGCCGCGCTACAAGTCAGGAGACGCCGAATGAAAACTTCGTGGTTTCTCAGGTTCTCGAATGCGCTGGCGCAAGTGGCGGGCCACGCGTCGACCTTCGTCATCGCCGTGTTGCTCGTGATCGTCTGGGGCGTCTCGGGGCCGCTCTTTCATTTCAGCGATACATGGCAACTCGTCATCAATACGTCGACGACCATCGTGACTTTCTTGATGGTCTTCCTTATCCAGAACACGCAGAATCGCGATACCGCCGCGATGCAGATCAAGCTCGACGAACTCATTCGCGCAATCGACAAGGCGCATAACGCGCTGCTCGATCTCGAAGAACTCGATGAGAAAGAACTCACGGTTTTTCGCAAGCGTTATGAGAAGCTTGCGCAAGAGGCGCGCGATAACTTTCGCTCCGCGAGCAGCGATATCGACATGCCTTCTTTTCCGCAAGACGACAGGCGCGATCGCTAAGCTTGCATGGCAAGACATGGACGAGCGGCCCGTAACATTTTTCTTGCGGGCTTCGCAAACTACGTGACAAAACCGGGTAATAAAAGGTAATCTCGCGTTTTCACGACGACGCGCGCGCTGCGCGAGGCGTCTGGCCCCGGACTTTCATGGTCCGGCGAGCCGTTTCTTACGGATGCATTTCCCCAGGTATCCGCAAACGTTTTCTCGAAGTTTGCCCGAACCGCGAAATTCGACCAAGCGTCCGCCCGACCGATCGGGCAAAAGAAAAAAGCGAAATCCACCCTCTAAAGTTTTTCAGTTCTTTGCCGACAAGAGCGCGCGCAAGCCGTTTCTAAAGCTCGGAAAGAGGCCATTTCAGGCCTTTAATTCGCGAAGTTATTTCTTTCCACAATGGCTAGGATGTGTCCTGCCCGGTAATCCTTTTTGCCGGGTCCACACCTACCCAAACCCTTGAAGGAAAGAAAATGCGCAAATTGATGAAGGCATTCGTGCGCGATGAGCGCGGTGTCAGCGCGATGGAATATGCAGTCCTGGCCGGCATCGTCGTGCTGGCGCTGGGCGCAATGGCGAGCGCGTTCAACAGCAGCATCAGCACGATGTTCTCGGGCCTGTTCAGCAAAGTCTCCTCGGCACAAAGCAGCGGCAGCGGCAGCTAATAGACGTAGAGACGTAGACCACTGGGTCGGGCGCCACTGTCCGGCTGAACGGATCACACCGCCCGCCCACCATAGAACGAGACCATCGTGCAGCTTCTGTCTCTTGCCATTCGCCTGATCGTGCTCTGCGTGCTGCTCTGGCTCGCGGTCATCGACGTGCGCTCCCGACGCCTGCCGACGAAAATCGTGCTCGCGGTTGGCGCGCTCTTCTTTGCCGACGCCCTCGCACGCCGCATGCCGCTCGACGATGTCATCGTGCATCTGCTGCTCGCAGTTGGCGTGTTCTTGCTCTGCGCCGTGTTGTTCGCGGTAAAAATGCTGGGCGGAGGCGATGCAAAACTCGCCTCCGTCATTTTTCTCTGGGCCGGCCTCGCGTTGTCCTTGCCCGCCTTAACCCTGATTTCGCTGATCGGGACGCTCGTGTCCCTCATCAGTCTCGCGACGCGCTACATGGACCCCGTGCAACGGTTCATGCCCATGAGAGCGCTCGCGATGTTTTCCGGCGCACGCGGCGTTCCGTACGGCGTGGCCCTCGCGCTCGGCGGCGGTCTCGTGATCGTGTTGCCGGCGCTCATGCCTTTCTTTGCTATCCGATAGGACGGCGCGCTCATGTCCAACATCATCAAGTTCGCCGTGCTTCTGGTCGGCGCTTTGCTCATCGCGCTCATCGTGCGCGCCGTGGTCGCGAGCGCTTCGCGCCCGACCAATCGCCCCGTTACCACCGAGAAGGTGCAGGTGAGCGCCGCCGAACTGCCTCAGGGTCTGCTCCTGCGCGACGAAGATCTCGCCTGGAAAGTGATGCCCGCCAGCCAGATTCCGCCCAACGCGATCATCTCCGGCGCGCAAGACGCGCCCGACATCAAGGGCGCGCTGTTGCGTCATCCGGTCGAGAGCGGCGCGGTACTGACCACCGCCGACGTCTTTCTGCCGAACGCGCCGGGCTTTCTCGCCGCGACGCTCAAGCCGGACATGCGCGCCGTCTCGGTCGCGGTCGACGACGTCTCCGGCAACGCGGGTCTGATTCAGCCGGGCGATTACGTCGACCTGTTACTGACGCAGCAAATGGAGCGCCGCACCGATTCGCCGGACCTCGCCGTATCGAGCGAAACCGTGGTCGAGCACGTGCGCGTGCTGGCCGTCGGCTCCGAGATCAAGCGGCCCAAGAACAATGGCGACTCCACTGAGGTTGTCGCGCGCGCCCGCACCGTCACGCTCGAAGTGACGCCGCGCATGGGCGAGGTCGTCGCCGTCGCGGCGCGCCTCGGTTCGCTCTCGCTCGCGCTGCGCAGTTTCGCGACCGATTCGCGCGATCCGAACGCCTCGGCGATCGCCGCGGTGGCCGCATCGTCCGCGCAGCACGCACCGATCTGGGCGGGCGATATCTCGCGCGCCGTGCGCGATCTGCCGCGCTCGCGTCAGACGCAGACGAGCGCGCCGGTTCACGTGCCCGCGCCCGCGCGCCCCGTCACGATCTATCGCGGTTCGGAGAAGAGCGAAGCCGCCGCGACGGTCGCGCAAGTCGGCGGTGCTTCGGACGGCGCGCCGCCGATTCCGACCGTGCCGGCCCGATAAGCATCGCCACGCATCCCGCGCGCCGATGCACAACGCAGCATTAAGCAGCAGTACGCGGCGCCGAATATAGAGCAGCAGCAAGTCACGGCAGCACAGTGCCAGGATCGAATCTCATGAGAACGCAGTTGGACTTGAGCAGCATCGAAAGACGGAGCGCGCGAATCGCGCTCGCGTGCGCCGGCATGCTGCTGGCCGCGTCCGTCCAGGCGGCGCAGCCGGTCATGTCCGTCAAGCCGGACAACGATGCGTCGCCCGCCATTCAGATCGCGCAGGCTCGCGTGCGCAATCCGGCGCTCGCACGGACCGCGCTTGCCGCGCCGGCCGCCGAGACCGGTCAGGGCGCGCTCATGCTCGACGCGGGCAAGGGCACGATGCTGCGCCTGCCCGAAGACGCGACTTCGGTGTTCGTCGCCGATCCGTCGATCGCGGACGTGCATGTGCCTTCGCCCAAGACCGTGTTCGTGCTCGGCAAGAAGAACGGCACGACCACGTTGTACGTGCTCGGCGCGGGCAACAAGACGCTGCTTCAGCGCACGGTGATCGTCGCGCGCGACATGCTCTCCTTGCGCAACATGCTCGCCGCGCGCTTTCCGAACCTGAACCTGCAGACGAGCGCCGGCCAGGGCTCGCTGCTCATCGCGGGACAGGTGCCGACTTCCGCCGACGCCGACGCGATTCAGCAGGCCCTCACGCCGTATCTCGGCGACAAGGAAGTGCTCATCAACCGCCTGACCGTGGACCGTCCGCTTCAGGTGCAGTTGCGCGTGCGCATCACGGAAGTGGACCGCAACGTGACGCAGCAGCTCGGCATCAACTGGCAGGCGCTCGGCACCTCGGGCAACTGGCTCGGCGGACTCTTCTCGGGCCGCGCGATCCAGAACCTGAACCAGCCGATCGTCGGCGCGAACGGCGGCGTGACCTATCCGATCAACCTGGCGTCGAACAACGCGTTCTCGGTTCTCGCGGGCTTCAGGACGGCCAATACCGATATCCGCGCGCTCATCGACGCGCTCAATCAGGAAGGTCTGCTCACCGTGCTCGCCGAGCCGAATCTCGTCGCGATGTCCGGCCAGACCGCGAGCTTCCTCGCGGGCGGCGAGTTCCCGATTCCGGTCTCGCAGACCAACGGCGCGATCGCGGTCGAGTTCAAGCAGTTCGGCGTCAAGCTCGACTTCACGCCGACCGTGCTCAACGAGCGGCGCATCAGCCTGAAGGTGCGCCCGGAAGTGAGCCAGATCGACTCGACCGCGAGCGTGACGACCGGCGGCGTGACTGTGCCGGGCCTTTCGGTGCGTCGCGCCGACACGACCGTCGAGCTCGCGAGCGGACAGAGCTTCGCGATCGGCGGGCTGTTGCAGAGCAATACCACCGACATCGTCTCGCAGATTCCCGGCGTCGGTTCGATTCCGGTGCTCGGCAAACTGTTCTCGTCGTCGAACTATCAGAACAACAAGACCGAACTGGTGATCATGGTGACGCCTTATCTCGTCGAGCCGACCGATCCCGGGAAGCTGCGTTCGCCGCTCGACTCGCTGATCTCGCCGTCGAGCGATGTCGAATACAGCTTCCAGCGCAAGGCGGGCGCGCAGCCGTCCGCATCCGAACCGCGTCTCGTCGGCGCGGCCGGCTACGTTTATTGAGCGCCCAGTCATGAAACATGCACTTCGTCCGACCCGCTATTCGACACTCGCCGTGCTGCTCGCGCTCGCGTGCGGCCTTTCCGGGTGCTTCCAGCCGCCGCGCAACATGCCCAACGATTCGGTGATCGGTTATGACGGCACGGGTGCCGTGCCGCCCGATTGCGCCACGCTCTCGCGCCCCGCGATCCTGACCGACGCCGGCAAGCATCGCCCGTCGATGCAGTGGGGCTGCGCGACCTACACGAACCTCGCGGCGCAACTCGCGCATCCGGCCGATATCGTCGCGCCGCAGCCGCTCGGCCCCGCCGACGGCGCGACCGCCGCCAGCGCGATGCGCCGCTATGAAACCGGCCACGTGACTCCGCTCGACAAGTCGTCGACGCGCGATTCGAACTAGCGCCTTCACGGACCGAGAACATGAGCACCACTGAGATCAGCTTCTTCAAAGGCAAGCAGGGCGTCCGGATTGCCGACTTCATCGCGTTCGTGGCGGACCGCAAGACCGAGCAGGTCCTGAAGAGCTTCGTGCTCGAACAGGCGATGCCGCATGTGCACATCGCCGTGGGCAACGTGGACGATGCCATCGCGCATCTGTCGAAGATCGAGCGCTCGCCGCTCTTTCTGCTCGTCGACCTCGAAGCGTCGGTGATGCCGCTCTCCGACCTCGGCCGTCTCGCGGAAGTGTGCGAGCCGTCGGTGCAGGTCGTCGCGATCGGCGAGCGCAACGACGTCGGCCTGTTCCGCAGCCTGCTCAAGATCGGCGTGCGCGACTATCTCGTCAAGCCGCTGACCGTCGAGTTGCTCAAGCGCACCGTCAACGTGTCCGAGGGCAAAGTGAGCCCGGTGACGCTGGCGCGCGCCGGCAAGACGATTGCGTTCGCGGGCGCGCGAGGCGGCGTCGGCGTGACCACGCTCGCGCTCAATCTCGCGCGCTATCTGGCCGAGGACACGCATCGCCGGGTCGCGTATGTCGACCTGAAGCTGTGCGGCGGCGCCGCCAACAGCATGCTCGGCATGCAGAGCAACAACGGCCTCGTCGACGTGCTGCAGAACGTGCATCGGCTCGATCCGCAATATGTGGAACGCACGCTGGTCTCGAACGGCAGCCGGTTGTTCATCCTCTCGGCGGATATCGACTACGGCGCGGCAAAGCAGTTCGAGCCGGGCGCGCTGCGCCGCGTGGTCGAGCTGCTGTGCGACAGCTTCCACTACGTGATTCTCGATATCGGCGATCCGAGCGGCCCGCTCGCCGCTGAAGCCTTCGACCACGCCTCGCGCGTGTATCTCGTCGCGGACCGCTCGGTGCATTCGACGCGCGAGACGATCCGCATGCTGCGCTATATCGAGGACCGCGACAACAATCCGCCGACATCCGTGGTGCTCAACAATCCGAATGCCGCGAGCGCCGGCAAGGTGCAGCCGGCCGATTTCATGACGGCGATCGGCCGCACCGTGCTGCACGAAGTGCAGTTCGAACCGAAGGCGCTCGCGACCGCCGAGAACCTCGGCGAGGCGCCGGTCGAGCGCGCGCAGAACGGCTTCACGCAGACCATCGCGCGGATCGCCAACGATCTGACCGGTCAGCACGCGACGGTCGAGCGCACGTTCCTCAGCAAGTTCAAGCTGCGGAGGGCGTGATGTTCGGGCAAAAGCAGGCGCGCGCAGAGCCGCCGTCCGAACTTCAGGACGGCGCGAACGGACAGCCGCCGAGCGAGGCGCCGCCGCTTTCGCTCGTGGAGAAGCAGGCCGCCGCGCCCGCCCCGGCGCCCACGCGCGCGCAGCCCTCGGACGGCAGTGAAACGCTGGTCCGCTCCGATCTCTTCAGGACGATCCGCGCGGGCGTGTTCGCGGCGATGAATCCGTCGGCCGCGGTCGGCAAGACGCGCGAGCAGATGAAGCCGGCGGTCGAAACGCTGGTGCTCGACGTCGCGGAGCGCGAGCGTCTGAACATCACGATTTCGGAGCAGGTGCAGATTGTCGGCGAACTGCTGAACGACATGTTCGGCCTCGGTCCGATCGAACCCTTGCTCGCCGATGAAACCATCACCGACGTGCTCGTCAACGGCCCCGATCAGGTCTGGGTCGAGCGGCACGGCCGGCTGGAACTGACCAACTGCAAGTTCCGCGACAACGCGCACGTGGTCAACGTCGCGCAGCGCATCGCGGCGGGCGTCGGCCGGCGTGTCGACGAAAGCAGCCCGATGGTCGATGCGCGTCTCGCCGACGGCAGCCGCGTGAACGTCGTGCTGCCGCCGCTCGCGATTCACGGCGCGTCGATCTCCATTCGAAAGTTCTCGAAGCGCAACATCACGCTGCATCGCATGGCGACGCAGGGCAACATGTCCGCGCAAATGGCGACCGTGCTCAAGCTCGCGAGCACATGCCGCCTCAACATCATCGTGTCGGGCGGCACGGGCTCGGGCAAGACGACGCTGCTCAACGCGCTGTCGCATTTCATCGGTCACGGCGAGCGCACGGTGACGATCGAGGATGCGGCCGAACTGCAACTCGTGCAGCCGCACGTCGTGAGTCTGGAGACGCGGCCCGAGAACGCCGAAGGTCTCGGCGCGGTGACGCAGCGCGATCTCGTGCGCAATGCGCTGCGCATGCGCCCGGACCGCATCATTCTCGGCGAAACGCGCGGCGCCGAAGCCTTCGACGTGCTGCAGGCGATGAACACCGGCCACGACGGTTCGATGACCACGATCCACGCGAACACGCCGCGCGACGGCATCACGCGTCTGGAGTCGATGGTGATGATGGCGAACGGCAACCTGCCGCTACTGTCGATCCGCAGGCAGATTGCGAGCGCCGTGCACTTCATCGTGCAGATCGAGCGCATGCGTGACGGCATGCGGCGCATCACGCGGATTACCGAGCTGGTCGGCATGGAAGGCGATGTGATCATCACGCAGGATCTGTTCACGTTCCGCTACGACGCGAGCGCGTACAGCGAGGAAGTGAAGGGCGTTTTCGAGACCGCCGCCGTGCGTCCGGCCTTCGCGCAGCGCGCCGCGTACTACGGCCTGGAAGATGCGCTTCTGGAAGCGATGAAGCCATGAACCTCGTCAACCTCGTCACCATCGCTTCGTTCGTCTGCGTGGTGCTGTTCGGCGTGATGATCGTCGTCGTGCAGGACATGCGCGACAACCAGCCGCCGTCGCGCATTCGCCAGCGCATGCAGAAGTCGTTCGCGGGTCACGGTACGAACGCGGGGCAGGCCAACAAGCTCGATCTCGACATCTTCCAGGTCAATCGCAACGACAACGCGTTTACACGCTGGACCGGGCCGCGCTTGGCGCGCCTGCGCACCGTCGCGGGCGCGAACGGCGTGCGCATCGTGACCGTCGCGGCGCTCGCGGGCGAACTCGTCGCCGTGGTGATCAACCGCTTCGTGCCGATGCCGGATCTTCTGCGGCCGCTCGTCCTGATCGGCCTGCCCGTGCTCGCGCTCATGCAGTCGTATCGCTTCCTCGTGGAGCGCTTTCGCAAGCGCTTTCTGGATGGCTTTCCCGATGTCATCGACATGATCGTGCGCGCGGTGCGTGCGGGCGTGCCGGTAACGCAGGTGATCGGCTCGGCGGCGAGCGAATGCCGCGAGCCGCTGAAAAGCGAGTTTCAGTTGATGGCCGACTCGTTGCAGGTCGGCCTCGATCTGGACGAAGTGCTCAAGGTGACGATGCGGCGCATCGAGATCGCGGACTTCTCGTTCTTTTGCGTATGTCTGTTGCTGCAGCGTGAGACCGGCGGCCAGCTCGGTGAGACGCTGGAGAACCTGTCGAGCATCGTGCGCACGCGCCGCGAGATCCGCCAGAAGACCCGTGCGCTGACGGGCGAGGCGCGCATCACGACGAAGATTCTCGCAGCCATTCCCGTGATCATCATGGGGTCGATGTACGCGCTCAACCGCTCGTATCTGATGGTGCTGTTCAACACCGAAACAGGCAACAACCTGCTCACGTTCGGGGTCGTCTCCATCGTCATGGGCCTGATCGTGATCGGCAAGATGTCGAAACTCGATACCTCGCGATGAACCAGAACGAAATCGAAACCCTCATCAATCTGCTGATGCTGTTCGGCCTGTTCGCCGCGCTCGCCGTTTGGTGGGCGACCAAGCACGGCGGCACGCGCGGGCGCATCGCCGAGCGCGCGCGCATGGCGGCCGCCACGCATCGCAGCGACAGCGCCGCGGCGGCGCAAGACGACGGCGAAACGTCGACGCGGCGCGAGCGCGTGTTGCGCCGGCTCGCGCGCATCGGCGACAAGATTCCGCTCTTCGATGCGAAGTATCGCCTCAAGCTGCAGAAGGAAATGGTGAAGAGCGGCTATCGCAGCAACCTCGCGGTGTCGATCCTGCTGGCGGTGAAGTTCTTCTGCGGGCTGGCCTGCGCGGCCGCCACCGTGATGCTCGGCTCGCGCATTCCGATGGTCGGCGCTTATCCGGCCGCGCGCGGCATCGCCATGCTGATGGTGTTCATCGTCGGCATGATCGTGCCGGAGTACGTGGTCGCGTTCAGGGCGTCGCGCCGCCGCAAGAAGATGGCCGGCTGCCTGCCCGATGCGCTCGATCTGCTCGTCATCTGCACGAACGCGGGCAACAGTCTGGGCGTGTCGATCCGGCGCGTCGCCGACGAGTTGAAGACGATTTGTCCGCCGCTGTCCGACGAGTTCTCGCTCGCCGCCGACGAACTCAAGCTCTCCGGCGACAGCACGCGCGCGCTCAACAATCTGGCCGAGCGCATCGATTTGCCGTCGATCCGCGCGCTCATCTCGACGCTCACGCAATCGATGCGTTACGGCACGCCGATCACGCAGGCGCTGCGCACGCTTTCGCGCACCGAGCGCGTCGCGCACATCGTGTCGCTCGAAGAGAAGGCCGCGAAGCTCGCGCCGAAGATGGTCGTGCCGATGATGCTGTTCATTCTTCCCGCCATCATCGCGATCGCGGCGGGTCCTGCCGTTATTCAGTTGCTTGCGTTCATCGCGGGAAACAAATGAAGTCATCCATCCAACGTACCGCGCGTATCGCGGGATTCGCTTCCATGCTCGCACTCGTGCTGGCCGCCACCGGCTGCACGACGACCGTGCGTCAGGTCAGCGAGACGCGCCCCGTGCTGCGCAATTCCGCGCCGAGCACGATGAGCGAACTGCGCATCGCCGACACCGCGCTCGAATCGAACAACTTCGAGCTTGCGACCTCGCTGTACGAGAAGATCCTGCAGGCCGACCCGAAATCCGTGCCCGGCCTGACGGGTCTCGGCAACACGCTGTACGGCGTGGGCGACTACACGCGCGCCGGCGTCTTCTATCAGCGCGCGAGCCTGATCGACCCGAAGGCGACGCCGCCGCTGATCGGCATCGCGCGCGTGGCGATCCATCAACGCCGCTTCGCCGACGCCATCGCCACTTATCACCGTGTCCTCGCCATCATGCCGAACGATCCGCTGGCGTGCGCGGGCCTTGGCGCGGCGCTCGATCTTTCGGGCGATCACGCGCATGCGCAGGCTTTGCTGCGCGAGGCGCTGAGCGCCAATCCGGGCGATCCGATGCTGTCGGTGAATCTCGGCTTGTCGCTCACGCTGTCGGGCGATCCGCGTCAGGGCGCGAACGTGCTGCTCGACGTGACGCGCTTTCCCGCCGCGCCGCCGCAAGCGCGCCAGAATCTCGCGCTCGCATATGGCCTGCTCGGCAACGAGGACGCGGCCGCCGCGATCCTGTCGCGCGATCTGCCGAAGGCGTCGGTGCAGGACAATCTGCATTACTACGAACTCCAGCGCGAGCAGGATGGACACGCGCCCGCGCAGCCGCCGAAGAGCGTGGCCGTCTCCACGGTCGCGACGCCCCGGGTTCAGACGGCGAGCGTGAAGTGATCATGCGTGCGCCATCGCCGCGCAACAGCCGCTTCTGGCCGCGCTTCACGCGCGACGAACGCGGCGCGTCGGCGATCGAGTTCGCGATCGTCGCGCCGCTGGTGTTCATCCTGATCCTCGGCACGGTGGAAGTCGCGCTCGACATGATCGTCGACGCCTCCGTGCAGTACGCGGCGCAGCAAGCCTCGCGCGCGGGACTCACGACGGCCAATCCGTCGAGCGGCACGCGTAGTCAGGAGGCGGCGAACATCGTCAATAACATTCTCGGCGGCTGGACGAAGATCAACGGCAAGGTCGACATCAAGACCTACGCATATAGTTCGTACAACGATATTTCGGCCGGCAACTATCAGAACACGATGGGCAACTTCGGCGATGTCGTGCTCTATCAGATCACGCTGACAATGCCGACCTTCTCGGGCATCCCGAAGCTCTTCGGCATCGAGACGATGACCTTTCAACGCAACTACCTCGTGCAGAACGAAAAATGAAGCCCGTCAGCGCAACGATGCGATCCCTGTTCGTGGCGGCCGTCGCGCGACGCGCGCGCTACGTGTCGAGACGGTTCATGCGCTCGGAGCGCGGCAGCGTAACGATCGAGTTCGTGATCGTCGTGCCGATCATGCTGCTGATCCTGCTCGGCTTCACCGAGCTGTATCTCTACATGCGCGCCGTGAGTCTCGTCGAACACACGGCGTTCACGCTCGCGGATTCGATCGGCCAGATGAGCAACGTCATCGACGATACGTCGGACAAGAACAACGCGACCAACGCGAACAGCCTTACGTCGATCTGGGCGGCGGCGGTCACGCTCGCGCAGCCGAACGCGCTCGCGAGCAAGGGCGGCGTGATCGTCACGGCGATCTGCGACCAGAACGTGAACTGCAATTGCACGCAGATGGGCGGAGCGCTGTCGCAGAACAAGGGCACGCCGTCGATCATGTGGAGCGCGAAGCCGAAATGGCAACCGTCGGGCATGGCGTCGAGCGTCACGAAGACGAAAGTGCTGCCGACGAACTGGCCGTTCCGTTATGGCGATTCCGCCGTAGCGATCGAAGTCTTCTACCGCTACACGCCGTTCTCGATGACCGCGCCGTTCTGGCGCAGCGCCCCGGGCGAGACGACCATCTATGAGCGCGTCTTCGTGCGTCCGCGCAACGGGCAGGTGCTGGCGCTCACGAACCCATCCTTGACGGCATCGACATCGCAATGCGAAAGCGCCACGGCCCTTTGAGCGCGCGTAGCGCGCGCAATCTCATGTGCGGCGACGAGGGCGCCGTCACGATGATGTTCGCGGTGTGCGCGAGCATGATGATCGGCTCGATGTGCATGGCCATCGACTCGATCCACTACGAAATGACGCAGGCGCGCATGCAGATGGCGCTCGACGTCGCGACGCTTTCGGCGGGCGCGGATCTCGCTCACTACGACACGACCAAGCCCGCGGATCTCTCCAACTGGAAGACCGACGCGCGCGCGTATTACGACGTCAACATGCCTTCGGGCTACATGGCGCTGAACCTGCCCAACGCGAACTTCTCGGCGACGGTGACGGGCGCGCCCGCGACGGGCCAGACTATCCGGCTCTCGGCCGCGGGCTCAATGCCGCTGCTCGCGCCGGTCATCTTCGGCAAGACGGCAACCGACACGGGCTCGGGCAGCAACGGCGGCAACCAGACCAATCCCGACGCGGCGAACGTCAGCGCGAGCAACGCGGCGTTGCGCCTGCCGAAGAGCACGCTCGAACTCGTGATGGTGCTCGACAACACCGGTTCGATGACCGACTACGCCAACTCCAAGGACCATTCGGCGGGCACGAAGATCACGGGTCTGCGGGCGGCCGCGCAGAATCTCGTCACGAGCATCTTCCAGTCGTCGACGACGGATTCGTACGTCGGCCTCGTGCCGTTCACGACGATGGTCAACGTGAAAAAGGCCTTGCAGCCCACCGGCAAGTGGCTCACGCCGCTGTTCGATAACTACAACTCCCAGCATATGTCCATGACCACCAGCAGCAGCTGGAAAGGCTCGGGCTGGGGCGGTTGCGCAGTCGAGCCGCGCGACGCGGGCGACAACCTGAGCCCGCAGGCATACAACCCGGCGTCGTCGCCGAACTTCAGGCCGTTCTTCTGGAACGTGCCGAAGAACAACTTCTCGGTCTATACCTACACCACGGCGACGAGCAGGAAGGGCGTCACCACTTGCACGATCAACAACACGCCGACCGCCACGGTGGGCGCGCCGCTCACGTATCTCACGAGCGGCGGCGTGACGACCTCGTGCGGCACGACGTACTCGGGCGCGACGCCGCCGGCGATTTACGACCAGTGGTACGTCAACAAGAGCAGCAGTTCGACCTCGACCATCACCTACGACCAGAACGGCAACACCAACTACGGCGCCAACGGCCCGTGCAGCATCGCGCCGGCGCTCTTCCTCACGAAGAGCCAGAGCGACCTGACGACGGGCATCGCGAACATGAACGCGGCCGGTTCGACGTTGATCCCGACCGGTCTGCTGTGGGGCTGGCGCATGCTCAAGTCGTCGTGGTCGGACAATGTGGCGGGCACGGGCAACGGCTGGATCTCGACCGATACGACCCTGCCGCGCCTGGAGACGACGCAGGGCCTGCAGCGCGTCCTCATCGTGCTGACGGACGGCGAGAACGATCCGGGCGGATCGACGGGCATCATGCCGCCGCAGGCTTTCAACGGGCTGTCCGGCGTGGGCCGCTCGGATCTGAAGGCGAATACGGTGTTCCGCGCGGACGACGGTTCGTCGCTCGCCTCCACGAAGAGACCCGGCTCGATGGGTTCCGTCGACGACATCAACACGTTCCAGCTCGCCGTGTGCTCCGCGATGAAGCAGGAGGGCATCATCATTTATTCGATCACCTTCGGCACCTACGGCACGGATACGGCCAGCGTGAGCGCGCAGACGACGATGCAGAACTGCGCGAGCCCCGGCAACTACTATCACGCGCCGAGCAACGCGACGCTCAACCAGATCTTCCAGCAGATTGCGGGTAATTTGGGCGTGCTGCGTCTTACGCAGTAAGGGTTTCGGGCGAGGCGGGCACGCACGTTGCTCGCCTTGTCGGGGCAAGTCCACTTCACAAGGAGTACCGACATGCCCGAAAAGAAAACCCTCGAACGCGCGGCGAAGGCCAAGCGCGAAGGCAAGTCCCCGAGCACGCAAGCCGGCGCATTCGTGAAGGAGCAGATCGATCACGTGCGCGAGGGCAAGCACGGCGCGAAATCGGCGAAGCAGGCTATCGCGATCGGTTTGTCCGAGGCGCGGCGCTCAGGCGTGAAGACGAAGGCGCCCAGGAAGGGCACGGCGTCCGAGGCGACGCG
This sequence comes from Caballeronia glebae, assembly GCF_001545035.1. Classification (GTDB taxonomy): domain Bacteria; phylum Pseudomonadota; class Gammaproteobacteria; order Burkholderiales; family Burkholderiaceae; genus Caballeronia; species Caballeronia glebae. The sequence goes on from NZ_FCOJ02000004.1 coordinate 75,573, forward strand.
CAAGAAGGCCGCGCAGGACACCAAGGCCGCGCATCGCACGAAGAAGAGCCCGAGCACCGAGTCGAAAGCCAAGCGTTCGGCCACTTCCACGCGCGTGCTCAAGCGCGAAGGCACCAAGGCCGCTTCGCACAAGTCGCTGTCGCGGCAGACGCATGCCGCCGCAAGCCGTCGCTCGGCGGCGGATCGGTCGGCCGCCGCGAAGAAGGGCTGGGCGACGCGGCGCAAGAACGCGGCCGCCAAACCGAAGGGCGCGCATACGCGTCACGCGTCGCGTTGAGAGGGCAGCATCCGGGCGTAGGACACCGCCATCGTCGCGAGGGCGTGAGCGGCACGCCCGCGCGTCGTAGCAGGCAGACGGGCGTTTTCGCGGCGCGTTCGACGATCGGCACGATCTCGACATGCTCGCGGAAGAACGGATGCCCGGCAAGGCTCGCGGGTTCGAGCCCGAGATAATCGCTCGACGCAATGCAATGCAGCGTGTCGAAGACCGCTTCGGTCGTCGCGGCGACGCGCGGCGGCGCGAGCTTCGCGTGCTCGAAAAGCGCCGATAGCTTGTTGCCGGGCGTGCTGCCGCCGCGTTGCCGCGTGCTGACCCACTCGGCGTCTTGCAAGCCGGCCAGCGTGCGCGAACGTGCGAGCGGATGACCACGCCGCGCGATCACCGCGACCTCGGAATCGAAAAGCGGCGTCGTCTCCATGTCGTGGATGTCCGCGTCGCGCGCAATGAGCGCGAGCGCGAAATCGAGACTGCCGTCGCGCACCCACGATGTCAGCATGCGCGACGTCGCGCTCGTCAGATGCACATTGATGCGCGGACAGCGCTCCCGATAGCTCGCGAGCAACGCGGGAAAGAGCCGCATCGTCGCTTCGGCTGCGAGTCCCAGCGCGACGCGGCCCGTCAGGTCGCCGCGCAACTGGCGCATCTCGTCCTCCGTCTTGCGGCATTCCCCGACGATCAGTTCGGCGCGCACGCGCAATCTTTCGCCGATCGGCGTGAGCCGCGCGCCGCGCACGTCGCGTTCGAAAAGCGGTCCGCCCGCCAGCGCTTCGAGCTTCTGCAACTGCTGCGTGATGCCGCTTTGGGCGATGTCGAGTTGTCGCGCGGCGGCGCGCACGCTGCCCGCATCGGCAACGGCGACGAACATGCGCAACTGCGTCAGAGTCAGATCCACGCTCGGCGTCTCCGTCGGATGATCTCGAAAAGTGATCATGATAAGCAAAACGCCTCTTTTTGCGAGCATTTTGCGCCCGTACTATCGGTGGCCATATTCAGGAGACACCGCTTTCATGCTCAGACTCAGCTCACTCTTGCTGGCCGCCGCGCTCGCCGCCGCCGCGCCGGTTCACGCGAAAGACGCCGACACCTTGCGCCTCGGCATCGACCCCGGCTATCCGCCGATGGACGTGAAGACGCCCGACGGCCACGTCGCGGGCTTCGACGTCGATCTCGGCGATGAAATCTGTCGCCGTATCGCGATGCGCTGCCAGTGGGTCGAGCTTGAGTTCTCGGGGATGATTCCGGCGCTGCAGGCGCGCAAGATCGACGGAATCATGTCGTCGATGGCGATCACCGACAAGCGCATGAAGCAGATCGCCTTCTCCACCAAGCTGTTCCAGTTCCGCTCGCGGCTGATCGCGAAGCAGGGCGTGCCGCTCAACGCGAGCGCGCAGGGCTTGCGCGGCAAGCGCATCGGCGTGCAGAGCGGCAGCCAGTTCGAAACTTATGCGATGAAGAACTGGCAGCCGGGCGGCGTCGAAGTCGTGGCGTATCAGAGCGTGGACGGCGTGCTGAACGACCTGAGCGCGGGACGTATCGACGCCGCGCTGCTCGGCTCGGTCGAAGCGGAGCACGGCTTTCTGAAGACGCCGCGCGGCGTGGGCTTCGCGTTCGTCGGCGAGCCGTTGTCGATGGGCGATCACGGCGTCGGCATGGGCTTGCGCCAGGACGACGCAGCGCTGAAGGCGAAGGTCGACAAGGCCGTGGGCGACATGCGCGCCGACGGCACGTATCAGAAGATCGCGCGCAAGTATCTCGATTTCGACGTCTACGGAGACTAAGGATTTATCGATGCAAACGAAATGTCATCCGCTCGTGTCGACTACGCTCGGCACGTCGCGCGAACTCGTCAGCTTTCATTTCGGCGATGCCCGAAAGGGCGAAACGATTTATCTGCAGGCTTCGCTGCATGCCGATGAAACGCCCGCGATGCTCACCGCCTGGAGTTTGAAGCAACGTCTCGCCGCCCTCGAAGCCGAAGGCCGCGTGCGAGGCGAGGTCGTGCTGGTGCCGGTGGCGAATCCCATCGGCCTGTCGCAGCACGTGCTCGGGCAATTCCTCGGGCGCTTCGAGGCGAACAGCGGCCACAACTTCAACCGCAATTTCCCGATGCCGTCCGCCGCCGCGCTGATCGAACGCGTGAGCGCGCGCTTCTCGTCCGACGACGCCGCGCACAACGCGCGTCTTCTACGCGGCGCGCTCGTCGACCTGCTCGGCGAAACGCGCGCGAAAAACGAGTTCGAATCGCTGCGGCTCGCGCTGCTCACGCTGGCGTCGGGAGCCGATGTGGTGCTCGATCTGCATTGCTCGCTCGAAGCGACCATGCACATTTACACGAGCCCCGCGAGCTGGCCCGCGATCGAGCCGCTTGCGCGCTATCTCGGCGCGAACGGCGTGCTGCTGGCGACGGATTCCGGCGGTCAGTCGTTCGATGAGGTTCATACGCTGCTGTGGAACGAGGTCCGCGAGCGTCTGGGCGAAAAGACGCCGCTCGGCGCGCCGAACGTCGCGGCGACGATCGAGCATCGCGGGCAGCGCGACGTCGATTACGACACCGCGTCGCACGATGCCGACGCCATCGTCGATTATCTGATCGCGCGCGGCGTGATCGAAGGCCAGGCGAAGGACGCGCCCCCGCTCGCGCAACCCGCCACGCCGCTCGCGGGCAGCCAGCAACTGACGGCGCCGGTGAGCGGGATCGTCGTGTACCGCGCGAAAGTGGGCGCGCGGCTGAAAGCGGGCGAGCCGGTGTTCGATATCGTCGATCCGATCAGCGACGCGGTCACGACCGTCAAGACGACCAACGACGGCGTGTTCTACATGCGCCGCGCGATCCGCTTCGTGTACGCGGGTGCGCCGATGGGCAGGGTCACGGGTGAAAAGGCGATCCGCAGCGGGGTGCTGATCGGCGCGTGAAGACGCACGAGACGCACGAGACGCACGAGACGCACGAGCCGCACGAGCCGCACGAGCCGCACGACATGCGCCGCTCACCACGCCGAGCGCGCATTTCCCTTGCTGGCTAGAATGACTCTTCCCTTTCGAGGAGTCTCGCCATGCTGGACTTCGGACGCCACGCGCGCACGCCCACGCTCGAAATTTCCTACGCCGATTCCGGTCCCGCCGACGGTCCCGTCTTGCTGCTGATTCACGGCTGGCCGGACGCGGCGCGCGCGTGGAACGCCGTGTCCGCGCGGCTCAACGACGCGGGCTATCGCACCATCGTCCCGGAGTTGCGCGGCGCGGGCGGCACGCGTTTTTTGCGCGACGACACCGTGCGCGACGGCTCGGGCGTCGCGCTCGCGCAAGACGCTGTCGATCTCGCCGATGCGCTCGGCATCGCGAAATTCGATGTCGTCGGCCACGATTGGGGCGCGCGCGCCGCGTACACGATGTCCGCGTTGTTCCCCGAACGCGTGCGTCGCATGGCGGCGCTCGCGCTTGCTTATCAGCCGCGCGGCGTTTTCGAATTGCCGGATTTTCCGCAGGCGCGGCGTTTCTGGTACCAATGGTTCATGTCCCTCGACGGCGGCCCGGACGCGCTCGCCGCCGATCCCAAAGGCTTCGCGCGCATTCAGTGGGACACATGGTCGCCGCCCGGCTGGTTCGACGAAGCCGAATTCACGACGACGGCGCGCGCATTCGAGAATCCCGACTGGGTGCCGATCACGCTGAATGCGTATCGCCGGCGCTGGCGCGGTGATCAGCCGTCCGACCCGGCGCTCGCCCAACTGTATGCGCGGCTTCCTACGATCGAACGCATCGGCGTGCCGGCGCTGATGGTTCAAGGCGGCGCGGATGCCTGCGACGAACCGGCGATTTCGGAAGGACAGGCGCACTATTTCACGGCCGGATACCGGCGCGTTGTCATCGATGGCGCGGGGCATTTTCCGCTGCGCGAGGCGCCGGACGCGGTCGCGCAAGCAGTGATCGCACATCTTGCATAGCGGGCGGGCAGGCGAGCGTCTTGCGAAGCACCACGGACAGTCCTGACACGTTTGGCGACAGATACTGTATGCGTGTACAGTACTGTTCGCAGGGGCGGACGCACGCTTCCGAACACTCGCGCGAGCTCGCCCACGGCTTCGAGAAAGCCGCCTAACTTATTGAACCGGTTGAAAAATTGGCATCGAACAACGCAATCCGAATTCGCGGCGCACGTCAGCATAACCTCAAGAATCTCGATCTCGACCTGCACACGGGCCAGATGACGGTCGTGACCGGCCCGTCCGGGTCCGGCAAGTCGAGCCTCGTGTTCGACACGCTCTACGCGGAAGGCCAGCGGCGCTACGTCGAGACCTTCAGCGCGTATGCGCGTCAGTTTCTCGACCGGATGGACCGTCCGCAGGTCGATCGCGTGGACGGCGTGCCGCCCGCCATCGCCATCGACCAGACGAATCCGGTGCGCAGCTCGCGCTCGACCGTCGGCACGATGACCGAGCTGAACGATCATCTGAAGCTCTTCTACGCGCGCGCGGCCGAGCTTTTCGACAAAAAGACGTCGCACCGCGTGCGTCACGACACGCCCGAAACGATCTACGCCGAACTGCTCGAACGCACGCGCGCCGACGATCCGCGCCTCGCGATCACGTTCCCCGTCGAATTGCCCGACACCGCGAGCGACGAGGAAGTCGCGCAATGGCTCTCCGCGAGCGGCTATACGCGCGTGCAGGCGAAGCGCCACGTGCAGACGGCGTCCGGCGCGCGGCAGATGCTCGATGTCGTCGCGGATCGTTTCCGCTTGCAGAATATCGAGCGCTCGCGCGCGCTGGAGGCGATCGAAAGCGCTTTGCTGCGCGGCACCGGTCGCGTCGATGTCTATGTGCTGAAGGACGAGGCCGAGCCGGAAATCTGGCGCTTTTCCACCGGTCTGCATAGCCCTGAAAGCGATCTGCGCTACGCGGACCCGCAGCCCGCGCTGTTCTCCTTCAACTCCGCGTATGGCGCGTGTGAAACCTGCCGCGGCTTCGGACGCGTGATCGGCGTCGATTACGGCCTCGTCATTCCCGACGAGAAGAAGACGCTGCGCGACGGCGCGGTCAAAACGCTGCAGACGCCCGCGTGGAAAGAAAATCAGGACGATCTCGTGCGCTACGGCGCGAAGGCGGGCATTCGTCTCGGCGTGCCCTGGAAGGATCTCACGCAGAAGGAACGCGACTGGGTCATCAAAGGCTCGCCGGACTGGACCGGCAAGTGGCAAAACCAGTGGTACGGCGTGCAGCGCTTCTTCGATTATCTGGAGTCGAAGGCGTACAAGATGCACATCCGCGTACTGCTGTCGAAATATCGCAGCTATACGACGTGTCCCGTGTGCGCCGGCGCGCGCCTGAAAACGGAATCGCTGCTGTGGCGTCTCGGCACGAAGGAACAGGCCGACGCCGTGCTCTCGCCGCAAGATCGCTTCATGCCGGAAGGCGTCGACTGGACGCGCGCGCAACTCGAAGCGCTGCCGGGCCTCACGGTACACGATCTGATGCTGATGCCGATCGAGCGCATCCGCCGCTTCTTCGATTCGCTGACGCTGCCATCGACCTTGCTCGACGAGGCGCTCAAGCTGCTGCACGCGGAAGTGCGCACGCGTCTGAAATATCTCTGCGATGTCGGCATCGGTTATCTGACGCTGGATCGTCAGTCACGCACGCTGTCCGGCGGCGAAGTGCAGCGCATCAACCTGACGACCGCGCTCGGCACGTCGCTCGTGAACACGCTCTTCGTGCTCGATGAGCCGAGCATCGGCCTGCATCCGCGCGATCTGAACCGCATCGTCGAGGCGATGCATCGTCTGCGCGATGCGGGCAACACGCTCGTCGTCGTCGAGCACGATCCTTCGGTGATGCTCGCGGCCGACCGTCTCATCGACATGGGACCGGGACCGGGCGAGCGCGGCGGGCAGATCGTCTACGACGGCGCGCCCGGCGACATTCAAGCCACCGACACGCTGACCGGCGCGTATCTCGGCGGGCGCAAGCACGTGGCGCACGCGTCGAACTGGAATCGCCGTATCGTCGATGCGAACACGCCGCGCCTCACGCTCGAAGGCGCGAGCGATCACAACCTGCGCGATGTCACGGTCGATATCCCGCTGCAATGTCTCGTGTGCGTGACCGGTGTGTCCGGCTCGGGCAAATCGACGCTGATTCAGGACGTGCTCGCGCCCGCGCTGATGCGTCATTTCGGTAAGGCGACGGAAGCGCCCGGCGCGTATCGCGATCTGAAGGGCGTGGAGCATCTGAGCGACGTCGTGTTCGTCGATCAGTCGCCGATCGGCCGCACGGCGCGCTCGAACCCGGCGAGCTATGTCGGCGCGTTCGATGAAATCCGCAAGCTCTTCGCGAAGGCGCCGCTCGCATCGCAGCGCGGCTATAGCGCGAGCATGTTCAGCTTCAACTCGGGCGATGGCCGCTGCCCGACTTGCGGCGGATCGGGCTTCGAGCACGTCGAGATGCAATTCCTGAGCGATGTCTATCTGCGTTGCCCCGATTGCGACGGACGCCGTTATCGCGCGGAAGTTCTCGAAGTGAAGATCGAGCGCGGCGAGCGTCAGTTGAGCGTCGCCGATGTGCTCGAACTTACCGTCAGCGAAGCGGTCGCGCTGTTTGCCGAAGACAAGGAAGTGCTGCGCGTGCTGCAGCCGATCGTCGATGTCGGTCTCGAATACGTGAAGCTCGGCCAGCCCGTGCCGACGCTGTCGGGCGGCGAGGCGCAGCGTCTCAAGCTCGCGGGTTTTCTGGCGGAAACGTCGCAAACGAGCAAGAGCGAAAGCCGCCTTTTCATGTTCGACGAGCCGACCACCGGCCTGCATTTCGACGACATCGCCAAGCTGATGCAGGCGCTGCGGCGTCTGCTCGAACGCGGTCATTCGCTGATCGTCATCGAGCACAATCTCGATGTGATTCGCGCGGCCGACTGGATCGTCGATCTCGGTCCCGAAGGCGGCGATGGCGGCGGGCAAGTGGTATGCGTCGGCACGCCGGACGACGTGGCCGCATGCGAGCAATCGCACACGGGCCGCGCGCTGATCGACTACGAAGAAGCGATGGCGCCGGGCGCGGCGGAGAAGCGCGCGGGCGTGCCGTTGCAACTGGCGGCGGAAGTCGCGAGCGCGCGCCGTGCGCTGCAAGGCGAGGACGTCGTGCGTATCGTCAATGCGCGCGAGCACAACCTGAAATCGCTCGATGTCGATATTCCGCACAACAAGTTCAACGTCGTGACGGGCGTGTCCGGCTCGGGCAAATCGACGCTCGCGTTCGATATTCTTTTCCACGAAGGCCAGCGTCGTTATCTCGAATCGCTGAACGCTTACGCGCGCTCCATCGTGCAGCCCGCCGGCCGCCCCGAAGTCGATGCCGTGTATGGCATTCCGCCGACGGTCGCGATCGAGCAGCGTCTGTCGCGCGGCGGACGCAAGTCGACGGTCGCGACGACATCGGAAGTCTGGCACTTCCTGCGTTTGCTGTACGTGAAGCTCGGCATCCAGCATTGCATCCATGACGGCACGCCGGTGCAGGCGCAAAGCTCGGAATCGATCGCCGCGCAGATCTTGCGCGACTTCAAGGGACAGCATGTCGGACTGCTCGCGCCGCTCGTCGTCAATCGCAAGGGCGTGTACACCGATCTCGCGAAATGGGCGAAGGCGCGCGGCAACACGCATCTTCGCGTGGATGGCGAGTTCCTGCCGGTGAGCCCGTGGCCGAAGCTCGATCGCTTCCGCGAACACACGATCGAATTGCCCGTCGCGGATCTCGTCGTGTCGGCGGACAACGAAGCCGAATTGCGGCGTCGGCTCGACGACACGCTCGAAATCGGCAAGGGCGTCATGCATCTTTGCGCACCGCTCGATGAACTGCACGGTTCATGGCAAGACGGCGCGCGCCGCGGCAAGGAAGCAACGCGCGTGTTCTCGACCAAGCGCGCGTGCCCGGTTTGCGGCACGAGTTATCCCGAGCTCGATCCGCGCATGTTCTCGTACAACAGCAAGCATGGCTGGTGCAACACATGCGTCGGGACCGGCGTGAAGCTCACACGCGAACAGCGCGCCGCGTTCGACGACACCTTGTTCGCACAGGACGATCGCGGCCGCGAGCAGAGCATCGGTTCGGTGGATCAGGAGCCGGACGATATCGTCGATCAGCCGTGCCCGGATTGCGAAGGCACGCGTCTGAACGAGGTCGCGCGCGCCGTCACGTTCGGTAACTATCCGATCACGGAAGTCGGGCGCTGGACGGTCAGCGACACGCGCGAGTGGATTGCATCGTTGAAGCTCAAAGGCCGCGATGCGGATATCGCGCGTGACGTGGTGAGCGAAATCGAAGGCCGCTTGCAGTTTCTCGAAGAAGTCGGGCTCGGCTATCTGAGCCTCGATCGCGCCGCGCCGACGCTTTCCGGCGGCGAAGCGCAACGCATCCGGCTCGCGGCGCAACTCGGCAGCAACCTGCAGGGCGTGTGTTATGTGCTCGACGAGCCGACCATCGGACTGCATCCGCGCGATAACCTCATCCTGCTGTCGGCGCTCAGGAAGCTGAACGACAAGGGCAATACGCTCGTCGTCGTCGAGCACGATGAAGACACGATTCGCAGCGCGGACCACATCATCGATATCGGGCCGGGCGCGGGCAAGCGCGGCGGCACGGTGGTCGCGCAGGGCACCGTGAGGGACCTCGCGGCGCACAAGGCGTCGCTCACAGGCCAGTACCTCGCCAATCCGATCGTGCATCCGCTGCAGCCGCGCCGCGAAGTGCGCGCGGGCACCGCGAAACGGCCCGCCGTGCCCGAGCGTTGGCTGACCGTCGAAGGCGCGACGCTGCACAACCTGCGCAACGTGACGGCGAGCATGCCGTTGAATCGTCTCGTCGCGATCACTGGCGTGTCGGGCTCGGGCAAATCGACGCTCGCGCGCGACGTGCTGATGACCAACCTGCTAGATGCCGTCGGCCGCTCGGTGTTGTCGTCGCCGGCGGTGCGACGCGCGCGCAAGACGGCGCTTGCCGGCGCTCCGGCAGCGGAGTCCCGCGCCAGCGTGCTTGCGCGCGAAGCGCCGCGTCCGAAGTTCGATGTCGCCCACGCGTGGCAGGGTTGCGCGGGCGTCACCGGTTTCGAGGCGATCGACCGCGTGCTCGAAGTCGATCAGACGCCGATCGGCAAGACGCCGCGTTCGTGCCCGGCGACGTACATCGGCATGTGGGACACCATCCGCAAGCTCTTCGCCGATACGCTCGAAGCCCGCGCGCGCGGCTACACGCCGTCGCGCTTCTCGTTCAACACGGGCGACGGGCGCTGTCCGGCGTGCGAAGGCCAGGGCGTGCGCACCATCGCGATGAGCTTCCTGCCGGACGTGAAGGTGCCGTGCGACGTGTGTCACGGCCAGCGCTTCAATCCGGAAACGCTCGCGGTGACGTGGCGCGGCAAGAACATCGGCGAAGTGCTGACCATGGAGATCGACGAAGCCGTCGAGTTCTTCTCGTCGATGCAAAGCATCGCGCATCCGTTGCAGTTGCTGTGCGACGTCGGCCTGGGCTATCTGACGCTCGGCCAGCCGTCGCCGACGCTCTCGGGCGGCGAGGCGCAGCGCATCAAGCTCGTCACCGAGTTGTCGAAGGTGCGCGACGACATCACGCGACGCGGCCAGAAGCCGCCGCACACGCTTTACGTGCTCGACGAACCGACCGTCGGCCTGCACATGGCCGACGTCGCGAAGCTGATTCGCGTGCTGCATCGGCTGGTGGATGGCGGGCATAGCGTGATCGTCATCGAGCACGATCTCGATGTGATCGCCGAGGCCGACTGGGTGCTCGATCTCGGGCCGGAAGGCGGCGTGAACGGCGGCATGATCGTGGCGGCGGCGGACCCGGACACGCTCGCGACGCATCCGCGCAGTCATACGGGCGCGGCGCTGCGGCCGGTTTTGGGGCGCTCGCGGGAGGCCGAAAATGCTGCGTGATCTCGAAGCGCTGATCGCGTCGATGCAGCCCGAGCTGCAGCCGGGCGTCTACGTGTTCGCGTCGCTGCCGCACGATGCGGTGGCGAGCGGCGCGGGCATCGTCGCGACGTTTCGGGAGCGCGAGGGACTGACGGTCGTGATGGAAGAAGGCGCGGCGCGGGCGGCTGGCGTCGCGCCGCTGTTTCGCGCGGCGTGGATCACGTTGACGGTGCATTCCGACCTCAACGCGGTCGGTTTGACGGCGGCGTTCGCGCGTGCGCTCGGCGAGGCGAACATCAGCTGCAATGTGATCGCGGCGGCGTATCACGATCACATCTTCGTTCCCGTCGAAGAAGGCGAGCGCGCCGTGAATGTCCTTCGAGAATTGCAACGCACTGCTGGTAAGCTTTCGGCCTCACCAAAACCATGAAACCGACATAGATGGAAACGCAGGACAAAGCCGTCGCGCTAAAAAGAATGAAATGGTTCGCCGCCGCGCTGCTCGTCGCGGCGGGCGGCCTGTTCGCCCTCGCCAAGAGCCAGCACGACGCGGGCGCGTGGGCGTGGGTCTCGTCTTTCGCGGAAGCCGCGATGGTCGGCGCGCTCGCCGACTGGTTCGCGGTCGTCGCGCTGTTTCGCCATCCGCTCGGCGTGCCGATTCCGCACACCGCGATTCTGCCGGCGAACAAGGCGCGCGTCGCGGACAACCTCGCCGTATTCGTGCGCGACCGTTTTCTCGGCACGGACGCGCTCGTCGCGCGCGTGAACGCGTTCGATCCGGCGAGCCGTCTGTCGATGTGGCTCGCGGAGCCGAAGAACTCGGAACTGCTGGGCAAGAAGGCGGTGACGGCGGTCGGCCAGTTGCTGTCTTTCGTCGACGACGAGCGCGTCAAGTCCATGTTGTACGACACGCTGCGCCGCCGCGCGGATACGTTCGATCTCGCGAGCGCGGCCGGGAGCGTGCTGTCGACGCTGACATCGGACCGGCGTCATCAGTTGCTGCTCGACGAGGGCCTTAAGCAGTTGGCCGGGTGGCTCGACAAGCCGGAAGTGCAGGAGATGCTCGCGACGCGCATCGTCGCGGTGGCGGGCGAGGAGTATCCGAAGCTCATCGGCATGCTGGGTTTCGTCGGACTGAACGCCGAGGACCTCGGCAACAAGTTCGCGGCCGGACTCGTGCGCGGCGCGAATCAATGGCTGCACGATGTGAGCAGCGATCCGGAGCACGAGCGTCGCCAAGCGTTCGATGCGGCCGTGGAGCGCTTCGTCGAACGTCTGAAGACGGACTCGACGTTCAAGGCGCGCATCGACGAGCACAAGCGCGAATGGCTCGAACGGCCCGAGTTGCGGGATTATGTGAACGGGCTGTGGGACGAGTTCATCGCGTGGCTCGACGCGGACATCCGGCGGCCCGATTCGGCGCTGCATGCGAAGGTCGTGGCGATGGCGGGCGGTTTCGCCGAAGCGCTCGGCAGCGATCCGGCGCTACGCGATTCGATCAACGAGCATATGCGCGATGCGTTGAAGGCACTCGCGCCGGAGTTGCGCGATGGTATCGCGAAGCATATTGCCGCGACGGTCAAGCAGTGGGACGATGCCACGCTCGTGAGGGACGTCGAGTTGAATATCGGGCGGGATCTGCAGTTTATTCGCGTGAACGGGACGCTGGTCGGCGGGGCGGTCGGCATTTTGATTCATGCGGTGACTTTGTTTGTTGGGTGAGGGGTTGGTTGTTTCGTTCTTGTTTTCGCTGGATCGCACTTTCGACGTTGCCCCGGTTTCACGAATCGCATAGCTGACGCCATCAGGCCGCTTGCTCTTGCCAGCAACGTAGCCAGCATGGCGATTCAGCGCCCCTCAATGATCCTGATTCAATCCCTCTGTTAAACGCGAAGACTGGCGCGGCCGGGATTCGCGTTCCCGGCCGCTCATTTTTCGCCTGCTTCCGTGGCAGTGTTTAAGCCGCCAACACCCGCTAAGTGGTACAAAACAATTGATTCCGCGGCGGCTGCCTTCGCGGGAAGTCACGGCTATCGTCAAACGATGATCAAAACCTGGCAAATAGGCCTCCGAAATGGGTGCTAGAATTGGCGCTCTCGCTTATCAGGCAAGGCTTTACATGGTCTTCGGAGCGCACTTGCAAACTGCCCCGTACAGAGGCAACGCGAATTAACCGAAGCGAACACGGGTTCCCGCGAAAGACCAAAGCGAAAAGCCAAAAGCGAACAAAGCCGCGCAAGCACAGATGGCCAACGCCAACAACGATCGCCGCCGATACAGCGCGATCCAGGCACGGGAAGCACGTCGCTCAAGGGTTATCGCCAAAAAGCGCAAGAGGGGAAGCCATGACACGCATCGAAGATAACGAGCACAACGAACAATCGCCGATCGACGCCGCGCGCCTCGAAGACGAATGGCTCGAACCCGACGCCAACGGCGGTTTCGCCTCCGGCACCGTCGGCACGATGCGCACGCGGCGCTATCACGCGCTGCTGCTCAGCGCGACGCAACCGCCCGCGGGACGCGTCGTGCTCATCAACGGCATCGAGGCATGGCTCGACGTCGGCGGCACGCGCTTCCCTCTGACGATGCAGCGCTACGCGCCCGACGTGCTCTATCCGGACGCCCGCGCGAGCCTGCTGTCGTTCGACACGCAACCGTGGCCGACGTGGCGATTTCGGATCGGCGACGATGCCGTCGTCGTCGCGGAAATGCTCGTCGCCAAGGACGTGCACGAGACCGTGCTGCGCTGGCGTCTCGAAGGCGCGGCCACGCAGACCTTCGCCACGGCGCGCCTGCAAGTGCGCCCGCTGCTTTCGGGGCGCGACTATCACGCGCTGCATCACGAGAATCCGGCGTTTTCCTTCGATGCCTCGTTCGAAGGCGAGCGCGTGCAATGGCAGCCGTATTGCAATCTGCCCACGATCTGCGTCACGTCGAACGGCGCCTACGAGCATGCGCCCGACTGGTATCGCAACTTCTGCTATGTGCGTGAACGCGAGCGGGGACTGGATTTCACCGAAGACCTCGCGACGCCCGGCGTGTTCAGCTTCGATCTCACGCGCGGCGAAGCCGTAATGATCCTCCACACGCACGCGGACCCCGACGAGCCGTTCGAAGACAGCGCGCTCGCGCACGCATCGAAGCTGGCCTCGCGAGAAACGCAGCGCCGCGCGGCGTTCGGCTCGCGGCTCGCGCGCTCGGCGGATGCGTATGTCGTGAATCGCAACGTCGGGCGCACGATCATCGCGGGCTTTCCGTGGTTCACCGACTGGGGCCGCGACACCTTCATCTCGATGCGCGGGCTTCTGCTTGCATCGGGCCGGCATGAAGAAGCGGAATCGATCCTGCTCGAATGGGCCGATACGATTTCCGAAGGCATGCTGCCGAATCGCTTTCCCGACAGCGGCGGCATGCCCGAGTACAACTCCGTGGATGCATCGCTGTGGTTCGTCGTCGCCGTGCAGGATTATCTGGCGACGGGTCACGCGCACGCCGCGACAACGAGCAGCCTGCAACGCGCCGTCGATGCGATTCTCGACGGCTATTCGCGCGGCACGCGCTTCGGCATCGCCGTCGATACGGACGGCCTGCTGCGCGCGGGCGTTCCCGGCGTGCAACTCACGTGGATGGACGCGAAGGTGGGCGACTGGGTCGTGACGCCGCGCATCGGCAAGCCGGTCGAGGTGCAGGCGCTGTGGATCAACGCGCTGTCGATTGCGAGCGCGTGGAATCCGCGCTGGCAGGCGTTGCGCGATCAGGCGCGGCTCTCGTTCGCCGCGCGCTTCGTCGATCCGGACACGCACACGCTCTTCGATGTCGTCGACGTGGATCATCAGCCCGGCACGGTCGACCGCTCGATTCGTCCGAATCAGATCTTCGCGGTCGGCGGACTGCCGTTTCCGCTCGTCGATGGCGAGATCGCGCGCGCCGTCGTCGCGCAGGCCGAGGCTCAGCTTCTCACGCCGCTCGGCCTGCGCACGCTCGCGCCGTCCGATCCGGCCTACAAGTCGCACTATGCGGGCGGCGTACTGGAGCGCGACGGCGCGTATCATCAGGGCACCGTCTGGCCGTGGCTGATCGGCCCGTTCGTCGAGGCGTGGGTGCGCGTGCACGGCGCGGCGCAAGTGCGCGAGCGCTTTCTGACGCCGCTCTATGCACATCTCGATCGCTACGGTCTCGATCACATCAGCGAAGTCGCCGATGGCGACGCCCCGCACACGCCCGGCGGCACGCCGTTCCAGGCGTGGTCGCTCGCGGAGCTTTTGCGCATCGAGACACTGCTCGGCGCAGCGTGCGGGTCGGCCTAAAAACGCGCTAAATTACCAGTCTTGTCCGCTATTGCGGACGCAGTCAACCAGGAAACGCCCATGTCGAAGTCGCGCCCCGTGAACCAGCTCGATACCGTCGAGGGCTTGAGGCTCCATTCGCAGGACTGCCCGCGCTGGCAGCGCTGGGGACCGTATCTGAGCGAACGTCAATGGGGCACGGTGCGCGAGGATTACAGCGAATTCGGCACCGCTTGGGACTACTTCCCGCACGATCATGCGCGCAGCCGCGCGTATCGCTGGGGCGAGGACGGTCTCGCCGGCTTCGGCGACGACAAGCTCAACTGGTGCGTCTCGCTCGCGCTCTGGAACGGCTGCGATCCGATCATCAAGGAGCGGCTCTTCGGTCTGACGAACGAGGAGGGCAATCACGGCGAGGACGTGAAGGAGCTGTACTTCTACATCGACGGCACGCCGACGCATTCATACATGCGCATGCTCTACAAGTATCCGCATGCGGCGTATCCGTATGCCGATCTCGTCGATGAAAACGCACGGCGCGGCGCCGACATGGCCGAGTACGAAGTGCTCGACACCGGCGTGTTCGACGACGGGCGTTACTTCGACGTGCAGGTCGAATACGCCAAGCACACGCCCGACGACATCCTGATGCGCGTGACGATCGAAAATCGCGGCGAGGTGTCGGCCGCGCTCGACGTGCTGCCGCAAATCTGGGCGCGCAATACGTGGTCGTGGAAGCCGACGCCGGGGAAGCCGTCGCTGAGGGCGCAGACGGTGCAGGCCGAAGGCACCTACGTGCTTGCCGAACAAGGCGCGCACGAGCCGATGGTCGTCACCGCGTGGTCGCCGGACGCCGACAAGATCGAATGGCTCTTCTGCGAGAACGAGACCAACGTCGAGCGTCTCTTTCACATGGAAGGCCAAGGCCCGTACAAGGACGGCTTCAACGATTACATCCTGCAAGGCAACGAGAACGCGATTCGCCGCGACAAGGGCACGCGCGCGGCCGCGCATGCGCATCTCGAACTGGCGCCGCTCGGCAAGGCCGTGGTGTATCTGCGCTGGCGGCCCGAATCCGCGCCGGACGCCGTGCCGCTCGACGTCGATGGACTTTTCGCGCGCCGCATCGCGGAAGCGGACGAGTTCTACGGCGCGCTGCAGCACGATATCGCCGACGCCGATCAGCGGCTCGTGCAGCGTCAGGCGCTCGCGGGCATGTTGTGGTCGAAGCAGTACTATCAGTTCGACGTGACGCGCTGGCTCGACGGCGATCCGCTCCAGCCGAAGCCGCCGAAGCAGCGACGCTCCGGGCGCGATTCCGACTGGCGGCATCTGTGCAACGCGGACATCGTCTCGATGCCGGACAAGTGGGAATACCCGTGGTACGCGTCGTGGGATCTCGCGTTTCATGCGGCCGCGTTCGCGCTCATCGATCCGGAGTTCGCGAAACGTCAGTTGCTCCTGCTCGTCAAGGACCGCTATCAGCATCCGAACGGCCAGTTGCCCGCCTACGAATGGGCTTTCGGCGATGCCAATCCGCCCGTGCACGCGTGGGCGACGTGGCGCGTCTACGAGATCGACCGCGCCATCACCGGAAAGGGCGACCGCGATTTCCTGGAGCTCGTGTTCCACAAGCTGCTGCTCAACTTCTCGTGGTGGGTGAACCGCAAGGACGCCGACGGCAAGAATATTTTCCAGGGCGGCTTTCTCGGGCTGGACAACGTGGGCATCTTCGACCGGTCGTCGCCGCTGCCGACGGGCGGCCATATCGATCAGGCCGACGGCACCGCGTGGATGGCCGCGTATGCACTCGACCTGATGCGCATCGCGCTGGAACTCGCGTATGCGAACAAGGTGTTCGTCGACATCGCGGTGAAGTTCTTCGAGCACTTCCTATACATCGCGGAAGCGGTGAGCTGCGAGGACGACTGCGACACCGGCCTCTGGGACGGCGAGGACGAGTTCTTCTACGACAAGCTGCGTCTGCCCGACGGAACCAATGTGCCGATGCGCGTGCGTTCCATCGTCGGGCTGATTCCGCTTTTCGCCGTGCATGTGCTGGAGCCGAAGGTGTATCGCTCGCTGCCGGAGTTGCGCGAGCGGCTGCACTGGTTCCTCGAACATCGCACCGATCTCTCGAAGCTCGTGTCGCGCTGGAACGTGGCGGGTCAGGGCAACAGCGTGCTGCTGTCGCTGTTGCGCGGGCATCGTATGAAGGCGTTGCTCAGGCGCATGCTCGACGAATCAGAGTTTCTCTCCGATCACGGCGTGCGTGCGCTTTCGCGGGTGCATCTCGATAATCCGTTCGTCTTCTATCACAACAACGAAAGCTTCGGCATCCGATATCTTCCGGCGGAGTCGGACTCGCGCGTGTTCGGCGGCAATTCGAACTGGCGCGGTCCGGTGTGGATGCCGGTGAACTATCTGCTGATCGAATCGATCCACGAGTTTCATCGCTATTACGGCGACGATTTTCGCGTCGAATATCCGACCGGCTCGGGGCAGAAATTCTCGCTCGCCCAGATCGCCGATGAACTCGCGCGCCGCGTGACCACGCTCTTTTTGCTCGACAAGAACGGCGAGCGTCCCGTGATGGGCGCGTATCCGCAGCTACAGGCCGATCCGCGTTCGCGCGATCTCGTGCTGTTCCACGAATATTTCCACGGCGACAACGGGCGCGGCGTGGGCGCGTCGCACCAGACGGGCTGGAGCGGACTGGTCGCGCTGCTGCTGCATCCGCATGCAACGGGGCCGTCCGGCGTCGTGCCGCTCGCGGGCGAAGCCGATGCCGATATCCAGGAGTTCGCCGGCGCGAAGTAGCGCGCGAAGCGGTTTCAGGCGGCAATGGCCTGACTGGAAGACGTCAGCAACACGGGAATGGACTTCGATGTCGGCGTGCCGGCGCCATCGGCCACCGATGACAACGGCACGAGCGGATTCGTCTCCGGATAATACGCACCGAGACAACCGCGCGGAATGTCGTACTCGACGAGCTTGAAACCGTCCACGCGACGCTCGACGCCGTCGTCCCACACGCTCGTGATATCCACGAGTTCGCCCGGCTCGAACCCGAGCATGTCGATGTCCTCGCGGTTCGCGAACAGCACGCGCCGCTGTCCGTACACGCCGCGATAACGATCGTCGAGGCCGTAGATCGTCGTGTTGTACTGATCGTGCGAGCGCGTCGTCATGAGCGTCATGAGACGCTCCCCGTACAGGGCGCGGGCGCGGTGGATCGGCGTATCGAACGCGATCTCGTGCACGATGAACTGCGCCTTGCCGCTCGGCGTTTTCCAGACGCGCTCGCGCGAGGCCACGCCCAGATGAAAACCGCCCGGCTGCTTCAGGCGTTCGTTGTAACGCTCGAAGCCGTCGAGCACTTTCTCGATGCCGTCGCGAATCAACGCATAGTCGCCCGCCTGCGCGCGCCAGTCGACTTTGGCCGAGCCGAGAGTTGCATGCGCCATGCGCGCGACGATCGCGATTTCCGAAAGAAGATTCGCCGAGGCCGGCTTGTTCATGCCGTACGAGATATGCACCATGCTCATCGAATCCTCGACGGAAACGCCTTGCGGCACGCCGTTCTGAATATCGATCTCGGTGCGGCCGAGCGTCGGCAAAATGAGCGCGTCGCGGCCGTGCACGAGATGGCTGCGATTGAGCTTCGTCGTGATGTGCACGGTGAGGTCGCACGAGCGCATCGCGTCCCAGGTGCGCGGCGTGTCGGGCGTCGCGATCGAGAAATTCCCGCCCAGGCCGATGAACACCTTCACCTTGCCTTCGAGCATTGCGTGAATGGTTTCGACGACGTCGTAACCATGCTCGCGCGGCGGCTCGAAATCGTAGGCGGCGCCGAGCCGTTCGAGAAACGCTTGCGTCGGCTTTTCCTCGATGCCGACGGTGCGGTCGCCCTGCACGTTCGAATGGCCGCGCACCGGGCACAGTCCCGCGCCGCGCCGGCCGATATTGCCGCGCATCATCATCAGGTTCGAGAGAAGCTGGATCGTCGGCACGGAGTTCTTGTGCTGCGTGAGTCCCATGCCCCACGTCGCGATGGCGGCGCGGCCGTTCGCGTAGATATCGGCGAGACGGAGCACATCGTCCATGTCCACACCCGATTCCGCGATGATCGCGTCCCAGCTTTCGGCGCGCAGGTCGTCGGCGAAGGCGTCGAAGCCGACCGTGTGCTGCGCGATGAAATCGACGTCGAGCACGCGCTCGCCGCCGTTCGCCAGTGCTGCATCGTCCAGTTCGATCACGCGCTTCGCCACACCTTTGATCAGCGCGAAGTCGCCGCCCACTTTGGGGCGGATGAACACCGAGCTGATTTTCACGCCCTTCGGCGAGAGCAGGTCGAGCGTGTGCTGCGGACTCGCGAAACGTTCGAGGCCGCGCTCCTTCAGCGGATTGATCGACACGATGGTCGCGCCGCGTTTCGCGCATTCGCGCAACTCGCCGAGCATGCGCGGATGATTCGTCGCCGGATTCTGACCGAAGAGCAGCAACGTGTCGGCGTGCTCGAAGTCGTCGAGCGTGACCGTGCCCTTGCCGATGCCCACCGTGTGCGGCAAGCCACGGCTCGTCGCTTCGTGGCACATGTTCGAGCAATCGGGGAAATTGTTGGTGCCGTACATGCGCACGAACAACTGATACAGAAACGCCGCCTCATTGCTCGCGCGCCCCGACGTGTAGAACGCGGCGCGGTCCGGATCGTCGAGTTTTTTCAGATGCGAGGCGATCAGTTCGAAGGCGTCGTCCCATTCGATCGGCACGTAACGGTCGCGCTTCGCATCGTAGACGAGCGGATCGGTGAGTCGGCCATGCTGCTCCAGTTCGTAGTCGCTCTGAGCCATCAGCGACGACACCGTGTGCTCCTCGAAGAACGCGGGCGTCACGCGCTTGCTCGTGGCTTCGGCGGCGACGGCTTTCACGCCGTTTTCGCAGAATTCGAAGGTCGAGCCGTGCTCGCGGTCGGGCCACGCGCAGCCGGGGCAATCGAAACCGTCGGGCTGATTCTGCTTGAACAACGTCTTGAAGTTGCCGCCCGCCACCTTCTCCTTGACGAGGTTGATGGCGACCTGCTTCAGCGCGCCCCAGCCGGCGGCGGGATGCGTATAGGGTTCGATGCGTTCTTCGGGTTTCTTGAACATGGCGTGTCGGATTGACGCGGATGGCTTGCGATGTTGGAAGCGTACTGTGTTCCGAAACGCCTGCGGCGCACAGAAAATGCGAAATAGAAGGAGTACAGTTGCGGCGTTTTGCCCTAGACTTGACGCATTACCACGCCGGGACGAAAACCACTTGAAGCTCTACGAAAAACTCGCCGACGAAATCGAAGAAGCCGTGCGGCGCGGCGTATTCGCGCCGGGCGAGAAGATCGCGTCGGTGCGGCAGGCGAGCCAGCAGCACGGCGTGAGCATCAAGACCGTGCTGCACGCCTATGCGATTCTGGAGAGCCGCGGCATTCTGGAAACGCGTCCGCAGTCGGGCTATTTCGTGCGCGCGAAACCGCACGCGGGCGCGGCGCACAGTCAACCGAAGCGCGTGATCGCGACCGCATCGGAAGTCGATGTGAGCCGGCTCGTGCTTTCGACCTTGCGCAGCATCCGCGCGCACGACGCCGTGCCGTTCGGCTCGCCGTATCCCGATCCCGAGCCGTTTCCGTGGCGGCGCATCAACCAGTACGCGAACGCGATCGCGCGGCGGCAATCGAGCTGGAACCTCATCGACGATCTGCCGCCCGGCAATCCCGAACTGATCCGCCAGATCGCACGGCGTTATGCGGAAAACGGCGTGCCGGTCGATCCGGACGAGATCGTCATCACGGTCGGCGCGACCGAGGCGATCAACCTGAGCCTGCAGGCCGTCGCGCAGCCGGGCGACACGGTGGCGGTCGAGTCGCCGACCTATTACGCGATGCTGCACGCGATCGAGCGCCTCGGCATGCGCGCGATCGAAGTGCCGACGCATCCGGCGGAAGGCATCGACATCGAGGCGTTGGCGCAGATCATCGGAAGAAGAAAAATCGCCGCGTGCATGGTGATGCCGAACTTCCAGAATCCGCTCGGCTTTCAGATGCCGGACGAACGCAAGCGTCAGCTCGTCGAATTGCTGGGCGCGCACGAGATTCCGGTGATCGAGAACGATGTCTATCACGAGCTTTACTACGGCGATACGCGCCCGTCGACGCTCAAGAACTTCGACACGAAAGGGCTCGTGCTGCATTGCGCCTCGTTCTCGAAGAGTCTGACGGCGTCGTACCGGATCGGCTGGGCAATGCCGGGACGATATCGGGCGCAAGTCGAAAAGCTCAAGTTCCTCAACACGCTGACGACGCCTTCCGTGCCGCAAGTCGCGATCGCGGATTATCTGCGGCAGGACGGCTACGACCGGCATCTGCGACGCGTGCGCAAGCTGTATCGGCAACAGTCGCGCATCATGAGCGCGATGGTCGAGCGGTTCTTTCCGGCGGGCACGCGCACGTCGGCGCCGCAGGGCGGCTACGTGCTGTGGGTCGAACTGCCGGAACGCGTCGATTCGATGCGGCTCTATCGCGCCGCGCTCGACAGCGGCATCACGGTCGGGCCGGGCTATATGTTCTCGACGCGCAATGCCTTCAGCCACTTCATCCGGCTCAACTACAGTTATCCGTGGAACGCGCAGAGCGAGGCCGCGTTGCAGCGGCTCGGCGAACTCGTCGGCGAGATCGGCCAGCGCGCGGGCAAGGACGCGAACATGGGAGAACGCGCATGAGCGATGACATCGATCCGGCGCTCGTCGCCGTGCTGACGCAGTTGTGGCGCGCGCGGACGGAAACGCCAGAGCGCGCGTGGTCGCTCGCGAAGCTTGCGAAACAGTCCGGTTTGCCGATGAGCGCGCTCAGGCGGCAATTGACCGGGCTTGCGGACGCCGGATTCGTCGAAGTGACGAGGAGCGAGGATGGCGCCGGCATCGCACGGCTGAGTGCGGAAGGCGAGGCGTTTTGCCGCGCGCTGTTTGGCGACGGCGTGCGTTGACGGGCATCGCATCAGTTGCACATCACATTTCAACATAGTTGGCGGGTTCATCGACACGCGCTACGTTTCGATGCAAATTGTCCTTTCTGAATTCTTTCTATAGATTTCAAACAGCTAAATCGCTATGCTCCGGCGCTTTCGACTTCACCGCGCCTGCTGTGTATCTTCCGACCAAGACAAGTATCGCCACCGCTGCGTCATTGATGCTGGCCAGCGCCGCGGCATGCGCGGAAACGGCGGCGCCGGCGCCCACGCCAACGCGCGGGTTCGACGCCCAGCGCCTGCAGCAGCAGAACCTGAACGCGACGCTCAACGGCGGCGAGCTCGCGAATGAACTCGTCGATACGGTCCCGCCCGCGCAGACCCGCGATCTCGCACGGCTGCCGGCGGAGCAGCCATGCTTTCCGATCCGCGAAATCGTGCTGCGGGACAATCCGTTCCGAAACCTCGAGCAGATCGTCAAGCCGGCGGAAGGTCAGTGCATCGGTACGCAAGGCTTGAAGATTGTGCAGGACGCGGTCGCCACCGAACTGATCGAACGCGGCTATGTGACCACGCGCGTGACAGTCCCGGCGCAATCGTTGTCTTCCGAACGGCTCATGCTGCAAATCGCGCCCGGGCTTATCGGCGACACACGCAGCAGCGATGACGCGATCGGCGCGCTCGCTACCGTGTTGCCGTTTGCATCGGGTTCGGTGCTGAATCAGCACGCGATCGACCAGGCGCTCGAAACCATCCGGCGTCTTCCGTCGCAGGCGGATGCGCGATTCGATATCGCGCCGGGTGAGTTGCCGGGCGAATCGGATGTCATCCTGTATCCCGGCAGTGGAAAACGGTGGCATGCATCGATCGGATACGACAATGCGGGTCCCGTATCGACTGGCAAGAACGAGGTATCCGCTTCCCTCACCATCGATTCGCCGCTCGGGCTCTACGATCAAGTGCAACTGTACGGGCTCAGCAACGCGGATCGGGGGGCGCCGGGCAAAGGCACTGACGTGGCGGCGACGTCCTACAGTGTGCCGTTCGGCTACGGCATGTTCGCTTTCGACGCAAGTCAGTCCAACACCTTGCAGTCCGTCGCGTCGACCTATGGTCCGATTCAGTACGCGAACATCCAGAAATACGCGAGCGTCCGACTGTCCGCGGTCGTGCATCGCAACGCGCGTTCGCGCACGGAGCTTCGCACACGGTTTTATCGCGCGACCAATGACGTTCGCCTCAACGCCGCGCCGCAGGAAATCAACGCGCGCGATGTCTATGGCTTCGAACTCGGCGCGTCGCATCGGCGTTATATCGGCCGCACGCAACTCGATGCATCCGTCGGCTACACGGGAACCTTGCCCGGAATATCGAAGATGACCGGCTATGTGGTCGATCATCCGGGGCGAGCCGGACGCCAGCAACTGGAAACCGCCAGCGTGAATGCACTCACGCCTTTTCGCATCGGCGGCCAGACGTTCTCGTGGCAGACGAACTGGCGGACGCAGAACGCGCTGACGCCGGTGGCGGCGCCCGACTATTTTACGATCGGTACACGCTTCGCCGTGCGCGGTTTCGACCAGCGAACCACGCTTGCGGCTGAAAGCGGATGGACTCTTTCGAACGAACTCGACTGGTATGCGCCAACGCCGCTTGGCACTCAGGCGCTCTACGCAGGTGTGGATGCCGGACGTGTTCGCGGCCCGACGGCGAAATATCTGGTGGGTAATACGCTGGTCGGCATGGTGTTCGGTGTGAAGGGTTCTCTGGCAAAAAAGAGCTTCTCCTCGTCGAGCGTCGCTTACGACGTCTCGGTGGGCTGGCCGCTCCACAAGCCAGCGGGTTTTTCCGATCGATCGCCAACCATGTTGATGCAGGTCAGCGTGTTGATTTGACGGTCTGTGGTTGAGATCGTAACGGTTTTATAGATATAGGAATACTAATGAAAGAAGTAAAAATGCACCAGAACAAACTGGCGCGCGGCCGCAATGCGCAGCAGGCGTCACTGTGGTTCGTGGCGCGCTCCAGCGCGTTCGCCGCGCTGTGCGCGTTCGGCATGACCCCGATGCTGGCGAGCGCACAGATCGCCGTCGATCCGTCCGCGGCCGCGCGCGCCACGCTCGGCACGTCGTTGAACGGTACGCAGGTCGTCAATATTGTCGCGGCGAACAGGGGCGGTGTGTCGAATAACCTGTTCACCAACTACAACGTCGGCAAGTCCGGCGTGATTCTCAACAACGCGACTCAGGCCACGACGACGCAAATCGGCGGCGCGGTTCAGGCGAACGCGATGCTCGGCAATCAGGCTGCGACCACGGTTGTGTTGCAGGTGACTTCCGGCGCGCCGTCGCAGCTGCTCGGCATGACCGAAGTCGCTGGCCGTGGCGCGAACGTCGTGCTGGCGAATCCGGCCGGCATCTCGTGCAATGGCTGCGGCTTCCTGAACGCACCGCGCGTGTCGCTCGCGACCGGCGCGGCCATTCTGAACAACGACGGCTCGCTTGCGGGCTTCGACGTCAAGCAAGGCCAGATCGCGGTCGATGGCGTCGGTCTGAACGCATCGGGCAGCGCGGTCGATCTGATCGCGCGCGCGATGACGATCAACGGCAAGGTACAGGGCAAGACGATCGATGCGATCGCGGGCGCGAACCGGGTCGACTACGCAACGAAGAACGCCACCGCGCAGGCGGGCACGGGCAGCAAGCCGCAAGTGGCGATCGACGTCCAGTCGCTCGGCAGCATGTACGGCGACGGCGCGGTGCGCATGATCGGCACCGAAGCCGGCGTGGGCGTGCGCGACAACGGCGCGATTTCGTCGCTGAACGGCGCGATCAACCTGTCCGCGAACGGCGACGTGAGCATCGGTGCGCCCGGCAGCATCAAGGCTGGCGCGGATGCGATGATCAACGGGACGAACGTGACGA
The DNA here is from genome assembly GCF_001545035.1 of Caballeronia glebae. Taxonomy (GTDB): domain Bacteria; phylum Pseudomonadota; class Gammaproteobacteria; order Burkholderiales; family Burkholderiaceae; genus Caballeronia; species Caballeronia glebae. The sequence continues at coordinate 99,977 of NZ_FCOJ02000004.1, forward strand.
ATGCCGGCAACGTGACGGCGCGCAGCGTTTCGATGCTGGCCACTCAGGCGCTCGCCAACACCGGCACGGTGTCCGGCGACGGCATCGGTCTGGTCGGACAGCAGTCGCTCGTGAACAGCGGCACGGTGAAGGCTGGCTCGAATGCGACGCTCGGCGGCGATCGCGTGACGCTCAACGGCGGCACGGTCACGGCGGACGGCAGCGTCGCGCTGAACGGCCAGACCCTCGTCAACCAGAAAGCCACCGTCAACGCAGGCCAAATGCTGGACGTTCGTGCGAATAGCCTCTCGAACAGCGGCGTGCTGTCGAGCGGCGGCGACGCGCAGATCATCGCGCAGACGAAGCTCGACAACGCCGGCGGTTCGATCGCCGTCGCGCGCAGCCTGACGGTCAACAGCGCCTCGCTCGACAACACGAACGGCAAGCTCGAATCCGCGCACGGTTCGGTCGCGATGCAGGCAGGCCAAATCGTCAACGCCGGCGGTAGCGTGAAGGCCGGCCAGTCGCTGTCGTTTGACGCACAGGACATGGACAACTCGAAGGGTACGATGTCGTCGGGCGGCGACGTGCGCGCCAACGTATCGAGCGGCCTGAAAAATGCGAACGGCACGATCGCGGCGTCGAATAATGCAACGATCGATGTTCAAGGCGCGCTGGACAATGCAGCGGGCGCGATCAAGGCGGGCAACGCGCTGGCCGTCTCGGCGCTCGGCATCGACAACCGCGGTGGCAGTCTGAGCACGGATCGCGGCGCGATGCAGCTTCAGGGTCGCGAGGTCTTGAACGCAAACGGCAAGATCGCTTCGGGCGACGCGCTACGCGTGAATACCGACAACCTGACCAACGACGCCGGTTCGATCGCGGCGAAGCGCAACGCCACGTTCAACGTCGCGAATCGCCTCTCCAACGTCGGTGGTTCGATCAAGTCGGATACGCTCATCGACGGCACGGCAGGTACGCTGGTGAACGACCGCGGCACGATCGCCGCGCCGAACGGCGCGAACATCAGCACGGCGGCCAGCACGAGCGCGGGCGGCAATCAGGGCGGCAGCACGAACCCGATTCCTCCCGCCGCCGGTCAGGCATTCGATCCGGGTCCCGGCTACGTCCGCGTTGCACCGCAGGACTACAATCCGGGCCGCTATCCGCAATCGGGCTTCGTCGGTCCGGATGGCGCCTTCTACTATTACGCCGGAACGAGCATGTCGGTCGCGGGCGTCACGCGCTAAAGGGCAGGCCGGTCATCGCATGATCGGCTGATCCGGAAACAGGCCGCCGAAACGCCATGCGTTCGGCGGCCTTTTGCATCGATCTGCGGCGCGTGCAGCCAATTCGGGGGCGATCGTTCGGGAGCGTGAATGAACACCGCGCTAACTTGATATACGATACGTAGCGGCAAATATCAGCGTTCGCGATTCGCAAGAACGCGCGTATCAAGCTGCCAGATGCAATCGTATGGGCGTCGGCTCAATCGCTGGCGCGCTTCTGGTTTCCTGCAACATGAAGGATTTCCGCCTGACGATCCCGGCGTGCGAATGCCCTATCAACTGTAGCCGCGCCGGTCGCCACCGCCCTTGGACATCCACATCACCCTGCACGGCCGCCGCGACCTGACCGGCCAGATCTACGGCCAGCTACGCGCGGGCATCATCGAAGGGCGGCTTGCTGCGAACGCGCGTCTGCCGTCCACGCGCGATCTCGCCGCGCAACTCGGCGTGTCGCGCAAGACCACGCTCGATGTCTTCGAGCGCCTCATCGCGGAAGGCTTTCTGCGCACGCGCGCCGGCGATGGCACGTTCGTCGCGGAAGGTCTCACGCGTCTGCCGTCCGCGCGGGCCGAACCGGTTTCGGCCCGCGCCCGTGCGACCGGCATCTGGCGCCAGATGCCCGAGCGCATGGCCATGCCGATGCCGCCCGCCCACGAAACGCTCGACTGCGACTTCAGGGGCGGCGTGACCGACAAATCGCTTTTTCCCTACGACGCGTGGCGACGCTGCCTGAATCAAGCGCTGCGCACACAGGCGCGCGCGGGCGGCGGCGTGGCGGGCTATCGCGATCCGGGCGGCGAGCAGGCGTTGCGGCTCGGCATCGCGCGTTATCTCGCGTTCAGCCGCGCGGTCGTGTGCAACTGGCAAGACGTGATCGTGACACAGGGCGCGCAGCAGGCGCTCGACCTGCTCGCGCGCGTGACGATCCAGCCGGGCGATGTGGTCGCGGTCGAGGAGCCGGGTTATCCGCCCGCGCGGGCGCTGTTCGCGGCGCTCGGCGCACGCATCGCGCATGTGCCGGTCGATGACGAGGGCATCGTCGTGACAAAGATTCCGCGCAACACGCGCCTCGTCTACGTGACGCCATCGCATCAGTTTCCGCTCGGCATGCCGATGAGCCTCGACCGGCGCGTCGAGTTGCTCGAATGGGCCGCGAAGCGCGGCGCGGTGATCGTCGAGGACGACTACGACGGCGAATTCCGCTTCGAAGGCCGACCGGTGGAATCGCTGAAAAGCCTGGATCGCGCGGGGCTCGTCGCGTATGTCGGCACATTCTCGAAGACGCTGTTTCCCGATTTGCGGATCGGCTACGTCGTGCCGCCCGCGACGCTCTCCGGGCCGCTCTGGAACGCGAAGCAGATCTGCGACTGGCACAGTTGCATGCTGACGCAATCGGCGCTGGGCGCGTTCATGCTCGACGGCGAATACGCGAAACATCTGCGCCGCATGCACAAGGCTTATGCGGAGCGCCGCGCGCTTTTGATCGAGCGTCTGCGCGGCGAGCTCGCGCCCTGGTTCGAGCCGCTGCCGGCGACGGCGGGCATCCATCTGGTCGCGCGGCTCACCGGCACGCTGCGAGAAGACGAGGTCGTCGCGGCGGCGCGCGTTTTATCGGTCGGGCTGTATGGAATCCGCGCGTTCTACGCGGGCGAGCCGGCCCAGCAGGGCGTGCTGCTCGGCTACGGCGGGACGAACGCCGCGTCGATCGAGCGCGGCACGACGCGCCTCGCCGCGCTCATGCCGACGCTCATGCCGACGCTCTCCCGCTAGTTTCACGGCATCACTGATCGCACAGCAGCAGCAGCTTTTCCTGCGCGGAGCAAGCCGCTTTCTTGGGCTTCTGCGCGGCCGCGTCCGAGTCACGCGTCGCGACCTTGCGCGCCGGATTCTGCGACTGCTCGGCCGCCGCCGTGCGCTGCGCGATGCACGCGCGCAGGTGCTTTTCCATCGGCGGATAGTATTTCCAGCCTTTCGTGAGCGGCGGCAGTTCGAGATGCACCTGCTTCCACTTCGGATGGCCGTTCGCCTGCAGCGTGTCGAAGTTCGCGCACAGCGAATCCGCGAACTTGGACAGCGCGCCGACCGTGCCGCGCAAACCGTAGTCGTAAGTCACGAGAAACGCCTTCACGGTGAGCGTCGGCGTGTCTTCCTGAATCCAGTTCGGATAGCTCGTCGTGCGGATCGTCGCCGGAAAGTAGGTCTGCTTCGCGCGCGCGGTTTCCTGCGCGCTCGAATCGAGGCGCAGCAGCTTGATCTGCTTCAGCAACTCCGGATTCATGTCCTGAAAGAGCTTCGCCGGCTGACCCGCGACGATCACCGCCACGTCGATCTTGCCGACGATCAGCCGCGCGAGCGAATCCTCGTTGTTGAGATGCTGCTCGTTGGCGTCGGCGATCGGCTCGCCGAACATCAGCCGATACAGCGTCTCCGCCGATTGCGCGGTGCCGCTGCCGATCGGCCCCACGCTGATGTTCTTGCCCTTGATCTCGTGGATGTACTTCATCGGCGAATCGGCGCGCGTGACGAAGTAAATCTCCTCGTCATAGAGCGGCATGATGAGGCGCAACGGCTTGATGATCTTGCCCGCGTCCGCGTTGCCCGAGGTCGCCATGTCCATGTACGCCTGATACACGTCCGACTGCACCAGCGCGAATTTCACGCCGGGCTCGTAGCGCATGCGCTGCACGTTCTCCGCCGAGCCCTTCGACGGCAACACTTCCAGCTCGATGCCCGCCGGCTCGGCCACGTACTTCGACAAGTCCTGACCGATCTGGATATACGTGCCGCGTTCCTGGCCCGTCGTGATCTTGTAGGGAATCGGATCGGCGGCGAAGCTCGATTCCGCGCCGAGCAGCCCGGCGATGGCGAGAAGCGTCAGCGCGCCCCGTGCGGCGTTGCGCATGCATTTCGTGGTGAACATGATTGACCCTTAGTCGGAGTTGGACGGGTGCTTTTTGGAACTCGCGCGTCGCGCAAACCGTCCGCGTCGCGCGCAATCTGCTCATGACCGGTCACTCACATGCGGCCCAACGCGAAGGTGCGTGGCGCGTGCTTGCCGTGCGTCATCGTTGTCTCTGCGTGTTCTTGTACTTGCGTCGTTCGTGTGCGTTTTTTTAGCGCGGCGGCGGCTTGGAGGCCGAGTCGCCGCTCCAGCCGTATTGCTTGATGGCGCGTTCGAGTTCCTCGGACTTGTCGGTGTCGAGATGCGCGCCGGGCGGCATGGTGGCGAACTGGGGCGACGCACCGGCGCCGGTCGCGGCCTGCGTGCTGCGCGGGGCTGCGCTCGTCTGCGCGACGGGCTGGGCGACAGGTTGCTGCGTGACGGCTGCGGGCGGGCGGGGCACGGCTGCCTGCATCGTTGCCGTCGATGGCGGTAGCGCGCTGCTCGGACTGCCGGATTGCGGCGGGTGCGGGACGGCCGTGCGCGTGGCGGGCGCGGACGGCTGCGGCGGATCTTCGCCGAGGTAGTACGCGCCGCGCGGACTGGCCGGACGCGCGGCCTGCTGCGGTTCGTCGCCGAGGTAATAGGGCGTGCGCGGGTTCGCGGCGCGCGTGTTGGCCGCGGAAGGCTGGGCGTCGTCGTCGCCGAGATAGTAGGGCGCGCGCGCTGTCTGCGCTGCGGGCGCCGGAGCCGCCTTCGCCGCCGCCGGCTGCGACGGCGCGGGCGCGGCGGCTTGCGTCGTCGGTTGCGCGGTCGGTTGCGGAGCGGTCGCGGGCTTCGTCATCGTCGTGGCGACGGTGGGCTCGGCCGGCGGCATGATCGTCGTCGCGGTGATCGCGGCGGTCGCCGCCTGGCCACGCGCAATCTTTTCCGCACGCGATCCGTAGGCGGCGTCGTCGTCGGCCTGACGCGCGGCGGCGGCGCTGCGTTGCGTCGCGTGCCGTTCCTGCGCGGGTTTCGGCGCGAACATATTCGGCTTCGCAACCTGTGCGGCCGCTGCAACGTTTGCCTGCGCGGGAAGTTGAGCGGGCACGGTCGCGCCGGGCTTCGGCTGCGCCGCAGCCGTGTTCGTCGCGTCCGGCGCGTTCGCTGCATCCGCGGCAGGCGCCGTGCCCGGCATCCGTTTGGCGAGCGCGGCGACCGCCGTCGGCGCGAGCCAGCCCGCGTGCGAGATCACGCGTTCGAGCATCGCTTGCGATTCGATGTTGCCGCCGTCGAGCGCGAGCGCCTCACCCGCGTTCTGCTGGACGCAAGCCCATGCGGAAGTCCGCTCGCACGCACGCGCGAGTTGCAGCGCGGCGTCGCGTTGCGATTCGCGTTTGACGAGTTCGTCCTTCAGGGATTCGTATTCCGCGCGCGCCTGTTGCTGCGCCGGAAGCATTTTGAGCCGCGCGCGGGCCGTGCCGAGATCGTGCTGATCCAGCGCGAAGCGCACGTCCTGCAGCGCATTGCCCGACGCGGCCGCGCGGGTGTCGGCCGGAGCGCGCCGCTCGGCGATGGCCGGCGCGGCGGACGTGCCCGGCGCATCGGTTGCGCCGCGCATGAGCGAACCGACCTTGGAATCGATCACGCCCGAGACGCTGTGATCCGCGGACGGCGGGCTCGACCCGCCGTCGGAATCGCCGAGCTGGTAATAGAACGTCGCGCCGAGCAGCAAGACGAGACCGCATGCACCCGCGATGACGGTCTTCTTCGTGTTCCAGCGCTCGGAGCCGGGCAGGGCGTCGGGATCGTTGCTGGAATCGGCAAAGGCGTTGCGCGCGGATTCCTCGGCGCGGCGGGCGCGATATTCCGCCGCTTTCTGCGCGATGCGCTCGCTCGCGCGCTCCGTCCAGCGCGAGCGCATGCCCGGCTCGACGCGCTCGTCGCCATCCGAGCCCATCGAGGCGGAAGAACCCGACGCGGACGCAGCCGCCGATGCGAGCGGCGCCGAAGCAGCCTCGTCGAAAACGTTCGTGCGCGACTTGCCCGGGGCTCGCTCGCGCGCCTGGCCGAATGCGGCGCTGCGGTCGGCGCCGCAATTGGGGCAACTGTCGGCGTTTTTGCGCATCGTGCTGCCGCACCGCTGGCAGACGACGGAGAACATGGATGCGGGAAACGTCAGACGCGTGGTCATGCTAAAGCCCTCGAAGGACGTGTGCGTGAGGTGCCAAACTTGCGTGGCCGCCAATGCGCGCCGAGTCGTCGCGCCTGTACGCGGGAACGAGGTCCCGCGGCAGCAATCCTTCGTATTCTCTTCCCGCGCGGCGTGCGCGCCAGCGGGAAACGACTATCCGACTATGGTTCAACCACTATCGGACGTCAATTGCCTTTCGCACCTATTCCGGGCCGATAACTTAAGCGATTACACCATTTGCGTCTCGCCCCGCCGCGTATGGCGCGTGGACCGAAGCGTCCGTCGCATGGCCCTGATGTCGATGTGAAAGCGTCGGATCGATGCACGTACCACGCCGATCGGCTCGCGCAGCGCGCCTCGCTTCTTCGCGCTTCTCTCGCTCACGATATTTCTGACATTTTGGGATCGCGCCGGCGGTTTTGAACCGCCAATCCTTAGCCGATAACCGACAAGGGAACGCGATCGCCGGATAACCCACTGATGCCAAAGCGATTCGCGGTTTGCATGGAGCGTTGTAGCGCGCCAACGCCGGGCGCGTGAAGGTGGATTGGCCGAAGCGCCGCCCGTTGCCCGGAAATTGATAAGGTTTCCGAATCATCGTTCGAAAACGATGCCTTTCGCTCTCCGGCGATGGCGCAAAAGCGAAAAGGCCGCGGCGCGAATGTCGCGCCGCGGCCTTGGCCAGCGTGGCGGGAAGCCTTACTCGGCGAGCTGCAGCTTACCGTCGATACGGCGATTCAGGCCGAGCGGATTGTCCGTCTTCAGCGCGTCGGGCAGGAGCGCGTCAGGCAGATCCTGATAGCTCACCGGACGCAGGAAGCGGTTGATCGCGAGGCTGCCGACCGAGGTCGAGCGGCCATCCGCCGTGGACGGGAACGGGCCGCCGTGCACCATCGCGTGGCCGACTTCCACACCCGTGCCGAAGCCGTTCACCAGCAGGCGGCCGGTGCGGCGCTCAAGAGCGGGCAGCACGCGCTTCGCATCGGCGTAATCCGCTTCGTCGATATGCAGCGCCGAGGTCAACTGGCCTTCCAGCGATTCGATCAGCGCGAACAGCGTGGCGAGGTCCGGGCAGCGCACGACGAGCGACGATGCACCGAAGATCTCTTCCTGCAGCGCGTGGCTCTTGCGGAACGCGTCGGCCGTGGTGACGAACAGCGCCGACTGGCCCTGATTGTCGCCCTTCGCCTCGACGCCGCGCGCGGCGGTTGTCACGTCCGCGTGTTCGGCGGCGCGCACCACGGCGCCCTGATACGTCTTGCAGATGCCCGGCGTGAGCATGGTCTGCGCGGCGGTTTCCTGCAGCGCAGCCGATGCCGCTGCGATGAACTTGTCGAGATCCGGACCGTCGACGGCGAGCACCAGACCCGGATTCGTGCAGAACTGGCCCGCGCCGAGCACGAGCGAACCCACGAATGCCTTCGCGATGCTTTCCGCGCGATTCTTGAGAGCGTTCGGGAACAGCAGAACCGGGTTGATGCTGCTCATTTCCGCGTAGACCGGAATTGGCTCGGTGCGCGCCGCGGCGATCTTCATGAGCGCCGTGCCGCCGCCGCGCGAGCCGGTGAAGCCCGCCGCCTTGATGCGGTTGTCCGCCACGAGACCTTGGCCGACGTCGCGCCCGCTGTCGAACAGGAGCGAGAACGTGCCTTCGGGCAGGCCGCAGTCCTTCACGGCCTTCTGCACCGCGCGGCCGACGAGTTCCGCCGTGCCCGGATGCGCCGAGTGCGCCTTGACGATGACCGGGCAGCCGGCGGCGAGCGCCGAGGCCGTGTCGCCGCCCGCCACCGAGAATGCGAGCGGGAAGTTGCTCGCGCCGAACACGGCGACCGGGCCGACGCCGATATGGCGCAGACGCAGATCGACGCGCGGCAGCGGCTTGCGCTCGGGCTGCGCCGGATCGATACGCACGCCGAGGAAGTCGCCGTTGCGGACCACGTCGGCGAACATGCGCAACTGGCCGACCGTGCGGCCGCGCTCGCCTTCGATACGCCCGCGCGGCAAGCCGCTTTCGATCATGCAGCGCTCGATCAGGTCGTCGCCGATATCGAGAATGTTCTGCGCGATCGTTTCGAGAAACTTCGCGCGCGCTTCGGGCGCGGTCTCGCGGTAGACGTCGAACGCGGCCCACGCGAGGGCGCACGCGCGGTCGAGGTCGGCGAGCGTCGCGCCGCCGAAAGCCGGTTCGATGGCCGCGCCGGTCGACGCGTTGACGGCCTTGATCGAGCCGTTCGAGCCGAAGACCGATTCCTGACCGATGAGCAGGTTGCCAGTGAGTTGCATGATGTCTCGTCCTTGCTTTAAGTGATTCGCGGCAGCCAGTTGTACGATGACTGCATCACGCCCGACTATACGGCCTCGCGCGTGCGCCTGTATAGTGAAACCTTTCCATCGCTTGATCGCTTTTTGGAATCACCCCGCGCTTTCCCGCAGGCCGAAGCATGAAGAATACGCTCGATGTATTGATGTCGCGGCTGCGTATGAAGCAGCTGCAATTGCTGATCGCGCTGGACGATCACAAGTCGCTGCACAAGGCATCGAGCGCGATGGCGATGACGCAATCCGCCGCGAGCAAGGCGCTCGCCGAACTCGAATCGATGCTGGAAGCGCCGCTTTTCGAGCGCGCGAAAACCGGGCTGATCCCGAATCCGTTCGGCCGCTGCGTGGTGCGTTATGCACGCGTTCTGGCCGCCGATCTGAACGCGCTCTGCCAGGAAGTCGCGCAGATTCGCGCCGGCACGGGCGGGCGGCTGACCGTCGGCACGATCATGGGCGCGGTGCCGGGCGTCGTCGCGCCGATCGTCAACGAAATGCACGCGAAACATCCGGATCTGGCCATCGAAATCGTCGAGGATACGAGCGCGCGCATGCTGCCGATGCTCGACGACGGCCGCGTCGATCTCGTGATCGGCCGATCGAGCGTGTCGGATCAACCGTCGAAATATCACTATCAGCCGCTCGCGGACGAACCGCTTTGCATCGTCGTCGGTCGCGGTCACGAGCGCACGGGCGAGCCGGAAGTGGGGTTCGCCGATCTCGCGCGTTACCGCTGGGTCACGTATCCGAGCTACATGCCGATGAGCGCGCTGCTCGAACGCGAACTCGATCTCGCCGGTCTGCGGATGCCCGCCAATCCGATTTCCACCGCCTCGCCGCTCATGACGGTGACGCTGCTGCAGGAAAGCGCCGAGCTCGTTTCGATTCTGCCGGCGAGCGTCGCGAAAGTGTTCGAGCGCCACGGCATGCTGCGGATTCTGCCGGTGCGCATGAAGTCGAAATCGCAGACATACGGCATCGTCACGCGCAAGGGCGGCGAGCTTTCGCCCGCGGCGCGGCAGTTCGTGCAGATGTTGCGCGAACAGCGCCGCCCGCATTGAGATTCAGCGCGTCGCAACGATGAAAAGGCGCGGGAAGGGCAGCAGCAAGCTGCCGTCGTCGAAAACCGTATATGCGGTTTTCAGCCCGGCGCGATAGCGGTCGAGGAATGCGCTAGTCTCGGACGCGTCGAGCTTCGCGAGAAACGGCCGCAGCGCCGAGCCCTTGAACCATTCGATGATCGCATCGACGCCGCCTTCCAGCGGATGATGGTACGTCGTGCGCCATACGTCGACGCGCGCGCACCGCGGCTTGAGCATCGCGTAGTACCAGTCCGCCCGATAACGCGCGGTGCGCTCCACGCCTTTTAGCTTGTCGCGCCACGGACCATCGGCGGCGGCTTCGCGCATGAGCCGATGCGCGGGCTCGTCGAGATTATCGGGCATTTGCACCGCGAGTTGGCCGCCCTTCGAAAGCTTGCCGACGAGCGAAGGAAACAGCGTCTCGTGGTCGGGCACCCACTGCAGCGCCGCGTTCGCGAGGATCAGATCGAACGGTCCTTCAGCCTGCCACGCCGAGATATCGGCGAGTCCGAATTCGACGTGCGCGAGGCGCTTTTTCGCTGCGTCGATCATGTCGCTGGAACTGTCTATGCCGATGACGCTCGCGTTCGGCGCGTGCGCGATGAGCGTTTCGGTCGAATTGCCGGGGCCGCAGCCGAGATCGACCGCCGTGCGCGCGGTCTGCGCGCGCGTCGCGTTCAGCAGATCGCGGACCGGGCGCGTGCGCTCTTCCTCGAATATCGAATATTGGCGGGCTTGCCAGTCGGCCGATGATGTCGTCATAGAGGCTCCAGTCGGTTGTTCGTCGTGAGGATAGCCGCGATTCTGGACCCGCCCGCGCCCAGCGTAAAATGAATTTATGCGGCGGATTATTAGGTTTTTCTTATGAAAATCGACACGCTGGGCGTGCAGGCGTTCGTCGCCATCGCGGATCAGGGCAGCTTTCGGGGCGCGGCGGAGCGCCTCAATATCACGCAGACCGCGATCACTCAGCGTTTGCGAAAGCTCGAAGATTTTCTCGGCGTGCCGCTGATCGAGCGCACCACGCGTTCGATGAATCTCACCGGAACCGGACTCTCTTTTTTGCCACAGGCGCGGCGGCTGCTCGCCGAACTGTCGGCCGCGCTGATCGAAATCCGCGAGACGGGCATGGCGCAGCGCGGCGATGTGTCGATCGCGTGCGTGCCGACCGTCGGCGTGCAATATCTGCCGCGCGTGTTGCAGGCGTATTCGAAGCGTTTTCCGCATAACCGCATCCGGATTCTCGATCACGCGTCGTCGGCGGTCGCGCAAGCCGTGCTGCATCGGGAAGTGGAATTCGGCATCAAGATCGCGGGAGAACATCATCCGGATCTGCATACCGAGCCGCTCATCGAGGATAGATACGTGCTCGTTTGCCATCGCGATCATCCGCTCGCGCGGCGCAAGCGCATTGCGTGGCGCGCGCTGTCGGACTTCCCGCTGATTCTCGCGGGCGACGTGAGCGGCAATCGCGCGTTGATCGATGCCGCGCTGGAAGGCAGCGGCATCGAACTGCATTCGTTCTATGAAGTGCAGCGCAGTTCGACGGCGCTCGGGCTCGTCGCGCAGCGCGTCGGGGCCGCGGTCGTGCCGGCGCTCGCGATTCAGAAAGACGCGTATCCGACGGTGCGCGCCGTCGAACTCGTCGAACCGGCGATCACGCGCTCGCTCGTGCTGGTGACGCGCAAGTCGGCGTCGCTGTCGCCGGCGGCTCAGGCGCTCTACGCGATGCTCGCAAATTCGCGCGACGGTTTTTGAATGGAATACTGAATTCGATACGCGCGCGCGGCTTCGAGGAAAGTCTCGGAAACTCCAAGATAAGACTCGGGATTGTTTCTTCGGCGCGAGCATCGCCCTATACTGGCGAAGCATTCGCGGGCGGCGCCGGGCAAGATCGGGAAATCGCTTTCGACTGCATATCACGATCACCATGCGCGCCGCGTTCCGGCGCCTTAAGCACTCGGGAAATTCGCAGATGAGCGACACGTCGGTCGACGGCTTGAAAGGTCTCGTGGCCGCGCTACGCGAGCAGCAAAACGCGCTTACCGAGCGATGGATGAAGCTCGTGTTCGGCGACCAGGAAGTCGAACATTCCGATCAACTCACGTATAAGCAGCTCGCGGATCATCTGCCGAGCATCTTCGACGAAATCTGCATCGTGCTGGAATCGCGCAATCTGCGCGAACAGGAAGGCGCGATCGAGCGCGACGCGCGTCAGCACGGGCAATGGCGCTGGCAGCAGGGTTATCGTGTCGACGAACTGGTGCGCGAACTCGATCTGTTCCGTCAGGTGTTGCTGCTCGCGATTGGCGAATACGCGGGCGCGCACGACGATTTCTCGCGCGCCGACGAAGAGCACGCGCGCCTCATGACCGATGAAGTCGTGAGCTTCGTTACGCTCGCGTCGATTCGCGAGGCGGTCGGCGAGCGCGATAGCAAGATCGACGAATACACCGGCATGCTGGAGCGCGCCAACTACGAACTGACGCTTAGACAAAAGCTCATCAGCGATCTGTACGAAACGCGTATGCAGGTCACGCGGCACGTCGCGCACGATCTGCGCAACTTTCTCAACGTGTTCTCGACGGCGCTGCAACTCGCCGCGCGCTCGCCTGCGAAGCGCGACACGGCGCTCGGGCTCGCGAACCGGCAAGTCGCCGACATGGCGTCGCTCGTCGACGAAATGGTCGAATACTCGAAAGTGCTCAACGATGATGCGGTGCTGACCGTCGAGCCGTTCGATCTCGTCGGCCTCTTCGACGAGTTGATACAGGCGTGCCGCGTCGCGTCCGAAGCGAAGGGATTGAAGCTGCTCGGCCATCTCGATCCCGCGCTCGGTATGGTGACGTCGAACCGGCTGAAGGTGAAACAGGTCGCGCTGAATCTGCTGTCGAACGCGATCAAGTACACGTCGTCGGGCGAGATTGCGCTGTCGATCGTCGCCGCCCCCGACGAGCGCTGGAAGCTGCGCGTGGCCGACACGGGCGTGGGCATCAGCGCGGCGGATCAGGAGCGCGTGTTCGAAGAGTTCGAGCGCGCCGCCGATGACGACATCCCCGGCGCGGGACTCGGCCTTGCCATCGTCAAGGAATTGTCGCGCACGCTGGAAGGGGAGTTGCGGTTCCAGTCGGCGAAGGGACGCGGCAGCGTGTTCGAAGTAACGTTCCCGATGGTGCTTGCGCCGAAGGCCCCTGAGAGCACCTGAAGGCCGATAAACGAAAAAAGGCGAACGGGTCGCCCCGTCCGCCTTCCGGTCACTACGACGCCTGAACGATACTCAGGCCGCCGCTTCTTCTTCGACCACTGCTTCGTCTTCCACCGACGCGCGGATCAGATGATCGAACGCCGAGAGCGCCGCCTTCGCGCCTTCGCCGACCGCGATCACGATCTGCTTGTACGGCACCGTCGTCACGTCGCCCGCGGCGAACACGCCCGGCAGCGAGGTCGCGCCTTTCGCATCGACGACGATCTCGCCGTGCTTCGACAACTCCACCACGCCCTTCAGCCATTCGGTGTTCGGCACGAGGCCGATCTGCACGAACACGCCTTCCAGCTCGACGTGATGGCTCGCGCCCGTCGCGCGGTCCGTGTACGTGATGCCGTTGACCTTCTTGCCGTCGCCGGTGACTTCGGTCGTCTGCGCCCCGGTGACGATCGTCACGTTCGGCATGCTGCGCAGTTTCTTTTGCAGCACCGCGTCGGCGCGCAACTCGTTGCCGAACTCGATCAGCGTCACGGCCGCTACGATGCCCGCGAGGTCGATCGCCGCTTCCACGCCCGAATTGCCGCCGCCGACCACCGCGACGCGCTTACCCTTGAACAGCGGGCCGTCGCAGTGCGGGCAGTACGCCACGCCGCGTCCGCGATACTCGCGCTCGCCCGGCACGTTGATTTCACGCCAGCGCGCGCCCGTCGACAGAATCACCGTCTTCGCCTTCAGCACCGCGCCGCTCGCAAGATGAATCTCGTTGATGCGGCCGGGCACCAGCTTTTCGGCGCGCTGCACGTCCATCACGTCGACTTCGTAGCTATTCACGTGCTGTTCGAGCGCCGTCGCGAACTTCGGTCCTTCGGTTTCCGTCACGGAGATGAAGTTCTCGATCGCCATCGTGTCGAGCACCTGTCCACCGAAGCGCTCGGCCACGACGCCCGTTGCGATGCCCTTGCGCGCCGAGTAAATCGCCGCTGCCGCGCCGGCAGGGCCGCCGCCGACGATCAGCGTGTCGAACACAGGCTTGCTTTCGAGCGCCTTCGCCGCACGCGCCGATGCGCCGGTGTCCAGCTTCGCGAGAATTTCCTTCACGCCCATGCGGCCCGAGCCGAAGCTCTCGCCGTTGACGAACATCATCGGCACGGACATGACCTGGCGTTCCTCGACTTCCTTCTGGAACAGCGCGCCGTCGATCGCGACATGTTTGATGCGCGGATTGATGATCGACATCACGTTCAGCGCTTGCACGACTTCCGGGCAGTTCTGGCACGACAGGGAAAAATACGTCTCGAACGCGTGCTCGCCGTCGAGATTCTTGATCTGCTCGATGGTGGCGTCGTCGAGCTTGATCGGATGGCCGCCCGCCTGCAACAGCGCAAGTACGAGCGACGTGAATTCGTGGCCCATCGGGATGCCGGCGAAGCGGATGCCCGCGGCCTTGCCCGCCTCGCCGATGGTGAAGGACGGACGACGCGCGCTGGCGTCCTCTTTCTCGACGACGCTGATCTGCGTGGACAGCGAGGCGATTTCGTCGAGCAGGCTTTTCAGCTCGCGCGACTTGTCGCCGTCGTCGAGGAAGGCGACGAGTTCGATCGGCCGGGTGACTTTTTCCAGATACGCTTTTAATTGATTCTTGAGATTGGCGTCGAGCATGGCGATGTCCGTTCCTTGACTTGGGTGTTGCAGACGTGTTGCGCCGCGACGCCGCGAAAATCGCAGCGCCGGACGAACACGTTTTCCTGGGTGAACCTGCCGCTGAACCGCGGCAAGTTCGATGCAGCGCTCGTGAAATACGAGACTTAGATCTTGCCGATCAGGTCGAGCGACGGGGTCAGCGTTTCAGCGCCCGGCGTCCACTTGGCGGGGCACACTTGACCCGGATTCTTCGCGATGTACTGGGCAGCCTGAACCTTGCGGAGCAGTTCGCCGGCGTCGCGGCCGATGCCGTTGTCGTGCACTTCGCACAGCTTGATCTCGCCTTCCGGATTGATCACGAACGTGCCGCGCAGCGCCAGGCCTTCTTCTTCGATGAGAACGTCGAAGTTGCGCGAGATTGCGAGCGTCGGGTCGGCGACCATCGGGTACTGGATCTTCTGGATCGTGTCCGACGTGTCGTGCCATGCCTTGTGCGTGAAGTGCGTGTCGGTCGAAACCGAGTAGATTTCCACGCCAAGCTTCTTGAATTCTTCGTAGCGGTCAGCCAGGTCGCCCAACTCGGTCGGGCACACGAACGTGAAGTCGGCCGGGTAGAACACGAACACCGACCACTTGCCCTTCAGGCTTTCATCGGTGACGGTCACGAACTCGCCATTGTGGAAGGCGGTTGCTTTGAACGGCTTGACTTGACTGTTGATGATGGGCATTACCAGTTTCCTTTTGGAGTGGTGTTGAAGAAGTGAGTGAACTATACAGGAAAGCTATCGCACTTGCGAAGTGGATTGATTTTATTGTCGGGATAGCTCAGGGCTATCACGCCGATATTTCGTGTTTTCCCACATGAGGCATTGGGATTGCATACGCTCCTCGCAAGTTCCTTCAAAGCACGTGGTTGCTTTCATTTTCTTTTCAAGGAGGCGGTATGAAAATAGGAATTATCGGGGCCGGGAATATTGGCTCGGTCCTCGCGTTGCGCTTCGGCGAGAACGGGCATGAGGTGCGCATCGCCAATTCGCGCGGGCCGGCGTCGCTTGCGGATGTCGAACGCGAGACCGGCGCGAAGGCCGTCGAAGCGCGCGACGCGCTAAAGGACGCCGAAGTCGTCGTCGTGACGATTCCGGAGGCCAAGGTGCCGAATCTGCCGAAGGATTTGTTCGCGGCCGTGCCGGCGAACGTCGTCGTGATCGACACGGGCAACTATTACCCGCGGCAGCGCGACGGGCGGATCGAGGGCATCGAGAAGGGAACGCCGGAGAGCCGCTGGGTGGAGCAGCAGATCGGCCGGCCGGTCGTGAAGGCGTTCAACAACATCTACGCGGATCACCTGCGCAATCTCGGCAAGCCGCCGGGAACGCCGGGACGCGTCGCGCTGCCGGTCGCGGGCGACAGCGCGCAGGCGAAAGCCGTCGTGATGAAGCTCGTCGATGAAATTGGCTTCGATCCGGTCGATGCCGGCGCAATCGACGATTCCTGGCGTCAGCAGCCCGCGACGCCCGTCTATACCGGCGATCTCGATGCCGAGGGCGTGCGCGCGGCGCTGCATCGGGCCGATCCGGCGCGCAAACCCGAATGGCGCGCGACCGACGAGAGCCCGGGCAGCTTCGAGAATCCAGCGTGAGAATGCAAGGCCGATAAGCGGAACGCCCGTACGGGAAAGCGCGGGAAGCGGCGCGCGCCGTGAGACAATCTGCAAACTTTCCCGATGGGCTTTAACATGACGAACCGGGCTGGCACGAAAAAGCCGACCACAGTCCGGCGTCGTGGACCGCAGATTGACCTATGAAAACCGCTTCTCCCCCGCAGGACGTGCAAAACCCGCAACACCGCTTCGGCGAGTGCGACGAGTGCGCGGATGTCGAACTCGTGGCGAGCGCCACCATTCCGACCCGCTACGGCACCTTCGATTCGTATGTCTATCGCGTGAAGCACACGGAAGCCGAGCACATCGCGTTCGTGATGGGCGACGTGAGCAACGGCGAATCCGTGCTCACGCGTCTGCATTCCGAATGCGTGACCGGCGACGTGTTCGGCTCCTACCGCTGCGACTGCGGCGAGCAACTCGATCTGGCGTTGCGCTATATCGCCGCGGAAGCTCGCGGGATTCTGCTGTATCTGCGCGGGCATGAAGGTCGCGGCATCGGCCTCGCGAACAAGATCCGTGCGTACGCGCTACAGGAGCAGGGGCTCGATACCGTCGATGCGAACCTGCATCTCGGCCTGCCCGACGACGCCCGTGAATACGACTCCGCCGCCGCGATCCTGCGTTCGATGAACGTGAAGTCGGTGCGTCTGATGAGCAACAATCCATCGAAGTTCGACACGCTGCTCAAGCACGACATTCCCGTGTGCGAACGCGTCGCGCTCGCCATCCCGATGCGCGAGGAAAACGAGCGGTACATCAAGACGAAGCAGTCGCGCTTCGGGCATTACTTCGAAGAGAACGAGTAACGCACAACGCGCGCGCTCACTGCGCGTCGTGAAAAATCACGCCGAGCATATGCCGCCGCCCCGAGCGCAGGCGGCTCACGCCATGCCTCATATTCACGCGATACGGCCCGCGCGTGCCCTGCACAGGCCGATGATGCACGGCGAAAAACACCGCATCGCCTTGTGAGAGCGGCACCACTTCCGCGCGCGACTGCATGCGCGGACGCTGCTCCGTCATCACGAACTCGCCGCCGGTGAAATCGCGGCCGGGCTCGGAAAGCAGGATCGCCATCTGAAGCGGAAAGACGTGCTCGCCGTAGAGATCCTGATGCAGACAGTTGAAATCGCCGGGTGCGTAACGTAGCAGGAGCGGCGTCGGCCGTGTCTGCCCCGCGCGATGACAGCGCTCGATGAACGCCGCGTGCTCGCGCGGATAACGCGTCTCGATGCCCATCACCTCGTTCCAGCGATTCGCGACCGGCGCGAGATGCGGATAGACCGCGCGCCGCACGCGTTCGAGCGCATCGGGCAAGGGATACGCGAAGTACTTGTATTCGCCGCGCCCGAAGCCGTGGCGCTCCATCACGACGCGGCTGCGAAAGAGGCCGTCGCGATCGTACTGCGCCGCGAGCATCTCGCATTCGTCGCGCGAGAGGAGCGCGGACGCCGTGGCGCAGCCGTGGCTGTCGAGTTGCGCTTCGAGATCGGCCCAGTCGAGCGCGTCGATACGTTCCCCGATATCGTCTGCCGTCGCGCGTTCGAGCACCTTCATGTCATTTCTCCGTATATGCGTGAGTTCGACTGAAGTGTGCGCCAGCCGCGCCACGCCCGCACTCCGGGTCTTGCTGCGCAATTCAATGCGCCGTCGCAGCCTCCGCGAAGTGTTCGCGCAGCACGGCCATGCGCGCGGCCATCTTCGCGCCGATCGCGACGAGATCCATCGGCGTCTTGCGCACTTGCGGGAAAAGCGTGGTTTCCTCTTCGTCGATGTGATGCGCCGCATTCTCCCTGAGCACCTTGAAGGTCGCGTCGAAGCCGTCTTCGCCGGCGCTCAGGTTCGCGAATCGTTCGATCAGCGTCTTCATCAGAAAATGCTCGACGTAGGCTTCGTCCACGTCGACGCGCCGGTCAGCGGCGAGCGCGTTCTGCGCAAGCGGATACAGCAGTTCTTCCTCGACGATCGCGTGGATTGTCAGCAACTCGCACGCGCGTTGCACGAGCGTGTTCTTGCGTTCGAAATCGTTGCGTTCCGTGCGTTCGAAGGCATCGAACAATTGTTCGATCGCGCGGTGATCGGCTTCGAGCATGTCGAGCGCATCAATGGGTCGCGGGGTTTGAGCGGTGGACATGTGGGTTCTCCAAGATGGGCTCTCTCGGCCCGATAGAGACATCTGTGTGTCCCTGAGGTGCCGGAAAGCAGCAAGACGAATGCCCGCGATTGACCGGTTAACGGCGGCGGCGCGCGCGTCTAAAGAGTCGTATCGATCGATTCGCTCAGGTCGCGTTGCCGCAGCACTTTCACCTGCCACCACGCGGGCAGGAGACGCCGCACCTCGGCGCGCGCGAAGCGGTCGTCGATCAGATAGAGCACGCCGCGATCAAGCGGCCCGCGGATTACGCGCCCGGCCGCCTGCACGACTTTCTGCAAGCCGGGAAAAAGATACGTGTACGCATAGCCCTCGCCGAACGCCGCGTGCATGCGTGCTTTCATTTCCTGATTGACGGCGTTGAGTTGCGGCAGACCGAGCGTGGCGACGAACGCGCCGATGAGACGCGTGCCGGGCAAATCGATCGCCTCGCCGAACGCGCCGCCCAGCACCGCGAATCCGACGCCGCGTCCGTCGGCGACGAAGCGCGCGAGAAACTCGCGTTGCGCGGCCTCGCTCATCGCGCGGGACTGCTGCCAGCAAGGAATCGACGGATGACGAGCCACGAGCGCCGTCGCCACTTGCGTCAGATAGTCGAAGCTGCTGAAGAAGCTCAGATAGTTGCCCTCGGCGCTGAAGAACTGCGCGGCGATCAGATCGGCGATGCGATCCACCGAACGCTCGCGATCGCGGTAACGCGTGGAAAGATCGGCGATCGCGCGCACGTCGAGTTGTTCGGCGGAGAAGGGCGATTCGACGTCGATCCGCACGCTCGATGCCGGCAAGCCGAGCGTATCGGCGTAGAAGTGCGCGGGCGTGAGCGTCGCCGAAAAAAGCGCGACGCTGTGTGCGCGCGCGAAACGCGGCGCGAGATGCGGCGCGGGAATCACGTTGCGCAGGCATAGCGCCGCATTGCGTTTCTTCGCGCTTCGGCTCGCGCTTCGGTTTGCGCCACCCAGCGTGATGTCGAAGATCGAATGCGAACCGAAGCGCTCAGCGATGCGCGTGAAATGCACCGCGTCGAAATAGAAGCGAAGGGTCTCGGGCGTGAAGGCGTCGGGTTGTTCGCCGAGCAGTTCCGTCATGAGCGAAACGGCTTGCCCGAGCGAGGCCAGAAAGCGCGCGGGCGGTTCCGTATGCGCGGCGTAGTCGACGCCCGACGCGTGTTGTTCGCTCGCCGTTTCGCTCCAGCTTCGCGCGACGCGTGCGAACGTTTTCTTGAGCACGGGCGGCGCGACTCGGCGCATCGCGTCGAAGGCGGCCTGATCGAGCGTCGCGGAATACATGCCGCGCGCCCGTTCGACAAGGTTATGCGCTTCGTCGACGAGCACCGCCACGCGCCAGCGATTCGCCTCCGCGAGCGCGAAGAGCATCGCGCTCGTGTCGAAGTAGTAGTTGTAGTCGCCGACGATCACGTCGCTCCAGCGCGACAATTCCTGGCTCAGATAGTACGGACAGACTTCGTGCCGCCGCGCGACTCCGGCGACCGACGCGCGATCGAGTTGCGCGCATTCGAGCGCGGCGGCGCGCGCATTGGCGAGGCGATCGTAAAAGCCGCGCGCGAGCGGACACGATTCGCCGTGGCACGCGCGATCGGGATATTCGCAAGCCTTGTCGCGCGCAACGAGTTCGATGACGCGCAACGGCTTCGCGGCGAGCGTCGTCAATGCATCGAGCGCGAGTTGCCGTCCCGCGCTCTTCGCCGTGAGAAAGAAGATCTTGTCGAGTTGCTGGCCGGGCCAAGCCTTCAGCAGCGGAAACAGCGTGCCGACCGTTTTGCCGATGCCCGTCGGCGCTTGCGCGGCGAGACAGCGCTTCGAAACCGCCGAGCGATACACCGCTTCCGCGAGCGCCCGCTGGCCGGGGCGGAAATCGGCGTGAGGGAACGCGAGCGTTCTCAGCGCTTCGTCGCGCGCCGCGCCGTGCGCCAGTTCCTGCCGCGCCCATGCGATGAAGCGCTCGCACTGCGTCTGGAAATGCGTGGCGAGCGCCTGAGCCGTCTGCGTTTCGACGAGCACGCTCTCCGTCTCTTCGACGATATCGAAATACACGAGCGCGATCTGGATGGCTTCGAGCCCGAGCTTGCGGCACATCAGGTGCCCGTAGACGCGCGCCTGCGCCCAATGCAGATGCCGGTGATTCTCTGGCATCGATTCGAGCTTGCCGCGATGCGTCTTGATCTCTTCGAGCCGGTTGAGCGCGGGATCGTAGCCGTCGGCGCGGCCACGCACGAGAAGCGGCCCGCAGGTTTCCGAAAGCGAGATTTCCTTTTGATACCCGGCCGGCCGCCGGCTCGTTACCGTGACATGGCCGGCGACGCCTTCCAGCGCGCTCGGCGTCGGCGTGAAGCGCAGATCGAGATCGCCCTGTTTCGCCGTGAACTCGCACAGCGCGCGCACGGCGACGGTGTAGACGGGCTCGGATACTGTATGCATGTACAGCAGTCTAGCATGTACGCCGCGCCGCCCGAGGGCCTCACGCGGACGCGCGCAGCAGTTCTCCGAGCGTTTTCATCGCGTGTTCGATCTGAGGCGACCACGGATGGCCGAAGTTGATGCGCACGTAATTCCCGTATGCGTGACGCGCGGAAAAAATCGGCCCCGGCGTCACGTTGATGCCATGTTCGAGCCCGCGCCGGTGCAACTGCATCGCATCGACGTGATCGGCCAGTTGCAGCCACAGGAAATAGCCGCCGTCGGGCCGCACGAACGCGACGTCGGGCGGCAGCCAGCGCGCGATGGCGTGTTCCATCGCGTCGCGTTGCGCGAGAAGCGCGCCGCGCAGCTTGCGCAAATGCTTGTCGAAGCCGCCGTGCTCAAGATAATCGGCGATGCCCGCCTGGATCGGGATGCTGGTGGAAATGCTCGTCATCAGCTTGAGGCGGCGGATCGCGTCGGCGAAGCGGCCCGCCGCGACCCAGCCGAGCCGATATCCCGGCGCGAGCGTCTTCGACAGCGACGCGCAATGCATCACGAGTCCCTGGGTATCGAAGGCTTTCGCGGGCGGCGGACGTTCCCGCGCGAAATGCAGCTCGCCGTAGACATCGTCTTCGATGAGCGGGACGTCATGCTTCGCGAGCAACGCGACGAGCGCGCGCTTCTTCTCGACGGAAAGCGTCACGCCCGTCGGATTCTGGAGGTTGGTCATGAACCAGCACGCGCGCACCGGATGCTTGTCGAGCGCTTCGGCGAGCACGTCCAGATCGAGGCCGTCGCGCGGATCGACCGGAATCTCCACCGCGCGCAGACCGAGATGCTCGATGGCCTGCAACGCCGCATAGAAGCACGGCGATTCGATCGCGACGACATCGCCCGGCTTCGTGACGGCCATGAGGCAGAGCGTGAGCGCTTCCATCGCGCCATTCGTGACGATGAGTTCCTCCACCGGCTGCGCGATGCCCATGCCGATATAACGCAGCGCGATCTGCCGGCGCAAAGGCTCGCTGCCGGGCGGCATGTCGGTCACGGTGCTCCACGGATCGAGCATGCGCGTCGCGTGCGCGAGCGACTTCGCGAGACGTTGCAACGGAAAGAGCGCGGGCGATGGAAAGGCGGAGCCGAGCGGCGCGACGTCTGGACGCTTCACGGCATCGAGCACGGAGAACACGAGGCTGCTCACGTCGATGGGCGCGGGCTCGGCGAGCGGCGTCGGCGGCATCGGCGGAATTGGCGGCATCGAAAGCTTCGCGCCCGGCGCGACGTAATAACCGGAACGTTCGCGCGCACGAATCAAGCCCCATTCTTCGAGCAGGTAATACGCGCGAAACACCGTCGATTGACCGACGCCATATTGCGTCGTCAGATGCCGCACCGAAGGCAGCCGCGCGCCGACAGGCAACCGGCCAGTGCGAATCTCGGCGGCCATGGTGTCGGCAAGGGCTTGGTAGCGCTTCATCGCGTGTGTTGGTGAGCGGTCGCGCGCGGGCTTCGCGCGGCGCGAAATTGTCTCACACGCTCGACGCGAAGGAATATCGGCGCTTCGCCGCGCGTTTAACGGATAAGCGGCTTAATCGCCGCGCCCGGCTTTTCAAATCTTTCGGAGGTGCTTTCATGAAGCTCGCCAGAATCGCAACAGTCATGCTCGCCTTGCTCGCCGGCCTGCTCGCGGGATGTCAGACCGATGCCAGTTCGGGCGCGTCGGGCACGACATCGAATAGTGGCAGCAGCGGCGGCTATTGAGCACGCAGACGCTGCCGCCGGATTTGTCGGCGGCGCAGTTTCGCGCGGCGCTCACGGCTTTCGCGGTGGCGCTCGGCAACGATGCGGTGTCGTCGAACGAGGTCGCTTCGTATCTCGATCCGTTCGCGCCCGGCGACGCGTCCGCGCACGCGCCGTCCGCCGCCGTGTTGCCGAAGGATGTCGATGGCGTGCGCGCGGTATTGGCGGTCGCGAATCGGCATCGCGTGCCGCTCTGGACCGTATCGACGGGACGCAACTTCGCTTACGGCGGCGCCGCGCCGCGCATGCGCGGGTGTGTCGTGCTCGACTTGCGGCGGATGAATCGCATCATCGAGATCGATGAAACGCTCGGTTATGCGCTCGTCGAACCGGGCGTGACGTATTACGAGTTGCATCGCGCGCTCGGCACGCCACGGCGCTTCTGGCTCGATCCGCCCGCGGCCGGATGGGGCAGCGTGATCGGCAACACGCTCGAACGCGGCTACGGCACGACGCCTTATGGCGACCACGCGGCCAATCAGTGCGGCATGGAAGTCGTGCTCGCGAACGGCGATGTCGTGCGCACCGGCATGGGCGCGATGTCGTCGAGTCGCGAATGGCAGGTGGTCAAGAGCGGCTTCGGGCCGTCGTATGACGGTATGTTCATGCAGTCGAACTTCGGCGTCGTCACGAAGCTCGGCATCTGGCTCATGCCCGCGCCCGAGGGCTACATGATCTGCCGCTACGCGTTTGCCCGCGAGGACGATCTGGAGCGCGTCGTCGATACGCTGCGCCCGCTCAGGATGGACGGCACGATCCAGAGCAACGCGGTGATCGAAAGCGCGGTGCGCTGGGCGGCGGGCGTGTCGACGCGCAAGACATGGTTCGACGGCGACGGCGCGATGCCCGACGACGCCATCGACGCCATGGCGCGCAAGATCGGCATCGGGCGCTGGAATCTGCGCTTCTGCCTGTATGGACCGCGCGCGCTCGTCGAGGCGCGGCGCGATATCGTGCATGCGCGCTTCGAACCGATCGCGGGCGCGACGCTCTTCGAGATGCCGTATCGCGATGCATCGATCGAGCCGGAAGGCGGCGGCGACCGCGCGCAAGTCGGCATTCCGGGACTCGAAGCGTTCAACCTGCTCAACTGGCGCGGCGGCTCGGGCGCGCATATCGATTTCTCGCCGATGTGCCCGCCGCTCGGACGCGATGCCGTGAAGCAGGTCCGCATGGTGCGCGAGCGCGCCGCACAATTCGGCTTCGATTATTACGGCGGTTTCACGGCGGGCGAGCGCGCGATGCATCACATCTTCGCGGCGATCTTCGACCGCGACGATGCGAAACAATCGCGCGATGCCGGCGCGCTTATCGAAACGCTCATCCGCGATGCGGGCGCGGCGGGCTACGGGCAATATCGCACGCATCTCTCGTATATGGACCTCGCCGCCGCGCAATACGATTTCAACGATCACGCGATGATGCGGCTCTCGAACACGATCAAGACGGCGCTCGATCCGAACGGCATTCTGTCGCCGGGCAAGCAGGGCATCTGGCCCAGGGAAGACGCGGGAAAAGGGCGATGAACACGACACGGCGCGCGTTTCTCATTGCGACGGGCGTAGCGGGAATGCCGTGGAGATCGCTCGGCATCGCGATGCCGGTATCGACGCGCATCTGGGTCGTCGACGAGGACTTGCCGCAAAGCCGCGTACTCGTGCGGCGCGCGCGTCTGACGGGCGCGGGCATCGCATCCCTTTCCGGCGATGCGGGCTGGCTGTGGATCGAGCGGCTGTCGTCGTTGCACGCGATCGGCGGAATCACGCGTTTCGCCGATGCGTTCGTGTTGTCGCAACTCGGCGCGGACGCCGGCATGCGCGCGACGCATCATCGGGCGTTCGAAAACGGCGCCGTGCTCTGGACGCTCGACCGCGGCTGAATGCGCTTCGCTAAAATGACGGGCATCTCAATGATGCCGCGATGGACGAAACAATGAACGCCACGGATACACGCACAATCGCGGACTGGCACGCGCATGTCTATTTCGACGCAGCGAGCCGCGACGCCGCATGGCAGCTCCGGCTCGTGATCGAGCAACGTTTTGCGGACGAATTGCAAGGCGGCACACTGCGCCTGGGCCGTTTTCACGAACGGCCGGTCGGACCGCATCCGATGTGGTCGTTCCAGTTGGGATTCGGCGGCGACCTGCTCGCGCCGATGCTCGCGTGGCTCACGCTGAATCACGGCGCGCTCGATGTCTTCATGCATCCGAACACGGGCGATGCGCTCGTCGATCATCGCGATTCGGCCGTGTGGATCGGCCATTCGCACGAACTCGCGCTGAAGAGTCTGGGCGGCTAGAGCGGAAACGAAAAAGGCGAACCCCGTTCGCCTTTTTCCGAAACGCCAGCGAGATTACTTCTTCGCGTTGGCCGTTCTCGGCGGCACCACGCGCACGGCCGTCTGGTCCGCGACCGTGGCGTCGTTTTGCGCGGCTTCGACCACTTGCTTTGCGGCCTTCTTCGCTGCTTCGTAAGCCGAATTCGCCGATTCCGTCGCGGCATCGATCGCGGTGCGCCATGCCGTCACCACGGCCTCGCTCCCGACCGGCGCGTTGCTCGCGAGACTCTCGACGAACGCCTGCACGTTGCGCTGCGATTTCTCGATCTGATCCTGCGCGGCTTCCAGATAGCCGCCGCGCACGCCCGCGGCGATCTCGTAGACGCCGCGCCAGTACGCCTGGACGCGCTGTGCGCCGTCCTGCAGATTCTGGTTCTGAAGCGCGAAGAATTCCTGCGGATCGCGCACGGAGAGCGATCTGGCGATGAGCGCCTGATGCTCGTCGAGCGCCGTCCTGACCGTGCGCACGTTCAGGTCGATCAGCTTCTCGAAGCCTCCAACAACTTGTGCGGCGAGACCGAAGGTGGTGTCGACACCCGCCTTTTGTGACGCGATTACGTTTTCCGGCGCAAGACTGCTCATGCTCGACTCCATATGGAAGTGGCCAATTGAATGCCCGATGAATTTGTGCGACGCAGCGAATGACTCATTTTAAGGCAAGCGCGGGACGTGTCAAATACGTTTTCCCTGCTTGACTTTAAACCATACGATCATTTATTCAAAAATAATGGAGAACGAAAAGTAAATGAGCAGGCTTATAAAGCAGGTGCAAATTGATCACACATCACATGATTATCGCGGGTCGCTTGATTTCGGACAGAATTCCTGCAGAGGTAATAATTCCGACCAGTCGGCCGGCGAACGCACGTTCATTTAAAGCCCTGTCTGGTAAAAGGACAGGGGCGTCTCATCGTAAACACCTAAGCCAGAATTTACCGAATGCGGCATTTCCCCACTTGACGCATTGGTGCGCTAATTGAAAGAATCTCGCATTGCAGCACGCGCAAGAGGTATTCGACGAGGCGGGCGATTTTTCCGGTATTTGTGTCACTGCCCCGTCATCTCGAATCAGTAGGATTCACCTCGCGCGAATGAGCCGGCGCTGAACGGCATAAAGATATAAATCGAGAGAATCTGAAAAATGGGGCGACATTCCCACACCATTGGCCACCTTGAACGCAGTCACGACGACAACATCTTGCGGCGCGCCATGGCCGCACGACTCGACCGGGCCTTGCAGAAGGCGAACATCAGTTCCGCAAAAGCCGCCGGCTGGCTCGATGTGAGCGAGCACGACGTGCAATTCTGGCGGCGCGGCATCACGGTTCCGCCGTTCGCGGCATTCAACCGCATCGCGAAGGCGCTCGGCATCGATCCGCACTGGCTCTGCACGGGCCAGGCGCAGCACGCGCATTCCGCCAACTGAGCGGATTCACGACGGCGCGCAGCACGCGCGCCGCGCTTCGCGTCCTCCAGTCAGACTTCCGTCGATACGGCCAGCGGCGCCTTGCGTCCATGTAGAAGCACGGTGCCGATGCCGCTCGCCGCAATCACGCACATGCCGA
The DNA here is from genome assembly GCF_001545035.1 of Caballeronia glebae. Taxonomy (GTDB): domain Bacteria; phylum Pseudomonadota; class Gammaproteobacteria; order Burkholderiales; family Burkholderiaceae; genus Caballeronia; species Caballeronia glebae. The sequence goes on from NZ_FCOJ02000004.1 coordinate 126,483, forward strand.
TCGCCGTCCACAGGTCGGGCGCCTGTCCGAACAGCAGCCAACTGAAGAGCGCGGCGAACGCGAGCTGGCCGTAGCCGAGCGGCGTGAGCACGGAGAGCGGCGCGCGCTTCAAGGCCTGCAGCATGAGCCCGTGGCCGGTGGTCGCCATCGTCGCCATGAAGACGACGAGCAGCCAGCTTTCGAATCGCACTTGCGCTATCGCGGGCAGCGTTTCGGCCTGATCCATCCACACGAGCACGCACAGCATGACGGTCGCGACGAGCGCCGTGAGGAAGTTGGTCGTGATCGCGTCGTCGACGCGCGAAAGATGGCTCGACACCACCTGAAAGCACGCGAACGTCGTCGCCGCGCCGATCGGATAGATCACCGTCCAACTGAACTGGCTGCCGCCCGGCCGCACGACGAGCAGCATGCCGACGAAACCGATCACGACCATCGCCCATTTGCTGCGCGGCACGTCGTCTTTCAGCACGAGCGCGGCGAGCAGCGTCGAAATGAGCGGCGCGAGCATTGCGAGGGAAGTGCTGACAGGCAACGGAAGATGCCGCAAACCCGCGAACGTGCATGCGGAATTGGTGAGCAAGAGCACAGCGCGCACGATCTGCAGCCGCACGCTGCCCGTACGGAAGAGACCGAACGCGCGGCGGCGCACCTGCCATGCGCCCATCACGATCATTTGAAACAGATAGCGCACCCAGAGTAGCGCCAGTAGAGGGACTGCGGTGCCGATCAGCTTGACGGTGGAGTCGCTTGCCGCGAAGGTCGCCGTCGTCAGGATCATGATGGCGATACCGGCTCCGGTGTTATCGGTATCAATGCGGTACCGCGCTTTGCCCTCTAAGGTTGCCATCGAACTCTCGTGGTAGTGAAGGAACGGCTTTTATGCCGTTCCTTCAATTTTCCCGACATCGCGCGACGCTGGCAAGGCGACAGTAAAGTTCTTATCCGCCGTGTTGTGCGCAGGTCACGACACCTGAAATGTACTAGACGGTTCGAACAAACGCATGCTGCGGGTCGCCCCCGATAACTGCGCGATAACTGCCCGATCGTGCTTTTCAATTCTTATTTTTGCAGCTTGATTTAAGAAGCGGATTAGCGCTTTCCTAACTTCGACTCTCTACTATTCGACTCAACGTCGAACAACATAGAACGAGGGAGTCGTCATGCAGAAGAAGCGCATCATCCTTGCCGCCGCCATGATGTCGATGATTCTTATCGCATTCATGTCGATGAATAGCATTCGCGATGCTAGCGACATGTTTCAGATCACCCGCGCGGCGCCGGAGCAAATGCTCTTTATCGATTGATAGCCACGCAGGAAAACAGAGCATGCGTGCGCGCACATTATTTCGCTAGAACGTCTTGCACCCGAGGATTCGCCGCCTACACTTAAAGTAGTTTCTCAACTGCTTCGAGGGAGGCAACAATGAGAACGAGAACCCGCGAAGTTGTGCGCATGCTGGCGACGTTCCGCCATTCGGCGCACTGTCGAACGCTGCGCGCGGCCGCGGCGGCGCAAGAAGCGCGCGATCTCGCCAACGAGCCTCTACCCGACGATGCATTGGAAGAGGACGAGCGCGCCGAGTCCGACGCGCCGCGCACCGCTCGCAAGCCTCATCCGGGCATGCATTGAAACGTCCGCATTCAGACGCCCGCCGGATTCCTGTATGGCGAAAAGCGCCAGTGGCCGCTCGCATCCTTGACCGCGATCGCGCCGTGCTCGTGCAGCATTTCGCCAATGGCGCCCGGCTTGATGTCGTCTGTCATGCGAATGACGAGCAACGTGCGCTGTGGCGTGGCGTCATCATCGGCGGCGTGCGGCGTGGGCGGACGTTGCGTCAACGGCTCGTGCGGCACGAACCGGTTGCGCGCGCCAATCACGCCTTGGTGTTCGCCGTGCGCGACGTACTCGGCATCGTCCTCGTCGTGCCCTGGTGGCAGAAGCGCATCGATGTCGATTTCTCCGCGTCCAGCCCGGTAAAGATGCGCATCGTCGCGTCGCAAACCCGCGAGCTGCAATGCGCGAAGTGCGTCGTGTCCGTCCCGATAAGAGCCGAACACCCCAACAATTACCTGATTCATCGTCGCCCCCTCTGTCGGTCCGCATCAGATCGCGGTCCAAGCAACAGATGTCATTTATGCGCGGTCTTGGATTGATGCTCCGCGCTCTTGGATTCGTCAGATGAACGTCAGCAACACGCGTTCCCGCATGAAGGTTCTGAAAGCAGAGCCGGCGGATGTCCTTTCTTCCTCGGGTTGCGACCCCAACGGCTATCACCTAAAGTAGCTGAGCTTCTTTCCCGGATCCGCGCGTCACGCGACGCGCTCTGCGCGAGGTTCGAATGATTGCGAAAGCCTGTGCTTGGGTGCTCGTGCTGATGGCAGGCTCCGCAGCGGCGGCGCCTTGCTACAACGATGGCGATGTCGTCACGCTCGAAGGCACGGCGACGCGCCAGGCCGCGCATGAAGGCGATGCGTCCGCGAAGCCTGCGTGGGTGCTTTCGCTGTCGAGTCCCGTGTGCGTGCAGAGCGCGGGCACGGGACAGGGCGGACGGCAGCAGTCGAACGTATCGGCGGTGCAGATCATCGACGCGACGCCCACGGAGAACGCGCGCATCCAGCTGACGGGCAAGCTCGTCACAGGCAACGTCAGCGGTTATTACGCCGTGCCCACGGCGATCTGGGTGCTCAAGCAGCGGGTGCTTTCCGGACAATAGCGCCCGCGCCGCCCGCACGGGCAATGCGTCGAATCCAGCGAGAAGTACGAACGATCAGGCGGCTTTCGCGTGCGCCTGATAGCGCCAGTATTCGGCGACGACAATATGCATTGGCTGATCGTCGAGCTTGCGTTCTTCCGCGAATCGCAAGATGGCGTCGAGTTGTGCGCCGGTGCAGCGGAACGCTTCGCGGCGAATCGCCGTCTGATTTTTCTTGTGCGTGGTCATGGCAATCCTTTTTCTAGGACCTTCCCCGACAGGGCAGGATCGTTCGAACGGGGCGGCCCGTGCGCGCGAACACTGTCTGCTGCTTTCACATTAGGCCGGAGCCGCGCACGCGCGACCGGCTGTTAGCGCACATAGCCGTCAAGGCAAGGCAAATAGCGCAAAGCGCGGGCCAGGCCGCGATATCGCTTCGTTCGCCTTCGCTGGAATAAACCTTTCGGTTGCGCCGTTTAGCACTCATGGAACCGCGCTGGAATCGAGACGCGGGAGAGAGGAGAAGCCTGTGAGCGTCGATCAACACGCGCAGGAGGAACTCGCGCACATTGGGCGGATGATCGCGGAGCTTGAGCGCGTCGTGATTAAGCCGCGCGGCGGGCCGATGCTGCATGCCGTCATGCAAGAGGAATACTGGCAGCGGCGCATCGATGCGTTGATGGTCGCGTCGACGAGCGGGCTGTTGCGCCGCGACGCCGACGCGCTGCGCGAGCGCCTGGCCGATGTATTCGCCGATGCGCACGAACGAAATACGGGGCACGCGGGAGAACCGGCGCGGGAGACCGGCAGCAGAAGATGAAGCGAAGCGACCGCGAGGCGGCGCGTGTACATGCGGGCATGCGCCGCCGCCGCGTCAACCCGTCTGCTCTACGGGCGTCACTTCGATATCGAGCTTCTGCGCGCCACGCAGCACCGCGATTTCCACGGGCTTGTCGATGCGCGATGCATCCAGCGTGCGTTGCAGGCTGTCGACGCTATCGACGGCGATGCCATCCACCGCGACGATCCGATCGCCCGTGCGCAATCCGTCGAGCGCGGCCGGGCTGCCTTTCACGATCTCCATCACATGTACGCCGCTCGCGGACGCCAGCGCGAAAAAGCGCTGCACGCGCCGCGAGATTGGCGTGGTCGTGCCCGCCACGCCGATATACGCGCGCCGCACGCGCCCGTGCGCGAAGATCTGCATGATGACCCACTTCGCCGTATCGATCGCGGTCGCGAAGGAGATGGCCTGCGCGCCGGAAATGATCGCAGTGTTCACGCCGATCACGTGCCCCGCCGAATCGATGAGCGGGCCGCCAGAGTTGCCGGGATTGAGCGCGGCGTCGGTCTGGATGACGTCGTAGATCATGCGGCCCGAAGTCGAGCGCAGCGTCCGGCCGAGCGCGGAGACGACGCCTGTCGTGACCGTCTGCGCGAGCCCGAGCGGATTGCCCACCGCGATCGCGATTTGTCCCACGCGCAGGTTGCCCGAATTGCCCAGTTCGACATGCGGCAGCGGCTCCGGCGAGCCGATGCGCAGCACCGCGAGATCGCTCGCGGGATCGTCGCCGACGAGATCGGCATCGAAGCGCGTGCCGTCGGCGAGCGCGACCACGATATGCGTCGCGCCGTGCACGACATGACTATTGGTCAGCAGATAGCCGTCGGGCGTGAAGATGAATCCCGAGCCCGTGCCGCCGACATTGCGCCGCGCGCCGCGCGGATCAACGAGCGAACGCTCGACTGAAATGAACACGACTGCTTGCTGCACGCGCTCCAGCGCGCCGATGACCGTGCGCGAATAGGCGTCGAGCAGGGCGGTATCGTCGAGCGGGGCGGAGGGCGCGGCGTCCTGCGCGCCGCGCGTAAGATCGTCGATGAATTGAGGCCGGCTTCCCATGTTCCTTGAACTCCCGATGTCTGGAAGCCGACATGCGGGTCGCCAAAGCCGATTTCAAGAGATAGTTGCGTTTGCAAGTAGTTTCATCGGACCGAGCGTTTCGACGATGTCGCGTTGCGCGTCGTCGCGCACGAAGAGCGAGCCCGCGAAGCCGAGCGCGTTCACCGCGACGCCCTCGACATGCGACACGCTGCGCGGCACCGCGAGCATCCAGCGGCGCGTGACGAGCAAGTTGTAGGGCGCACTCTGATGCGCTGCGCCCATGACATCGAACGTGTGCACGCCGATCGCGTTCAACAGTTGCAGATAGGTTGCATGCACGTTGGCGACACTGTCGTCGTCGAGCCATGCGGCCGCGTGCGCGAACGCGAGTTGCGGCACGCGAAAGACGCCGCTCGTGCGCGCCGCTTCGATGGCCGCCTCGATCGGCAATGCGTGACCATCGAGCGGCAGCGGCACCATCTGTAGATGCTTATGCGGCTGACTCGATCCGGCGACCGTGCCGCCGTTATAGAAGCCGAGTCCATCGAAGCGATCGAGGCAGGCAAAGAGCGCCGCGAAGTCATCTTCGCCGACGAGCGTTTCCTGCGGCTCGAATTCCGTCGTCACGATCAGCAGATGATGCGCGAGCACGTTGAACTTGTTGAGCAACAGGAAATGCCGCTCGCCAATATCGCCGACACGCAAGGCTTCCTCGCACGGCGAGAACGGATCGCGCCATTCGCTCGCGGCATCCGCGGCGGACTTCGCCGCGAGCTTCGACGCCTGCTCCTTGCGCGCGATATTCGCCGCTTGGCGCACGAGAAAGCGCACGCCGCCGTCTTCAATCACGCTTTGCGCCGTATCGAACGAACGCAGCGCGCCGCATGCGAGCGCGCGTTCGGTTTGCGAGGTTACGTCCTGCCACGAAGGTACGTTCATGTGCGCCATGCTTCTCCTTTTCCGAACTCGTATCGTTCGAGCGATGCCGCGTGCATCTCGATGCTGTAGCCGGGCGCTTGCGGCGGCATATACCGCCCGTTCCTAATGACGACGGGATCGAGAAAATGCTCGTGCAGATGATCGACGTATTCGAGCACGCGCCTATCGAGCGAACCTGATACGCAGATGTAATCGAATAGCGAAATATGCTGGACATACTCGCACAAGCCGACGCCGCCTGCATGGGGACACACCGGAACGCCGAACTTCGCAGCCATCAGAAGGACGATGAGCACTTCGTTCAGGCCACCGAGACGGCAACTGTCGATCTGACAAAAATCGATTGCTTCGGCTTGCAGCAGTTGCTTGAAGATGACGCGGTTCTGGCAATGCTCGCCGGTCGCGACGCCGATCATCGGCGCGAGGCGCCTGCGTATCGCGGCGTGGCCGAGGACGTCGTCGGGGCTCGTCGGCTCTTCGATCCACCACGGGTCGAACTCCGCGAGACGTCGCATGTTCGCGATGGCTTCATCGACTTCCCAGACCTGATTCGCGTCCATCATGAGCTTGCGGTCCGGGCCGATTTCCTCGCGCAAAATGCGCGCGCGGCGGATGTCTTCATCGAGACTGCCGCCTACCTTCTGCTTGAAATGTGTCCAGCCCTCCGCGACGCCTTCGCGCGCGAGCCGGCGAATCTTGTCGTCGTCGTAACCGAGCCAGCCGGCCGATGTCGTATAGGCGGGAAAGCCGTGTGCGAGCATTTCCTTCTCGCGTTCGCCGCGCGTGCCGTGCAGACGCTTGAGCAACGCGAGCGCTTCGGATGGCGTGATGGCGTCGGTCACGTAGCGAAAGTCCAGGCAGCTCACGAGCTTCTCCGGGCTCATGTCGACGAGCAGTTTCCACACGGGCTTGTTCTCGCTCTTCGCCCACAGATCCCACACGGCATTCACGACCGCAGCGGTCGCGAGATGAATCACGCCTTTCTCCGGACCGATCCAGCGCAACTGACTATCCGATGTGAACGCGCGCCAGAAGCCGCCCATGTCGGCCGCGATGTCTTCGATGGTCCTGCCCACGACGAGCGGCGCGAGCGCCTCGACCGCCGCGACAACGACTTCGGTGCCGCGCCCGATCGTGAACGTGAGGCCATGACCCGCGAGGCCGGGCGCATCGGTTTCGAGTATCACGTAGGCAGCCGAATAGTCGGGCGCGGCATTCATGGCGTCCGAGCCGTCGAGCGAACGCGAAGTGGGAAAGCGGATATCGCGCACGGAGAGCTTCGTGATGCTGGTCATGTTCATCTCCTCGGTTTTGATCGGAGGCCTTCATACAGGCACGAAAATGCTGCAACGCATGGGTACAAACGAGATTGACAAGCCTTGTTTCGCCTCCTAGCCTGCTAGCATGTTAGTGCGAAATCAAGGGCGGCGTGAGCTCATCGACGAATGAAAACAGCCTTGCCGCCGACCCTTACCGCGCATTGCCCCGCTTGCACGGTTCAGAGCGAGGCAGCCTCACCGACGCGGTCGAGGAGGCGCTGCGCGCGGCCATCGTCAATCTTGCGATGGAGCCCGGCATGATGATCGACAAGCTCGCGGTGTGCGAGCGCATGGGCGTATCGCGCTTTCCGGTTTCGTCCGCACTGGCGAAGCTCGCGGCCGTGGGCCTCGTCGAAGTCTTGCCGCAACGCGGCACGCGCGTCATGCCCATCGTCATGCACGACATTCGACAGCATCTGTTCATACGCAGCGCACTCGAAGTGGAGACCGTGCGCTCGCTAGCCTTTGCTTGCGACGACGCCACGCTCGATGCGCTCGACGCCAATCTAGAACGCGAACGCGATGCGGTGCAGCAAGGGCTGCGTCGCGAGTTTCATCTGCTCGATCTCGCATTTCACGAATTGCTTCTCGATGCAATCAATCTGCCGCGCGTGAAGGAGATCGTCGCGGCGTCGCGCAATGCGCTCGATCGCGCGCGCCGCCTGATGGCGAGTCCCGAGCGTCACGCGCATACGCTCGCGGAGCACAGGCGCATTGCAGACGCGATTCGCGCGCGTGATGGAGAAGCCGCCGCGCGCGCGATGCACGGTCATCTCGATGAGGTAGTCGCTGAACTGCGGCGCTTTTCCGCTGAAAGACCGGACCTGTTCAGGGAGTAGGAGACAAGGAAGCCAAGAAGCGTAGTCAACCGCAATGGAGGAGACAATGAACCTGTTCAAGCAAGTGGCCGGCATGACCGCGCTCGCGGCCGCATGTCTCGGTGTATCGCCGGCGATGGCCGCCGAGGACTTCAAGGGCGTGACCGTCAACGTGATGACCTTCGTCGGACCGCAGATCGCAGAGCCGCTGCAACGCCGCGCGCCCGAGTTCGAGAAGCTGACGGGCGCGAAGGTGAACGTGCTGACGGTGCCGTTCTCCGATCTCTATCAAAAGCTGTTGACGGACTGGGCGTCCGGCACGAACTCCGTCGATGCCGCCGTATTCGCGCCGCAATGGATGGTCGATTACACCAAAGGCGCGTTTCTCGAAGACCTGACGCAGCGCGTCGCGAAAGACACGGCATTGAAGGAAGACGACGTGATGCCGTTCTTCGTCGACTTCTCGCAGAAGTACAACGGCAAGACCTATCTCGTCGCGCTCGACGGCGATTTCCAGATGGTCTATTACCGCACGGACATTCTTCAGCAACTCGGCAAAGCGCCGCCGAAGACCTGGGACGATTACCTCGACATCGCGAAGGCCGCCAACGGCAAGGTCTTCGGTGGCGACGGCAAGCCGGTCGCGGGCTCGTGCATTTCGAAGAAGCGTAACGCGCAGGCGTATTGGGCAATCATCTCCATCGCGGGCGGTTATCTGCAATCGAAGGGCACGGCGCAAGGCGCGTTCTTCGATCCGCGCAACTTCAAGTCGCTCGTGAACAACGACGGCTTTAAGGAGGCGCTGCGCGTCTATAAGGAATCGACGACTTACGGACCGCCCAATGAAATCAACCTCGATGTCGGCGATACGCGCAGCGCGTTCATCGCCGGTCACTGCGCATTGACGCTCGACTGGGGCGATGTCGGCGTGCTCGCAATCGATCCGAAACAGTCGAAGGTTATCGACAAGGTCGGCGCGGTGATTCTGCCGGGCTCGCGCAAGGTGGTCGATCGCGACACGGGCAAGCTCGTGCCGTGCGACAAGACGCGTTGCCCCTATGCGATCGACGGCGTGAATCACGCACCGTTCGCGGCATTCGGCGGGTGGTCGGGCGGCATCAACGCGAAGGCGAAGCCGAAGGTGAAGGACGCGGCTTATGCGTTCCTCTCGTTCATGAGCCAGCCGGCGCAGTCGAACGTGGACGTGACGATCGGCGCATCGGGCTTCAATCCTTATCGGCGTTCGCAATTCACGGATATGTCGGCGTGGAAGAAAGCGGGCATGAGCGACGCGGCCGGGAAGTCGTATCTCGGCGCGATTCAGCAAAGCCTGCAAAGCCCGAACATGATCATCGATCTGCGCATTCCGCAGAATCAGCGCTACGAGCAGGTCGTGCTCGATACGGCGGTGGCGCGCTTCGTCGCGGGTGAAATCGATGCGGATGCGACGATGAAAGCCATCGACAGCGGCTGGAGCGAGATCACCGACGATCTCGGCAAGGATACCCAGTTGCGCGCGTACAAGGCGTCGATCGGCGCGAAGTGAGGAGGAAAGCGGGCGCGTCGATTCGTGACGCGCTCGCTTCACAATGGAGGCACGATGAATACGCCGTCGCACGCATCGTCCGGGCTCGCGAACGAACGAGGCTCGCGCGCGCGCGTCGCGAACTGGCTCGACCGGCAAGCGCCCTTCGTGTTCGTGCTGCCGACCGTGTTATTGATCCTCGGGTTCTCGATCTTTCCGCTCGTGACCTCGGCCTATCTTTCGCTTACGCGTTTCGAGCTGGGCGAGGGCGGCTATCGACTGACCTACACGGGCCTGCGCAATTACGTGCGGCTTTTTTCCGGCAGTCAGCAATATCACTTCACCGGCGTATTCCGTCCGCCGGGAATAGTTAGCCTTGCAACTATCTCGATCGCGGTGCTCGCGGTGCTGGTCTGGTTCTATCGCTATTTAAGAGGCGAGCGCCGCTCTATTCTTGGCACGCTCGGCCGTCTGATCGCTGCGTCCGCGTTCCTTGCGCTCGTGTGGCTCGGGGCGAACACGCTGGGCGGCGGCGGCGCGCTCGGCAGCCTGATGGTGACGATCTTCTATGTCCTGCTCGGCGTTGCGCTGCAATTTTTCATCGGGCTCGGGCTTGCCTACTTGTGCACGCTGCCGCTCAAGGGCGGGCGCTTCTTTCGCCTCCTGTTCTTCCTGCCGCTGATGGTCACGCCTGTCGGCATCGCGTACATGTTCCGCATGATGGCCGATACGTCCGTCGGGCCGCTCGCGCCGTTATGGTCGTGGCTCGGACTCGGCCAGATCGCGTGGGCGGCGGACCCGTGGCTCGCGCGGCTCGTCGTCGTGATCGGCGATACATGGCAGTGGGTGCCGTTCATGTTCCTCGTGATGCTCGCGGCGCTCGAAGGCACGTCGCGCGAGCAGATCGAGGCGGCGCAACTCGACGGTGCATCGGCGTGGCGCGTGTTCCGCGATGTCACGTGGCCATCGATCGCGGCCGTCGCCGCGAGCGCCGTGCTTATCCGTCTGATCGAAGCGTTCAAGATCGTCGACTTGCCGAACGTGCTGACCAACGGCGGCCCCGGCATCGCAACCGAATCGATGACGCTGCACGCGTTCATCGAATGGCGCGCGCTGAATCTCGGCGGTGCATCGGCGGTGGCCTACATGCTGTTCTTCGTGGCGACGATCGCGTGCGTCTCCTTCTTTCAGTTCGTCGTGCGGCGGGCGCGGGGAGATCAGCAATGAGTTCGTTAAAACGCTGGTTCGTGCCCGCGCGTCTGGATGAATTGCCGGCCGGCGCAAAGGCGATCGCCTATCTGCTGCTTGGCTTTTGGTCGCTCGTCGTGTTGTTCCCGCTTTACTGGATGGCGATAACTTCGTTCAAGCTGCCGGTCGATGTGTCGACAGGACCGTTCTACATTCCGTTCGTCGACTTCAAGCCGCATCTCGACGCGTGGCATTACATTTTCGTCGACCTCGGGCCGGACACGTATCGCCCTTATATGAACTCGCTGATCGTCGCGTCTTGCGGCACGGCGGCTTCGGTCTTTCTCGGGTCGATGGCGGCGTATGCGCTCGCGCGCATCGAGTATCGGCCGCCCGTCGCGGCGGTGGGCCTCGGCGTGTTGTTGATCGCGTTGCTGATCGCGGCCGTCGCGTGGGGACATGTCGATTTACGCATCGCGCTCGCCGTCGCGCTAGCGCTCTTCTTTCTGGTATTGCGCCCTATCGTGCGGCGCGCGCGCAGACATCTGAACAACGACGACATTCTTTTCTGGGTCGTGTCGCAACGCATTCTGCCGCCTGTCGTCACGGTTATCCCGATCTATCTCATCTTCAAGGAAGCCGGTCTGCTCGACACGCATCTCGCGCTCATCATCACGTATGCGACCGCGAACCTGCCGATCGTCGTATGGCTGATGTTCGATTTCTTCGCGGGCGTGCCGCGCGAGATCGAAGAGAGCGCGCAGATCGACGGCGCGACGCGCTTCTCGATACTCTTCGGCATCGTGCTGCCGCTCGTCGCGCCGGGTCTCGTCGCAACGAGCCTGCTCGTGCTGATCCTCTCGTGGAACGAGTACCTCTTCGCGCTCTTTCTGACGACCGCGAACGCGCAGACGATGCCGCTACTCGTCGCCGCGCAGAACGCAACACGCGGTCCGCAATGGTGGAACATGTCGGTGCTGATACTCATCATGATCCTGCCGGTGATGCTGCTGACGCTCACGCTGCAGCGCTTCATCGTGCGGGGCATTCTCGTGGGAGCGGTGAAAGGATGACGGTCATGGATAGCGAGGCGGTGAAGGTCGACGACGCGCGCCTGACGAAAATCGCGGCGGCGCGCCAGTCGAAGAGCGTATCGCTGAGAAACGTCGGCAAGATGTTCGGCGAAACGCGCGTGCTTCGAGACCTCTCGCTCGACGTGCAGGCGGGCGAATTTCTCGTGCTGCTCGGCGAATCGGGCTGCGGCAAGACGACGGCGCTGCGCATCGTCGCGGGACTCGAATCGGCGACGCAGGGCGCAGTGTTCGTCGGCGATACCGACGTCACGCATCAACTGCCGCGCGATCGCGATGTGGCGATGGTGTTTCAGTCGTATGCGCTGTATCCGCACAAGACTGTGTTCGAGAACATTGCGTATCCGCTCGTTGTGAGGAAGCGCGCGAAAGCCGAGATCGAAGCAGCCGTGCGTGAAGTGGCCGCGAGCGTGCAACTGGAGCCATTGTTATCGCGTTTGCCGCGCCAGTTGTCCGGCGGGCAGCGTCAGCGCGTGGCGCTCGCGCGCGCGATCGTGCGGCGGCCCGCGGCGTTCCTGATGGACGAGCCGCTTTCCAATCTCGACGCCAAGCTGCGCGGCCACATGCGCGCCGAACTAAAACATATGCAGCACGAGCTGGGCATCACGACGATCTACGTGACGCACGATCAGATCGAGGCCATGACGCTCGCGCATCGCGTCGCCGTCCTCGACAAAGGCGCGTTGCAGCAACTCGATACGCCCGCGCGCATCTATTCGGACCCGGCGAATCTGTTCGTCGCGGGTTTCATCGGTTCGCCGCCGATGAACTTTCTGCGCGGCACGCTCGCGCAAGGACGTTTCGATGCGGCGGGCATCTCGCTCGCCGCGCCGGTTCGTCACGAAGGGCAAGCGACGCTCGGCGTGCGTCCCGAGGAATGTTCGCTCGCGGCGCAAGGCGAGGGCGAAATGCAGGGGCGCATCTATTCGGTCGAACTTATCGGCGATCATTCGCTCGTCACGATGAACGTCGGCGAGCAACAGATTGTCGTGAAGGTGCCGAATACTTTCGCGGGCGAGATCGGCGGCGCTGCGGGCGTGCGCGTGAATCGCGAGCGCATTTATATCTTCGATGAAAGCGGCGCGCGCATTCGCCAAACCGTTTGATAACCGTAAGCCTTCTTATGCGCGAAGCGTTCCTGTGCGTGTCGTCTATATTGGATTGGTGACGATCCGATATGGAGGTGCGAGATGAGGCGCATCTATTTTCTGCTTCCGAACGTGACGAGCGCCAAGGGGATCATCGACGAATTGCTGCTGAAGCGAATCGAATGGCGGCATATCCATGTGCTCGCGCGGCCGCACGAACCGCTGGAGGATCTGCCGCAAGCCACACTCGTTCAGCGTTCCGATCTCTTGCCGGCGCTCGCACGCGGAACCGCTGCCGGCGGGGTGACGGGCGCGCTCGCCGGACTCGTCGCGATGGCGTTTCCTCCCGCGGGCCTGACGATCGCGGGCGGCGCGGTCGTATGCATGACGCTCGCGAGCATGGGTTTCGGCGCGTGGGCCGCGACGATGATCGGCGTAGGCATTCCGAACACGCGCTTGCGGCGCTTCGAGCATGCTATCGAGGAAGGCGAATTGCTGATGATGGTCGATGTGCCGAAAGATCGTGTCGAGGAAATCGAGGCGCTGGTGAAGAGTCATCATCCGGAGGCGGATGTCGAAGGGATCGATCCTACAATTCCGGCGTTTCCATAATGTTATGGCTTTGGGCTTCGCGGGCGACGTCTCTGAACTAAAAAGGCCTTGTCATTTTGATGCGATAAGATCACCACTCGGGCACCGATCGACCCAGACAGAACGCATAAAAAAACGAGCGTTCATAAACCGAGGATGAATAACCCGATGCGCCGTGTGGTCTTCAATCAAAAGGGTGGCGTAGGCAAGTCCACCATCGTTTGCAATCTTGCCGCGATCAGCGCCTCGCGCGGCGTGCGCACCCTGGTCGTCGACCTCGATCCGCAAGGCAATGCGAGCCAGTATCTGCTCGGCGCCGAAGCCCGCGACGCACAGCCGAATCTCGCGAGCTTCTTCGAATCCGCATTGAGCTATAGCTTTCGCGAACCGGCGTTCGAGTCCTTTATTCATTCGACGCCGTTCGAGAATCTCGACATCGTGCCGTCGCATCCGAGTCTCGAAGCGCTGCAAAGCAAGCTCGAATCGCGCTATAAGATTTACAAGCTGCGCGATGCATTGAAGGGCCTGCAACAGTACGACGCCGTCTATATCGACACGCCGCCCGCGCTCAACTTCTTCACGCGCTCGGCATTGATCGCGGTGGAGCGCTGCCTGATTCCGTTCGATTGCGACGACTTCTCGCGCCGCGCGCTCTATTCGGTGCTCGATAACGTGCAGGAAATCCGCCACGATCACAATCCGGATCTGAGCGTCGAAGGCATCGTCATCAACCAGTTCCAGCCGCGCGCGAGCCTGCCGCAGCAACTCGTCGACGAACTGCGCAGCGAAGATCTGCCCGTGCTCAATTCGCATCTGTCGCTCTCCGTGAAAATCCGCGAGAGCCATCAGCACGCTCGTCCGGTGATCTATCTCGAACCGCGTCACAAGCTCGCGCAGGAATATGTCGCGCTGCACGAGGAACTGAACGGCTGACGCGCCGCCGTCGCGCGATCACGTCATGTCGGTTATGTCGGTCACGTCGAAAGTTGCAATCGCAAGTATCGTCGAAGCCGTGCTGTTCATCGCGTTGCTGTTCGGCGCGGCGGGCACGCTCGAATGGGGCGCGGGATGGGCGTGGATGGTTTTGATGTTCGGCGGTGGCGGCGTGGTGACGGCGCTCATCGCGCGGCGCGATCCCGCCTTGCTCGCCGAACGCATGCGCTCGCCGATGCAGCCCGGTCAGCCGCTCTGGGACAAGATCTTTCTCGTCGCGATGGGCGTGCTGTGGTGCGCGTGGCTCGTCCTGATGGGACTCGACGCCGTGCGCTTTCGCTGGTCCGTCATGCCGCTCTGGCTCGCGTCGGCCGGGTCGGCGCTCGTCGCGCTTTCATTCTGGCTCGTCGCGCGCGTGTTTCTGGAAAACACGTTTCTCGCACCCGTCGTGAAGATTCAGACCGAGCGCGGACATCGCGTGATATCGAGCGGGCCGTATGCGGTCGTGCGTCATCCGCTCTACGCCGCCGCCGCCATCATGATTCCTTCTAGCGCGCTCGTGCTCGGCTCGTGGTGGGGGCTTGCGTTCTCCGTGCTGCTGCTCGCGGGACTCGTCTGGCGCACGGTCATGGAGGAGCGCGAACTCGTCGCGCATCTCGAAGGTTATGCGCAATACGCGCGACGCGTGCGCTATCGGCTCGTGCCCTTCGTCTGGTAGATACGCGCTGCACGAAATTTCGGGAATAAATCGCCGTCATGCACGTTCATGCAGAAGACAGGTGCAATCCGTCGCGCCTTCCTTCTCGCCAGATCATGAATATGACGACCGTTCCATCGCAGGATTCGCATGGGTCTCTCACGGCGACTTCGCCCGGGGCGTCTCCTTCGACAGAAAGTCTTTCCGGCATGGTCGCGTTCGTTCGCGCGGCGGAATCGGGCAGTTTCGTGGCGGCGGGGCGCGCGCTGGGACTGTCGGCTTCGGCCGTGGGCAAGAGCGTGATGCGGCTCGAAGCGAAGCTCGGCGTGCAACTGCTCAATCGCACGACGCGCAGGATCGGGCTCACGCACGAAGGCGCACGTTTTTTCGCGCGCTGCAAACGCATGCTCGCCGATCTCGAAGAAGCGGAGAGCGAGCTGTTCCATTCGACCTCGTCGCCGCGCGGACGGTTGCGCATCAGCGCGCCGTCGCTCGGCACGCGGCTTCTGATGCCGCTCGTGCCGGAATTCAGGCGACGCTATCCCGACATCGAACTGGATATCGAATTCAGCGATCGCGTGGCCGATGTCACGCAGGAAGGCTATGACGCGGTGATCCGCACGGGACGTCTCGCCGATTCGCAATTGCTCGCGCGGCCGCTCGCGCAATACGGGCCGGTGGTGGTGGGCTCGCCCGCATACTTCGCCGGTCATGGCGAGCCTACGACGCCCGACGATCTCGAAGGCCATGCGTGCATCCGCTTCCGTTCTCCGGCGAGCGGCCGTACCGAACTTTGGCGTTTCGCGCGCGACGATCACACCTTCGCCATCGACCCGCATGCGACGCTCATGTTCAACGACATGGAAGCCGTGCTCGCTGCCTGCATCTCTGGACTGGGGCTCGCCTGCGTGCCGGATTTCATCGCAAGGAGCGCGCTGGAAGGCGGCATGCTGCGCGCGGTGCTCGGTGCGCATATGCGCACGGAAGGCGTGTTTCAGATTCTATGGCCGCCGAGCCGTCACGAAGCGCCGCGCCTGCGCGCGTTCATCGATCACGTCGCGCAGCGTTTAGGCGGCCTGCCTTCGCACGAAGTCCGATTTCGCGCGGCCTGAAGATCAACTTTTCTTCGAGGTCTTCGCGACGAACGGCGCGGGCGCGTGCGCGACTTTCTCGCTGCCGCACTTGGGGCATTTGAGTTGCACCGTTGCGTGCTCGACGATGTGCTCCGCGTGCTCGAAGGTCTCGCCGCAATCCTGGCAACGGTATTGATAAGTCGGCATGGCATCCTCCCGCGCGCGACCGGTGATCCGGCGCAAGCCACGCCGGTTCCACTCATTCTAGTTCAGCGAACGCGCGTGAAAATCAGTTCACGACGCGGCGCACGAGCGGCGTTTCCGGCGTCGGATAGCCGGCTTGCCTGAATGTTTCGATGATCGCGCGATTGGTGTCGAAATAGACCTGCCAATAGTCGCTCGTATTGGTATAAGGCCGAACGCACAAAAGCGGGCCCTCCGGCGTGAAGGCCATGACTTCCACATCGGGCGGCGGCGTGGTCGCCACGTTCGGGATATGGGCGACCGCTTCTTTCAGACGCGCGATGGCATCGAGTGGATCGACACCGTTCGCGATCTTCGCGGTCAATTCGACACGCCGATGCGGCAGCAAGCTGAAGTTCCAGATCGTGTCGGAAAAGATCTTGTTATTGCCGATGATGGCCGCCACATTGTCGGGCGTCGTGATCGTCGTGCCGAAGAGACCGAGTTCGGTAACGGTGCCGGTCACGCCGCCCGCGGTCACGAAATCGCCCACTTTAAAAGGCCGCAGCACCTGCATGAATACGCCCGCCGCGAAGTGCGCGAGCAGTCCACCCCACGCCGTGCCGATCGCGAGACCGAGACCCGCGAGCAACGCGGCGAAGGACGTGGTCTGAACGCCGAAGACCTGCAGGATCGCGAGTACGAGCAGCAGATTGAGAATGACGCCGAGGATAGACCCGAGATAATGCGCAAGCGTTGGATCGACGCGGCCGTTGCGCGAAAGAAGCTTGCGCAGTGTTCCCGTGACGAGATTGATCAGCCAGCGGCCGATGATCCACAGCGCGATGGCGCCGATCACCATGATCGCGAAGTCGACGCCGCGCGTCATGATGAATACACGTACCGTGTCCAGGTTCATGTCTTTCTCGCGTGCGTGGCACTTCGTCGGAGGAACACGTCAAGCCGGGAAAACATGCCGCATAGGCCACACGAGTTATAGGCGATGCACCGCGTCATCGCAAGAATTACGGCTATGTCTGGTTTTATCGGAAGGATCGACCGCTCGACGCAGCACGATCATGTCCATTCTGCTTCGTCGGCGTTCTGATCGGGCAGGGTTAGTCCGGATGCGGGCAAGGGCAGCGCGGTCTTATAGCGCACCTGCTTGAGCGCGAAGCTCGAACGAATGTTGGCGACACCCGGCATTTTCGTGAGCCGCTCCAGGATGAAGCGTTCGAGCGCGGCCACGTCGGGTAACACGACACGCAATAAGTAATCGGCGTCGCCCGTCATCAGATAACACTCCATCACTTCGGGCCGCTCGCTGATAGCCTGCTCGAAACGCGCGAGTGCATCCTTGATCTGCTTTTCCAGACTGACCTGAATGAAAACATTGATGGAAAGCCCGAGCGCTTCAGGATTCAGCAAGGTGACGTGCTGCTTGAAGAGACCGGCTTTTTCCAGTGCGCGCACGCGATTGAAGCAGGGCGTCGCCGAAAGATTCACGGCGCGCGCGAGTTCGGAGTTGGTGATGCGCGCGTTTTGCTGAAGCTGATTCAATATGCCGATGTCGATGCGGTCGAGGCGCTGTTTGGCGGGTGCCGTCATAGTCGAAAGATTCCGGTTTTTGGCATTTCAGAAGTATAAACACACTACCGCAAAGCGCGACGCCAGCCAAATGAGACGCACATTCTGCGCATCAATGGATATGCTTGAACGTATTGTCTAGTTAAGCGGAGTCGCACCATGACCGACTTGTCGAGCGGTACCACCCAGCTTCTTTCCATTGCCAAGGGACGCGAGGACACCGATCCCGGTGAAACCGCCGAATGGCTGGAGGCGCTCGATGCGGTTGTCGCGCACGTCGGTAAAGATCGCGCGCAATATCTTTTCGACAGGCTCGCGGAGCATGCGCTTTCGGTAGGCGTCGAATCGTCGCGGGCGCGCGCGACACCGTATGCGAATACGATTCCCGTATCGCAGCAGCAGCCTTATCCCGGCAATCTCGACACCGAGGAAAAGCTCGCGGCCGTGCTGCGCTGGAATGCGCTCGCGATGGTCGTGCGCGCGAATCGCGCCTATGGCGAACTCGGCGGCCATATCGCAAGTTATGCGTCGGCGGCGGATCTTTTCGAAGTCGGCTTCAATCATTTCTTTAAAGCCGCCGATGAAAACAATGGCGGCGATATCGTCTACTTTCAGCCGCATTCATCGCCTGGCGTCTATGCGCGCGCTTTCCTCGAAGGCTTTCTCGGCGAAGAACATCTGAAACACTATCGGCGAGAGATCGCGGGGCCGGGCTTGTGCTCGTATCCCCATCCCTGGCTGATGCCGGATTTCTGGCAATTTCCGACTGGCTCGATGGGCATTGGCCCGATCAATTCGATCTATCAAGCGCGCTTCATGCGGTATTTGCAGAACCGCAATCTGCAGCGCACGGAAGGGCGCAAAGTGTGGGGCTTCTTCGGCGACGGCGAGATGGACGAACCCGAATCGATCGGGGCGCTGTCGCTCGCGGCGCGCGAGCAACTCGATAACCTTGTGTTCGTCATCAACTGCAATCTGCAGCGGCTCGATGGTCCCGTGCGCAGCAATGGACGCATTGTCGATGAACTCGAAGCGCAATTCACCGGCGCGGGCTGGAACGTCATCAAAGTGTTATGGGGCTCGGACTGGGACGCGCTGTTCGCGCGCGATCGCACCAATGCCTTGCTGCGCGCGTTCGCGCATACCGTCGACGGCCAATTCCAGACCTTCTCGGCGAACGACGGCCGCTATAACCGCGAGCGTTTCTTCGGACAGAACCCGGAACTCGCGGCGCTCGTCGCGCATATGTCGGATGAAGATATCGACCGCTTGCGCCGTGGCGGTCACGATGTGCGTAAGCTCTACGCGGCTTATGCGAAGGCGCTTTCGCACAAGGGTCAGCCAACCGTGATTCTTGCTAAGACCATGAAGGGCTTCGGCATGGGCACGGTGGGACAGGGCCGCATGACGACGCATCAGCAGAAGAAGCTCGATCTCGACGATCTCAAGCAATTCCGCGATCGCTTCCGCTTGCCGCTGTCCGATGAAGATGTCGAGCAGGTGAAGTTTTATAAGCCCGCCGATAACGCGCCGGAAATGCGCTATCTGCATGAGCGTCGCGCGGCATTGGGCGGTTATCTGCCGCGCCGTCGCGCGAAGGCGTCGCTTGGGCTCACGCCGCCCGCGCTCGGCACCTGGGGCCAGTTTGCACTCGACGCATCCGGCAAGGAAATGTCGACGACGATGGCCTTCGTGCGCATGCTCGGCAGCCTGCTGAAGGACAAGACGCTCGGGCCGCGCGTCGTGCCCGTGGTTGCAGACGAGGCGCGCACGTTCGGCATGGCGAATCTCTTCAGGCAGGTGGGCATCTATTCCCCGCTCGGTCAACTGTACGAGCCGGAGGACATGGGTTCGATGCTCTATTACCGCGAGGACACGCGCGGCCAGATTCTCGAAGAGGGCATTTCGGAGGCGGGCGCGGTGTCGTCGTGGATCGCGGCCGCGACGTCGTACAGCGTGCACGATCTGCCCATGCTGCCGTTCTACATCTACTACTCGATGTTCGGTTTCCAGCGCATCGGCGACCTGATTTTCGCGGCGGCGGATCAGCGTTCGCGCGGCTTTCTCATCGGCGCGACGGCGGGGCGCACGACGCTCGGCGGCGAAGGCTTGCAGCATCAGGACGGCACGAGCCATCTCTCGGCATCGACGATTCCGAACTGCCGCGCCTACGATCCCGCGTTCGCTTATGAAGTCGCGGCTATCGTCGACGAAGGCATGCAGGAGATGATGGAACGCCAGAACGACGTGTTCTATTACGTCACGGTGACTAACGAAAATTACGCGCAACCGTCGGCGCCCGGCGGCTCGCTGGATGCGCCAACGCGCGAAGGCATTTTGCGCGGCATCTATCGCATCGGCGGCGATGCAAACGCGCAAGTGCAATTGCTCGGCTCCGGCGCGATCCTCAACGAAGCGGCCGCCGCGCGCGCGATGCTGAAAGACGATTGGAACATCGACGCCGCGCTGTGGAGCGTGACGAGCTACACGGAACTGCATCGCGATGGCGCGTCATGCGAGCGCGCGGCGCGCCTCACCGACGACGCGAACGTGCCCTTCGTCACGCGCGCGCTCGAAGGATCGCGCGGCCCCGTGATCGCGGCGACGGATTACGTGCGCGCGGTGCCCGAACTGATTCGCGCCTACGTGCCGCGCCGCTATGTCACGCTCGGCACCGATGGCTTCGGCCGCAGCGACACGCGTCAATCGTTGCGTGAATTCTTCGAAGTGGATCGTGTGTCGATCGTCATTGCCGCGTTGAAATCGCTCGTGGACGAAGGCGTCATCGACAGCCTGACTTTGAAAACCGCGCGCGAAAAGTACGGCAAGACGCGGGAATCGCAAGACGCGCCCTGGCTGCGTTAAGCATGCTTGCGCGCCGCGTCGAGCAGCTCGCGCACTTCTTCGTCGCTCGTCTGATCGAAGTCGATGTAGAACTGCCCGACGCCGAAGTATCGATGCGGCCGCATAACGCAGACGAATTCGTCGACGTCGTTTTCAACGCGCGCTTCCGAATCGAGCGGCGCAACCGGTAGCGCCGCGACGATCTTCGACGGATGCGCATGACGCAATGACATCGCCGCGGCCTTCATCGTCGCGCCGGTCGCCATGCCGTCATCGACGACGATAGCGACGCGGCCGTTCACATCGAGCGGCGGCATGTCGCCGCGATACAGCGTCTCGCGCCGCTCCAGTTCGGCGCGCTCCTGCGCGATCACGCGATCGAGCTCGTCTTTGCCGACGCCCGCGTATTGCACGATGCGATCGTCGAGAAAGAACGCATCGCCGGATGCGATCGCGCCCATTGCGAGTTCCGGCTGAACCGGCACGCCGAGCTTGCGCACGACGAGCACATCGAGCCGCGCACCCAACGCGCGCGCCACTTCATACGCAACAGGCACGCCGCCGCGCGGCAGTGCGAGCACGGTGACGTCGTTGCGGCCCGCATAAGCGCCGAGATGCCGCGCAAGCTCGCGGCCCGCTTCTCTCCGGTTCTCGAACACCGAGTCCATGTCGCTTGTCCTTTCAGTGCCGACCGCGTGCGACGAAACGCGCCGCGCCGTCGAGACCTTCATCGAAGACCGCGTGATATCCATTCGCGCCTTCGCGCTGCAATGCGCGGGCGATATCCGCGTCGAACGCGTTGTCGTGCACCGAGCACAAGTCGGCGCGCAGCGCGGCTTGCGGCAGCGCGGCCAGTTCGCATGCGAGCGCTTCGGCTACGTTGCGCGCATCGCCTGCCGGCGCGATGCGGTTCGCAAGACCAATGGCGAGCGCTTCGTGCGCATCGACCGCGCGGCCGGTCAGGATCAGGTCGAGCGCGCGCGACATGCCGACAAGACGCGGCAGCCGTATCGTGCCGCCATCGATGAGCGGCACGCCAATGCGCCTGCAAAACACGCCGAGCACCGCGCTTTCCTCGACGACGCGCAGATCGCACCACGCCGCGAGTTCGAGTCCGCCCGCGACCGCATGACCGGCGATCGCCGCGATCACGGGTTTGGTCAGCGCGAGTCGCGTCGGTCCCATCGGGCCGGGGCCGCCGCCGTCGGCATGGATCTCGTTGCGGCGCGCGTCGTCGTTCAGTGCGGACAAATCCGCGCCCGCGCAGAACGTGCCGCCCGCGCCCCACAGCACGGCGACCGATAGCGCATCGTCCGCATCGAAGCGCTCAAACGCCGCGCGCAATGCGTCGGCCACGGACCGATCGACGGCATTGCTACGCGCGGGCCGGTCGAGCACGACCGTCACCACACGCGGATCGCGCGCATGCGGTTCCATGCGCACGTGCTCGCCAAAAGGTTCGATGCGAGAGGTCATGGACCACTCCGTTTCGCGCGGACCAGTCTCCAGAATAGTCGCGGCGCGCGGCAAACGTGAGGCGTGTCGCATGCTTGCGATCACCCTACGCTAAGCCTGCATGCTGAAAATTTTGGCTCTCGCCCGGTGCACGCGATGCGATACAACGGGGCATTGCACCATGAACGTGCGCACCGTAAAAGCCGCGTGAACGCGCGTTGCACCATGTTTAACCGTGCCTGCAAAGCGTCTGCACCGTTTCGATGCCGATTGCGCCAACTTGGTCCGGAACTTGCGAAATGTGCGCCTCCTTAAGACCGACCGCTCGAATCATGCAGGCACTCCAATCCGGAACCGACACTCTCTTTTTGCTGCTGGGCGCCGCGATGGTGCTTGCGATGCACGCGGGTTTCGCGTTCCTCGAACTCGGCACCGTGCGCCGCGAGAATCAGGTGAACGCGCTCGTGAAGATCCTCGTGGACTTCGCGGTCTCGACGCTCGCGTACTTCTTTATCGGCTACAACATCGCGTATGGCGTGCAGTTCATGCACAGCGCCGATATCCTCGCCGAGCACAACGGTTATGCGCTCGTGCGCTTCTTCTTCCTGCTGACTTTCGCTGCGGCGATTCCGGCGATCGTGTCGGGCGGCATCGCGGAGCGCGCGAAGTTCAATCCGCAATTGTTCGCGACCTGCGTGATCGTCGGCTTCATTTATCCCTTGCTGGAAGGCGTGGCATGGAACGGGCGCTTCGGCATTCAGGGCTGGTTGACGCACGCGTTCGGCGCGCCGTTTCACGATTTCGCGGGCTCGGTCGTCGTGCATGCGTTCGGCGGCTGGGTCGCGTTGCCGGCCGTGCTGCTGCTCGGGCCGCGTCACGGGCGTTATCACAAGGACGGGCGCATCGCCGCGCATCCGCCTTCGAGCATTCCGTTTCTTGCGCTGGGTGCGTGGGTGCTCGCCGTCGGCTGGTTCGGCTTCAACGTGATGAGCGCGCAGACGGTCGACAAGATCAGCGGCCTCGTCGCCGTGAATTCGCTGATGGCGATGGTCGGCGGCACGCTCGCCGCGTGGGTCGCGGGCCGCAACGATCCGGGCTTCACGTATAACGGGCCGCTCGCGGGTCTCGTCGCGGTATGCGCGGGCTCGGACCTCATGCATCCGCTCGGCGCGCTGATCGCCGGCGCGGTCGCGGGCGTGCTGTTCGTGCAGATGTTCACGTGCGTGCAGAACCGCTGGCGCATCGACGACGTGCTCGGCGTGTGGCCGCTGCACGGCATGTGCGGCGCGTGGGGCGGCATTGCGGCGGGCATCTTCGGGCAGAAGGCGTTTGGCGGTATCGGCGGCGTGTCGATGTGGTCGCAGGTCATCGGCACGGCGGGCGCGGTGGCGCTCGCGCTCGCGGGCGGCGCGGCCGTGTATGGCGCGATCAAGATGACGGTCGGTTTGCGGCTCGATCGCGAGGAAGAGTTCAACGGCGCCGACCTCGCGATTCATCGCATCTCGTCCACGCCGGATCGCGAAATGGCCGGCTGACGCCGTGGCTCGCGCTTTGCTGTAGGGTTACGAAGTCCCCACGCCCCAAGCGAGCCACTCGATGTCGAACGAACACGCTACCCGCCAGCCCGGCATCATCGAAGAACTGAAGGTCGCGCCGGTCTTCGATCTCGACGCGGAACGCGAACGCCGTATCGCGTTCCTCGCCGATTATCTCGAAGCACAGAAGCTCAAAAGCTATGTGCTCGGCATCAGCGGCGGCGTGGACTCGTCGACGGCGGGGCGTCTCGCACAACTGGCGGTCGAGCGTCTGCGCGCGCGCCATGTCGATGCGCGCTTCATCGCGATGCGTCTTCCCTACGGCGAGCAGCGCGACGAAGCCGATGCGCAACGCGCGCTCGCGTTCATTCAGCCCGATGAAACGCTCACCGTCCACGTGAAGCCGGCCGCCGACGCCATGCGCGAATCGCTCGCGAAATCGGGCGTGCTGTATCGCGACGAAAAGCACGAGGACTTCGTGCTCGGCAACATCAAGGCGCGCCAGCGCATGATCGCGCAATACGCGGTGGCCGCGGCACACGCGGGCGTGGTGATCGGCACGGACCACGCGGCCGAATCGCTGATGGGCTTCTTCACCAAATTCGGCGATGGCGGCGCGGACGTGTTGCCGCTCTACGGCCTGAACAAGCGCCGCGTGCGCGCGCTCGCGGAAGCGCTCGGTGCGAGCATCGAAGTCGCGAGAAAGGTCCCGACCGCCGATCTCGAAACACTCACGCCGATGAAGCCGGACGAAGACAGCTACGGCATCGGCTACGAAGACATCGACGATTTTCTCGAAGGCAAGCGCGTCTCCGACGAGGTCTACACGACCATCTATCGCTTCTACGACGCGACGCATCACAAGCGTGTTCTCCCGATCACGCCCTACGACGACTGGCGCACGCACGCGCTTCGCTGAACAAGAATGAAAGCCAGCGGCGATTGACGCGCGCGCCGCGTTAAAAGAGAATGCCCCGCCCGGCGCAGTTCTCATTCTTCATATCGCTCCGACTGCGCGCCGGTTACGATATACCGGTCGATTCCCTCGGAGACGCAACGCTTGGACTCCACAGAGAGCGCGACATTCGATCTGCCGCTGCCCGCCCGCAATTTCGCGTCGATGCGGAAGATGCTGCTGCTCGTATTGGGCGCGTCGATCGCGATTCCGATCGCGTGCCTTTGCATCTACGGCTATTACGATCATCTACGCCGCTTTGAAGACGCGCGGGAACTGACCGAGCGTCTCACGCGCGTCGCCGACGAACACGCGCTGAAAGTTATCGATCTGAATCAGCAATTGGAGACGCGCGTCGTCGATCTTCTCGGCGATAGCGACGACGCGCAGATCAAAAGCCGTGAAGAAGCGCTGCATCGCACGCTCGACGACATGAGCGGCACGCTCGCGCAAATCGCGGCGATTTCCGTATTCGGCGAGAAAGGCGCGCTGCTCGCGAATAGCCGCTGGTATCCATCGCCTTCCGTATCGATTGAGGATCGCGACGACTTTCAGTCCGCGCGCGCAGTGGCGCCCGTCACGTATTTCTCGCTGCCGTTGCGCGGTAAGGTGGCGCGCTCGGACGTGTTCACGACGACGATGGGACGCATTGGCCACGACGGGCGCTTTCTGGGCGTCGTGTCGATTGCGTTGAAGCGCGATTACCTCACGGACTTCTATCGCGAACTCGCGGGCGGCGATCAAGCTGTCGTCATCGGACTCTATCGCCGCGACGGCAATATCCTCGCGCGCTTTCCGGCCAGCACGGACAGCACGCAACCTGCAACGAACACGCCTTTTACCACCGCCTTTCGCAACAACGAGCTGTACGGCAGCATGCGCATGCGTTCGAGCGTCGATCACGTGGACCGGTTGCTCGCCTTCAGACGCGTCGGCGATTATCCGCTCTATGTTTCAACGGGCTATGCGGTGTCCGCCATCGACGCGCGCTGGCGCAACAATCTAGCGCTGGTCGCGACCATCGCGCTGCTACCGTGCATCGCGGTGTGGCTGCTGATCCTGTTTTCGATCCGGCGGCTCAACGCGGAGCAGGCCGCATGGGAACGCTGGCAAGCCGAAGTCGCGACGCGCCTTTCCATCGAAGCGTCGAGCCGGCAATTGCGGCGCATGGGCGCGCTCGGCAATCTCGTCGCGAACGTCGCGCACGACTTCAACAATCTGCTGATGGTCGTCGGCGCGAACATGGAACTCGCGCGGCACAAGCGCTTCAACGACGTCGAGAGCGAAGTGCTCGCAGTGGAGCGCGCCACGGCCGGCGCCGAGTCGCTCGCGCGGCGGCTGATGAGCGTCGCGCGCAAACAGCCGTTGAAACGCGAATTGCTCGATCCCGCCGACTGGCTGAGAAGCGTGCTCGATCTCGTGAAGAAATCGGTGCATCCGTCCGTCACGGTGACGCTGGAGTTGTCGCCCGATCTGTGGGGCGTGATGGCCGATCCGGTCGAACTGGAACTCGCGCTCGTGAATGTCGCGGTGAATGCGAGCGACGCGATGCCATACGGCGGGCGTGTGCTGATCCGTTGCCAGAATGCGCGCGTGCGCGGCGCGGATACGGACATTCCCGATGGCGAATACGTGCTCGTCTCGATTACCGACAACGGCGAAGGCATGACCGAGCAAGTGCGGCGGCGCGCGTTCGAGCCGCTTTTCACAACGAAGCAGCGCGGCGCGGGCACGGGCCTCGGTCTTACGCAGGTGCTCGCCGCGTGCGAGCAGGCGGGCGGCACGGCGCGCATCACGAGCGTGGCGGGATCGGGCACGACCGTGCGGCTTTATCTGCCGCGCCATCATGTGCCGGCGCGGAGGGAGTCGAACGCCTACGTGCCGCCCGACGTCGCCACGCCGGCGAGCGCGCCCGCATCCGTTGAAGAAGTGCCGTTGCGCGGCACGTCGGTGCTTCTCGTCGAAGACAACGCGGACGTCGCGGCGGGCGTGACGGCGGTGCTCGAAGTGCTCGGTTGCACGGTGCGTCACGAGCAAAGCGCGGATGCCGCGTTCGACCTGTTAGGCGAAGGCTACGGCTTCGATCTCGTGCTGTCGGACGTGCAGATGCCGGGCCGCATGAACGGCATCGATCTGGCCGAACAGATCACGCAGCGCCTGCCAGCGCAGAAGCTCGTGTTGATGACGGGTTATGCCGACGAACTGGAACGCGCGAAGCATCTCGGCGTGCCGATTCTCGCGAAGCCTTTCGACATGGACGATCTGCTCGATCTGATTGCGCCGCGCGTGCCGCATTGATCGACGCGCGACTAACCTTGGTCGTTGCCGCGCACGGCACGCGCGCCGACGAGCGGATTGAACGCCGCCCGTTTCGGCTCCGCCGTTTGCGTGCTCTTCTTCGCGGCGCGCGTTTTCGACGTTTTTGAACGCGGCGACGATGTATCGCCGCTGAGTTGAGTCAGCAGCTCTTCGTCGTCATCGGCTTCTTCGTCGTCCTGGGCCTGAGGTTCGACGCCCGCGAGATGTTCGACCACCGAGATGAAGTCCTTGCGCGCGTTCTTCAGCGCGCGTCCCGGCATCATCACGAGCACGACGGCTTCCTGCACCGTATGACCATCCACGGTTTTCAGCTTGCCGTCGCCGTGCCAGTCGATGCCGCTATCCGCATACGCCGCGACGACGTGATGCAGCACGGCGGGCGACATCACGCCCGCGTCGTAGAGCCCGACGAGCTGTTTCTCCGCGAGCGTGAAGAGATTCGTCGCGCCGCGTTTCGGCGTTCGCGCGGCCATTCATTTCGCGGCGGGCGCGACCCGCCACACCGCATTGCCGATATCGTCGGCGACGAGCAGCGCGCCTTTGCCATCGATCGCCACGCCGACGGGACGCCCGAGCGCATGGCCGTCCGACGACAGAAAGCCCGTCAGAATATCTTCGGGCGGTCCTGAAGGCTTGCCGTCGTCGAAGGGCACGAAGATAACTTTGTAGCCGCTTCTCGGCTTGCGATTCCACGAACCATGCTGACCGATAAACGCGCCGTTGCGATAACGCTCCGGAAACGCGGTGCCGTCGTAGAACGCGAGCCCGAGCGAAGCGGTGTGCGCGCCGATCGCATAGTCGGGCGCGATTGCCGCTTGCACGAGATCCGCGCGTTGCGGCTTCACGCGCTCATCGACATGCTGGCCGTAATAGCTATAGGGCCAGCCATAGAACGCGCCGTCTTTTACCGATGTCAGATAGTCCGGCACGAGTTCGTTGCCGAGTTCGTCGCGCTCGTTGACCACGGTCCAGAGCGCGCCGCTTTGCGGCTGCCACGACATGCCGTTCGCATTGCGCAAACCCGTTGCGAACAGGCGCGACTGCTTCGTTTCGATATCCACTTCCATGATCGCCGCGCGGCCGTTCTCCGCGTCGATGCCATTCTCCGCCGCGTTGCTGTTCGAGCCGACCGTAACGTAAAGCTTCTTGCCGTCACGGCTCGCGATGATGTTCTTGGTCCAGTGATGGTTGATATCGCCAGCAGGCAAGTCGATGAACTTCTCGCCGGGCGTCGTGATCTGCGTCGCGCCGTTTTCGTACTTGAAGCGCAGGATCGCGTCGGTATCCGCGACGTACAGATCGTCGCCGACGAGCGCCATGCCGAACGGCGAATGCAGCTTGTCGATGAAGACGGTGCGCGTTTCAGCGACGCCATCGCCGTCGGCATCGCGCAGCAAGATGATGCGATCGGGGCTTTGCACGGCCGCGCCCGCGCGCTTCATCACCTTCTTCATCACGAAGCCTTTGATACCGGCGTTTTCGTCATGCTTCGCGGGCGCATTGCTCTCGGCGACGAGCACATCGCCATTGGGCAGCGTCGCGAGCCAGCGCGGATGTTCGAGCCCCGCGGCGAACGCGGTTACATCGAAACCGGAGGGCGCGATGGGCTTTTGTCCCTGCGCCCACGGTTTGGCCGGCGCGATATTCACCGTCGGCATCAGCGATTTGTGCGGCGCGGGTAAGGTCGGATTCGGGCCGAAGTCCTGCGCGTAATCGTCGGCCATGACCGCGCCGCTCGCGAGCAGCAGTGCGAGCGCGAGCGCGTGGCGGCGCGGGTGCGTTTTCAATGCGTGGCTCCTGAAAGAGACGTCGATTCAACCGCCGCCAATGCCCTGTGTCACTTTGCCGGTTCCCCCGCATGTGTTGCATTCGGCGCCTTCGCGCTTGCCCGAGCCGTTGCAGTCCGGACAAATGTCCTCGCCCGAACCGGTCTCGCCGGGCTCGGCTTCATCGCCGGGATTGAGTGGAGGTTCTTGCGCCATTGCTATCTCCTTTGTGAACGGGTCGCATCGTTGTTGTGCGAAGCAAGCGACGTTCCTCGCGACTTTGCAAGGCTTGCATTCATCTGGCAGTTTTTGCACGCGCGCGGCGCGACGGAAAAATCGCGCAGTGCTTTCGCTTGCGGACGTTCGTTCTGGTACGCGTGATGCTCGAAAGATTGTGCGGCGCAAGCCGCGGCTTTTCCACTGCAACGTCGTCATGCGACTTTCGAGCGCAATGACACAGCCAGGAGGGCTTCATGAGCGGAAATCAAAAGCAAACGGGCGATAAGCCATCGACGCCGAATCAGACGGACCCATCGCACAAGCAGCATGGTCAGCAGGAATGGTCGCCGGGGCAACCGCAACAAGATCAGCAGACCGGCCAGCAGCAACAGAATCAGCCGTTGCCGCAGCATAAGGGCGGTCAGCGTCAACCTTGATCTTTCGGGAAGTAGCGGAAAGCAACGCGCGCGGCCTCGTTTCTACGGGGCCGCGCGATTGTTTTCACGGCTTGCGTCCGAACGCTTCGCGCAAGCGCTTCTTCGCGCGTTCCAGCGTGCTCTTGCGCGACTTCGGCAGATTGCGTCCCGCGCGATTGATATAGAAGTTCAACATCGACATCGCCGATTGAAATGGCGAACCCTTGCGGCGCGTGCTGCGCGTCGATGAGCGCTTGAGCGAATCCGCGATTTCCTGCGCATTGCCGGTTTTAAAGACATCGCGCTGAATATCCATTGCATCGCTCGTTTCCATAACATGATGCGACCAGCGATGCGCGGCGCGCGTCGGCTTTTTGCGGGCGGTCGCGAGCGCATGCCGCTGACGCGTGCTCGGCCGCTTGCCGCTGCTTTTCTTCTTCGCTGTGGTATTTGTACTCGTCGCCATAGCTTTTCCTCAACGCTCTTTCCGATGATGGGCGACGAGCCGATGCGCATCGCGCAAAGCGTCGACTATCGCCTTATAAGCACGCTCGCGCGTTTGCGGATCGGGCGCGCGCAACGCGAACGACGGATGATACGTCGCGACGATCGCATGTCCATCGTGTTCGATCGCGCGTCCTATCGAAGTCTGCAACGTCGCCTTCGCATCGCGTAACACCGACTTCAGCGCGGTCGAGCCTAGCGCGACGATTACCTTCGGCGCAATGTCGCCTGTCTCTCGATCGAGCCAGTAATGGCACGCGTCGATCTCGCGCTGCCCGGGCGTCTTGTGCAGACGCCGCTTGCCGCGCGGTTCCCACTTGAAGTGCTTCACGGCATTCGTCACGTACACCTCTTTGCGCGCGACGCCCGCTTCTTCGAGCGCGCGATCGAGCATCGCGCCCGCGGGTCCGACGAACGGCTTGCCCTGCAAGTCCTCCTGGTCGCCGGGCTGCTCGCCGACGATCATGATTGGCGCATGACGCGGGCCATTGCCGGGCACCGCTTGCGTCGCGTGTTCCCAGAGCGCGCAACGCCGGCATTCGTCCAGCGATGCGGGCTCCTGTTCAGGTTCGACATCGGGACGTTTCGTGGTCATAGCCGAGCGCTTCAGGCGTTGGCGATACGGCGCGCGTCGTCGAGTGTGAGCGGTTCGCGCATCGCTTCGGCGAGTCGGCATACGGCGGTGTCGTGTTCGCACGCGACGACCGCGCCCACGCGTCCGTCCTTCATCAGATAGGCGATGAAATGCTGTGCATCGAGGTCGCCGTCTATTTCAATGTTATCCGGCTCGCTAACATGTCCGAGATAGTCGAAAGTCTTCTCGTAGTGATAAGTCCAGAAGTAGGGAACGCCGACATACTTACGCGCACTGCCCGCCATGTTGTAAGCGGCGACGCGTGCATGTTGCTGCGCGACGCGCCAATGCTCGATGCGCACGCTTTGATCCGCGCGCGGCAAGGGAAAGCGCGCGACATCGCCGGCGGCATAGAGTGCGGGCGCGGCGAGCATGGACGAATCGACTTCGATGCCGCCGTCATCCGCGAGCGCGACGCCCGACAGAAACGACGTGGCGGGATCGACGCCCGTGCCGGCGAGCACGACATCGGCCGCGATCTTTTCACCCGAATCGAGGATAACTTCGCTTAACCCATTGCCGCCCCTGAATGCGCTGACACGCGAATTCATATGAAACGTCACGCCGTTCTTTTCGTGCAGTTTCCTGAACATTTCGCCGATGCGCTCGCCGAACTGCTTCGCGAATGGCACCTTGCCCGGCGCGACGATGGTGACATCCATGTGCTGCTTCCTCAGACATGAAGCCGCTTCGAGCCCGATGAAACTCGCCCCGACGATCACGACGCGCTTGCGTCCTTCGAGTGAAGCGAGAATCGCGCGCGCATCGTCGCGGGTGCGCAGCAGATGCACGTGGTCGAGATTCGCGCCGGGTATTGTGAGCGGCTTCGGAATGCCGCCGGTGCAGATCAACGCGGCGTCGTAGTCGATCTCTTGTCCGCTTGCGAGTTCGGCATGGCGCATCTTTGCGTCGAGATGAACGACCGGCGATTCGTTGCGCTCGATGTCGTGCTTCGCGAAGAAATCGTCGCCTAGCAAAGACGGGACATCGTCGGGCGGCATGTCGCCCGCAAGCGTGAACTTGCTGAGCGACGTGCGATCGTACGGCTCGCGCGCATCGTCGCCGACGAGCACCATGCGCCCGCCGAAACCCGCTTCGCGCAACGCGGAACATGCGGCCGCGCCCGCCGCGCCCGCGCCGACGATCAGCATGGTGCGGCTATCGCCGGTCTGCTTTTGCGTGACTTCGCCGCTGTCGACGGTTTGAGTGGACACGTACACGTCGCCGTCCTTGAGCGTCGCTTCATAGCGCGTTAATGCTTTTAATGGCGGCGGCTCGACGAGACTGCCGTCGCGAACTTCGAAGGTGCCCTTGTGCCACGGACAGACGATGCGGCCGTTGCAGATCGCGCCTTCGTCGAGCGGGCCGCCCGCATGAGGGCATTCGGCGGTATAGGCGCGCACGCTTTCTCCATCGCGCACGAGCAGGATGGGAATGTCCTTCGCGTCTTTGTCGTCACCTTTGACGCACACGCGGGTACCGCGCTCGGCGGACAGATCCGCGAAGCGCGCGACTTTATGCAGGGTAGGGGGCATCGCACTCTCCGGTGGCGCAAGCATCTGGCCATGCGAAGAGCGCGCAGCAATTAACGGACCGCGACGCCGTGCCCGATCAGGTCGCCTCGGTGACGGCGCGCAGGAACTGGCGCGTGCGCTCATGCTGCGGCGCGGAGAAGAACTGCCGCGGCGGCGCCTGCTCGATGATCTTGCCTTGCGAGAAGAAGCACACGCGATCGGCGAACTCCTTGGCGAAGCCCATCTGGTGCGTGACCATCAGCATCGTGAGGTTGTGCTCTTCGCCCAGACGCCGAATCACGTTGAGCACTTCGCCGCACAATTCCGGATCGAGCGCCGACGTCACTTCATCGAACAGCATGATCTTCGGGCGCATGGCGAGCGCGCGCGCAATCGCGACACGCTGCTGCTGCCCGCCCGACAACTGCGACGGATAGTGCTCGCACTTTTCGGAAAGGCCCACGAGCGACAGCAATTCGCGCGCTCGCTCGGTCGCTTCCTTCCTCGACAGACCGAGCACACTCATCGGCGCTTCGATCGTATTCGCGAGCGCGGTCATGTGCGGAAAGAGATTGAAGCTCTGAAAGACCATGCCGATCTTGCTGCGTACCTGGCGCACGTGTCGCGGCGATGCGGGCACGAGCTTGCCGCCGCGCATTTCGTGCGTGAGCGGCTCGCCATCCACTTCGATAACGCCATCGGTCAGCGGATCGAGCGTCATCAACACGCGCAGCAGCGTGGACTTGCCCGAGCCGCTCGGCCCGATGATCGCAACCTTCTCGTTCGACGCGACATCGAGATCGAGGCCGTCGAGCACGGTGAGCGCGCCGTAGCGCTTGGTGACGTTGCGAAAGCGCACCATCGGCGTATTCGCGCTCGCGTCGGCTGCGGCACCGAGCGCGGGGTCGAGATCTCGTTTCATCTGCTGCTCCTGGAGTTGCATTACCGTGCGCCGTCCAGCGGGGTCTGAGTGGTCGATACGCGAAGTCCGCCGGTCATGGCAGCCTCACGCGCCGTTCGAGATGACGCACGCCCGAAGCGAACGTCACGCTGATGAGGAGGAAGAAGATCCCGGTCATCGTGATCGGTTCGAGATAGCGAAAGGTCTCGGAGCCGATGTTCTTCGCCTGCTGCATCAGTTCGACGACGGTGATCGCGGAGAGCACCGGCGTGTCCTTGAACATCGCGACGAGATAGTTGCCGAGCGCGGGAATCACCGGACGAATCGCCTGCGGCAGGATCACGCCCGTATAGGTGCGCCACGGCCTGAGCGACAGCGCGCACGACGCTTCCCACTGCCCGCGCGCGACGCCGTTGAGTCCCGCGCGATACACCTCGGACACATAGCACGCATAGTGCACGGCGATGCCGAGCGTGCCCGCCATCAGCGCGGACATCGTGAAGCCGTAAAGCGGCGCGACATAGAAGAGCACGTACACCTGAATCAGCAGCGGCGTGCTGCGAATGAACTCGATGAAGAGCGCGGTCGTCTTCGCGAGCGGCGCGAAATCGCTGCGCCGCATGATTGCGAGGACGAGGCCGAGCACGAGCGCGATGGCGAATCCGACGAGCGTGATGCCGATCGTATAGATCGCCGCGCGCGCGAGTTCGGGCAGGATATGCAGCGCGTATTTCACATCGAAGAGTTGACCCAGCGTCGTCATGATGCGGCCCCCGGAACAGCGCGGCGAATGGCGACATGACTGCTCACGCGCCGCTCGAACACGCGCATCACGGCGACGATCACTTGCGCGAGCACGAAGTAGATCAGCAGCGTGAGTCCGAAGATTTCCGCCGTCTTGAAGGTCGCTTCGTCGAGCTGACGCGCGCGGAACGTGAGGTCCGAGAGCGTGATGAGCGAGACGAGCGAGGTGCCTTTCAACAACTCGATCATCAGGTTAGTCGCGGGCGGCAGCGCGTTGATCATCGCCTGCGGTAGCACGACGCGGCGCAGCCGCGCCGCGGCCGGCAGGTTCAGCGCAAGCGCTGCTTCGTATTGCCCGCCCGGCACCGAGCGCAGCGCGCCGCGCAGGATCTCCGAGCCATACGCGCCATAGTGCAATCCGAGACCGACGATAGCGACCGTGAAGGGCGTCAGTTGCACGTTGAACGGCGGCAGCGGCAGCACGAAGAAGAGCCAGAACAATTGCACGAGCAGCGAAGTGCCGCGAAACACTTCGACATACACGTTGGCGGCCCATCGCACGGCGCGGTATGGCGCGGCGCGCAACGCCGTCGCGGTGCCGGCCATCACGATCGCGAGCAGGATGCTGATGACGGCGATCTGGATCGTGAC
The DNA here is from genome assembly GCF_001545035.1 of Caballeronia glebae. GTDB lineage: Bacteria > Pseudomonadota > Gammaproteobacteria > Burkholderiales > Burkholderiaceae > Caballeronia > Caballeronia glebae. The sequence goes on from NZ_FCOJ02000004.1 coordinate 160,553, forward strand.
GAGCGTGCCCTTCATCATCAAGGGCAGAAGCTCATTGAGGTCACTCATGACGGTTCCTCGCTAAGAGATGAACGCTGCGCGTCGCTATACATCGATGTTCAGCCGGCGCACAGTTCCGGCGCTTTCTTCGTCGTCACGTTGGACTTGTCGAAGCCGAAGGGCGCGACCGTCTTCAGGTGATCGTCGGTGCCGAGCCATTGATGCAGTTCCTTGTTGACGGCGTCGCGAAGATCGGCGTCTTCGGGGCGGAACGCGAGCGCGCCATAACCTGTGTGCTTCGGATCGTCGTTGAACTGGCTGATCGCTTCGACTTGCGGGCCGCCCTTGCCGGCGAGACCCTTCATCGTCAATGACGTGCCGACGGCCGCGTCGGCGCGACGTGCGCGCACCGCCTGCAATTGCGCGGTCGTGTCCGGAACCTGAAGGATCTGGTCATCCTTGATGCCTGCCTGACGCGCATAACCCAGTTCGGCCGTACCAGCCATCACAGCAAGTTTCGTGTCCGGGTGCTTCGCGACATCGGCATAGCTATGCAGGTTCTTCGGATTGCCCTTCATCGTCAGCAGCGTGTCGGGAATCTGGTATTGCGGATCGGCGAAGGCCACTTGTTTGCAACGCTCGGGCGTGATGTACATGCCCGCCGCGATCACGTCGAAGCGGCCGGCTTTCAGGCCCGGAATCAATGCACCCCATTCGGTCAGCACCGCATCGACCTTCTTCACGCCGAGCTTGGCAAATACTTTCTTCGCGATCTCGGGCGATTCGCCGGTCACGGTTCCATCGGGCGTCGTGTAGGCGAAAGGCGTTTCGTTCGCATAGCCGATACGCACCTCGCCGGTGCGCTGAATGCGCTGCAACGTGGTTTCCGCGCTCGCGCTCGTGGCATAGGCGGCAAGGCTCGCCGCCGCGACGCACGCCGCCGCCAGCATTCCAGACAGTCGCTTCGTGTTCATATCGTTCCCGTAGTAATGGTTTTTCAAGCGTGGTCGAGAGGGGCAATCCTATGGCGGCGCGACCGGCGAGAGACAGAGAAAACCCTTAGTTCGCCGGGCTTTGAGCAGGTCTTTAAAGCGACTCGCAGTGCATCCACCGACGCAGAATACAAAGCCATATATTTGTTCCGATTGCTCTAGGACAATTATTTTCACGCGCGCTTTTAGGCCACTATGTGCATGGAACCAGGCATGCGAGGAGCCGGAAGTGAATGAAACATGGCGCGACGCCGTGCGCACCGTACAGGGCGTGCAGTCGAAGTACAAGCGGCTCGTCAAGGCGATGGCCGCCGACATAGAAAGCGGCGCGCTCGCGTCGGGCGAACGTTTGCCGCCGCAGCGCGAAGTGGCGGCCGATCTCGCGATCAGCGTGCAGACCGTCACCAACGCGTACAAGGAACTGGAGAGGCAAGGGCTGATTCGTTGCGAGGTCGGGCGCGGCAGCTTCGTCACCGCGCGCGTGACCGAGACCATGTCCAACTATATGCTCGACACCGCCGAGCGCTCGGTCGTCGATTTCTCCATCGCGCGCATCGTGCATACGCCCGAGCACGACGCGATGTGGCGCAAGGTCTGCGCAACGCTCTCGACCATTGAAGATCAGCCGTGGATACGCGCGTTCAGGCCGATCGCGGGCTTCGATAGTCATCGTCAGGCGGGCGTCGAATGGCTCGCTTCGCTCAACATGCCCGCGAAGGTGGAGACGCTGCTCGTCACCAACGGCGTCGCGCATGGCATTTTTCTTGCCCTCGCCAGCATCGTGGGGCCGGGCGATACGGTGCTGTGCGAAAGCCTCACGGACCACGGCGTGATCGGTTCGGCGAACGTGCTGGGGTTTACGCTCAAGGGTCTCGAAATCGACGAGCACGGCATTCGCCCCGAACACTTCGAGGAAGTCTGCGATAGCGAACGCGTGAGCGCGCTCGTCTGCACGCCGACGCTCAACAATCCCACTGTCGCGATGATGCCGGATTCGCGCCGCCGCGCGATCGCGCGCATCGCCGAGCGCTATGGCGTCTATGTGATCGAAGACGACGTCTACGGCGCGCTGCCCGCGAAAACGCAGACGCCAATCGCGAGCCTTATCCCCGAACTGGCGTTCTACTGCACGAGCATGACGAAGTCGGTGTTGAGCGGCCTGCGCACCGGCTTCATGACGGTGCCGCGACGTCTTGCGTTGCGCGCGGAAAGCGTGCTGCGCGTGAGTTGCTGGATGGCCACCTCGCCCATCGCGGAAGTCACCGCGCGCTGGATCAACGACGGCACAGCGCAGCGTCTCGTGCAGATTCAGCGCGAGCGTCTCGCGGCGCGTCAGAGCGTGGTGCGCGAAGTGCTCGGCGAATACGTGCTCGGCAGCCATCCGAACGCGCTCTCGGTATGGCTGCGCGTGCCGGACGAATGGGAAGCGGAACGTATTACGCGTGAGCTGCGCAATCGCAATATCGCGGTGACATCGCCCGATCCGTTTCTGGTGCGCGGCGCGGACCGGCCCAATGCGGTGCGGTTATGCGTGGGCGCGGAAGTCGGCGAAAGCACGTTTCGCAGCGCCGTGGAAACGATGCGCGAAGTCTTCGGCCAGTACCCGCACGTACATGACTTCAACTAAATGAACTAGGACAATCAAAAACGATTTTTTAGGACATTAGACTGAGTTGCATTGATAGCTCAAACGCAATTCAGCCCACATGTCCGCACTTACGCTCACCGATGTCTACCGCGCCCGCCAGCGCATCGAAGGCCGCGCGCTCGTCACGCCGCTGGTCCATTCGCTGTCGCTCTCGCGCATCGCTGGCGTGCCGGTGCATCTGAAGCTAGAAACGCTGCAACCCACGGGCAGCTTCAAATTGCGCGGCGCGACCAATGCGCTCGCGCAGATTGCCGAGCAAGGCGGCAGGCGCGTCGTCACGGCATCGACGGGCAATCATGGCCGCGCCGTTGCGCACGCGGCGCGCGCGCTCGGCATCGAAGCGGCCGTGTGCATGTCCTCGCTCGTGCCGAAGAACAAGGTCGATGCGGTGGCCGCGCTCGGCGCGCGTGTCGTTATCGCCGGCAAGAGTCAGGACGATGCGCAACTCGAAGCTCAACGTCTCGTGCGTGAAGAAGGTTATGCATTCGTACCGCCCTTCGACGATGAACGCGTTATCGCGGGACAAGCCACCATCGGCCTCGAAATTTTTGAAACGCTGCCCGACGTGGCGAGCATTGTCGTGCCCTTGTCGGGCGGCGGGCTTTTCAGCGGCGTCGCGTTCGCGGCAAAGAACATTCGCCCCGACGTGAAGATGATCGGCGTGTCGATGGAGCGCGGGGCCGCGATGCATGCAAGTCTCGCGGCAGGCAAGCCCGTGTTCGTCGATGAACTGGAAACCCTCGCCGATTCGCTCGGCGGCGGCATCGGGCTCGACAACGCGCATACGTTCGCCATGACGCGCGATCTCATCGACGAGGTCGTGTTGCTCGACGAAGTGTCGATCGCGCGCGGCATCGTGCATGCGTATCGCGAGGAACGGCTCGTTGTCGAAGGGGCGGCGGCGGTCGGTATCGCGGCCTTGCTCGACGGCGCGATCGCTGCACAGAACGGGCCAATCGTCATCGTCGTGAGCGGCGCCAACATCGATATCGAAACGCATCGCCGGCTGATCGGAGCGGCCTGAACTCATGTCCAACATCGATACCTCCACCGTGCTGCTCGGGCAGGCGCAATTGCGCAAGCTCGTGCCGCTCGACCTCGACGCAATCGAGCAAGTCGAAGCCGCATTCAGGTCGCTCGCGACTGAAGCCGTCGCGATGCCGCCGATCCTGCGTCTCGACATTCCCGAGCACGCTGGCGAAGTCGACGTGAAAACCGCTTATTTGCCGCGTTTTCCGAGCTTTGCGATCAAGGTGAGCCCCGGCTTTTTCAACAATCCTTCGCTCGGACTTCCGAGTCTGAACGGCCTGATGCTCGTGCTGTCCGCACGCACCGGTCTCACGGAAGCCGTGTTGCTCGACAACGGTTATCTCACCGCCGTGCGCACCGCTGCGGCGGGCGCGGTGGCATCGCGCTGGCTCGCGCGCAAGGATGCGAAGCGCGTCGCGATCATCGGCGCGGGCGAGCAGGCGCGTTTGCAACTGAAGGCGTTGCGTCTCGTGCGCGACATCGAGCATGTCACCGTATGGGCACGCGACGCGAGCAGCGCGCAGCAATTCGCGCGTGAGTGCGAAGGCTTGCCGTGCGATGTTGCCCAGAACGTGAGTCATGCGCTCAAGGAGGCCGATATCGCCATCACGACGACGCCGAGCCGCGAGCCGCTGATTCATGCACGCGATCTTCATCCCGGCCTGCATATCACCGCGATGGGCTCGGACGCCGAGCACAAGAATGAAATCGCGCCCGACGTGTTTGCACAAGCGCGCTACGTATGCGACCGCTTGCAACAAGTGCGCGTGCTCGGTGAGCTGCATCATGCGATCGAGGCAGGCGTGACGGATGCGGACGCATCCTATGCGGAGCTCGGCGAAGTTATCGCGCAGAAAGCGCAGGGCCGCGCGAACGACGACGAAATTACCGTGTGCGATCTGACCGGCACCGGCGCACAAGACACCGCGATTGCGACGCTCGCCATTCAGCGTGCGCGCGCGGCACAGGCAGGAACCATTTTCCACAACGATGTGACCGCTTGATAGAGGGGACGATGTCCGAAATCATGCAACTGAAGAAGGGCGAGGCGCCCGTGGTACGCCTGCCGTTCGAACGCAGCGAGCACGACGCGCGCATCGCGAAGACGCGGCGCGCGATGGAGAAGGCGGGCATCGATCTGATGATCGTGACCGACCCGACCAACATGGCGTGGCTCACCGGTTACGACGGCTGGTCGTTCTACGTGCATCAATGCGTGCTCCTCGCGATGCACGGCGATCCTGTCTGGTATGGCCGCGGCCAGGATGCGAACGGCGCGAAGCGCACGGTGTTCATGTCGCACGACGATATCGTCGGCTATCCGGATCACTATGTGCAGTCGCCGACGCGCCATCCGATGGATTACTTGTCCACTGAAGTTATCGCCGCGCGTGGCTGGGACAAGTTGCGCATCGGCGTGGAGATGGATAACTATTACTTCAGCGCGAAGGCGTATGCGTCGTTGACGCAACATTTGCCGAACGCGAAGTTCGTCGATGCGACCGCGCTCGTCAACTGGCAGCGCGCGGTAAAGTCGCCGCGCGAGATCGAATACATGCGCGTCGCGGCGCGCATTGTCGAGAAGATGCATGCGCGCATTCTCGACAAGGTCGAGCCGGGCATGAAGAAGAGCGATCTCGTCGCGCAGATTTATGAAGCGGGCATCACGGGCGTCGAAGGTTATGGCGGCGACTATCCCGCAATCGTGCCGCTATTGCCGACGGGTTCCGACGCCGCCGCGCCGCACCTCACGTGGGATGACTCGGCATTCACCGCGAACGCCGGCACGTTCTTCGAAATCGCCGGTTGCTTCAAGCGCTATCACTGCCCGCTTTCGCGCACGGTGTATCTCGGCCGCCCGCCGCAGCATTTCATCGAAGGCGAGAAGGCGGTTGTCGAAGGCATCGAAGCGGGTCTCGCGATGGCGAAGCCGGGCAACAAAACCGAGGACATCGCCAATGCGTTCTTCGCGGTGCTGCGCAAGTTCGGCATCGAGAAAGATAGCCGTTGCGGTTATCCGATTGGGGCAAGCTATCCACCCGACTGGGGCGAGCGCACGATGAGCCTGCGTCCCGGGGACAAGACCGTCCTCGAACCCGGCATGACGTTTCACTTCATGCCGGGGCTGTGGCTCGACGACTGGGGCCTGGAAATCACGGAGAGCATCCTGATTACCGACACCGGCGTCGAGACCTTCTGCAACACGCCTCGCAAATTGTTCGTGAAGGAGTAGCACGATGCGCGCGTCACCGATCAGCCCGACCGTCGATTTCGATGCGGAGGGCGAACAGCACGGCTTCCTGAAGCTGCCGTACTCGCGCAACGATTCGGCGTGGGGCGCCGTGATGATTCCGGTCACTGTGATCAAGCACGGCGACGGTCCGACCGCGCTGCTCACGGGCGGCAATCACGGCGACGAGTACGAAGGGCCGATCGCGCTGGCGAAGCTTGCATCGACCTTGAAGGCAGGCGACGTGAACGGCCGCGTGATCATCGTGCCGTTCATGAACTATCCGGCGTTTCGCGTGGGATCGCGCACCTCGCCGCTCGACGCGGGCAACCTGAACCGCAGCTTTCCCGGCAAACCCGATGGCACGGTGACGGATAAGATTGCCGATTACTTCCAGCGTCATCTGCTGCCGCTCGCCGATTACGTGCTCGATATTCACGCGGGCGGCCGCACGCTGGACTTCCTGCCATTCGCGGCGATTCACGTGCTGAACGACGCGACGCATCAGTCGCGTTGCGAAGCCGCGATGCGTGCATTCGGCGCGCCGTATTCAATGCGCATGCTCGAACTCGACAGCGTCGGTCTCTATGACAGCGCGGCCGAGGAAGCGGGCAAGGTGTTCGTATCGACGGAACTGGGCGGCGGCGGTTCGTCGACGGCCAAGAGCGTTGCAATTGCGGAGCGTGGCGTGTACGGCTTTCTCGCGTATGCGGGGATCATCGAGAAAGAAGTCGTGCGCGGCGAAGCGCGCACGACCACGCTGCTCGACATGCCGGATAGCTCCTGTTACACGACGAGCGAGCATACGGGCCTGCTCGAAATGTGCCGCGATCTAGGCGACATGGTGAAAGCGGGCGATGTGCTCGCGCGCGTGTACGACATCACGCGTACGGGGGCGGCGCCGGTGGAATATCGCGCGAAGCGCGACGGACTGCTCGCGGCCCGGCATTTTCCGGGCCTCGTGCAAATGGGCGATACCGTGGCCGTGGTCGCGGATATCGTCGAACGCAACATTGCTGTGAGCGTGTAATTGATCAAGCTCGACCGCTACGATCTGGCCATTCTGCGCATCCTTGCACGGGATGGCCGCATTACGAAATCGCGCCTCGCGGAAGAGGTCAGTCTGTCGATCTCTCCCGCTTGGGAGCGTGTGAAGAAACTCGAAGACAGCGGGCTCATCAAGGGCTATCGCGCGGACATCGACTGGACGGCTGCTTTCAAAGGCAGCCGTATTGTCGTTGAGGTGACGCTTTCGCGTCATACCGCGCAGGACATGCGGCGCTTCGAGGAACGCGTCGCGGCGGCTTCCGAAATCGTGCAATGTTATGCGACAGGTGGCGGTGTGGATTACGTGCTGCACGTCGTGTCGCGCGATATCGATCACTATCAGCGCTTCATCGATTCCTTGCTCGTGGAAGAGCTTGGCATCGAGCGGTACTTCACCTATATCGTCACGAAAGTCGTGAAGAACGTCACGGAAGGGCCGCCGGACTGGGCGGATGAATCGGTTTGATGTGCTCGTCTTTTGTTGTTTGACGCGATCCGGCGGAAGCCCGAAAAACCCATCGCAAACCGCATGGAAAACAGAAAAAACACCAAGCGCCCGTAGCGATAACAAAAAACTCCATCCTGCCCACAGCCTTAAAGTGGATGCATCGGAACACGCAAATCAATGCACGCAGAGAGCAAGGAGACGAACATGTTGCTGGGCCATCCCGTTCTATTCAAATCGCTTTGTTATGTCGACGGCCGCTGGGTTCACAGCGACAGCGCCGCATCGGTCGCAGTGACCAATCCCGCCGATCAGAAAGTTATCGGCCACGTGCCGATGCTCGATAAGGCGCAAATCGTCGCCTCGGTCGATGCAGCCGATCGCGCATTTCAGTCGTGGCGCTGGGTGTCGCAGCAAAAACGCAGTGCGCTGCTCTTGCGCTGGCATGAACTCATCATGCGTCATCAGTCCGACCTCGCGGGCATTCTGTCGCTCGAACAAGGCAAGCCGCTTGCCGAATCGAAAGGCGAGATTGCATATGCGGCGAGTTTCGTCGAATGGTTCGCGAGCGAAGCGAAACGGCTTACGGGCCGCACCATTCCCACGCATATCGACGGCGCGCATCTTGGCACCGTGATGGAGCCGGTCGGCGTCGCAGCCTTGATCACGCCGTGGAATTTCCCGGTCGCGATGATCACGCGCAAGGCCGCCGCCGCGCTCGCCGCGGGCTGCACGGTCGTCGTCAAACCCGCGCACGAAACGCCGTTTTCCGCGATCGCGCTCGCACAACTCGCCGAAGAAGCGGGCTTTCCGCCAGGCGTGTTCAACGTCGTCATAGGCGAGCCGCAAATGGCGATGGAAGCGCTCGTCAGCGATACGCGCGTGCGCGCCGTCAGCTTTACCGGCTCGACGCGCGTCGGCGGCCTTGTGGCGAAAACGGCGGCGCAGGCGGGCATCAAGAAGCTCGCACTGGAACTGGGCGGCAACGCGCCTTTCATCGTGACCGAAGACGCAAACCTGGAACAGGCCGTGCGCGTTGCAGTGGGCGCCAAGTTCCAGACCTCGGGACAAGATTGCTGCGCTGCAAACCGTATTCTGGTCGCGCGTCCGCTTTATGAATCATTCGTCGAACGCTATACGGAAGCGGTGAAAGCGCTGAAAGTGGGAACGGCCTTCGAAGCACATGTCGATATCGGACCGCTCATGCATCAGGCTGCTTTCGATGCGACCGTCGCGCGCGTGGAGGATGCGAAGGCGCAAGGCGCGCGTATCACGGTCGGCGGGAAGGCTCATGCACTTGGCGGATGGTTTTATGAACCGACCGTCGTCGCCGATGCCAAAGCCGGCATGCGCATCTACGACGAAGAGAACTTCGCGCCGATCTCCGCGATTTCCCCGTTCGATACGCTCGACGAAGCCGTCGCGCGCGCCAACGACACCGAATACGGCCTCGCCGCATACGTCTGCTCGACGCGCATCGACACGATCTTCCAGCTCGTGCGTCGACTCGATTTTGCAATGGTGTCGGTCAACGGCGTGAAATTCACCGGTGCACCGATTCCGTTCGGCGGCATGAAGGCATCGGGCCTCGGACGCGAAGGCGGCGCGGAAGGCTTCGAGCCCTTCGTCGAAACGAAATACTTTTGCCTCGGCAATCTCGGCCTGCCGATCACGAGCGCGGCCTGAAAGAACCATTCTCGAATACACGCATTACCGGATATCAAGGAGAAGCACATGACCCAGAAAAATCAATCGCTCGAACAACTGTTTGCCGAAGACCGCGCGCACTTCATGCATCCGTCCACGCATGCGCACGATCACGCGAGCGGCGCGCTGCCCGGCAAGATCGTCACGGGCGCGAAGGGCATCCGCATTCAGGATCATCAGGGAAAAAGTTATATCGACGCATTCGCGGGCCTCTATTGCGTGAACATCGGCTATGGCCGCACCGAAGTGGCCGAAGCGATCTATGAGCAGGCCAAGAAGCTCGCGTACTACCACACGTATGTCGGTCACTCGACGGATACGATCATCGAATTGTCGTCGCGCATCATCGACTGGTCGCCGGAAGGGATGAAGAAGGTGTATTACGGCATGTCGGGTTCGGACGCTAACGAAACGCAGATCAAGATCGTCTGGTATTACAACAATGTTCTCGGTCGCCCCAACAAGAAGAAGATCATTTCGCGCGAGCGCGGTTATCACGGATCGGGCATCGTGACGGGCAGTCTCACGGGACTGGCTAGCTTTCATCAGAACTTCGATCTGCCGATCGAGCGCGTGAAGCATACGGTTTGTCCGCACTGGTATCGCAAGGCGCCGGCCGGCATGAGCGAAGCGCAATTCACCGCGTATTGCGTGGAAGAACTGGAAAAGCTGATCGCGAAAGAAGGCGCGGACACGATCGCCGCATTTATCGCCGAACCTGTTATGGGCACGGGTGGCATCATCGCGCCGCCGCAAGGTTATTGGGAAGCTATCCAGGACGTCTTAAAGAAACACGACATCCTTTTGATCTCCGATGAAGTCGTGTGCGGCTTCGGTCGTCTCGGCTCGAAGATGGGTGCGCAACACTTCGGCATCAAACCGGACCTCATCACGGTCGCGAAGGGCCTGACGAGCGCATATGCGCCGCTGTCGGGCGTGATCGTCGGCGAGAAGGTGTGGGACGTGCTCGAAAAAGGTTCGCGGGAACATGGTCCGATGGGCCACGGCTGGACGTATTCGGGACATCCTATCTGCGCGGCCGCGGCGCTTGCCAACCTCGATATTCTGGAGCGCGAAAACCTCACGCAGAACGCCGCCGATGTCGGCGCGTACTTCCAGCAGCAGTTGCACTCTGCATTCGACGCGCATCCGCTCGTCGGTGAAGTGCGCGGCGCGGGCATGCTCGCGGCGCTCGAATTCATGGCCGACAAGGACGCGCGCAAGCCATTCGACGCAGCGCTGAAGGTCGGGCCGAAGGTATCGGCGGCGGCGCTCGAACGCGGTGTGATCGCTCGTGCCATGCCGCATGGCGACATCCTCGGTTTTGCGCCGCCGCTCATCACGACGCGTGAAGACGCGGACGAGATCGTCGGCATCGTGAAGCAGGCCGTGGATGCAGTGGCGAATGAAGTGATCGGCTCGGCGCTCGCTACGCAAGCTATCTGATTTTTCTCGCAGCAGCAGTAGTGGTGGCAGAGGCCCGCGAAGCATCGCGGGCCTTTTTCGTATGAGTGGTACGCGCGTTGCTGAATGAACTTCGACGCCCGATCGAAAGGAGATTCACGATGAGCGAGAGCGAAGAGAAGCGCCACGAGCAACCGCATGCCGCGCCTCACCCGAATGCGGCGGAAATTGAGCCGGAGAACCGGCGGCTCGATCAGCATCCGCATCAGACGGCGGAGGTGCCCTATGGATCGGGCAATGAGCCGGAACTCCCGGGCAAGGGCGGGCTCGATGCACAGAACGCGGATCTTTCCGATCCCGCGAAAGAACATACCAAACCACTACGTCGCGACTGACGCAACGATCGAACGTGTCCATAAAGCAGAACGGCCACTCTAAGTGGCCGCTTTGTCATTTCCGATTTAACGCGTCGCGATATACATCGTAATTTCAAAGCCGAAACGCATGTCGGTGAAACTCGGTGTTTCCCACTTCATAGAGCCTCCTTGTGCAATGATTGGCCAGACAAATGCCGGGCCATTGCGCGGTTCTTCTGCTGCAAGCGCCGTGCAGATCCGCGCACCCCAGACCGACGCACTTTTAATCCTAGCGCGAAATGCGTACTGCACGATTGGAAATTGCACTGGCGTTCATTTAATTTATTTATAGCGGCCTGGCGCGATTTCCCGAATCGTCAGGCGTCGTGCCGACTTTGTCAGGTTCGTGGGCCAGATCGGTTTCCGTCGCCTCGCCCGGCCGAGGGATAACCCTGTCTGCGTCCGCAGGGTCGATATTGCTCAGGTTATTGCCTCCCGGTGTGCGCGGTTTGTTGCGCGTGTCGGGAGCAACCGGTTTTTCGACCATTACATTTTCCTCATCGCATGAGCTTATCGGGAAGATAGAAGGCGCGATGAGAGCCGGTTGAATGCCGCATCGCGGTAAAACTGATAGGCGATCATTCGGCACGCGTCGCGTCGCGCAGCACTGCGTCCGCGCTGTCGAAGTTGCGATCGCTTATCTTGTTGAGCACGGCGATAACTTCGCCGTCCGCGCCATTGCTTTTCGCCAGCGTCAAAAGTTTTTCCTTGCGCATCGGATACTCGGCGCCCTTCAGTGCGCGTGCGATTTCTTCCATCTGCGGCTCGTCCGGATGCCGGTGATTCTGCGAATGCGCGGGATGCTGTGCCATATCTGCCTCCTTTTTCGATTCGACGATAACGCTTACGAATCAGCAACGCGCGTACCCGTCGCCGGGATCGGTTGATGCTGGGAGATCGATACGATTCAACGAAAAGAGCGAGGCAAGACGCAACATGACTATTGCAGCGGACCGCATCTCCGATACCGAAATCAAGGTCGGCGACACCATCTATAGCTTCGATGCCAAGGCCACCGCCGACGGCTTTCAGCAATGCCTCCGCAACGACTCGGAGGAAACGTGCGCGAAGAACCACGCGCCGGTTTCGACGCGCGCCGCTTTCGATGAAAGCGGTGAGCCGAAGGGCGAGCCGGGCAGCATCATTTCGCCGTCGCTGGGCGGCATGCCTTGATCCATCGCGCTTATAACGACGCGCTCGCCGTGGACAAACGCGGCGCGAGCGACGTGCGTGTAAGCGCTTCGAGCGGTAGCGGCTTATCGAAGAAATAGCCCTGCGCCTGCGCCGCGCCCATGTCGCGCAGCACGGCGAGCGTCGCGACATCTTCTACGCCTTCCGCGACGAGCGTCAGATCGAGCGATTCGGCCATGCGCACGATCGCGCGTACGATCGCGCGGCTGCGCGGGCTTTCGGTCAGTTCGAGAATGAACGACTTGTCGATCTTGAGGCCCGTGAACTGATACTGATGCACGTAACTGAGCGACGAAAAGCCCGCGCCGAAATCGTCGAGCACGACGGACATGCCGTTGTCCGCCAGCCGCTGCATCGTGCGCCGCGCCAGATCGGGTTCGGCGACGAGCGCGCCCTCGGTCAGCTCCAGACACACGCGCGACGGAGAAACACGATAGCGCCGCAATAGCGCCAGCACGTCATCGGCGAATTCCGGGCGCGTCATGCTATAGCTTGAGCAGTTCACATGCACCGGCGGCCAATGCGCGAAGTGCGCATTCGAGAGAATCGCGGCGACGCGCTCCAGCATGTAAAGATCGAGCCTGCCGATAAGCCTCAACCCTTCGACGGACGGAAGAAATTCACCCGGCCCGACGATGTGGCCATCGGGTTGATGCCAGCGAATCAATGCTTCGAGCGCGACGATTTCACCGCTCTTTACATCGACGATTGGCTGGAAGTAGGGCAGCAGTTCGTCGTCGCGCTTGATCGCGTTGCGCAGCGCGCCTTCGCGTTCCACCTGATCCGACACCTGGCGTCGCAGTTCCTGATTGAACACGACGAAGCTGTCGCGTCCCGCGTTTTTCACGCGATACATCGCGGTATCGGCGTCGCGCAAAAGATCGGCGGGCTCCGTGTGAAACTGGCTATCCGCGCTGACGATGCCTATGCTGCACGATGAAAACACGACATGCTCTTCGATATGAAACGGCAGATCGAACGCGGCGAGAATGCGCTTTGCGATCGATACCGCATCGCGCGTGTGCGCGTTCGGCGAGAGCACGGCGAATTCATCGCCACCGAGGCGCGCGAGTAGATCCGTCGAGCGCAGACAGTCGCGCAAACGCGCAGCGGCCTGAACCAGCAGCATGTCGCCGAAGTGATGACCGAGACTGTCGTTCACGACCTTGAAGCGATCGAGGTCGATGAACATCACCGAGAGCTGATCGCCGCGCGTCTGGTAGCCGCGCCATGCGCAGCGCAGCTTGTGCATCAGATGGCTTCGATTCGGCAGGCCTGTCAACGAGTCGTGCGAGTTCTCGTAGAGCAGGCGCGCATTGACGTCGTCGAGTTCGCGCGTGCGTGCCTGCACCCGCGCTTCGAGTTCGAGGTTCGCGGCGTGCAGCGCTTCGGCATTGCGACGACGCGAGAGCGCCGTATCGATATGCCTCGACACGAAGGTCAGCAACTCCTGATCGCGCAGCGAATAGCGCACGAGCGGCGAATAACTTTGCACGGCGAGGACGCCGCGCACGACATCGCCATCGAAGAGCGGAATGCCGAGCCACGAACGCAGGTGCACTTCGCTATGCTCGATTTCGAACGCGCCTTCTTCGATGAGACGCAACGCTTCCGAATGATCGATGAGCCGCGCGCGCCGCTCGCGGATCACGAATTCGGTGAGGCCGCGTTGTCCACGGCGCGGCGCGGGGCGCTCCTGCACGATCTCATCGACGTAATACGGGAACGACACTTCGCCCGTCTCCGTTTCGAAGAGTGCGATATAGAAGTTGCGTGCGTAAAGCAGTTCGCCGACGATTCCGTGCAGGCTGCGCAGGAACTCCATCATGTCGCCGGGCCGGCTCGACAATTCTGCGATCTGGTAGAGCGCAGCTTGCAAATGCTCTGACCGCTCGCGCTCCGCGATGCCGTGACGCAGCGCCGCGTTGAGCTTCGATAACTCCGACGTGCGCCGCGCGACCTGCTCTTCGAGATCGGCGCGGTGCAGGATACGGTCGAGCGCCATTGCCACGTGGCGCGCGACGACGAGAAAGAGCGCGCGATCCTCGGCGGTGTAAATACGCGACACGTCATAGACTTGCATCGCGAGCATGCCGAACACTTCGTCGCTCGCATTCTTGAGCGGCGCGCCCATCCAGAACTCGGGACGATCGCCGATGCAATAGAAGCGGCCCGCGCTCTCGGCCGCGCAGATATCGGCGGCGGTGATGAAAAGCGGCTGCGCGCTCGTGAGCACCCGGCCGGTCATCGAAAGGCGTGCCGGATTCAGGATGTCGTAGTTCTCCGCCGCGACGACATCGGTATCGATAACATCGACGTAATACGGATACGTGATCTTGCCCGTCTTGCGATCGTAGAGCGCGAGATAGAAGTTCTCCGCGTCGATGAGCGTGCCGAGCCGCTCATGCACGCCGCGCAGAAAGTCGGCGCGTTCGGGCACCGAGCTCGCGAGATAGGCGATTTCATAGAGCACGCGCTGCGTGAGTTGCGCGCGTGCGAGGGCATCGGCCTGCACGCGTTCGCCGAGCGTGCGCGCGAGTTCGGCGAGATGCGCGTCGTCGCGATGCGCGACCGGCGCGAGCAGCCAGCCGAGCACACTCTCGCCGTGTCCGGTCGGCCAGCAATGCCAGCCGTGCGCGATGCACTCATCCGCGAGCCGTTCCTCGGCGATGCTATGCGGCCATTCCTGCGCGTGGCAGAGCGGTGCATCGCCGCGCCGCTCCAGATGCAACTGCTCGCCCGCGCGATACCACGCCCACTGTTGCGGGCAACCCATCGCGGCGGCCTCGCGCAGCAACGCGTCGAGCGATGACGCGACGCTCGCGAAAATCTTCTCGTCGGTCGCCGCCACGGTTGCAGCTTCGACCGCGGTTGCGCGGGCAACCTGCGCGTCGTTCGCGGGAAACACACTCATCGGCGCTCCAGGCCATATTGCCGCCACCTCGGGCGGGTCTCGTTCAGCAACTGCGCGCGCACGCCGTCCGCGGCGCGCGTCTCAAGCAAGCGCTCTAAATGGGGTAACGGCAGGCAGCTTACAGGCTTGAGTAGGCGGAACAAAAAAAGCTGCGCGCGCCGCCCGCATGCGGGCATTCATGCCGGATGCGTGGTTTCGGCGGCTTCGTGACCGGTAAATCTCTCGCGATAAGCCTGCGGCGATACGCCGAGCGAACGCAGGAAACCGCGTCGCATCGTTTCCTCGGTGCCGAACCCGCAGCGCGCGGCGACCCGCTTCACCGGGAGCGTGGTATCGCCGAGCAAACGGCGCGCGGCTTCGAGCCGCATGCGTTCGATCGAGCGCGCGGGCGTCGTGCCGGTTTGCGCGCGGTAATGGCGCACGAAGCTGCGTTCGCTCATGCCGACGCGCGCGGCGAGAATGCCGACCGACAGATCCGCCGCGAGATTCTCCGCGATCCACGCATGCAGTTCGCCGAAGCGTTCGCCGGATTTCTGCAGCGACAGCGCCGCGCTGAACTGCGCCTGGCCGCCGGGACGCTTGAGGAATACGACCAGATGGCGCGCGACATCGAGCGCGAGCGCGCGGCCGAGATCGTCCTCGACGAGGGCGAGCGACAGATCGATGCCCGCCGTGACGCCCGCGGACGTCCATACGTCGCCATCGCGGATGAAGATCGGATCGGGATCCACGTTAATCGTCGGGAAGCGAGTGGCGAGTTCCGCGCAGCGCGTCCAGTGCGTCACGGCGCGGCGTTCGTTCAGCAGGCCGGCGGCGGCGAGTAGAAACGCGCCCGTGCAGACGGACGCCGTGCGCCGCGCGCGGGCCGAGCGCTCGCGCACCCAATCGACCAGTTCGCGGTCATGCACCGCTTGATGAACGCCCCAGCCGCCCGCGACGATGAGCGTGTCGCACGCTTCGCTCGCGTCGGGCAACGCTTCGCCGACGAGTCCTAGTCCCGCCGATGCGTTCACCGTGCCGCCTCGCGAGACGACGCGCGGGCGATACGGCCGCGGCAAGCCCGCCGCGACCGCCAGTTCGTTCGCGGCCGCGAAGACCTGCAACGGGCCGGCGACGTCGAGCAACTGGACGTCGGGAAAGGCGAGCACGTCGACGATGCGGGCGACGTCGGTCTGCATGGCAGCCTCACAAGAGCGCGATTGGCGTAAAACGTGGGTTGTATGTCGATTTCGCCATAGCGTAGCGGCGTAGCATCGATTCGTCCACTGCCAACACCATCGAACCAGGAGAAGACGATGACGCTACATATCGGCCTGTTGTTGTTCCCGCGCGTGCAGCAACTCGACTTGACCGGCCCCTACGACGTGTTCGCGCACATGGCCGACACGAAGGTGCATCTCGTCTGGAAGACGCGCGAGCCCGTGAGATCGAGCGCCGGCATGATCCTGACGCCCGACGCGACCTACGCCGATTGCCCCGCGCTCGACGTGCTCTGCGTGCCGGGCGGCTCGGGCGTCGGCGATCTGATGGAGGACGAGGAAACGCTCGCGTTCCTCCGTCAACAGGCGGCGGCCGCGCGTTACGTGACCTCGGTTTGTACCGGCTCGCTCGTGCTCGGCGCGGCGGGCCTGTTGCGCGGCAAGCGCGCGACGACGCACTGGGCGTATCACGATCTGCTCGCGGAACTAGGCGCGATTCCGGTCCGTGAACGCGTGGTGCGCGACGGCAATCTGTTCACGGGCGGCGGCATCACGGCGGGCATCGACTTCGCGCTGACGCTCGCGGCGGAACTCGTTGGGGAACACGAGGCGCAGGCGATCCAGTTGCAGATGGAATACGCGCCCGCGCCGCCGTTCGATTCGGGCGATCCGGAACGCGCGCCCGCCGCGGTCGTGACGGATGTGCGCGAGCGTTGCGCGCCTTCGCTGGCGGCGCGCGGCGCGATCACCGCGCGCGTCGCGGAGCGGCTGAAATCGCATGCGTAATGCAAAATTCTCAATGCAAGATGGTTCAATGCATGCGTAATGCAAAACGCCAAATGACTAGAACCGCTTTTGCATGAAGTAGCGCGGCTGGCCCGCGTGAAACTCGGCGAGTTCGCCGAAGGACGCGTAGCCGCAACGCGCATAGAGGGCGCGCGCAGCGGGATTGACCGTATCGAGCCACGCGGCGCGGCATCCGCGTTTTCTTGCCTCGTTCTCGGCGGCTTCCAGGGCGCGTGCGGCGAGTCCGGCGCCGCGCGCGTCCTCGCGAATCCACAGCCATTTCACGAAGAGCCAGTCCCACGCGGTGTACCCCGCGAGGCCGCCGACGAAGTCGTCATCGCGATAGAGAGAAACCACAAGATCGCGTTGATGGCTCGGGCCGAGTTGCGCGCGGTTGAACGCGGCAAGCCCGCCCGCGACGTCGCGCTCGAAGCTCGCGTCGATCCAGTCGGTGACGGCGAGCGTGACGACGGCGGGCATCGCGAAGTGGCCTGGTTCTATGCGGCGGGGGCAACCGATGCCCCCTTGATGCCGTGCCGCGCGAGCGCATCCGCGACGAAGCCCGAGCGCTTCACGTCCTCCACGAACTCACGCAGATGACGCGCGGCTTCGTCGCCCCGACGCTTCGGCAAACCCATCGCCTGCTGGATCACCATGAAGCGTCCGTCGAGCAGGCGCAATCCGGACGTGCGCGCCGCATCGGATTCGAGTTGCTGCTTCACGCCCGCCGCGACTTCGAGGTTGTCGCGCACGAAGGCTTCGACCACGGCCTGCGACGACTCCGTGCGCACGATTTGCGCATGTTTGATTTCGCGCGTGAGGAAGAGATCGTAGGCGCTGCCCTTACCGACCATGATGCGATTGCCTTCGCGATCGACATCCTCGTTGCGCGTGAGCGGCGATGCATCGCGCACGAGGTAACAGCCTTCGATCAGCACATACGGCGCGGTGAACGCGATGCCCGCGCCGCGCAGCGGATCGATCGCGAAGAAGCCGATGTCCGCGTTTTCGTTCGTGACGGCTTCGACGGACTCGGCGGCGCGGTCGAACGACGTGAAGGCGACCGGCACGCCGAGCCGCGATGCAAGCTCGCGTGCGATGTCCACCGATACGCCGCCCGGCTCGCCGCTGTCAGTGCCGGTGCTGATGCCGGTACTTATGCGATGCGCGAGGATCGGATTGCCGAGATTGATCGATGCGCGCAACGTGCCTGTCGGCGCGAAGGCGTTCAGCAAGGAAGAGGAAAGAGTCATGGCATTCGTCGATCGTTGATGAGGCATGGCGACACGAGCAATCCGATGCAGAATACGCGAACCGCAACCGCTCTGCCAAAGGAACGACATGCATCGCGAACGCATCGACAGCCGCGAATTGATCCAGCGTCTGAAACTCGAACCGCATCCCGAAGGCGGATTCTTCCGCGAGACGTATCGCGCGCGCGGCAACGTCGTGCGCGAAAACGAAGGCGATGCGCGCTCGGCATCCACCGCGATTTATTTTCTGCTTTGCGATGGCGCGCATTCGGCATGGCATCGCATTCGTTCCGATGAGCTCTGGCACTTCTATGCAGGCGACCCGATCGACGTGCATGTGCTCGACGCGAACGGATCGCTCGTCACGCATCGGCTCGGCAACGCGCTCGATCACGCGGATACGGTGTTTCAGGCCGTCGTCGAAGCGGGCAACTGGTTCGCGGCCGAATGCCACGATGCACAGGGCGCGGCGCTCGTCGGTTGCACGGTCGCGCCGGGCTTTGAGTTCAGCGAGTTCGAACTCGCCGCGCCGGGCACGCTCGAAGCGCGCTATCCGCAACATCGCGAACTCATCGAACGCCTGAACCCCGAAGTATGACGATACGCGCACGACTGCGGTTATCATCGCGCGCATCGTCGATAACAACACAAGGTCAGACATGAGCGCAGTGCGCCGCGGCATTCAATCGATCGAAGTAGGCGGAGCGCTCCTGCGCGCGCTCGTGGATCATGGCGGCCCGATGCTCCTCGGCGATCTCGCGAAGAAGGCCGGCATGCCGTCGGCGAAGGCGCATCCGTATCTCGTGTCGTATGGCAATCTCGGCTTGATTCAGCAAGACCCGGCGACGGGCCGCTATGAACTCGGGCCGTTCGCGTTGCAGATGGGTCTGATCAGTTTGCAGCGCGTCGATCCGGTGCGCCTCGCGATCGCGGAAGTAGCGAAGATGATGCCGCGTATCGAGCATACGGTCGCGCTCGCGAGCGCGGGCAGCTATGGGCCGACCATCGTTCACATTCAGCAGGCGAGCGTGCCCATTCACGTGACAATGCGCACGGGCACGGTAATGTCGCTGCTGCAGACCGCGACAGGCCGCGCGTTCGCCGCCTACCTGCCGCCGATGACCGTCGATGCGCTCGTCGCAATCGAGCGCGCGGGCGCGTTGCAAGTCGGCGCCCAACGTCGGGATTACACGCGCGGGCAGATCGACGCGATGCTCGCCGAAGTGCGCGAGCACGGTATCGCGCGAGCCATCGACGAACCCGTCGCCGGCATCGGCGCATTGAGCGCGCCGGTGTTCGATCACACGCGCAATATCGTGCTCGCGATCACGGCGATCGGCCCGAGTGGGTCGTTCGACGGCGCGTGGAACGGCGACATCGCAATGGCGCTGCACGCGTGCGCGCAACGCGTATCGAAGATGCTCGGCTTCGTCTCCGTCTGAGCGAATCGAAGCCTCGCGCTCAGACCGGCCGCCAGTGTCCCGGCACCCACTGCCAGTGGTTGCCTTCCCATCGATAGCGCCCCTTCACCCAGCGATACCCCGTCGCGGGCGGCGGCGGCATGACTTCCGCCACGGGCGCGGGCTGCGGCGGCCGCGCGGGTTCGACGACGCAACCCGACAACAGCACGCCCGCGGTCATCGCGCTGACCAGCATCAGTGAAGCCTTCGCTTTCATACGTTTTCGTCCTCTAATGTTCATATGGGATTTCACGGCATTCGGCCGCCGTATCCTTTGAACGTTCGTTTCGCCGGAGAACCGTCGCACGCGCTTGTAAGTGGATGTAAGCGGATGTAAACGCGGGCGTTCCCGCGTCTGGATACGGGTAAACGTAGATTCAACATTATAAAACCACTTGTACAATGATGAACAGATAACCACCAATGAAGTGATTGCACCGAGCCAGACGTCTTGCGAAGACGAGAAAAGCTCGACGATGGAGACGATCGAATGTCCGTGAATTACGCCAGTCTGCGTTTCGAATATGAGCGCGCGCCCGATCACGATGCGCCCGCGTCATCGCCTTATCCCGTTGCCATAGTCGGCGCAGGTCCGGTCGGGCTGGCCACGGCCATCGATCTCGCGCAGCAGGGCGTGCGCACCGTGCTGCTCGACAACGACGACACCGTGTCGACCGGCTCGCGCGCGATCTGCTTCGCCAAGCGCACGCTGGAAATTTTCGATCGCCTCGGCTGCGGCGACAGGATGATCGAGAAGGGCGTGAGCTGGAATGTCGGCAAGGTGTTTCTGCAGGAAGATCTCGTCTACACGTTCAATCTGCTGCCGGAAACAGGGCACTCGCGGCCCGCGTTCATCAACTTGCAGCAGTACTACGTCGAAGGCTTTCTCGCCGAACGCGCGAAGCAACTGGAGCCACTGCAGATGCGCTGGAAGAGCAATGTGATCGGCGTGACGCAGCATGAAGATCACGTCGAGTTACAGGTCGAAACGCCCGAT
The DNA here is from genome assembly GCF_001545035.1 of Caballeronia glebae. Taxonomy (GTDB): domain Bacteria; phylum Pseudomonadota; class Gammaproteobacteria; order Burkholderiales; family Burkholderiaceae; genus Caballeronia; species Caballeronia glebae. The sequence continues at coordinate 181,250 of NZ_FCOJ02000004.1, forward strand.
GGCGTGTATCCGCTCAAGGCGCAATACGTGGTGGCCGCCGACGGATCTCGCAGCGCCATGCGCAAGCTTCTCGGTCTCGACAGTCACGGCCGCACGTTCAAGGACCGCTTCCTGATCGCCGACGTGAAGATGAAGGCGCCGTTTCCAACCGAACGCTGGTTCTGGTTCGATCCGCCGTTCCATCGCAATCAGTCGGTGCTGCTGCATCGTCAGCCGGACAATGTGTGGCGCATCGATTTTCAGCTCGGCTGGGACGCGGACCCGGTCGCGGAAAAACAGCCCGAGCGCGTGATTCCGCGTGTGAAGGCGTTGCTCGGCGAAGACGCGGAATTCGAGCTGGAATGGGTGAGCGTCTACACGTTCTCGTGTCTGCGCATGGATGACTTCAGGCACGGGCGCGTCATTTTCGCGGGCGATTGCGCGCATGGCGTGTCGCCGTTCGGCGCGCGCGGCGCGAATAGCGGCGTGCAGGACGCGGACAATCTCGCGTGGAAGCTGAAGCTCGTCGTGAACGGCGATGCGCCGCACACGCTGCTGGACACCTACGCGTCCGAGCGCGAATACGCCGCCGATGAAAACATCCTCAACTCGACGCGCGCCACCGACTTCATCACGCCAAAGAGCGCGGTTTCACGGCTCTTTCGCGATGCGACGCTCAATCTCGCGAAGGATTGCGCGTTCGCGCGGCGCATGGCGAACAGCGGACGGCTTTCGGTGCCCGCGGTGCTGCGCGATTCGACGCTCAATACGCCCGACAAGGAAGGCGATGTCTTCAACAGCGCGATGCTTCCCGGCGCGCCATGCGTCGATGCGCCCGTGCGCGTCGATGACCGTGATGCGTGGCTCTTGCCGCAGACGCACGGAGGCGCGTTCACGGGCATCTATTTCTGCGGGCTGGGGCATGGCCCCGAAGTCTGCGCGCAAAGTCTGGCTGGCTTGTCGAACGGGTCACTGCCGGTGCGCGCGCTGATCGTCGTGCCCAGAGGCATGATGTGCACGGTGCCCGGCGTAACGGTGGTGGAGGACGTGGAAGGCATGGTCGCCCATCGCTTCGATGCGCGGCCCGGCACGTTCTATCTGCTGCGTCCCGATCAACACGTGTGCGCGCGCTGGCGCGCCTTCGACGCCGCATCGGTGACGGCGGCGCTCAAGCGTGCAACCTGCAACGGATGACGAATCGTATGAAGCTCAATCTCGAACTGAATATCGCGGATCACGATGCGTTCTACGAGCGCCTCATCAATACGCACGATGGCCTCTCCGACGAAGCCAGCCAGATGCTCAACGCGAAGCTCGTGTTGCTGCTCGCGAATCACATCGGCGACAGCGACGTGTTGCACGAAGCGCTGGCGATGGCGCGTCACGGCCTCGCCGCGAGCTGATCGTTCAGTGCGATGCCCATGCGCTCGCAGATGAACGCGCCGATGCTTGCGATGTCGTTCAGATCGAGCATCGGCAAGGTCGACTCGATCGCGGCGGCATCGTTGGTTGCAATTGCAACTATCTCCACGTCGGTCTTATAGAGCGGATCGAGGCCCGCCGAAGGCCGCACGACTTCGAGCCGTGGCATCGGTTCGCGCGCGAATCCTTCAACGATCACGAGATCCGCGTCCGATAGCCGCGCGGCCAATTCGCTTAGCGGCGGCTCCGCGTCGCCGTTCAACTCACGCACGATCGCATAACGGAATGGCGATGTGATCAGCACTTCTCCCGCGCCCGCGCGACGAAAGCGCGCACTGTCCTTGCCCGGCGGCTCGAACTCGATCGAGTGATGACTATGCTTGATGACGTTGACGGTGATGCCGCGTGCGCGCAGCCACGGCAGAAGCGCTTCGATCAACGTGGTCTTGCCCTGGCCCGAGCGGCCCGAAATGCCGAAGAGCGGCGGATGACGCGTGTTCATGCGAATGGTCGGCTGATTGTTCTGGTTTCGATCAGGCGAGTTTAACGGGTCGATGGCGAGCGGGGAGAAATCGCGCTATCGTCGGGCATTGCCTTTGCGGCAGTTCAACCTTTCGCGCAAGAGCAGGATTCCGACCCCATCGGTCAATCGCGCGCGAGGCTCAGCAATCAAAGGATCTCCGACATGGCTGAAGACAATCCCAGCACCGCTATCGCACCGCAGCAGTTCTCCATCGACGTGATGCTCGAAAAATATGCCAAGGGCGACGAGGCCCGCGTCGACGATATTTATCGCCGTGTGGCGCGCGGTGTCGCGCAGGCCGAGCCGAAAGAAACGCGCGCGAAGATCGAAGCGGAGTTCGTCGATAACTTCAAGCGCGGCGCGCTCGGCGCGGGTCGCATCATGAGCGCTGCGGGCGCGGGCATCGACGCGACGCTCATCAACTGTTTCGTGCAGCCGGTCGGCGACGCGATACAAGGCGTCGACAGCAACGGTTTGCCGGGCATCTACGTGGCGCTGTTGCAGTCGGCCGAGACGATGCGTCGCGGTGGCGGCGTCGGCTATAACTTTTCCGCGATCCGTCCGCGAGGCGCGCGCGTGCATTCCACGGGATCGGCTGCATCGGGACCGTGCAGCTACATGGATGTGTTCGACGCTTCGTGCCGCACGGTCGAAAGCGCCGGCGCGCGGCGCGGTGCGCAGATGGGCATTCTCGATTGCTCGCATCCCGATCTGCTCGAATTCATCGCGGCGAAACATACGAAAGGGCGCTGGAACAATTTCAACGTATCGGTCGCCGTGACCGACGAGTTCATGCAGGCCGTCGCCGATGACGCGCAGTGGCAACTCGTGCACAAAGCCGAGCCATCGCCCGCGCAACGCGCAGCGGGAGACATCCATCAGCGCGACGACGGCTTGTGGGTCTATCGCGAGGTGCGGGCACGCGAAGTGTGGAACACGATCATGCGCTCGACCTACGATGTCGCGGAGCCGGGCGTCGTGTTCATGTCGCGCATGAACGATGACAACAACCTGCGCGCTATCGAAGCGATCCGCGCCACCAATCCATGCGGCGAGCAGCCGCTACCCGCATACGGTTGCTGCAATCTCGGCCCGCTCAATCTCACGCGCTTCGTGCGCGACCCGTTCGCGCAGATGCGTGGCGGCGCGCCTTCGTTCGACTGGGTCGGCCTCGCGCGCACCACGCGCACGCAAGTGCGATTCCTCGACGATGTGCTCGACGTCACGCTCTGGCCGCTCGAAGAACAGGCGCGCGAAGCGGCGGCCAAGCGGCGCATCGGCGTGGGCTTCACGGGCCTGGGCGATGCGCTCGTGATGCTCGGGCTGCGTTACGACGTGCAGGAAGGGCGCGACTTCGCCGCGCGCGTCGCCCGCACGATGCGCGATGAAGCGTATCGCGCTTCTGTCGAGCTAGCGAACGAGCGCGGCAAGTTTCCGCTCTTCGATGCAAAGGGTTATCTGGAAGAGGGCACGTTCGCCTCGCGCTTGCCGGATGACATCAAGAGCGCGATCCGCGAGCACGGCATCCGCAATAGTCATCTGCTCTCCATTGCGCCGACGGGAACCGTGAGTCTCGCGTTCGCGGACAACGCATCGAATGGCGTCGAGCCTGCGTTCTCGTGGACATATCAGCGCACCAAGCGCATGGCGGACGGCTCGCGTCAGACCTTCGCTGTCGAAGATCACGCGTATCGGCTCTATCGTGAGATGGGCGGCGATGTGAACGCGTTGCCCGAGTACTTCGTGAGCGCGCTGGAAATGTCCGCGCACGATCACATGGAAATGATGGCGGCGGTGCAGCCCTTCGTCGATACGTCGATCTCGAAGACCGTGAACGTGCCCGCCGATTATCCGTTCGACAAGTTCCAGGACCTCTATTTCGAAGCATGGCGGCGCGGCTTGAAAGGGCTTGCGACGTATCGCCCGAACGAGACCTTGGGCGCGGTGCTGTCCGTTACGCCCGCGCAAACGCCGAGCGACTCGCCCGACCCCGAGCTCGATCTCGATCCGCTGCGCATCGCGATCGATCATCGGCCGAGAGGCGCGTTGCCCGCGATCATCGAGAAGGTCGAATATCTGACGCAGGCGGGGAAGAAGTCGCTTTATCTCGCGGTGTCGTTCATTGAAGTGACGGGACGTATCGCGGGCGAGGACGTGACGATCGAACGGCCTATCGAGTTCTTTATTCCCACGGGGCAGCGCGACGAATCACAGCAATGGATCACGGCGACGATGCGCTCGATCTCGCTGGCTGCACGCGGCGGCTTCGCGGCGCGCACGCTTCAGGACATGCGCAAGGTGTCGTGGGATCGGGGACAAGTGCGTCTCGGCGATGTCGAACGGCTCGATGGACACCGCAGTCCGCGCTGGCACGATTCGGAAGTGGCCGCGCTAGCTTATGCGATCCAGCAGATTCTTTATCGACGCGGTTTTCTCGATGCAGAAGGCAACCAGGTACCGTCGCGCGTGCTTGCGCGCAAGGGCGCCGATAGCGCGCCGCATCCGGTAGCTGTAGCCGATGAACGCGATGAAATATCCGAGGGTGCCGCGCAAGGCGAAATCGATCCACATAGCCTTCCCCTGATGCACGGCGTTAAATGCGCGACATGCGGCGCCAATGCGGTGATTCGCAAGGACGGCTGCGACTTCTGCACGGCATGCGGCGAAATCGGCGCGTGCGGTTGAGTTGAAGAAAAAAGGCGCGGGCATTCGTCCGCGCCTTCATATCACGCTCAATGCGAGCGTTCGGTGCTGTCCTGCTGCGTCTCTTTAGCGACCGTCGAGTTATGCGCCACGTGCTGAGTGAACGGATGCCATACCGGCGTGAGCGAAGGAAGTTCGTCGAGAAGCGAGAACTGATCGAGCGACGTGTTTTCAAACATGATGACCTCTTGAATCTTCTGTGGATCGCGTAATCAACGCGCGATCACGTTGCCTTGCGTCGCCGAGCCATTGGCATACTCGACGATCTCGCGGTTACGCGCTTCCGCTTGCGCCGCATTGCGTGCGCGCTGGTCGCTTTGCGCGGCGACGGCGTCGCCCCACATGCTGCGGTCCGGATACGTGTTGCGATTCAATGCCGGCAACGAGCCGTTCGAATAGGCGGCGACGAGTTCGGCACGCACTTGCGCTCGTGTCTTCGGCGTCTCGCTCGCGTTGGTTTGCGTTAGCGTCTGAACCTGATACGTGCCCGCGTGACCGATGCCTTGTCCGCCCTCGGCGAAAGCGGTCGTCGTAACGACGGCGGAAATGGCTGCGAGAGAAAACCCCGTGATGAGCTGTTTCATGCTTGCGACTCCTTTCATTCCGATGCAGCGTTCGGGCAAATGCGGATTGCATTCGCGTTGAGCGTGCTGCGCTGGGAGTGAATGTAGCCGCGCGATAACTGCGGATAAATGCCGTATCGGCGAATAGATTTATCGATTTCGGCGAATAATCGCGCAGAGCCTTGAAATACGGGCTTGTGCGGAGGCGCGGCGCACGGCGATCATCATTCGATCGTCATGGCCGCGCGAAAATGCAGAGATGGTTAGCTATGCAACGATGTCTTCGGTGCCCGCGACTTCCGGCGTGCCGTGCCGCACGATGGCCGGCGACGGCGTGCTCGTCGGCAGGCAGCGCTCTTCCGCATCCTTCTGACCTTGTAGCAGCGGGCAGCGCTCGAACAACTCGGCGGCCCAGTCGACGAACACGCGCACCTTCGGCGACAGATGCCGGTTATGCGGATACACCGCGGAAATGGGCATAGGTAGCGGATTCCATTGCGGCAGCACTTCGACGAGTTCGCCCGCGCGCAGATGCGGCAACGCCATGAAACGCGGCACCTGAATGATGCCGACACCCTTCAGGCCGCAAACCAGATACGCTTCGGCGTCGTTCACCGCGATCATGCCGCGCATTTTCACTTCGATGGTTTCGTCGTCGACGACGAAGTCCATGTCCATGATGCGGCCGGTGCGGCTCGAAAAATAATTCACGGCCGTGTGATTCTGCAAATCGTCGATGATTTTCGGCGTGCCGTTGCGTTCGAGATATTGCGGCGAGGCCACCGTCACGCCCTGAAACACGCCGATGCGTCGCGCGACGAGGCTCGAATCCTGCAGCGTGCCCACGCGAATCACGCAATCGACGCCTTCCTGAATGAGATCGACCGGCTTGTCGCCGAAGCCCATCATCAGTTCGATTTCCGGATAGCGCGTATGGAAATCGCATAGCTGCGGCATAACAATGAGCCGGCCGATTGCGCCGGGCATGTCCACGCGTAACTTGCCGTGCGGACCTTTTCCGTTATTCGAGAACGAGCCTTCCGCTTCCTCGATGTCCGCGAGAATGCGCACGCAGCGCTCGTAATACGCCGCGCCGTCCGGCGTGAGGTTGAGCCTGCGTGTCGTGCGCTGAAGCAGCCTCACGTTCAGATGCGCTTCCAGATTCTGGATGATCGTCGTGACCGAGGCGCGCGGCAGATTGAGTGTGTCTGCTGCGCGCGAGAAGCTGTTCGTGTCCACGACGCGGGTGAAGACCTGCATTGCTTGTAACCGATCCATGTTCTCTCACCTTCTTTGCTTAGCGATGCAACTAATTAAGCGCGCGCTAAAGAATGACCGATAAACAATCGCGAGGGATAACCACGATTGTTCGGTGCGACCGAATTGTGTTGCCGGATTATAGGCATTTATTAAAAAAGGCGCGGGCTCCAGAATTCGCAGCATCGCAACTTATGCGTGAAGGCCTTGCAGCATAGGCCTCGCACCGAGAATAACCATGGCAACACTGTTGGATCTGGAGTCGACTCCTCGCTTGTGCATCGAAGATGTGCACGTCACGGGACACGTGCAGCCGATCACGCTGCGCAGTTATCGTCCCGCGTCGGACGGCACGATTCTGCCCATCGTTCTTTACTTCCACGGCGGCGGTTTTATTCGCGGCGGACTTGACGACGCGGATATCGCCGCCGCGACGATTGCCCGCGATACACCCGCGTGGGTCGTGTCGGTCGGCTATTCGCTCGCGCCGAAGTTTCCGTTTCCCGCCGCGCCCGAGGATGGCTATCGGGCGGCGCAGTGGGCGGTCGCGCATGCCCGCTCGCAGCGCGCGGACCCGCAGCGCATCGGGATCGCGGGCCACGATGCGGGCGGCAATCTCGCGACGTGTGTCGCGGCTATCGCGCGCGATCGCGGCGATATTCGCATGTCCGCGCAAGCGCTGCTCGCACCGTTGCTCGATCCGAGCATGACGCGCCTCGCCGACGAACGCAAAGTACTGTGCCCCGATTTCGAAGCATGCGAATGCGCGCAGTGGTATCGCGCGTATCTGCCGAATCCTTCGCAACGGCTGCATCCGTACGCCGCGCCGCTCGAATCGCGCCGTCTCGGCGGCCTGCCGCCCGCGATGATCGCGAGCGCCGAGCACGATCTGCTGCATATCGAGGCGGAAAAATACGCGGGCGAACTCATTGCCGCGGGCGTGCCGACCGAGGTCACGCGTCATGGCAAGACATCGCATCAGGCGCTCGCCGCGCATCCCGACGCGCTCTCGGATGTCGTCACGTTCTTCAGGAAACGCCTCGCACGCGCGAAATAAGCGCGAAAGCTGAGTGCACAGATGAACGCAGAAGATAAGCGCAAGAAACGGCACGCCAGCCACGCACCGCACAACAACAATCTCAACGCAACCGGAGCCTCACCATGTTATTCACTCGCAAACGTATCTACGCCGCGCTAGGCGCTGCGCTGATCGTCGCCGGCGCGGGCGGTCATACCGTCTTGCGCGGGCACGGCGATTCGGCGATCAACGAAGCCAAAGCCGCCGCGCATAGCCCGACAGCCACGGAAGTGGACGTTGCAGCCGTGGTGTCGAAGACCATCACCGACTGGCAAAGCTATTCGGGCAGGCTCGAAGCTGTCGATCACGTCGACATTCGTCCGCTCGTGCCCGGCACGATCGTCGCGGTGCATTTCAAGGACGGCCAGCTCGTGAAGAAGGGCGATGCGCTCTTCACGATCGATCCGCGTCCGTATCAGGCCGAAGTGGATCGCGCACAGGCGCAGCTCGCGGCGGCGCAAGCACGTAACGGCTATACGTCGACGGATGCGGCGCGCGCGGAACGTCTGCTCGCGGACAACGCCATCGCCAAGCGCGATTACGACGAGAAACAGAACGCCGCGCGCGAGGCCGTCGCCAACCTGAAGGCCGCGCAGGCTGCGCTCGAAACCGCGAAGATCAATCTCACGTACACGCATATCGTCGCGCCCGTCTCGGGCCGCGTGTCGCGCGCGGAACTCACGGTCGGCAACATCGTGTCGACGGGTGCGAACGCGCCATTGCTCACGACGCTCGTGTCCGTATCGCCGATCTACGCATCGTTCGATGTCGATGAACAAACGTATCTGCGCTATCTCGGCCGCGATTCGGGCAGCGCGGTGCCGGTGTCGCTCGGTCTCGCGAACGAAGACGGCTATTCGCGCGATGGCGTCGTCGATTCTGTCGATAACCGGCTCGATACGACCTCCGGCACGATTCGCGTGCGCGCGCGCTTCAACAATCCGGACGGCACGCTCGTGCCGGGTCTCTATGCGCGCGTGAAGGTCGGCGGCGGCACGCCGCATCCGGCCGTGCTCGTGGAAGACGAAGCTATCGGCACCGATCAGGACAAGAAGTACGTGATGGTCGTCGATAAAGACAACCGCGTGCAGTACCGCGAAGTCACGCTGGCGCAGACGCAGGACGGCCTGCGCGTGATTTCGAAGGGCCTGCAGCCGGGCGAGCGCATCGTCGTGAATGGCCTGCAGCGCGTGCGTCCCAACGACGTGATCAAGGCCAACAACGTCGCAATGGATACGAGCGGCGATGCGCCGGCCGTGAAGACCGCATCCGCCCAGTGATGCGCGTCATCCGCAACAGACAGAACTCGTCATGAACATATCCAAATTCTTCATCGACCGCCCGATCTTCGCGGGCGTCCTATCGGTGGTCGTGCTGCTCGCGGGCATCATCGCGATGTTCAAGCTGCCGATCTCCGAGTATCCGGAAGTCGTGCCGCCTTCGGTCGTCGTGCATGCGCAGTATCCCGGCGCGAACCCGAAAGTTATCGCGGAGACCGTGGCCTCGCCGCTCGAAGAGCAGATCAACGGCGTCGAGGACATGCTCTACATGCAGTCGCAAGCCAATAGCGACGGCAACCTCACGACCACGGTCACGTTCAAGCTCGGCACCGATCCGGACAAGAACACGCAGCTCGTGCAAAACCGCGTGAACCAGGCATTGCCGCGTCTGCCGCAAGACGTGCAGCGCCTCGGCGTGACGACCATCAAGTCGTCGCCGACGCTGACGATGGTCGTCCACCTGAACTCGCCCAACGGCCGCTACGACATGACGTATCTGCGCAACTATGCGCTGATCAACGTGAAGGACCGGCTCGAACGCATCGCCGGTGTGGGCGAAGTGCAGTTGTGGGGCTCGGGCGATTACTCGATGCGCGTGTGGCTCGATCCGCAAAAGGTCGCGCAGCGCGGCATGACGGCGACCGATGTGGTCAACGCGATCCGCGAGCAGAACGTGCAGGTCGCGGCCGGTGTGATCGGCGGATCGCCTACCTTGCCGAACGTGCCGCTGCAACTGAACGTGAATGCGCGCGGCCGCTTGCAGAACGAGTCGGAGTTCCGCGACATCGTGCTGAAAACTTCGCCGGATGGCGCGGTCACGCATCTCTCCGATGTCGCCCGCGTCGAGCTCGCTGCATCGGAATATGGACTGCGTTCGTTGCTCGACAATAAGTCGGCGGTTGCAATCGCAATCAATCAGCAGCCGGGCGCGAACTCGCTGCAGATCTCCGACGAAGTGCGCAAGACGATGAAGGAGCTGAAGGCGGACATGCCCGCGGGTCTCGAATACCAGATCGTCTATGACCCGACGCAGTTCGTGCGCTCCAGTATCGAAGCGGTCATTCATACGCTCGCGGAAGCTATCGCACTCGTGGTGCTCGTCGTGATCGTGTTCCTGCAGACGTGGCGCGCGTCGATCATTCCGTTGCTCGCGGTGCCGGTGTCGATCGTCGGTACGTTCTCGTTGCTGCTTGCATTCGGGTTCTCGATCAACGCGTTGTCGTTGTTCGGGATGGTGCTCGCGATCGGTATCGTCGTCGACGATGCGATCGTGGTCGTCGAGAACGTGGAGCGCAACATCGAGTCGGGGTTATCGGCGCGAGAGGCTACCTATCAGGCGATGCGCGAAGTGAGCGGGCCGATCATCGCGATTGCGCTGACGCTCGTCGCCGTGTTCGTGCCGCTCGCTTTCATGTCGGGCCTCACGGGCCAGTTCTACAAGCAGTTCGCGATGACCATCGCCATCTCGACGGTGATCTCCGCGTTCAATTCGCTGACGCTGTCGCCGGCACTCGCCGCGCTGTTGTTGAAAGGCCATGACGAGCCGAAGGACTGGCTCACGCGAGGCATGGACCGCGTGTTCGGCGGCTTCTTCCGCGGCTTCAACAAGGTCTTTCGTCGCGGCTCGGATGCTTACGGCAAGGGCGTGACGAGCGTCATCAATCGCAAGGCATTGATGATGGTCGTGTATGCCGTGCTGCTCGGCGGCGCGGTGCTGATGGGCAAGATCGTGCCGGGCGGCTTCGTGCCCGCGCAGGACAAGGAGTATCTGATCAGCTTCGCGCAACTGCCGAACGGCGCATCGCTCGATCGCACGGAAGGCGTGATCCGTCAGATGTCGGATATCGCGTTGAAGCAGCCGGGCGTGGAAAGCGCGGTCGAGTTTCCGGGTTTGTCGGTGAACGGCTTCACCAACTCGTCGAGCGCTGGCATCGTGTTCGTCACGTTGAAGCCTTTCAAGGAACGCGTGCATGACAAGGCGCTGTCGGCGAACGCGATTGCCGGCGCGCTGAATCAGAAGTACGCGGGCATCAAGGGTTCGTTCATCGCCGTGTTCCCGCCGCCGCCGGTTCTCGGTCTCGGCACGCTCGGCGGCTTCAAGATGCAGCTCGAAGATCGCGGCGCGCTCGGTTACGCGGCGCTCAACGACGCGACGCAGGCGTTCATCAAGCGCGCATCGCAGACGCCCGAACTCGGCCCGACGTTCTCAAGCTATCAGATCAACGTGCCGCAGTTGAACGTCGATCTGGATCGCGTGAAGGCGAAGCAACTCGGTGTCTCCGTGACGGACGTGTTCGACACGATGCAGGTTTATCTCGGCTCGCTCTATGTGAACGACTTCAATCGCTTCGGACGCGTGTATCAGGTGCGCGTGCAGGCGGATGCGCCGTTCCGCGCGAATCCGGAAGACATCGGTTTGCTGAAGACGCGTAACGCTAGCGGCGACATGGTGCCTTTGTCGTCGCTCGTGAAGGTGACGCCGACGTATGGTCCCGAGATGGTCGTGCGCTACAACGGCTATACCGCCGCCGACATCAACGGCGGTCCGGCTCCAGGCTATTCGTCGGGGCAGGCGCAGGCAGCGGCGGAACGCATCGCGGCGGAAGTGCTGCCGCGCGGGATCAAGTTCGAATGGACCGATCTCACGTATCAGCAGATCCTCGCGGGCAACGCCGCGCTCTGGGTGTTCCCGATCAGCGTGCTGCTCGTGTTCCTCGTGCTCGCCGCGCTGTACGAAAGCCTGACGCTGCCGCTCGCGGTGATCATGATCGTGCCGATGAGCATTCTGTCGGCGCTCCTCGGCGTGTGGCTCACCGATGGCGACAACAACATCTTCACGCAGATCGGCTTGATGGTGCTGGTGGGCTTGTCGGCGAAGAACGCGATTCTGATCGTCGAGTTCGCGCGTGAGCTTGAGATGCAGGGACGCTCGATCGTGCAGGCCGCGATCGAAGCGAGCCGGCTGCGTCTGCGCCCGATTCTGATGACGTCCATCGCGTTCATCATGGGTGTGGTGCCGCTCGTGTTGTCGACGGGCGCGGGCTCGGAGATGCGTCATGCGATGGGCATCGCGGTGTTCTTCGGCATGTTGGGCGTGACGCTCTTCGGTTTGATGCTGACGCCGGTGTTCTACGTGATTCTGCGCAAGCTCTCGCGTACCGAGCACGTAACGGACAAGCACGGCACACATCCGCAGATGCGCGGTATTGGTGCTTCGGTCGAAGCGCAGTGAGGTGAATGATGAATAAGCTGCATGTTTTATCGGGTCTGATGGCGTCGTTGCTGCTGGTCGCGGGCTGCTCGCTCGCGCCGACCTACGAGAAGCCCGACGTCAACGCGCCATCCGCGTACAAGGAAACCCCGCAAACGACGCTCGATGCATCGGAAGCGGGTACGTGGAAGGCCGCGCAGCCTTCCGAAGAGATGATGCGCGGCGAATGGTGGACGATCTTCGACGACGCCACGCTCAACGATCTGGAAAAGCAGGCGCAGGACGCGAACCAGAATCTGAAGGCGGCGGCCGCGCGCGTGAAGGAAGCGCGCGCGATCAACCAGACGGCGCGCGCCGGCTTGTTCCCGACGCTTGATGCGGGCTTCGGCCCGACGCGCGAGAAGTTCTCGCCGGCATCGCAGTTCCTGCCCGCCGATGGCAACGTGCCCGCGCAAACGCTGTGGCGGGCGCAGGCGAGCGTGTCGTATGAGGTCGATCTGTTCGGCCGCGTATCGAACACGGTGCAGGCGGCGAACGCCGACACGCAGCAGAGCGAGGCGTTGTTCCGCTCCGTGCAACTGGCGTTGCAGGCGGATGTGGCGCAGAACTACTTCAATCTGCGCGAGCTCGACGCCGAAACCGATGTCTTCACGCGCACCGTGCAGTTACGCGAACAAGCGTTGAAGCTCGTGCAACGCCGCTACACCGAGGGCGATATCAGCGAACTCGATGTGGCCCGCGCGAAGTCCGAACTCGCGACCGCGCGCTCGGACGCGATGACGGTGCAACGTCTGCGCGCGGCGTCGGAACATGGTCTCGCGGTACTGCTCGGCAAGGCGCCCGCCGAGTTCTCGATAGCCGCGAACCCGCTCAAGCCAGTCACGGTGCGCGTGCCGCCCGGCTTGCCTTCGGCGCTGCTCGAACGCCGTCCCGATGTCGCGGGAGCGGAACGCGCGATGGCGGCGGCCAACGCGCGCATCGGCGTGGCGAAGGCGGCGTTCTTCCCGTCGCTCACGCTGACGGGCGCGGGCGGCTTCGAATCGGCGACGCTCGGCGATCTGTTCAAGTGGTCGAGCCGCACCTTCTTGCTCGGGCCGTTCGCGGGCACGGCGCTGAACATCCCGATCTTCGACGGCGGCCGTCGCAAGGGCAATCTCGCCAATGCGCGCGCCGTGTATGAAGAGGATGTGGCGAGCTATCGTCAGCAAGTGCTCGTCGCGTTTCGCGAGGTGGAGGACAACTTGTCCGATCTGCGCATTCTCGAAGATCAGACCGCGACGCAGGACGACGCAGTGAAGGCGTCGGTGCGCGCCGCGCAGCTATCGCGCACGCAATACACCGAGGGCGCGGTGAATTACCTCGACGTGATCGATGCCGAGCGTACCGTGCTGCAGACACAGCGTGCTTCGGTGCAATTGCGCGGCACGCAGGCGGTATCGACGGTGAATCTGATCCGCGCGCTGGGCGGCGGCTGGGGCGATGCTAAGCCCACGCCGGTGCCCGAGGCGAGTCTCGCGCAGAAGTGACGTGAACATGGCCCTGACTTGCGCAGGGCCATTTTTTTTCGAACGCGCCGCTGACAAAGCCGATTGTTCGTCTCTTGGAACATATGTCTTCACCTGCGGAGCGTTTATCCGCAGCGCTCTAATCCTTAGAATTCTAATCATGGGATAAGGAGCCGATGATGAGAGACTTGATCGCAAAACAACTGTATCAACCAGCGGTGGTGTTGCCACTGCTCGTGTTGATGCGCCTGATGGTCACGCTCGACTTCAATCTCGCGCAAGTCATGTTCGTAATGGTGATGAGAGGATCGCAGCACGCGTATCAATTCGCGCTGCGTTACGCGATCGCGCGTCAGCGTAGCGGCGGGGGCGTCAAGCACTTGCCGTGCAATAACTGCTGCTGACGCGCGCCGCGCTATCGACCTTCAATACACTTCGGGAACGTACATCTCATCGGGCACCGGCTGGCGCAGATAATCGGGATTGAATACGCGGGCCGGCAGATCGATCGGGTCATGCTCCACATCGTGATACGGCACCTGACTCAGCAAGTGGTGAATGCAGTTCAGGCGAGCACGTTTTTTATCGACGGCATGCACGACCCACCACGGCGCTTCGGGAATGTGCGTGCGCTGAAGCATCACTTCCTTGGCCGCCGTATAGGCCTCCCAACGCCGGCGGCTTTCCAGATCCATCGGGCTTAACTTCCACTGTTTGAGCGGGTCCTCGATGCGAGCCTGGAAGCGCACTTCCTGCTCGTCGTCGGTAATAGAGAACCAGTACTTCACGATCTGAATACCGCTTCGCGCAAGCATCTTCTCGAACTCGGGAACCGAACGGAAGAATTCCTCATACTCTTCGTCGGTGCAGAAGTTCATCACACGCTCCACGCCCGCGCGGTTGTACCAGCTTCGGTCGAACAGCACGATCTCGCCCGCCGCCGGCAAGTGCGACACGTAGCGCTGGAAATACCACTGCGTGCGTTCGCGATTGTTCGGCGCGGGCAGGGCGGCCACGCGGCACACGCGCGGATTCAGCCGTTGCGTGATGCGCTTGATCGCGCCGCCTTTGCCCGCCGCATCGCGTCCCTCGAACAACACGACGAGACGATGCCCCTCGGTCACGACCCAGTCCTGCAGCTTCACGAGTTCGCCCTGCAGCCGAAACAGCTCGCGGAAATAGGTCTTGCGTAGCTCGCGGTCTTCGTCGGAAAAGGTCGATTCGCCATCCAGGAAGCGATCGTCTACCTCCATCTCGAACTCTTCGTCGTAGCTGTCGATGATGTCGGCGTGGAAACGGCGCTGCTTTTCCGTCGTGTTCATGAAGGGCTCCGTGGCGTTCCTGGGCTGCCGCCGTCGCGATGACCGGTCGCGGCGCGTGGCGGCGGATTATGACGGCATTCGATGGCAGTCATATGACAGCGGCTCATTGATCATTGTAGTGAGCGATGCGTCGCTTTATGACGCGGCGTCGCACACCGTTAGAATGTTCCGGCACTTCGATGGCATTTTAAAGTTCGATCTCATCTTCCACGTCCAAAAGCGAGCGCACCCGATGACCGCAACGATCCAGCGTTACGACGAAGCCCAGACCGCGCGTCTCGTGCCTTATGACCGGCTCGTCGACACGCTCGCCGCGACGATGCTCGATTACGCGGCGGGGCGCATCGTGAGCCCGGAGCGCATGGCGGTGCCGATCCAGGGCGGCGTGATGCTGTCGATGCCCGCGAGCGCCGCCGATCTCGCGATGCACAAGCTCGTGAACGTCTGCGCCGGCAACGGCGCGCTCGGCCTGCCGACGATTCACGGTCAAGTCACCGCCTACGACGCCACGACGGGCGTTCCGCAATTCATGCTCGATGGCCCGACGGTGACGGGCCGGCGCACGGCGGCGGTGTCGATGCTTGCGATCCGCACGCTTCATGCCGCCGCGCCGCGCGACGTGCTCGTCATCGGCACGGGCAAGCAGGCGGCGTATCACGTCGAGGCGCTCGCGGCTATTTATCCCGATGCGCGCATTCGCGTGCAAGGCTCGCGTCCGGGGCGCGCGCGCGAATTTTGCGCGTCGCATGCGGCGGTTTCGAAGCAACTCGCCGCGCTGGACGAGGCCGCGACGCCCGAGTCGATCGACGTCGTCATCGCCGCGACCACGAGCAAGACGCCCGTCTACACGATGCCCGCGCGTGTGGGACGCTTCGTGATCGGTGTCGGCGCGTTCACCGCCGATGCCGCCGAGATCGCGCCCGCGACCATCCATGCGAGCGAGCTTTACGTCGACGATCCCGCGGGCGCGCGTCACGAAGCGGGCGATTTCATTCTCGCGGGCATCGACTGGAATGCGGTGCGGGCGCTGGCCGTTGCGCTCGCGGCCCCGTCACAAGCCGTCGATGCGGCGCGTCCCGCGATGTTCAAATCGGTGGGATGCGCTGCGTGGGATCTCGCGGCATGCCGCGTGGCGCGCGCTGTTTTGTCGGAGGAAAGCGTCGCGACACGCTAGTCCGCATAAGAAAAAATGCGTTGGAACGGCACTTGCTGACAGTCTGTTTAATGAGAGCGACGCCACAAGCGTCAGACGATAAACGGCGCGGAAGGCGCGCCACAGCAATCGAGCCAGCGAACTGACTTATGAGAAGTCGATACGACAACAAGTGGCATCCGTGGATTCCGGCGCGCGACGACGGACGTGAGGGCGCGGGTGGCGCGGCGGACGGGGACCGCCAGACGACTCCGCATACGAGCGCCGCGCCGCCTGCGGCTTATTTCATCTCGGTCCTTGAGCTTGCAACCGGCGAGAAACTCGGCAACGACGAGCGCACGCGCGCGGTCGCCATGCTCGAATCGCAATTCGGCGCGGGCCGTCCGCGCACTTTGAAGGAAGCGGTTCGCATTTGCGCAGGGGCGCTCGATTCTTCTACCTTGCAGCGAATGGCGCGCGGCGCAAAAGCCTGAAAACGTCTGAAAAGAAAGTGTGGGCGCAGCGCGTTTTTTCACATGTATGTAAAACGCGCGTGCTTGCGCCCAAGTGCTCGAATGTTCGAGGACCGTTTTATTTGACGGTCTGAATGACTTCGAAGCCCTCGAATTCCGGATGTCCGAGGTAAAGCTGACGCGTCTCGCCGCCGGCGTTGCGATGCGCGGCGCGAAACGCGTCCGAGCGCGTCCAGTCCTCGAAAGCCGCCTGATTCGCCCAGATCGTGTGGCTCGAATACAGCACGTGATCGTCTTTCACCGGCCCCTTCAGCAGATGAAACTCGACGAATCCCGGCACGTCCTTGAGATGCGTGTCGCGGCTCGTCCAGAGGCGTTCGAAGTCGGCTTCGGCGCCGGGCACGATCTTGAAGCGGTTCATGGCGATATACATGTCGATGCGTTTCCTTTGCGTTGAGCGCTCAAAAAAATATCAATTGCGTCCGAGTTCGACGATCGTCGTGAAGCCGCCGAAGAACATCCGTTGCGGATCGAACGGGGTCTCGCCGGATTCCATCATCGACTTGAGGCGTGGATCTTCCATCACCTTCGCGTTGACGCTGTCGCGCTGCTCGCGCGATTCGTAGACGATATACGAGAACGCGACAGTCTCGCCTTCCTTCATCTGCACGCTCTGCGGAAACGATGTGACCTTGCCGGGCTTCACGTCGTCGGCAATGGTCTCCACGAACTGCAGCGCGCCGTGCTCCAGCCAGATTTTGCCGGCGGCTTCGGCCATGGTGCGATAAGCGTCGATCTTGTCGATCGGCACGGGTACGACGAATCCATCCACGTAGTGCGCCATCTGAGTCTCCTGAATTGAGTGGAGCGCGCGCCGCGCTTGCGATGCGCTGCCCCTTTGAGCGATTTGTAAGGAACGAAGTTCAGGCGCGCTCGTGCGGTAATTCGGCGATCCATGCATCGGCGGGCGAGGCGCGCTTGAGCACCGTGGACGAGAGCGGCGCGAAGTTCATTCCATAGACGGACGCGAGCGGCATGCCGAGCACATGCGCGAGCGCCACTTTCACAACGATCGCATGAGTGACGACGATGCAGCGCTCGTGCGCATTCGACCCATTCGCTCGCTCGATGAAGCCAAGCCCCTCCGCGACGCGCGCCGCGAGCATCGCGACGCTCTCGCCGCCGTGCGGACGCGCGCGTGGGTCCGCGAGCCACGCGCCGACATGTTCCGGCTCTCGCTCGCCGGTCGCGCGTATCGAGTGCCCGCGCCAGCGGCCATAGTCGATGTCATCGAATGCGGGGACGATCTCGAATGCATCCGCGATCCATGCCGCCGTTTCTCGCGCGACGCGTGCGGGGCTCGCGATCACACGCGTATTTCGCCGCGCGCGCAATGACGCGAGTTGCGCGCGAGCATCGTGCTCGGGGCGCTCGTCGCCGGTGGGAAAGTGCGCGGTTTTCAGTGCGCGCGTGGCGGCGTGACACGGGAGAATGAGTTCCAAGAGAGCGGCCGGGCGAATCGGAATCGTTTTACTTTGCAGCGGATAATCATAGAATGGCAAGCTTGCAGTGCGAGGAAGCCGGTGCAAACCCGGCACGGTCGCGCCACTGTATGCGGTTCGTCAACGCGAAAGCGCGGCGCCGCGAGTCAGACCCCGCTGCAAGCTCTTCGTCAATCGGGACGCGCTTATCCCTGGAGAACCACCATGAATGCTTCCAACGTGCCGGACTTTTCCGCACCGGTTTCCCCGTCGCTCGACGCACCTGTGCCCATTCCGGTGCGCGAAGTGCTGCCGTGGGCCGTCTTCATCGGCCTCATTCTGCTGATCGCGATTTATTTCGTCGGCGCCGAGCAGGGCGCGACCTCGATTTTCCCGGGCATGTACGTCCACGAATTCGTTCACGACGGCCGGCATTTGCTCGGCTTTCCGTGCCACTGAGGACGCGTCATGATTCGCACTTTGCTGATACGCGGCATGATCGCGGGGCTGGTCGCGGGCCTGATCGGGTTCGGCTTCGCGCGTGCGTTCGGCGAGCCGTCGGTGGCGCGCGCCATCGCGTTCGAGGAACATCATGAGCACGCACACGAACATGCCGATGCGACTGCCGCCGCCGCGCACTCGCACGATCACGGCGACGAAGAACTCGTTTCGCGCGATACGCAAGCGGGCCTCGGCCTTCTGACCGGCGTCGCCGTTTTCGGCACGGCGCTCGGCGGTCTCTTCTCGCTCGTGTTCGCGTTCGCCTATGGACGGCTCGGCGCGTTGCGCGCGCGCGGCACGTCGGCAATGCTCGCGCTGTTCGGCTTCGTGAGCGTGGCCATCGTGCCCTTCCTCAAGTACCCGCCGAATCCGCCCGCTGTCGGCAATGCCGAGACTATCGGGCCGCGCACGGCGCTTTTCTTCGGCATGGTGGCGATTTCCATCGCGGCCGCCGTATTCGCCGTGCGATTGCAGCGGCGCATGGCGGCGCGGCATGGCGGGTGGAACGCGACGCTCGTCGCGGCGGCTGCGTATATCGTCGTGATCGTGGCGGCGCAGGTCGCGCTGCCGCGTATCGATGAAGTGCC
>NZ_FCOJ02000044.1 GCF_001545035.1 Caballeronia glebae
GTGCAATGCGGCAGGCCGGCGTCGTGCCCGCGCATATCGTCTGGCTTTGCAAAGGCTTCGAGGCGGACACGCAGTGTCTGCCCAACGAGGTCGTCGCGGCCGAACTGCCGGCGCATCGCAGCAATGGCACGTTGTCCGGCCCGAGCTTCGCGCGCGAAGTGGGGCGAGGCTTGCCGGTCGCGCTGACGGTCGCGAGCGCCTCGGCGGACTTGGGCGCGCGCACCGTCGCGGCATTCCATCACGGCGCGATGCGCATCTACACCGGCGACGACGTGGTCGGCGTCGAAGTGGGCGGCGCGGTGAAGAACGTGCTGGCGATCGCGACCGGCATTTCCGACGGCCTCGGTCTCGGCCTGAACGCACGCGCGGCGCTGATCACGCGCGGGCTCGCGGAAATGTCGCGACTGGGCGTCGCGCTTGGCGGCCGCGCGGAAACCTTCACCGGGCTCACCGGCCTGGGCGATCTCATCCTCACCGCGACGGGCGATCTGTCGCGCAACCGCACCGTCGGCATGCAACTCGCGAGCGGACGCACGCTCGACGAGATTCTCGCGGCGCTCGGCCATGTCGCGGAAGGCGTGCGATGCGCGCGCGCCGTGCTCGGGCTCGCGCAATCGCGTGGCATCGAGATGCCGATCACGCAGGCGGTATGCCGCGTGCTCTTCGATAACGTGACGCCGCGCGACGCCGTGCACGCGTTACTCAGCCGGGACGCGAAAGCCGAATAACATCGCGTTCGTCCGCAAGGAGATGTGCGATGGTCAAGCTGGAAGCGCAACTCGTCGACATCACCACGCTCGAAGTCGACGCCATTGTCAATGCGGCGAACAAATCGCTGCTCGGCGGCGGCGGAGTCGACGGGGCGATTCATCGCAAAGCCGGGAAAGGCTTACTGCGCGAGTGCGAGACGCTCGGCGGCTGCGAAACCGGCGACGCGAAAATCACGCGCGGCCACGGTCTCCCCGCGAAACACGTGATTCATGCGGTCGGGCCGCGCTGGAGCGGCGGCAAGAAGAACGAGCCCGAACTCCTCGCGAGCTGCTACCGGCGCTCGCTCGAACTCGCTCAGGAAGCGGGCTGCCAGTCGATTGCATTTCCCGCGATCAGTTGCGGCATCTATCGCTTTCCGCCCGAACAGGCCGTGATGATCGCGGTCCGCACGGTCATCGATACCTTGTCTTCCACGCCTGCCGTGCAACGCGTCGTCTTTGCCTGTTTTCAGGACGACATGCTCGCGCTCTATCGGGCCGCGCTCGACGCTCAGGCTCCGCCTTCGAAACCCGCCTGACGCCACGCCTCGAACGTCACGACCGCCACGGTGTTCGACAAGTTCAGGCTGCGATTGCCCGGCCGCATCGGCAGGCGAACGCGCTGTTGCGTCGGGAAACCCGCCAGCAGTTCGGGCGCGAGGCCGCGCGTCTCGGCGCCGAACACGAACCAGTCGCCCGACTTGAACGCGTGGTCGAAGAACGGCGTCGAGCCGCGCGTCGTGAACGCGAACATGCGCGTGGCGTCGGGCGCTTCCTTCGCGATGAAGGCATCCCAGTTCGGATGCACGTTCATTTCGGCGTACTCGTGATAGTCGAGGCCGGCGCGGCGCATCTTCGCATCGTCGAGCGGAAAGCCGAGCGGCTCGATCAGATGAAGGCGCGCGCCCGTGTTCGCGCACAGGCGGATCACGTTGCCGGTGTTCGGCGGGATTTCGGGTTCGACGAGTACGACGTTAAACATGGATTGCTTCTAAAAAAGATGATTAATCGTTCGGCGTGCGCAGCGCCACGAAATTGGTGACGCGCCTCGCGCCGGAAAGCTTGAGTGTGCGCGCAAGCGCGTCGAGCGTTGCGCCGGATGTCATCACATCGTCGACGACGCCGATATGCTTGCCGCGCACATCGCCCGAAACGGCGAACGCGCTCGCGACATTGCGACGGCGTGTTTCCCGATCGAGCCGCGATTGCGCCGACGTATGCCGGACACGCGCGACCATCGACGCGTCGCTGTGCACGCGCATCATGCGCGCGAGCGGACGCGCGATGGCCCACGCCTGGTTATAGCCGCGCGCGGTGAGACGCGCACGGGAGAGCGGCGTCGGCACGATCACGTCCGGCACGGGCAAATTGCACCCTTCGAAAAGCGCATGCAGATGCCGCGCGAACGCTTCGCCCGCAGCAAGCCGCGCCCGAAACTTCAACTCGACGGCAAGCGTATCGAGCGGCGCGCGATAGTCGGCGAGCGCGAGCGTGTCGTTGAACGCGGGCGGCGATTCGAGGCACGCGGCGCAGTGCACGCGTAGGTCTTCGCGCTCACGGCGCATGACCGAAGCCGCCAGCGGCAGCGCGCATGTCGCGCAACGCAGGCGCGGCTCGTTCCAGTACTGCGCGTCGCAACCCCCGCACAGCAGCGCTTGCGACAAATTGCCGCATAACGCGCACTGGCTCGGCAGCGCCCGGGCGATGAGCCATTGCGCCGCCGACGCGAATCCGCGAGCGCGCGCTGTGATGAGCGTCCGGAACGGAACGCGGATGCGGTCGGATTTCATGACGGCTGGATCGGAAAAATCGCGGCTCGATGCGCTAAACACGCGCATTCGTTGCGCCTCAGGAAGCGTTTATGCCTCGTATCAGCACTTTGCATGGGTTGTTTTCGAGACGACCGAGTATACTTCGCACTCTCCGCGAAAAGATCGACATGTCCCCGACATCCCCTAAAACTAGCCGTCCGGCCTATGATCCGCGCCGTTTGCGCGCGATCTTCGACGGTCGCGCCGCCGCCTTCGACGAGGTCGCGTTCCTGCCGCGCGAGATCGCGCAGCGCATGCGCGAGCGGCTCGAATACATCAAGGTTGCGCCGATGCGCGTCCTCGATGCGGCGTGCGGCATCGGGGCGGACCTCGGTGGTCTGCGGGAACGCTTCACGGAGGCGTCGGTCACGGGCGTCGATATTTCGTCCGCGATGCTCGCGCGCGCGCGCGCCGCCGAAGCCGCGGACGCCGACAACAGCGCGGGCTGGCGGCGCTTTCTTCCGTCGACGCTCGCAAAGGCGTTCGGCGCACGCGGCCCGCAACTCGCGCAGGCCGACTTTTCCGCGCTGCCGTTCGCATCGGGCGCATTCGAATTGTTGTGGTCGAACCTCGCGCTGCATTGGCATGCGCGTCCCGACCTCGTTTTCCCCGAATGGCAACGCGTGCTCAAGGTGAACGGCCTGCTGATGTTCAGCACGTTCGGCCCGGATACCTTGCGCGAGCTTCGGGCCGCTTATCGCGAAGCGGAGCGCACGCTTGCGATCGCGCCGGAACCTCATACGATCGATTTCGTCGACATGCACGATCTCGGCGACATGCTCGTGGAAAGCGGCTTCGAAATTCCGGTGATGGATCAGGAAGTCCTGACCATCACGTACAAATCGCCTGAATCGCTGTTCGCCGACGTGACGCGCTGGGGCGCGTATCCATTCGAGCGCGCGTTCGACGCGGGCCGCGCGGATGCCCAGGCCTTGCGCGGCGCGGTGTACGGCGCGCTCGAAGCACTGCGCCGCGACGACGGCTCCATTCCGCTCACCTTCGAAGTCATTTACGGCCACGCATGGAAGGCGGTGCCGCGCACGACGGCCGAAGGACACGGCATCGTGCGTCTCGAAGATATCGGACGAGGCTCCAAACCGAAACGCTGAATCGGTAAAGAGCGCCGTTGTTATGTCTGAAATTTGCGCAAAAAAAGCGTGCAAAAAGGTGCGTCAAAAAGGCGCAGAAGCTTGTCGCGCTTGGCTTTGCGAGGTTACGACCCTTGCTTGTGGATGCCACTTAACACGCCTATAATGCGTCAGTTTGTCGCCCAGACTGAGACAAATTTGGGCGAAATCCGAGCAGAAGTGTGTGATTGCGTGCGGATTGATGGAGGCAGCGATGCAAGCCAGTCAGACGCTGACGGAGTCCGAGCCGGTCATCAAGGACTGGCTGATGAAGCGAAACTGCTCGGTCTCGCCGCGTCAGTTCGTGGGCTTCTATTTGTCGCTTGCTCTGTTTTCGCTGGCAATCGCAACGCCGCTGTTTTTGAACGGCGCCTGGCTGGTGCTGCCGTTCACCGGAGTCGAGTTGGCGGTCGTGGGCATCGCGTTCGTGATTTACGCGCGCCATGCCGTCGACTACGAACGAATCCGGCTGTATCAAAACCGGTTGTTGATCGAACAGATGAACGCCGAAGAGCTGACGCAGTTCGAGTTCAACCCGCGTTGGGTGCGGGTCGAAGCGGGCGCGACGCCGAGAGAGCCGCTCACGATCGTATCGCGCGGTCAATCGGTGAAAATCGGACAACACCTTGCACAGCATCGTCGCAAACAATTTGCTGCCGAGTTGCAGGCGTCGCTGAGACGTCTTTGAGAGGAGCCGGCGGGCGCGATGTCACGGGGGTCGAGGGTTTGAATGGAAAATTTGGGTAAGGATGCTATGAAAACAATCAAGCGAGCCCTCTCGGGCGTGCTGGCGGCAGGCGCACTGCTTACCGCCGGCGCGGCCCTGGCGGTCGAAAACAGTCCAGGCGGTCCCGCTGTCAACGAGATCAACTTCCAGCAGCCTGTGACGAAGATCGCCGAGGAGCTCTACGGCCTCCATATCTTCATGCTCATCATCTGCACCGTCATTTTCGTTGGCGTGTTCGGGGTGATGTTCTATTCGATGTTCATGCACCGCAAGTCGAAAGGCTTCAAGCCGGCCAACTTCCACGAAAGCACCACAGTCGAAATCATCTGGACGATCGCGCCGTTCATCATCGTCATTCTGATGGCGCTGCCGGCAACGAAGGCCGTCGTCGCGATGAAGGACACCTCCAACGCCGACCTCACCGTCAAGGTCACGGGCTATCAGTGGAAGTGGGGCTACGACTACGTGAAGGGTCCGGGCGAGGGCATCAGCTTTCTCTCCACGCTCTCCACGCCGCGCAGCGAAGTGAACGGCCAGAAGCCGATCTCCACGCTGTATCTGCAGGAAGTCGACAACCCGCTCGTCGTGCCGGTCGACAAGAAAATCCGCATCATCACGACGGCGAACGATGTCGTGCACTCGTGGTACGTGCCGGCGTTCGGCGTAAAGCAGGATGCGATTCCGGGCTTCGTGCGCGATACCTGGTTCAAGGCCGAGAAGGTCGGCACGTTCCGCGGCTTCTGCACGGAACTGTGCGGCAAGGAGCACGCGTACATGCCGGTGGTCGTCGAGGTGCTGTCGGCTGACGACTACGCGAAGTGGGTCGACGCGCAAAAGAAGAAGATGGCCGCGGGCACCGACGATCCGCTCAAGACCTACACGAAGGACGAACTGATGGCGCGCGGCCAGCAGGTCTACACGTCGAACTGCGCGGTGTGCCATCAGGCGACCGGCAAGGGCGCGGGCCAGTTTCCGGCGCTCGACGGCTCGAAGATCGCGAACGGCTCGATCGCCGGCCATCTGAACATCGTGTTGCACGGCAAAGGCGCGATGCCGCCGTGGCAAGGCGTGTTGAACGATGTCGAGATCGCGTCGGTCGTCACGTTCGAGCGTAATAGCTGGGGCAACCACACCGGCGACCTGCTGCAACCGAAGCAAGTGATCGACGCCAAAGCGGGCAAGATGCCCGAAGGTGGCGGCAATGCGGCGGCGGCATCGGCACCCGAGGCGGCGAGCGCCGCACCCGCGGCCGCAGAAGCGAGCGCGCCGGCTGCATCGGGGGCAGAGGCGACGCAAGCCGCCGGCCTGCCCGCCAGCATCTATTTCGAGACAGGCAAGGACACGCTGCCCGCCGACGCGAAAAGCGCGGTGGACGCCGCAGCGGCCTATGCCCGAGCGCATCCGGACGCGAAGATCGCGCTGTCCGGTTTCACCGATGCGACCGGCAACGCCGACGTGAACGCCGATCTCGCCAAGCGCCGCGCGCAAGCCGTGCGCGACGCGCTGAAGGCAGCGGGCGTGTCGGAAGACCGCATCGTGTTGAAGAAACCGGAAACCATCACGGGCGGCGCCGATAACAAGGAAGCACGCCGCGTGGAAATCAGTCCGGCTGCTTGACGTGCCGAGCGTGCGTCTTCCTTCACCTTAGGGCAACGGAAGACCACGCGTCATTGCCAAGTGCCCCGAGTATTCGCTTTAGGAGATGATTGTCATGTCTAGCATCGGACACGATGTAGGCGCAGGTCACGACCACGCGCACGACCATGCGCACGAGACGCCGCATGGCTGGCGCCGGTGGCTCTTCGCCACCAACCACAAGGACATCGGGACGTTGTACCTGTTGTTCTCCTTCATCATGTTCCTCTCCGGAGGCGTGATGGCGCTCGGCATCCGTGCCGAGTTGTTCGAGCCGGGCCTGCAGATCATGCGCCCCGAGTTCTTCAATCAGCTGACCACCATGCACGGCCTGATCATGGTGTTCGGCGCGATCATGCCGGCGTTCGTCGGTTTCGCGAACTGGATGGTGCCGCTGCAGATCGGCGCATCGGACATGGCGTTCGCGCGCATGAACAACTTCAGCTTCTGGCTGCTGCCGGCCGCCGCGGTTCTGCTCGTCGGCTCGTTCTTCGCGCCGGGCGGCGCGACCGCCGCTGGCTGGACGCTCTACGCGCCGCTCTCCACGCAGATGGGCCCGGGCATGGACTTCGCGATTTTCGCGGTCCACATCATGGGTGCGTCGTCGATCATGGGCGGCATCAACATCGTCGTGACGATTTTGAACATGCGCGCGCCCGGCATGACGCTCATGAAGATGCCGATGTTCGCGTGGACGTGGCTGATTACCGCATATCTGCTGATCGCCGTGATGCCGGTTCTGGCGGGCGCGATCACGATGGTGCTGTTCGACCGTCACTTCGGCACGTCGTTCTTCAACGCGGCGGGCGGCGGCGATCCGGTGATGTACCAGCACATCTTCTGGTTCTTCGGGCACCCCGAGGTGTACATCATGATCTTGCCTGCGTTCGGGATCGTGTCGCAGGTGATCCCGGCGTTCTCGCGCAAGCCGCTGTTCGGCTATAGCTCGATGGTGTACGCAACCGCATCGATCGCGATTCTGTCGTTCATGGTGTGGGCGCACCACATGTTCGCGACCGGCATGCCGGTGACGGGCCAGCTGTTCTTCATGTACGCGACCATGCTGATCGCCGTCCCGACGGGCGTGAAGGTGTTCAACTGGGTCGCCACGATGTGGCGCGGCGCGTTGTCCTTCGAAACCCCGATGCTCTTCGCGATCGGCTTCCTGTTCGTGTTCACGATGGGCGGCTTCACGGGCCTGATCCTGTCGATGGCGCCGCTCGATATCCAGATGCACGGCACTTACTACGTGGTGGCGCACTTCCACTACGTGCTGGTGGCGGGCTCGCTGTTCGCGCTGTTCTCGGGCTGGTATTACTGGTCGCCGAAGTGGACCGGCTGGATGTACAACGAAATGCGCGGGAAGATCCACTTCTGGGCGTCGATGATCTTCTTCAACATCACGTTCTTCCCGATGCACTTCCTGGGTCTCGCCGGCATGCCGCGCCGCTATGCGGACTATCCGGCGCAGTTCACCGACTTCAACCAGGTCGCGACGATCGGCGCGTTCGGTTTCGGTCTCGCGCAGGTGTACTTCCTGTTCGCGGTCGCGCTGCCGGCGTATCGCGGCGGCGGCGAGCTGGAGAAGGCGTCCGACAAGCCGTGGGATGGCGCGGAAGGCCTGGAATGGACCGTGCCGAGCCCGGCGCCGTTCCATACGTTCGAAAATCCGCCGACGGTCGAGTAAGCAAGTTTCGCGGGACGCTCGAAAGAACGTCCCGCGACGTAAAAATCAGGAAAGCATGGCCCCGAATCCACAAAAAAGACGCACGCCCGAGGAAATCCGCGCGGGCAACAAGCGGCTCGGAATCATCATGATGTTGATTGCCGCCGTCTTCTTTCTGGGTATCGTCGTCAGGCAATACCTTTTGTCGCGAGGGTAGGAAAGCAACGTGTCCACTCAGCAGGAAAATTCGCATGTCGACCGGTCCTTCAACCGGTCGATGCTGGTGAAACTCTTCGTCGTCGCCGCGCTGATGTTCGGCTTCGGCTTCGCGCTCGTGCCGATGTACCGCGCGATCTGCCAGATCACCGGCATCAACAATCTCGTGCAACGCGACGTCGGCGCGCGCGAGGCGAAGAACACGCAAGTGGACATGAGCCGCTCGATCTCGATCGAATTCGACGCGAACGCGCGCGGCCCGCTGAAATTCAAGCCGGAGCAGAACACGCTGGACATTCACCCCGGCGAAGTGATGACGGTGATGTACGACGTGACCAACGAGCAGAATCGCACGGTGAACGCGCAGGCCATTCCGAGCTACGCGCCGAAGCAGGCCACCGAGTACTTCAAGAAGATCGAATGCTTCTGTTTCACGCAGCAGACGCTCGCGCCGAATGAAACCAGGCGCATGCCGGTCGTGTTCGTCGTCGATCCGAAGCTGCCGAAAGACGTGAAGACGATCACGCTGTCGTACACGTTCTTCGAGCTGAACGCGCCGAAGTCGGTGGCGAAAGGTTCGTGAAGTCATGAGCGCGGATACGCCGAACAAGGGTGGCTTCCTTAAGCTCGTGAAGGCGGTGTTCTGGTCGTTTTTCGGCGTGCGGCGCCGAGCCGACCTGGAAAGCGACGCGGCGCAGTTGAACCCGCTGCATCTGATCGCGGCGGGCGTCATCGGCGCGGTGCTGTTCATCGTCGTGTTGCTGCTGATCGTGCGCGCGGTAGTGGGATAGACGAAAAAACGCCGGGCGTATCGTGGGTCGGACGCGCGGCGCTACAAGAAAATTCAAGCAACTGGATCGAAGTGGAGAGTCAACAATGAGCGGTCAAAACGAGAGCCCGTACTATTTCGTGCCGCATCCGTCGCGGCATCCGGTGATGGCTGCAACTGGCTTGCTGATCATGCTGGCCTCGCTGGCCTCATGGGTGAACGGCCATAGTTTCGGGCCGGCCGGCACGTTCATCGGTCTGCTGTTCGTGCTGTTCGTGCTGTGGCACTGGTTCGGCGACGCAATCTCCGAATCCGAAGGCGGCATGTACGGCAAGCGTGTCGATGTGTCGTACCGCTGGAGCATGAGCTGGTTCATCTTCTCCGAAGTGATGTTCTTCGCGGCGTTCTTCGGCGCGCTGTTCTACGCGCGCCAGATCGCGATGCATGAACTCGGCAGCCTCGATTACAAGCTGATCTGGCCGGACTTCACCGCCGTGTGGCCGAACAACGGCCCGGCCGCGCTCGTGCCGCATTTCCGCGCGATGGTGCCGTGGCCCCTGCCGACCATCAACACGGCGCTTCTGCTGTCCTCCGGCGCGACGCTGACGGTGGCGCACCATGCGCTGCGTGAAGACCATCGCAGGAAGGCGATCATCTGGCTCGGCGCGACCGTGCTGCTCGGCTTCATCTTCCTGTTCTGCCAGGGCTACGAGTATTTCCACGCGTACAACGAACTGAACCTGACGCTCAATTCCGGCGTGTACGGCTCGACGTTCTTCCTGTTGACGGGCTTCCACGGTTTCCACGTGTTCCTCGGCGGCACGATGCTGGCGGTAGTGATGGTCCGCCTGATCCGCGGCCACTTTACAGCGGAGCACCACTTCGCGTTCGAGGGCGCCGCGTGGTACTGGCACTTCGTGGACGTCGTGTGGCTGGGTCTGTACGTCGTCGTCTACTGGCTGTAAGCGATTTTCGGAAGGGCGGCGCGCTGCGCCGTTCCCAATGCAAGGCCGGCGACGACGCCGGTCCGAGAGCCAGAAGCAGTGTTCAACACGCCGCCCTCGATGTCTCACGGGGCGGCGTTGTCGTTTGAAGGATCGGTGCGTTTGAGTGTCGCGCGCGACAATACGTCTCGCAGGGCCGAGATCGCACTGCGCGTATCGTCGCGATCAGCGTCCCATGGGAATGCCCGACGATTGAATCCAGCCCATCCAGTGCGCGAACAGGATGAAGAGGAAAAGCGAGATGGACAGCCCGACGCGCGCGGCGAGCGACCACACCATCCGCTTCGTCCTGCCCCGGTCGGTCATCATGAAGTAGAGCGCCGAGCCCAGGCTGCCGATGATAAGGATGAATGCGATAGCAACGATGATGTGCATGAAACCAGCCGCCGAATTTGCTCGGGAACCACAGTGAGCAGTATTGATTTGGACTATCTCATTATCTCACCCGACGGATCGTGGTGTGTGGCGCCCCGCCGGATGCCGGCGGTAAGGCGCTCAGTATGAAGATTCGATTCTGGCCCGCGCTCGTGATTCTGATCGTCGTCGCGGTGACGATGCGTCTCGGCTTCTGGCAGCGCGATCGCGCGCATCAGAAAGAAGCGCTCAACGCGCAGATCACCGCGTTCGAGAACGCGCCCGCGCGCGAAGTCGGCGTCGAGCCGATGCCGCTCAAGTCGATCGAGTTCCATCGCGTCGAGGCGCGCGGCGAGTTCATGCCGGAACGCGTCGTGTATCTGGACAATCGTCCGTATAACGACCAGCCGGGCTTTTATGTCGTGATGCCGCTTAAACTTGAGGGCGGCGGCTACGTGCTCGTCAATCGCGGATGGCTGCCGCGCAACATGGCGGACCGCACGGGCATCGCGTCGTATGAGACGCCGAAGGGTGTCGTCGAGGTGAAAGGAATCGCGCGCGCGAATGCATCGCAGGCGTTCGAACTGGGCAACGGCGGATCGGCTGCGCACAAGGAGATCCGCCAGAACCTCGATATCCGCTCCTACGCGGGCGAAACCGGGCTCGCGTTCCAGCCGTTCGTGATCCAGCAGACGAACGATACCGGCGACAAGCTCGTGCGCGACTGGCCCGCGCCGACGCTCGGCGTCGACCGCAATTACGGCTACATGTTCCAGTGGTGGGGCATGGCGGCCGCGGCCGTCGCCTTCGGCCTGTATGCCGCGCGCCGCGCCGCGAAGAAGCGCGACGACGTAGGCGACGAAGACGACAACGACGACGAAGAAGCCGAGCGCCACGCCTGAACACTGACGAACCGAGACACGTTTTCACCGATGCAATCACAACGTCCCACCGCCGCCGACAAGACGCGCACGCAGCAACGAAACGCCAGCAAAGGCTCCTGGATCAGCGGTCGCTGGATGCTCGTGCTGCTTGCGCTGGTATGCGCCGCGCCCGTGATCGCGTCGTATCTGATGTACTACGTGTTCAAGCCGGCGGGCGGCACGTCGAGCTACGGCACGCTGATCGACCCGCAGCGCCCGATTCCCGCGCAGCTCGTCGTCACCGACGAAAAAGGGCAGAGCCTGCCGTTCAAGTCGCTCGAAGGCAAATGGCTGATGATCACCGTCAACGGCAGCGACTGCGACGAGCAATGCGCGACGCGCCTCTATTTCATGCGGCAAGTGCGCGCATTGCAAAGCGGCGAACGCGAGCGCGTCCTGAACGTCTGGCTGCGCACCGATGACAAGCCGGTCGCCGATGTCATCAAGACTGCCTACCCGCAGCCGGACACGCGCATGCTCGTCGTCGACCAGAAGGCGATCGCGGCGTGGCTGCCCGTCGATGACGGCACGAAACTCACGGATCACATTTTTCTCGTCGATCCGAACGGCAATCTGATGATGCGCTTCCCGAAGAATCCCGATCCGAAGAAGATCAACGCCGATGTGGCGAAGCTTCTGAAGTGGTCGCGCATCGGCTGAAGGTGAAAGATGAGTTATGTATTGCAGTTGGGACTGATCGGCCTGTGCGTCGCGCTGTTGCCGCTCTCGTATGTGTGGGTGAAGGCCGATGACGACAAATTCCGCAAGCTCGTCTGGTTGACGACGTTTCTTACGCTCGACCTCATCATGTTCGGCGGCTTCACGCGACTGACCGATTCCGGCCTCGGCTGCCCCGACTGGCCCGGCTGCTACGGCACGTCGTCGCCGTTCATCGCGCATGCGCAGATCGCGGCCGCGTATCACGCGCTGCCGACCGGTCCCGTCAGCATGGTGAAGGCGTGGATCGAAATGCTGCATCGCTATTTCGCGATGGCGATCGGCGTGCTGATCATCGCGCAGGTGATCATCGCGTGGACCGCGCGCATCAAGAAGCGCCCGTTGCACGTGTCGCCGTGGTGGCCGACCGGCATTCTGCTGCTCATCCTGCTGCAAGGCGCGTTCGGCGCGTGGACCGTCACGTTGAAGCTGCAACCGGTGATCGTCACGACGCACCTGCTGCTCGGGCTCGCGCTGCTCGGCGTGCTCGGCTGGCTGGCGGCGCGCATGACGCCGATTCCGTCGCTCGATTCTGCCGCCGCGCGCTGGATGCCCGCGGCGGCATTCGGCTTGCTGCTGCTCGTCGTGCAGATCGCGCTCGGCGGCTGGGTCAGCACGAATTACGCGGTGCTGGCGTGCACGGACTTTCCGCTGTGCAACGGCCAATGGGTTCCGCCGATGAACTTCGAGCACGGCTTTCACCTCTGGCGCGCGCTCGGCATGACCGGCGACGGCGACGTGATCTCGCAAGACGCGCTCGTCGCGATTCACTGGACGCATCGCACCTTCGCGGTCGTCGTCGTGCTTTATCTGCTTTGGCTCGCGCTTCGACTGCGACGTTTCGAATCACTGCGAAAGCCCGCAAACGGCGTATTGTTGATGATCGTCGTCCAGTTCCTGACGGGCATGTCGAACATCGTGCTGCAGTGGCCGCTACCGGTCGCGGTGGCGCACAACGGCGGGGCCGCGATCCTGTTGCTGCTACTCGTTATGCTAAACTTTCGAATCTCTTCAAGCCGTCCCGGCCGCGCCGCAATTCCCGCGCGCGACGTCGTTTCAGCGTGACTCCACATCATGGATAGCACGACACTCAACTCCCCACTCGGCAGCCGCGCATCGCAGTATCTCGCGCTGACCAAGCCACGCGTCACGCAGCTTGCCGTGTTCTGCGCCGTCATCGGCATGTTCCTGTCCACGCCCGGCATGGTGCCGTGGGACAAACTGATCGGCGGCGCCGTCGGCATCTGGTTGCTGGCCGGCGCGGCATTTGCAATCAATTGTCTCGTCGAGCAAAAAGTCGATGCGAAAATGCGCCGCACCGCGTGGCGTCCGTCAGCGCGCGGGCAGATCACGTCGGTGCAAATCCTGGCGTTTTCGGCGGTGCTCGGCGGCGTCGGCATGTGGACGCTCTACACCTTCACCAATCCGCTCACGATGTGGCTCACCATCGCCACCTTCGTCGGTTATGCGGTCATCTACACGCTGCTGTTGAAGCCCTATACGCCGCAGAACATCGTGATCGGCGGCGCGTCAGGCGCCATGCCGCCCGCGCTCGGCTGGGCGGCGGTCACGGGTCACGTGCCCGGCGACGCGTGGATTCTCGTGCTCATTATCTTCGTGTGGACGCCGCCGCATTTCTGGGCGCTCGCGCTGTATCGCCGCAAGGATTACGAAAACGCCGGCCTCCCCATGCTCCCGGTCACGCACGGTGAAAAGTACACGCTGCTCAACATCTTCCTTTACACGCTCGTGCTGTTCGCAGTCACGCTCATGCCGTATATCTCCGGCATGAGCGGCGTCGTGTATCTGGCGAGCGCGATGGCACTCGGCGCGGTTTTCATCGGCTACGCGTGGAAGATGTATCGCGATTATTCCGATGCGCTCGCGCGCAAGACCTTCCGTTATTCGATCGTGTACCTGTCGCTGCTGTTCGGCGCGCTGCTCGTCGATCATTACGTGCGCACGGTGATCGGCGCATGACGGCCGTTCTTCGTCGCGTATTCGAGCTGCTACTTCTGGCGGCGCTGCTTTCGGCGTGCGAGAAAGCCCCCAGTTTCAAGAATCTCGACATCACCGGCAACACGCAATTCGGCAGCGACTTCTCCCTGCCCGATACGCACGGCAAAACGCGCACGCTTGCGGACTTCAGGGGAAAGGCCGTCGTGCTGTTCTTCGGCTATACGCATTGCCCCGACGTGTGCCCGACGACGCTCGCCGAACTCTCGCAAGCAATGCAGCAACTCGGCGACAAATCGAAGGACGTGCAGGTGCTGATGGTCACAGTCGATCCGGCGCGCGACACGCCCGATCTGCTCGGCCAGTACGTGGCTGCGTTCAACCCGACGTACATCGGCTTGCGCCCCGCGGACGATGCGCAACTCGTGAAGGTCGCGAAGGACTTTCGCGTCTACTACGCGAAGTCGCAGGGCAAGACGCCCGGCGACTACACGATGGATCACACGGCCGCGAGCTATGTGTTCGACAAGGACGGCAAGCTGCGCCTCTTCGCGCGCGACGGGCAGGGCGTCGAGCCGTGGGTGCACGACCTGAAGCTCTTGATCGACTGATTGCGAAAGTGGCCCACGCGGGCCACTTTTCTTTTCAGCGATCCACAAACGGCTCGGGCAGATTCAGGCCGGGCGCAAGCCGCGTCGCCTTGAATTCGATAACGTCGTAGTGCGCGAGCCGCTGCTGCGCGAACGGGTCTTCCGCGATGATCGCGTCGAGCCGATCGCGATCGATGCCCGACGCCACGATGACGCCGCCTTCGCGCGGCACCTTCGGCCCCGCGATCACGAACACACCCGCCGCGAAATACCGTTCGAGATAGACGCGATGCGCATCGAGGGCATCGTCGATCTCGGCGAGCGCGCCCGTATATCGAAGATTGATGACGTACATGATGAGGTCCGCCTCCAGTGCGCGAAAGTTTGTGACGTTCTGTCGCGATTCTATCCGCACCTTGCCGCAGCGGATATTCACATGAGCATTCTGTATTTCACCTCGCACCATAGCTGTGCGAACATCCGTCACCCGGTCTGAATCATCGGCCGGAGACGAATCACGCGAATCCGGCACGAACGCATCATCGAAACAGGAACACCATGCAGCGTAGAAATTTGCTTAAAGCCATTACCGCCGTCGCGGCGTCCGCGGCGTTGTTCACGAGCATTGCCGCTCACGCCGACGACAAGGTGATCAAGGTCGGCACCATCGGCGGGCCCGACGCGCAAATCTGGCAAGTCGTGCAGAAGGTTGCGAAGCGCGAAGGACTCAACGTGAAGGTGATCGAGTTCAACGATTACGTGCAGCCGAACGCGGCGCTCGACGCCGGCGATCTCGACGCGAACAGCTTTCAGCATCAGCCGTATCTCGACAGTCAGGTCAAGCAGCGCGGCTACAAGATCGTCAACGCGGGGCTGACGTATATCTCGCCGCTCGGCGTGTATTCGAAGAAGCTGAAGTCGCTGAAGGATTTGCAGCAGGGCGCGAAGGTGGCCGTGCCGAACGATCCGTCGAACGAGAATCGCGCACTTCTGCTGTTGCAATCGCAAGGCGTGATCAAGTTGAAGGCGGGCGCCGGCACCGGCGGCAATAACGCCACGGCGCTCGACGTGGCGGAAAATCCGAAGAAGATCAAGCTCGTCGAACTCGACGCCGCGCAGTTGCCGCGCACGCTCGCCGACGTCGACGCCGCCGCGATCAACACGAACTTCGCGCTTGCGGCTGGCCTGCAACCCACGAAGGATGCGATCGCGCTCGAAGACGTGCATAGCCCGTACGCCAACCTCATCGCGGTGCGCGCGAAGGACAAGGATCAGCCGTGGGTGAAGAAACTGGTCGCGGCTTACCAGTCCGAAGATGTGCGCCAGTTCCTCAAGAGCGAGTTCAAAGGCTCGGTCGTGCCTTCGTTCTAAGCGGCGTTGCTCAGGTATTTGCTACGGCGTCCTGCGGGACGCCGTTTTTTTATCGCGCGCTTAGTCGACGCAAACTTATTGCAAGTCTCGTTGCCACAGGATGCCCGTGCGCCCTTCCTGCACCGGCGTGAACCCGGTTCGCAGGAATAGCGCGCAAAAATCTTCGTGCGGTTCGTCCAGGCGGCAGATCACCTGATCGTAGCGAGCACCGTGTGCGAAATTCGTGCACGCCGCGACGAGTCGCTCGCCTAGTCCGCGACGCCGCGCGCCCGGCTCGACAAACATCATGTCGATGCGCGCCCGACTTTCGGACTCCGCAGCAAGTATCGCCGCACCGATGCGCGTAGCGTTGTTTTGTTCTGCGACCCAGCACGCCATGCGCGGGGTGTTCGCCTGCATCTCGGCGAGAAAGCGCGCGACCGTCTTGGCCGCCCACGCCTCGCCGAAAAGCTTCGGCCGCTCGCCGCTGTAAAGATGCGCCTGGCGCTCGATCATCCAGCCGAAGTCGCCGGCGCGCGGCACGCGCAGCCGAGTTTCTCCATCGACGTTCGCAGGCGAGAGAAGCCGCTCGACGTCCGCCATTGCCGTGCATAGCTGATCGATCTCGGCGCTGGTCAGCCGCTTAAGCAGCGTGGCGGCCTCGGCCGACACGTGCAGATCGATTTCATCGACCTGGGCTTTCGCTTCAGGTGTAACGTGCAGCAAATGCGCTCTTCCATCGGACTCGTTCTTTCGCCGCACCACGAGGCCGAGCTTCTGAAAATTGTTGATCAATCTGCTCAGATAGCCCGTATCCAGGCCGAGACTGCGCGACAAATCGGCGGCCGTGGCCGCCCGCTCTTGCGCCAGCTCGTGCAGGATGCGAACTTCAGTCAGCGAAAAACGGCTTTTGTGAAGCCGCTCGTGGAGCGCGCCGGTATGGCGCGCATAAAAACGGTTGAAGCGGCGTACCGCTTCGACGGCCCGGCTCGGGTCAGAACAGCCCATCGCGTTAGTCTCTCGTCGGTTTTGTTGAATTAATTTTGAATCCGAATTAATACCCGCATTGTGCCAAAGAAGAACGATCGTGCGAATACGAAAATGGCTTAAAAACGGGTTATCCGGCGATCTTGTAACCAATTCGCAAAGTGGACTGCCTGTACGGGTAAGTCCCGATGACCGTCTTGTTTTCTTAAGCTTCACTAAACATCGTTTAACGCATTGATTTGTATGCAAATTATGCTTTTGTGATGAAGCGTTGCTTTAGCGTTGACTGGTATTATGTTGGTTATATAATGGGCTCCACTTCAGGAGGTGAGAGCGCTCGATGGAGCATCGCTGGCAGGATCTGAGGCCCGACGCGCAAAGCGACACGCCCCTTTATCTCCAGTTGGCCTCGCGTCTCGCCACGGCGATCCACGCGGGCAACTGGTCGGCGGGCGAGGCGTTGCCGTCGGAGCGCACGCTGTCGGAGGGTGTCGGCGTGTCGCGCATCACGGCGCGAAAGGCAGTCGCGCTGCTGGTCGAGCAAGGCTTGATCCGGCGTGTGCAAGGAGCGGGCAGTTTCATCACGCCGCGCGCAAGCGATCCGCTTTCGGGTCTCACGGGCTGCAGCGAAATGCTTGAGCAACGTGGTTTCAAGCCGGATTCGATCTGGCTCGAACGCAGGCTGCGGGCGGCCAGTCGCGAGGAGATCGTGCACCTGGGATTGTCGCCGGGCGCACCCGTTGCGAGTCTGCGCAGGCTGAGGCGCGCGGATGGCGTCGTGATCGCGGTCGAGCATTCGAGCTTGCCTGTGGCCGCAGTGCCCGATCCGCTCGCGATCGGCGCTTCGCTCTACCGGCATCTGGAGGCGCGCGGGTTGTCGGTGGTGCGCGCATTGCAGCACTTTCGCGCGGTGAACGCCGGCGTGGGAATCGCCCGGCTCATGGGCGTGGCGCCGCGCTCGGCGCTGCTCGTGATCACGCGTATCGGCTATTCGGCGGATCAACGCGCGATCGAATTGACGGACACGTATTGTCGCGACGACTACTACGACTTCGTCGCGGAACTGCATCGATAAGCGTCGGCACAGACGCGCATCACTCAGGACGCATCAAGCAAACAAGAGAACGAGAGGACCCAAGGACGCCGTTCGCTTCTTTCGCGACGAAAGCGTGCTCGCAGCACGGCGCGGACGGCACTGAACCTCATCCATGCATCGCGTACTTCCCGAGAAATTCATGCTGAAAGGAAACATACTCACGACCGATGGCTGGATCAACGGCTCGGTCCGCTTCGAGAACGGCCGCGTGACGGCGCTCGAAGGCCATATCGCCGATCCGCTCGCCAACGACGCGCCGTACATCCTGCCGGGCTTCATCGACCTGCATGTGCACGGCGGCGGCGGGCGCGACATCATGGAAGGCGGCGACGCGGCCGACACCGTCGCGCGCCAGCACGCGCAGCACGGCACAACGAGCCTGCTCGCCACCACGATGACCGCGCCGCGGGACGAACTCATGGCAGTCGTCGCCGGTCTCTGCGAACAGGCGCGACACCGCGCCGCGGGTGGCGCGCGCATGCTGGGCGTGCACCTCGAAGGCCCGTACATCAATCCCGGCAAGCTGGGCGCGCAGCCGGACGCGGCCACCGTGGCGGTGCGCGACGAGGTGCTGAAGTACCTCGATCTCGCGCCGATCCGCGTGGTCACGATCGCGCCGGAGATCTCCGGACATCTCGACATCATTTCCGAACTGGCGGCGCGCGGCGTGCGCGTGCAGCTCGGCCATTCGCTCGGCACGTATGACGACGCCGTCAACGCGCTCAAGCA
Source organism: Caballeronia glebae (assembly GCF_001545035.1). GTDB lineage: Bacteria > Pseudomonadota > Gammaproteobacteria > Burkholderiales > Burkholderiaceae > Caballeronia > Caballeronia glebae. Next base: position 18,407 of record NZ_FCOJ02000044.1, read on the forward strand.
CGGCGCGCGCGGCTTCACGCATCTGTTCAACGCGATGTCGCCGCTGCATCACCGCGATCCCGGCATGGTCGGCGCGGCGCTCGCACACGCCGAATACGCGGAACTGATTCCCGATCTGCTGCACGTGCATCCGGGCGCCATCCGCGCCGCGATACGCGCGATCCCGCGTCTTTATGTCGTGACCGACAGCACCTCGGCGGCCGGCATGCCCGACGGCGAATATCGCCTCGGCAGCCAGCACGTCACGAAGTGCATGGGCGGCGTGCGTCTCGCGGACGGCACGCTCGCCGGCAGCACCCTGACGATGGATCAGGCGCTGCGCAATCTCGTCTCGCTGGGCATTCCGCTCGCGGACGTCTCGAATCGCCTGTCGCGTTTCCCCGCCGACTATCTCGGACTCGAAGACCGCGGCCGCATCGCGCGCGGCGCATGGGCCGATCTCGTCGTGCTCGACCGGGAACACGCGCTGACCGCCACGTATGTCGAAGGAGAATCAATTGTCGAATATGCTTAATGAAGCGCTGGAGTCCGCCGACGTCGTCGCGGCCCAGCTCGCCGATACCTCGCGCATCGAAGAGCTCGCGGAGAAGCTCAAGGAACAGCCGCGCAATGTCGCGCTCACCGTCGCGCGCGGCAGTTCGGACCACGCCGCCAGCTATTTCGCAAGCCTGACGATGAGCCGCATCGGCGTTCCGGTGGCCTCGCTGCCGATGTCGGTCGCCACGTTGCAGCAGGCGCCTTTGCGCGTTTCCGGACAACTCGCCGTCGCGTTCTCGCAGTCGGGCAAGAGCCCCGATCTCGTCGGCACGATGCAGGCGCTGCGCGACGCGGGCGCGTTCACTGTCGCGGCCGTCAACGTCACCGGTTCGCCGCTCGAAAGCGCGTGCGAATACTTCCTGCCTTTGCTCGCCGGCCCCGAGCTTTCGGTCGCCGCGACCAAGAGCTATATCGCGATGTTGTCGCTGTCGGCCATCGTGATCGCGCACGTTCAGCGCGACGTCGAATTGCTCAACGCGCTGAAGTCGCTGCCCGACGCGTTGCGCGCCGCCGGCAAGCTCGACTGGACGCGCGCCGTCGACGAACTGAAGAATGTCGAACGCATGATCGTGATCGGCCGCGGCCTCGGCCTCGCAATCGCGCAGGAAGCCGCGCTCAAGCTGAAGGAAACGTCGGGCATCCAGGCCGAAGCGTTTTCCAGCGCGGAAGTGCGTCACGGTCCGATGGAAATCATCGAAAAGGACTATCCGCTGCTCGTGTTCGCGCCGCGCGGGCCGGAGCAAGCGGGTCTCATCCAGCTTGCCGCCGACATGCGTGCTCGCGGCGCGCGCGTGCTGCTCGCCGCGCCGGCCGACGTCGCCGAAGCGGAACTGCCGCTTGTCGCCACGGATCATCCGGCGCTCGATCCGATCGCCGCGATCCTTTCGTTCTATGTGATGGCCGCAGGTCTGGCCGCCGCGCGCGGGCGCAATCCCGACGCGCCGCGCCACCTGAACAAAGTCACCGAAACCCATTGAGTGAGATAGCCGATGCGCCGTGCCGAGGAGTCACAGTTGAACCATTCCATCGATAACCCGAACGACGTCGTTTTGCTCGCGCCGTTCACCGGTCCCGTCGTGCCGCTGGCGGACGTGCCCGATCCCGTGTTTGCCGAGGGCATGTTCGGCGACGGCATCGGCATCGATCCGCTCGATAACGTGCTCGTCTCGCCCTGCGACGGCGTCGTCACGCATCTCGCGCGCACGCATCACGCCGTGACGCTGCGCACGAAGGAAGGCGCGGAGATTCTCGTTCATATCGGCATCGACACGGTCGAGCTGGGCGGCAAGGGCTTCACGCCGAAGGTCCAGCAAGGCGCGACGGTGCGCGCGGGCGAGGCGCTCATCGAATTCGACACGGACTTCGTCGCGCAACACGCGCCGAGCCTCGTCTCGGTGATCGCGATCGCCAATGGCGATGCCTTCGACGTCATCGATCGCGCCGGCCGCGGCGTGCTGAAGGCCGGCTCGCGCATGCTGGTTCTGCGCCAGAAGCACGGCGAGAAAGCCGATACGGCGCGCGCGGGCGCGGTCGTTCTCGACGAAGCGCGCCGCAGCCTCACGCTCTCGCATGCGGGCGGCTTGCATGCGCGTCCGGCGGCGCGGGCACGCGAAGCGGCGCGCGGTCTCGATGCGAAGGTCGAAGTGCGCTACGAAGGCAAGAAGGCGCCGATCGAAAGCGTGGTCGGGCTGCTCGGTCTCGGTGCGGGCGAGGGCGCGACCATCGAGTTGGTGGGCATCGGCGCGCAATCGCAACAGGCCGTCGACGCGGTCGCGGCGGAGTTGCTGCGCGCGGGGCAGGGCGAAATCGAAGAGACGCCCGCGCGCGCGAAGTCGCCCGCGCCGGCCGTGAAGCCGGCCGCATCGGGCGAGCCGTTGCCGCCGAACACGCTCGCGGGCGTGTGCGCCGCGCCGGGCATCGCGGTGGGCAAGCTGGTGCGCTGGGACGATCAGGAAATCGTGCCGCCCGAACAGGCGAGCGGAGCGTCGGCGGCGGAAAGCCGTGCGCTCGATAAAGCCATCGCGCAGGTCGACGCCGAACTCGGCGAAACCGTGCGCACCGCGTCGCAGCGCGGCGCGGTCGGCGAGGCGGGCATCTTCGCGGTGCATCGCGTGCTGCTCGAAGATCCGACGCTCGTCGATGCCGCGCGCGATCTGATCAGCCTCGGCAAGAGCGCGGGTTTCGCGTGGCGCGAGGCGATCCGCGCGCAGATCGCGCTGCTCTCGAACGTGCAGGACGAATTGCTCGCCGAGCGCGCGGCCGATCTGCGCGACATCGAAAAGCGCGTGTTGCGCGCACTCGGTCTGAGCAGCGCGGCGGCGGTCGAGTTGCCGCCGGAGGCCGTGCTCGCCGCCACCGAATTCACGCCGTCCGATCTGTCGTCGATCGACCGCACGCGCGTCACCGCGCTCGTGATGGCGCGCGGCGGCGCGACCTCGCACGCGGCGATCATCGCGCGGCAGATCGGCATTCCGGCGCTCGTCGCGATCGGCGATGCGCTGCACGCGATTCCCGAAGGCACGCAAGTGGTGGTGGACGCATCGGCGGGGCGCATCGAACACGCGCCGACCGCGCTCGACGTCGAACGCGCGCGCAACGAGCGCGAGCGGCTCGCGGGCGTGCGCGAGGCGAATCGCAAGCTGTCGGGCGAGGCCGCGTCGACCAAGGATGGGCGCGCAATCGAAGTCGCCGCGAACATCGCGACGCTCGACGATGCGAAAGCCGCCGTCGAAAACGGCGCCGATTCGGTAGGCCTCTTGCGCACCGAATTGTTGTTCATCCATCGCCAGTCGGCGCCGACGGCCGCGGAGCACGCGCAAAGTTATCAGGGCATCGTCGAGGCATTGCAGGGCCGCACGGCGATCATTCGCACGCTCGATGTCGGCGCGGACAAGGAAGTCGATTATCTGACGCTCCCGCCCGAAGAAAACCCGGCGCTCGGTCTGCGCGGCGTCCGTCTCGCGCAAGTGCGACCCGATCTGCTCGACGACCAGTTGCGCGGCCTGCTCGCCGTGAAGCCGGCGGGCGCGGTGCGCATTCTTCTGCCGATGGTCACCGATTCCGGCGAATTGCAGCGCCTGCGCGCGCGCATCGACGAACTGGCGCGCGAGGCGGGTCGCAGCGATCCGGTGGAAGTGGGCGTGATGATCGAAGTGCCGTCGGCGGCGCTGCTTGCCGATCAGCTCGCGAAACACGCGGATTTCCTCTCGATCGGCACCAACGATCTCACGCAGTACACGCTCGCGATGGACCGTTGCCAGCCCGATCTCGCCGCGCTGTCCGACGGCCTGCATCCCGCCGTGTTGCGCCTCATCAAGACGGCGGTGCAGGGCGCGGAAAAGCACGGCAAGTGGGTCGGCGTGTGCGGCGCGCTCGGCGGCGATCCGGTCGCGGCGCCCTTGCTCATCGGGCTCGGCGTGACCGAATTGTCGGTCGATCCGGGCTCCGTGCCCGGCATCAAGGCGCGCGTGCGCAATCTCGATTACCAACTGTGCCGTCAGCGCGCCGAGGATTGCCTCGCGCTCGAATCGGCTCAGGCAGTAAGAGCGGCGAGCCGCGAAATCTGGCCGCGGGACTAAACGTCCGTCCTGCCAACGATTCGCGGAGCCTTTTTCAGCGATCCCCCGAAGCAGCAACGACAAGACCTATATTTTTGGAGAACCCGATGGACGCCAACCCGTTTGCAAAGATGCAGCGACTCGGCCGCGCGCTGATGCTGCCGATCGCCGTACTACCGGTGGCCGGCCTGCTTTTGCGGCTCGGCCAGCCCGATGTCTTCAACATCAAGATGATCGCCGATGCAGGCGATGCGATCTTCACTAATCTGCCGCTCTTGTTCGCGATCGGCGTAGCGGTGGGTTTCGCGAAGGACAACAACGGCACGGCGGGTCTCGCCGGCGCGATCGGCTATCTCATCGAAGTGGCCGTGATGAAGGACATCAACGACAAGCTCAACATGGGCGTGCTGTCGGGGATCATCGCCGGTATGGTGGCCGGCTATATGTACAACCGCTACAAGGACATCAAGCTGCCCGAGTATCTGGCGTTCTTCGGCGGCAAGCGCTTCGTGCCGATTGTCACGGGCGTCGCGTGTCTGATACTCGGCATACTGCTCGGCTACATATGGCAGCCGGTGCAGGCGGCCATCGACACCGCGGGCAACTGGCTCACGACGGCCGGCGCGCTCGGTACGTTCGTGTTCGGCGTGCTGAACCGCATTCTGCTCGTGACGGGTCTGCATCACATCATCAACTCGCTCGCGTGGTTCGTGTTCGGCTCGTTCACGCCGCCCGACGGTGGCGCGATCGTCCACGGCGACCTGCATCGCTTCTTCGCGGGCGACAAAACCGCCGGCGGCTTCATGACAGGCTTCTTCCCGGTCATGATGTTCGGCCTCCCGGCAGCCTGTCTCGCGATGTTCCATGAAGCACCGAAGGAGCGTCGCGCGATCGTCGGCGGCCTGCTGTTCTCGATGGCGCTGACCGCGTTCCTGACGGGCGTGACCGAGCCGATCGAGTACTCGTTCATGTTCCTGGCTCCGGTGCTCTACGGCATTCATGCGGTGCTGACGGGTCTGTCGCTCGCGATCTGCTCGGCGCTCGGCATCCATCTGGGCTTCACGTTCTCGGCGGGCGCGATCGACTTCGTGCTGAACTACGGTCTGTCGCAGCGCGGCTGGCTGGCGCTCGTGGTCGGCGTGGTGTACTTCGTCGTCTACTACGGCCTGTTCCGCTTCTTCATCCGAAAATTCAACATGGCGACGCCGGGCCGCGAGCCGGCCACGACCGACGCGCAAACCGACGTCGATACAGCGGTCGCGGGCGGTCTGATTCCGCCGGTTCCGGGTGTGGCCGCGTCGGCATCGAACTCACGCGCCGCGAAGTACATCGCGGCGCTCGGCGGCGCGTCCAATCTGTCTCTCGTCGATGCCTGCACGACGCGTCTGCGTCTGTCGGTCGTGGATTCGGAAAAGGTGTCGGAACCGCAGTTGAAGACCATCGGCGCGCGCGGCGTGCTCAAGCGCGGCGCGACCAACGTGCAGGTGATCATCGGGCCGGAAGCCGACCTGATCGCCGATGAAATCCGCACCGAACTGGAACATTCGTCGACGCGCGGCGCGACGCCCGCATCTTCGACGCCGGCGCAGCCGGTAGCCGCGGTGCCAAGCGGCGACCAGACGCCCGGCCCGCTCGATCCGGACCCGTTCCGCTGGCTCGCGGTGTTCGGCGGTGCGACCAACGTCGCTTCGCTCGACGCGGTCGCCCAGACGCGCCTGCGCGTGGTCGTGCGCGATCCGTCGTCGGTGGATCGTCAGCGTTTGTCTTCGCTGGATGTCGCGTGGGTGTCGGCGGATACGTTCCACATCGTCGTGGGCGCGGCGGCGCAGCGCTATGCAACGCAACTGTCCACGCGCTTGTCGGGTAACGACGGCGGCGCTGCCCCGATGCCTGCCTGATGCGGTAGTCGATGCTCGATAACAAACGGCGCCTTCGGGCGCCGTTTGTTTTTTCAGCGCGAGGCCAAAGAAAAAGCCCGCTATCGTGTCGATAGCGGGCTTCGCAATTTCTGCAATGGTACAGTCATTTGTTACGCATACTCGTGCAGCGCAGAACGCATCTTCTTCATCGCGCTCGCCTCGATCTGGCGAATGCGCTCCGCCGATACACCGAACTCGTCAGCTAGTTCATGCAGCGTCATGCCGCCCGAGCCGTCGTCCTCCACGTCGAGCCAACGCGCCTTGATAATGCGGCGGCTGCGCTCATCGAGCGATTCAAGCGCGTCGGCGAGGCCGTCGGTTTGCAGTTCGTCGAACTGGCGCGCCGCGATGACGTTGGTCGGCTCGTTATGCGAGTCCGCCAGATAGGCGATGGGCGCGAATGCTTCCTCGCCGTCGTCGACCTGGCCTTCGAGCGCGATATCGCCGCCCGACAAGCGCGTTTCCATCTCCGCGACTTCCTCGCGCTTCACGTTCAGCTCGTTCGCGAGGCCGTCGATCTCGCCCGGCGTGAACGCCGAATGGCTGGTCTTGTGGCTGCGCAGGTTGAAGAACAGCTTGCGCTGCGCCTTGGTTGTGGCGACCTTCACCATGCGCCAGTTGCGCAAGATGTACTCGTGGATCTCCGCTTTGATCCAGTGCATGGCATACGAAACCAGGCGCACGTTTTGCTCGGGGTCGAAGCGCTTCACGGCCTTCATCAGACCGATGTTGCCTTCCTGGATCAGGTCCGCGTGCGGAAGGCCGTAACCGAGATAGTTACGGGCGATCGACACGACGAGGCGCAGGTGCGAAAGCACGAGCTGGCGCGCGGCGTTCAGGTCGCCCTGCTCGCGGAATTCGGTGGCGTACTGTCGTTCCTCTGCCTGCGAAAGCATCGGAATACGGTTCACTGCTTGTATGTATGAATCGATGTTGCCGATCTGGCCGGTCAACACCGACGACTGTGCGTACGTCAGCGCGCCTGCCGAAGATGCCTTGGCAGGTGCCGAGCTCACGATATTCGGAAGGGTCATCGCATTGGTCACGCTCATAAGCTCCTTATCAACAATTCATGTGCCGCTTAAAGACGGCGGCAAGTCAGACACGATATTAGCACTCCGGTTCAGCGAGTGCTAAGTGTTAGAGCATGGAGGAATGTTGGAGTTCCCACCAAAACTATCAGATTGGTGGTGGTGATAGGATGGACTGTTGCGCGAAAGGCGGCAGAAACGATCGGCAGAACGACTGGATTTGCATCGATTACCGTTTTTGCGCGTTGCGCGACAAGAAATTCTACAAAACGAGGACTTGATGCGATTTCTGCAAATGCTTTAAAACATCACTAGAATCGCCAAACAACAGCGACAGAAGAAACACACCCGCCATCCGAGTATATTTGGGGTGCTCATGCATAAAAACAAGAGTTCGTGGCGCCGCCCGCTACTGCGCGTGGCGGTGTGTACCGCGCTTGGTCTCGCGTCGGCCGCAGCGCAGGCAGATCGCTTTGGCGTTCAGTTCGCCGGCGGCGTGGCCGACCGCGACATCAAGAAAGCCGATCTCGGCGTGTCCTGGGACCCGGGCCTCACCTGGTGGGAGATCGGCGGCTTTCACTTCACGCTCGTCGGCGAAGGACACGTGTCCTATTGGCACACGACCGAGGACAACGCCGTTCACCCGAACATCTGGGAAGTCGGTTTCACGCCGGTGGTGCGCTTCGTGAAGAGCGCGGGCTACATTCGGCCATTCATCGAAGCTGGCGTCGGCGTGCGGCTGCTTTCGCATACGCGCATCACGCAGGATTTCAGCGTCGGGTCGGCCTTCCAGTTCGCGGATATGGTGGGCGTCGGCATGATCTTCGGAGCCAAACAGAACTATCAGGTCGGCTATCGTTTCCAGCATCTGTCGAACGGCGGTATCAAAGAGCCGAATCCTGGTATAAATTTCAGCCAGCTATATCTGCAATACAACTTCTGACGAGGCGCCGGCGTATGGGTTCCTCGACACAAGGGGAATCGACAGATGCCGGCAAAAACCATTGAGGCCATCCGTGGCCTCGAGCGCGACCGCTTCCGTGCCATGGTCGACGGCGACGGCCCGGCGCTGGATGCGCTGCTGGCCGAGAACGTCAGCTACGTCCACACGAACGGCAAACGGGAGACGAAGCGTCAGTTCATCGACGCGATCACCGCCGGCCGCCGACGTTATCGTCAGATCGAGATTCAGTCCCAGGACGTGCTGCCCGCCGGCCGCGATACGTGCCTCGTGTCGGGCCGCGCGCTGATCGAGATGGAATCGAAGAACGGCGCGCTGCTGTTTCCGATCGCCTATACCGCCGTTCATGTGCAGACAGAAGGCCAATGGCTGCTGCTCGCGCTGCAGGCGACGCGCGTGGCGCTCGAATAGCCACGCGCGCCGCTCGTCATGCAACGACCGCTTCGTCCTGTCGCACGCTCTCCACGACGCGCCCGGAACGGTTGACCGCGCTCACGATCGCATCGGCGACGGCGAGCGCCGGATTCACGTGCACCGCGACGCCGAAGCGCGTCTGCCCCTCGCCGACGCGACAGCCGACGAACGCCGCCGTGTCGCCGCTCGCCGTCACGGCCGTCTCGAACCAGTTCACGTTCGCGTCCACGCCAAGCGCCGCGGCGACCGTTTGCGCGTAGGCGTCGCCGCTCGTCGCGCTCGCCGCCGGCGCCAGCGCGACGCGCCTTTCGAATACCGCCAGCGTGGAAACGTCGATGCGCGATACCGGCCCGCCCGCGTCGAAATACTCGCGCCTGAAGAGCGCGCAGATCGCTTCGCCGCTGACTTCGGCGCCGGATGCATCGGTGACTTTCTGGACGGCGTGGCTGAATTCGATCTGCACGCGGCGCGGCGGCGCGAAGCCGAGGCCGCGTTCGAGCAGATACGTGGAGCCGCCCTTTCCGGACTGGCTGTTCACGCGGATCACGGCGTCGTAGCTGCGGCCGAGATCGGCCGGATCGATCGGCAAATAGGGCACTTCCCAGACCGCGCCCGGCACGCGCTGCGCGAAACCCTTGCGGATCGCGTCCTGATGCGAACCCGAAAACGCGGTGAACACGAGATCGCCCGCATACGGATGGCGCGGATGCACCGGAATCTGATTGCAGCGCTCGACGACGCGTCGCACGGCGTCGATATCGGAGAAATCGAGGCCCGGATCGATGCCCTGGGTGTAGAGATTCAACGCGAGCGTGACGAGATCGACATTGCCGGTGCGCTCGCCGTTGCCGAACAAGCATCCTTCGACGCGATCCGCGCCTGCAAGCACCGCCATTTCCGCCGCCGCCACAGCAGTGCCGCGATCGTTATGCGGATGCACCGACAGCACGATGCTGTCGCGAAACCCCATGTTGCGGTCCATCCACTCGACCTGATCGGCGAATACGTTGGGCATGGCGGCTTCGACGGTCGCGGGCAGATTCACGATCATTTTGTGATCGGGCGTCGGACGCCACATTTGCGCGACTGCGTCGCAGACTTCGCGCGCGAACGAAAGCTCGGTCATGCTGAAAGTTTCGGGCGAGTACTGGTAGATCCAGCGCGTATCCGGCCGCGCCGCCGCGCACTCCTTGATCATGCGCGTGCCGTCGACTGCGAGCGCCTTCACTTCGTCCTTCGACTGATTGAACACGATCTTGCGGAACGACGGCGCGATCGCGTTATAGAGATGCACGATCACCTTGCTCGCGCCCTCGACGGCTTCGAACGTGCGCTCGATCAGTTCGCGGCGCGACTGCACGAGCACTTCGATGGTCACGTCGTCCGGAATGCGCTTTTCGCTGATCAGCTTGCGCACGAAGTCGAAATCGGTCTGCGATGCCGACGGGAAGCCCACCTCGATTTCCTTGAACCCGATCTTCACCAGCATCTCGAAGAATTCGAGCTTCGCGGCGATGCTCATCGGCTCGATGAGCGACTGGTTGCCGTCACGCAGATCGGTGCTCATCCAGATGGGCGCCTTTTCGATCGTGCGGTTCGGCCAGCGGCGGCCATTCAGACGGACTTGCGGAAACGGGCGGTATTTCTCGGCGGGGTTCGGCATCATGATCGTCGATCTCTCTTCGGACGGTTTGCGTAGCGTCTGCGAGAGAGGCCGTGTCCGGCGGCTGGCCGGGCGTGGCGGGATGCACGTAAGACCGGACCGCGCGCGCGTTCACACGAATCACCGGCGATGGTGACGCCTGCGACCGACGTGAACGTGCGCGAAGCAGCGTGCATGTGACCCTCGCGTTTTCGGCTCGCGGGATGCGCGAACGAAAAAGCTGACGACTACAGGTGGTAAGAAAAGGAGCTACAGGAACTGCTGGCAGGACCGCGCTTGCTCGGAAAACCCGGCGACGCGCGGCGCTACGTCTGGCGACTTACGCTAGACGTAGCGATAGGGGCCGCGCTAGGCGGCCCGAAATAATTCGGAGGGAAGTGTGCTGGGTAAAGCTCATGGCGCTTACTTTAAACCAGCGCTGAAGAACGTGTCAAATCGGGTTTGCGTGGTTATCGACCGGTTTGCGCACCACATTGGCGATCACCTCGACCTGACGGGCGACCGCGGGCGGCACCGGCACATCTCCGCGCAACACGCATTCGATCCAGCGCGCGGTGGTTGCGGCATCGAGCGTCTCGGGCAGCTCGATGTGCGGCGCGTGCGCCTGCGAATGCTCCGGCGCGATCAGCGTGTCGACGCGACCGTCGTGGAACCAGTCGACTTGCACCTGGCGACGCGTATCGGCGACGGCTTCGCCTTCCGTGCCGCGCGCGAGCAGCGCGCCGCCCGCCGCCGCGTCCGGATGCGCGGTGAAAAGCGCGGTGAGACTCTCGCGATATTCGGGATGCGTGTAGTTGACGAGCCGCAAGCCCGGCTCCGCAAACGGCTGAAGGATCTTCACGAGCGTGTGCGTCGAGTTACGCACGCCCATGCGCCGCCTGAGCGCCAAAAGTCGCGCGAGCTTCGGCGCGAGTACCGCAATCGGCGCGAACGAGAGGCGGCGCGACGCGAGGCTGTCCTCGATTTCATCGTGCGAGGCCGCGTGCGCGATGCCCAGTTCCGCGAAGATTTGCGCGCTCGTCACGCGCCCGGGATCTTCGGTAACACCGTGCACCAGCACCGGCACGCCTTCGCGCGCGAGCAGAAGCGACAGCAGCGGCACGAGGTTGGGCGTCTTACGCGCGCCGTTGTAGCTCGGAATCGACACGGGCCGCGCGTGCTCGCGGCCGTCCTGGACATGCAGTGGCTCGAACGAGCGATGCGCGGCGGACAGCATCGCCGCGAGTTCGGCGGCGGATTCGCCCTTGACGCGGTAGGCGAGAAGCACCGCACCTAGTTCGAGTTCGGGCACGCGATCGTCGAGCATCGCTTCGTAGAGCGCGTAGGTGTCCTCGTGCGAAAGTGCGCGCGCGCCGTTCGGCCCACGGCCGATTTCCTTGATGTAGCGTGCGCAGGCGAAAGTGGAGGAAGCGGAGTCGGTCATCGGAGAGGTGCGCGATTCGGGCGCTCGATTACGTAATGTGAGCGATGCCGTTGCGCGTTTTAGGGTGCGGGAATGCTATTGAGTACCGCATTTGAGCAGCGCTGGCAAGGTTTGCCGGCCGGGTGATTCCCGCAATATTCCTGCGATGCTTACGAAAACCGCGTCGCGAACCGCTTCTCCGAAGGCCCGGCGAAAGCTCGCACAGCCAAGCCCGGCAGGGTCCGCCACGATTTGCGCGCGCACGTTACACTCTTCGTTCTCGCCGGCCGTGAGCGCCGACGCATTCGTCCGTGAATCTGCAAATCAAAACAGCAACAGGAGAGCAGGATGAGTTATGTGTTTCCTCCGGCGCAGGCAGCAGCCGTACCCGTCGATGGTTCGAATGAGCAGTTTTCCGTCCGCCGAATCTACTGCGTCGGTCGAAACTACGAAGCCCACGCCCGCGAAATGGGCCACGATCCGGACCGCGAGCCGCCGTTCTTCTTCAGCAAGCCGGCAGACGCCGTGCTGAACGTCGCGCCGGGCTCGACGGCCGAATTCCCCTATCCGTCGCAGACGAAAAACCTGCACTTCGAGATGGAACTCGTTGCCGCGATCGGCAAGCAGGGCAAGGACATTCCCGCCGATAAAGGGCTCGATTACGTCTACGGCTACGCGCTCGGGCTCGATATGACGCGCCGCGACCTGCAGGCCGAAGCGAAGAAGCTCGGCCGTCCGTGGGACACGGCGAAAGGTTTCGACCACTCCGCGCCGATCGGCCCGATTCATCCGGTATCGAAGGTCGGGCATCTGGAAAAGAGCACGATCTGGCTGACCGTGAACGGCGAGCAAAAGCAGCGCTCGGACATCTCGCAACTGATCTGGTCGGTCGGTGAGACGGTCGCGTATCTGTCGACGCTCTTCGAACTCTTCCCCGGCGATCTCATCTTCACCGGCACGCCCGAAGGCGTCGGCGCGGTCGTGAAGGGCGACGTGCTGAAGGGCGGCGTCGACGGCATCGGCGAGTTCTCCGTGCGCGTGGTCTGAGTCCGCGAACATGAAGCTCTACAGCTATTTCCGCAGTTCGGCGGCGTATCGCGTGCGCATCGCGCTGAATCTGAAGGGACTCGATTACGAGTACGAGGGCGTTCATCTGCTGCGCGACGGCGGCGAGCAACTGAAGCCCGAATATCGCGCGGTGAATCCGGACGGCATCGTGCCGGCGCTCGTCGATGGCGACGACGTTCTCACGCAGTCGCTCGCGATCATCGAGTATCTGGAGGAGACGCATCCCGAGCCGGCGCTGCTGCCGAAGAGCCCGTCCGATCGCGCGTTCGTGCGCTCGGTGGCGATGCAGGTCGCGTGCGAGATTCATCCGCTCGACAATCTGCGCGTGCTCAAGTACCTGAAGCATCAGGTCAAGGTGCCGGATGACGTGAAGGACGCGTGGTATCGGCATTGGGTCGAGGCGGGTTTCGCGTCGCTGGAGAAGCGGCTGGCCGCCGACAGGCGCGTCGGCTCGCTCACCCTCGGCGACACGCCGACCATTGCCGATCTGTGCATCGTGCCGCAGGTGTTCAACGCGCGGCGCTTCGGCATCGACGTGAGCCCTTATCCGACCATCGCGCGCATCGCCGACTACGCCTGCACGCTCGACGCCTTCGCGCGGGCCGCTCCGGCGCAGCAGCCGGACGCCGAATGACGACGGCGGTCTCGGCCGGAGCGCTGTCGAGTTATCTGTCGGGCGCGGGACTGGGGGCGAGCCTGATCGTCGCGATCGGCGCGCAGAATGCGTTCGTGTTGCGGCAGGGCTTGAAGCGCCGGCACGTGGGCATCGTCGTATCGATCTGCGCGTTCATCGATGTCATGTTGATCGCGCTCGGCGTCGCCGGAATGGGCGCGCTCATCGCGCGTGCGCCCTTTCTGCTCGACGTGATCCGCTGGGCCGGCGCGATCTTCGTGTTCCTGTACGGCGTGCGCGCGTTCATCGCGGCGTGGCGCGGGCCGGGACATCTGAACGCATCGGAGGGCGATTCGCAGACGGCGATCGGCGCGGCATCCACCGTGCTCGCCTTGTCGCTGCTCAATCCGCACGTCTATCTCGATACCGTCGTGCTGCTCGGCGGCATCGGCGCGCAACGCGGCTGGCCGGGCAACGCGTGGTTCGCGGCGGGCGCGATGTGTTCGTCGGCCGTCTGGTTCACGGCGCTCGGCTATGGCGCGCGGCTTCTGGAACCGTGGTTCGAGAAAGACGTGTCGTGGCGCGTGCTCGATGTGATCGTCGGCTGCGTGATGTGGTGGATCGCGGCTTCCCTGATCTTCGCCCGATGAAAAAAGAGCGTCCGTGTGGACGCTCTTTTCAGATTCAGCCGAGCAACGCGTCGGCGAATTCCTCGGCGCTGAACGGCTGCAAGTCCTCGACTTTCTCGCCCACGCCGATGAAATAAACCGGCACGGGCCGCTGACGCGCGATTGCGGCGAGAATGCCGCCCTTCGCGGTGCCGTCGAGCTTCGTCACGATGAGCCCGGTCAGGCCGAGCGCGTCGTCGAACGACTTGACCTGCGCGAGCGCGTTCTGACCCGTGTTCGCGTCGATCACGAGCAGCACTTCGTGCGGCGCGTCGGGCATGGCCTTCGCGATCACGCGGCGCACCTTGCGCAGTTCTTCCATCAGATGCAGTTGCGTCGGCAGACGGCCGGCGGTGTCGGCCATCATCACGTCGATCTTGCGTGCTCGCGCCGCGCCGACCGCGTCGTAGATCACGGCGGCGGCGTCGCCGCTTTCCTGCGCGATCACCATCACGTTGTTGCGCTCGCCCCAGACCGTGAGTTGTTCGCGCGCCGCGGCCCGGAACGTGTCGCCGGCGGCGAGCAGCACCGACTGGTTGAAGCGCTGCAAGTGCTTCGCCAGCTTGCCGATGCTCGTCGTCTTGCCGACGCCGTTCACGCCCGCGATCATCATCACGAGCGGTTGCGCGCGGCCGAGCATCAGCGATTTTTCGAGCGGGCGCAGCAGGTCGACGAGTAGTTCGCGCAGCGCCTTCTTCACTTGCGACGCGTCGGTCAGGCGCTCCGCGCGCACCTTCTCGCGCAGCGATTCGAGCAGGAATTCGGTCGCATCGACGCCCGCGTCGGACATGAGCAGCGCGGTTTCGAGCTCTTCGTACAGGTCCTCGTCGATCTTGGCGCTGACGAAAATGCCCGTCAGATTGGAGCTTGTTTTCGAGAGACCGTGACGCAGACGCGAGATCCACGACTTCTTCGCGGCCGGATCGAGCGTGGGCGGCGGCACGACTTCCTCGTTCGCCTGATCCGTCTCCGGGCCGCGCGCCCATTGCGATTGCGTGCGGCCTTGCCAATATTCGCTCGATTTTTCCGAGGATGGCGTGGACGGCGGCGCGGGGGCAGGGGACGCTGCGTGCTTCGGCGCGACCGATTCAACCGATGCAACAGGCGCCGGCTCTTCCGGCGGCGCTTCTTCCAGCGGCATTTCGGCGGCGAGCGCCTGCCGTTCGAGATCGGCGTCGGAGATCTCTTCGTCAACGGCTGCCTCGACGGATTCCTCCTGAGGCGCGTCGAGCGGCTCATCGGCCGGTTTTTTGAATTTCTTGAAGAAGCTGAACATGGATGTGTGACGATGATGCGCGCGTGATCCGACGGCCCTGTGCGCGCTTTCGAGTCGCTTTGTGCGAGGCTCGCGCGATGGGATAGAAGCCGCATATTTTATCAGGCGCCGCCGTGCGCGCCCGTGCGGCTCCCGGCATGGCGCGCGCGTGTGGTAACGTTGGCTTTCATTGCTCGCGCCGGCCGATCTTCAAGCAAAAACGACCGGCGAGCCCGACTCCAGCCATCCCGTCATGCCCCGCTCGTCCGCTACCCGTTCCGCCTTGCCCAGCCATACGCCATCGCGCGGAGGCAAACCGCACACGATCCGCATCATCGGCGGAGACTGGAAGCGCACGCCGCTGCCCGTGCTCGATCTCAACGGCCTCAGGCCCACGCCGGATCGCGTGCGCGAGACCCTCTTCAACTGGCTCGGCCAGGATCTTTCCGGACAGCATTGTCTCGACATGTTCGCCGGCACCGGCGCACTCGGTTTCGAGGCCGCGTCGCGCGGCGCGGCGCGCGTCTTGATGGTCGAACGAAGCGCGAAGGCGGCCGCGCAGATCCGCGCGAATCAGGCGAAGCTCGGCGCGCGCAATATCGAAATCGCGGAAACCGACGCGTTGCGTCTCGTCGCGCGCCTCGCGCCCGGTTCATTCGGCGTCATTTTTCTGGACCCGCCCTTCGGCGATCACGCGTTGCTTTTGCGCGCGCTCGAATTGGCCGCGCCGCTTGCCGCGCCGGATGGGTCGATCTACGTCGAATGCGGCGATCCGCTGGATCTGTCGGGCATCGATGCGCTCGCTGGCTGGAGCGTCGCGCGCGAAGGCAAGGCGGGCGCCGTTCGCTATCATTTGCTGCGCCGCGAAAATGAGGAATAATGCGCGTTCCCGATTTCGGCTTGACCGATCTCGCGGGGAATGAGGCAAAGTTGGTCGTCGCAGCCACGCGGTCCAATGTAAATAGAAGAGGAGAAGCTCATGGTTGTCGCCGTGTATCCGGGTACATTCGACCCGCTCACCCGCGGGCATGAAGACATCGTGCGGCGCGCATCGAGCATTTTCGATCAGCTCGTCGTGGGCGTCGCGGACAGCCGCGCAAAGAAGCCGTTTTTCTCGCTGCAGGAGCGGCTGGATATCGCGCACGAGGTGCTCGGGCATTACCCGAACGTGCAGGTGAGCAGTTTCACCGGGCTACTGAAGGATTTCGTGCGCACGAACAATGCGCGCGTGATCGTGCGCGGACTGCGCGCCGTCTCCGACTTCGAATACGAGTTTCAGATGGCCGGGATGAACCGCTATCTGCTGCCCGATGTCGAGACGATGTTCATGACGCCGTCCGATCAATATCAGTTTATCTCCGGCTCCATCGTGCGCGAGATCGCGCAACTCGGCGGCGACGTGAGCAAGTTCGTGTTCCCGTCAGTGGAAAAGCGGCTGATGGACAAAGTCGCTATTCTGTCGCAGAAGGATCCCGCGGCGCCCTGAGCGCCGGGCCCGCGCGTTTCATCGCCGCTGGATGTTACGCGCGGGCGTCATGCCGGTTTCGAAGCCGGCGCAAGAGAGTGAAGCATGTCTTTGATCATTACCGACGAGTGCATCAACTGCGACGTTTGCGAGCCCGAGTGCCCGAACGACGCCATTTCGATGGGGCCCGAGATCTACGTGATCGACCCGAACAAATGCACGGAATGCGTCGGCCATTTCGACGAGCCGCAGTGCCAGCAAGTGTGCCCTGTGGAATGCATTCCGCGCGATCCGGCGCACGTCGAAACGCCAGAGCAACTCATGGCCAAGTACCATGCGCTGATGGCGGCGAAAGGCAATTCCTAACCGACGATCTGCGTCAACGCCGCGACGAGCGCGTCGCATTCGGCCGGCGTGCCGATGGAAATGCGCAGATGCTGATCGATGCGCGGCAGCTTGAAATGGCGCACGAAAAACTCTTTCTCTTTCAATGCGGCGGCGAGCGTCGCCGCATCGAGCGCGGGATGCTTCGTGAAGACGAAGTTGGCGCCCGACGGAACGACATCGAACCCCAAGGCTCGTAACTGCGATGTGAGCCGCTCACGGCTCGCGATTACCTTCGCGCAACCTTCCTCGAACCACGCCTGATCCTCATACGACGCAATCGCCGCGACTTGCGCGAGGCGATCGAGCGGATACGAATTGAAGCTGTCCTTCACGCGCGTGAGCGCTTCGATGAGCGCCGGATCGCCGAATGCGAAGCCGACGCGCATGCCCGCCAGCGAACGCGCTTTCGAAGTCGTCTGAACGACGAGCAGGTTCGGATAGGCGTCGATCAGACTCATCGCCGATTGCGCGCCGAAATCCACATACGCTTCATCGATGATGACGGGCGCGTCCGGATTCGCCTTGAGCAGCACTTCGATTTCCGCAAGCGGCAGGGCACGGCCCGTGGGCGCGTTCGGATTCGGAAGCAGCACGCCGCCGCACGGCGCGCGGTAATCGTCCACGTCGATCGCGAAATCGGCGTTCAGCGGCACGGTCTCGTATTCGACGCCGTAAAGCTGCGCATAGACCGGATAAAAGCTGTAGGTGATGTCGGGAAAGCGGATCGGCCGGTCGTGCTTGAGAAGGGCCTGGAACGCGTGCGCGAGCACTTCGTCGGAACCGTTGCCCGCGAATACTTGTTCGATGCGCAGCCCGTGATGCTTCGCGACGGTCTCGCGCAACGCACGCGCGGTCGGATCGGGATATTTGCGCAGCGACGCGCCGTCCTCGCCGAGTTCGCGACGAATCGCTTCGACGACACGCGGCGACGGCGGGTACGGATTCTCGTTGGTGTTGAGCTTGACGGGATGCGCCAGCGCAGGTTGCTCGCCCGGCACATACGGCGTCAGACGATGGACGATGTCGCTCCAGAAACGGCTCACTGTCGGCTCCAAATCATGAATTGCGGTGCAGGTTCATCATCGCACGTTCGGTTTCGCCGGCGACGACGAACGGCATCACGGCAAGCGCGCGCTCGATCGACTGATCGATCACGTCCTGTTCCTCGCGGCGCGGCGGCTTGAGGACGAAGTTCGCGACATCGGGCTTCGCGCCCGCGCGCGCGCCTTCGGGAATCAAGTCGCGCGGATGCCCGATGCCGATGCGCAGCCGCCAATATTGCTGCGACGAAAGATGCGCGGAGATGTCCTTCAGGCCATTGTGTCCGCCGCTGCCGCCGCCGAGCTTCATCTTGACCGTGCCGGGCGGCAGATCGAGTTCGTCGTGCGCGACGAGAATTTCATCGGGAAGAATCTTGAAGAACTGCGCGAGCGCGACGACCGATTGTCCCGAGCGGTTCATGAATGTCTGCGGTTCGAGCAGATGCACTTCGTGGCCGTGCAGACGTCCCTTCCCATAGAAACCGTGAAAGCGGCGTTCGTCGCGCAGTGTGGCTCCGGCGTCGCGTGCGAACTGGTCAACGAACCAGAAGCCCGCGTTGTGCCGCGTAGCGGTGTATTCGGCGCCCGGATTGCCCAGGCCGACGATCAACTTGATCATGTCGAATCTTGTAGAGCGAAAAAAAACCCGCCGGGGCTTGCGCGCCGGCGGGTCACGTCGACCGTTCTTGCGAACGGATCGAGAGGATAGCGGTGTTCCGCGTGCTTACTCGGCTGCGGGCTTATCGCCTGCAGGAGTCTCGCCAGCCTCTTCCGACACGACGGCAGCCGGGACGGTCGCCGAAGCCACCACCGGATTTTCCGCCTCGACGGAGACCGTCAGGCTCACGCCCTTCGGCAGCGAGATGTCTTTCGCGTGCATCGTCTGGCCAGCTTCAATCTTCCCCAGATCGATTTCCAGGAACTCAGGCAGGTCTGCCGGCAGGCATTCCACTTCCAGTTCCGTCACGACGTGCGAGATCACCGCGCCCGCCAGCTTCACGGCCGGATTGCTTTCCTGGTTCATGAAGTGCAGCGGCACCTTGGTGTGCAGCTTCTTCTTCGCGTCGACGCGCTGGAAGTCCACGTGCAGCACGAGCTGCTTGAACGGGTGGTATTGCACGTCGCGCAGCAGAACTTGTTGCGACTTGCCGGCCAGTTCCAGGTCGAGAATCGACGAGTGGAAAACTTCTTTCTTCAGGGCGTGCCACAGGGCGTTGTGGTCGAGTTCGACCAGTTGAACGTCCGTTTCACCGCCGTACACGATACCCGGGGTCTTGCCCGAGTTACGCAGGCGGCGGCTCGCACCCGTACCTTGCTTGCTACGCTCGAAAGCGACTACTTTCATCTTTGACTCCTATATCTGCCCGCGACCAGGCAGGGAAACCGGGACCATCGAAAATGTGTGATCCCACAACTAGCGACGCGAACCTTCGTCCGTTCGCATCGATCATGCAAAAACGCGAAGCGTGTGCTTCGCGTTCCTTGCTCAATTCCGTTTAACCTTCGGCGAAGAGCGACATCACCGAGTCGCCGCGCCGGATTCGGGAGAACGTCTCCGCGAGCAGACCCGCGCTCGAAAGCGGGCGGATCTTCGCGCACGCGAGCGATTCAGCCGACAGGGGAATCGTGTCCGTGACGACGAGTTCATCCAGTTCCGAAGCCGTGATGCGCGCCGCCGCGCCACCCGACAAAACAGGGTGCGTCGCGTATGCGAACACCTGCTTCGCGCCGCGGTCCTTCAGCACTTGCGCGGCCTTGCACAGCGTGCCGGCGGTGTCGACCATGTCGTCCATGATCACGCAAGTACGGCCTTCCACTTCACCGATGACGTTCATCACCTCGGCGACATTCGCCTTCGGACGGCGCTTGTCGATGATCGCGAGGTCCGTGTTCAACTGCTTGGCGAGCGCACGCGCGCGCACCACGCCGCCGACGTCCGGCGACACGACCAGCAAATGGTCATGGTTCTGCTTGCGCAGATCGCCGAGCAGCACGGGCGTTGCATAGATGTTGTCGACGGGGATGTCGAAGAAGCCTTGAATCTGGTCGGCGTGAAGGTCCATGGTGATCACGCGATCGACGCCGGCAATTTCCAGCATGTTCGCGACGACCTTCGCCGAGATGGCCACTCGCGCGGAACGCGGACGGCGGTCCTGACGCGCATAGCCGAAGTAGGGGATGGCTGCGGTGATCCGGCCTGCAGATGCGCGCTTGAGCGCATCGACCATGATCATCAGTTCCATCAGGTTATCGTTCGTGGGAGCGCAAGTGGATTGCAGAACGAACGCGTCTTTGCCCCGAACGTTTTCCTGAATCTCGACCATGATCTCGCCGTCTGAGAAGCGGCTGACCATTGCTTTGCCGAGAGGAATTCCAAGAATTTTGACGACTTCCTGTGCAAGCGCGGGATTCGCGTTGCCAGTAAAAACCATCAGGCCGTCACTGCTCATCGTGCACCTGTCTGCGGCTGGAGGCGAGAGGAAAAACGCGAGAAAAGGAATGGCAGGGGAGGAAGGACTCGAACCCTCGCATGCCGGAATCAAAATCCGGTGCCTTGACCAACTTGGCGACTCCCCTACACAACTCTGAATCTTGCCGGGAAGTGTAGAACATACCCGACAAAACAAAACCTATGACGCGAAAGCGAAGAGAGGATGAGAATCCAGACTTGCTGTCACCACACTCTTCCAGCTTGCCGGCAGTTTGGCTTGCGCCAGTTCCGCTTCGGCTCGGCTGGTGAAAGCAGCGAACACGCTTGCTCCAGATCCGGTCATTCGCGCCGGTGCGAGTTCGGAAAACCACTCGAGCACCGTTGCAACTTCCGCGTACTTTCCTGCAACTACAGCTTGCATGTCGTTTCGACCGAAGCTGTTTGGCCAGTTTGTGTCTGACCTTTGCTGTGCGAGAAAGTCCATCATTGTGACGACTTTCGAGTTCCGTGTCAAGCTTTTCTCGGAAAAAATCGCCGCGGTGGGGACGTGAGCATCGGGCGTTACTACGAGGAAGAAACGCTTCGGCAGATTGACTGCCTGCAGCGCCTCACCTACGCCTTCTGCGAAAGCATTTTGCCCGAAGACAAAAAACGGCACGTCCGCGCCGAGTTGCAGGCCGAGATTCTGCAGAATCTCACGCGAAAGATCAACACCCCAGAGACGATTTAACGCTAAAAGAGTTGTCGCCGCGTCGGAACTGCCTCCACCGAGGCCCGCGCCCATTGGCAGACGCTTGTCGATCTCGATCTCCGCGCCGAACTTCGTGCCCGTGTGCTGCTGAAGCAGACGCGCGGCCCGCACGACGAGATCGTGTTCTTCGGGTACGCCCGGCACGTCGGTCTTGCGCGTGATGACGCCGTCGTTGCGCCGCTTGAAGTGCAGATGGTCGCCCCAGTCGAGCAACTGGAAAACGGTCTGCAGCGAATGGTAGCCATCCGGACGGCGGCCCGTGATGTGCAGGAAAAGGTTCAGCTTCGCGGGCGCGAGGCAGTCACGGAGCGAATCGTTCGATGAGGACATGCGTGATGCAACGGCAAGGTTATTGATCGAGCACGAGCTTGATGTCGAGCGGCGGTTCGTTGCGCGAAAGATTCACGCGCTTCACGCCCGTCGCGGGCGCGTCGGCATAGGCCAGATAGTCGATGGTCCATCCGTCCTGCCTTATTTCCTTCGGACGTCCGTTGTTCGCTTCCGGATCGAGCGTGGTCTGCGCACGCGAGGACGGCGCGGCCGACGGTTGCAGCCAGTAGCGCAGGCCTTCGACCGGCAACGCAAAGCCGAGCGTGTTCTGCATCAGCAGGGATACGTTGTCGGCGCTCACCGGTTGCTTGTTAGGCAATTCGAGCGTGGCGAGCGACGGCGATGAAGTCACGATCGCCATCGTCTGGCCTAGCGGGTTGCGTAACTGCAGCGTGACGGTGTCGCCAGTCTCCTGCCAGTCGAAATTGCCGTAGGCATTGCGCTGCGCGCCGTTCTGGTCGTTGTACTGCACGGCGAAGCGTCCGTGATACATGTGGCTCGTCTGGGCCGTGAGCGACGTGGATGCGTTCGTCGTTGTGGGAACGCGCGGCTGGAGCGCGCAACCCGACATGGCCAGCGAGGCGGCTGCCGCAATGCCGAGCGCGCCGCGTCGAAGCGATGCGCCGGCGAGAAAATCGAATACCATCAAAGGTCATTTACCTGGAGTCGTTTCAGCGTTTTGACGAGCGTATCGTTGTCAGGTTCGAGCTTTTGCGCTTGCCGCCACGTCGCGCGCGCCTGATCCTGCTGCCCGGACTTCCACTGGACCTCGCCCAGATGCGCGCCGATTTCGGCATTCGGCTGAAGGTTGTAGGCGTTCTTCAGAATCTTCTCCGCCTCGGCCGCGTTGCCCTGGCGGAAGCGCGCCCAGCCGAGGCTGTCCATGATGAAGGCGTCGTTCGGGGCGAGCGAAACGGCCGTCTCGATGAGCTTCACCGCTTCGTCAAGCCGTTGATTGCGGTCGACGAGCGAATAGCCGAGCGCGTTGTACGCTTGCGGGTTGCTCGGCTGCGTGCGCATCAACGTGCGAAGCTGAGTCTCCATGACGTCGTAGTGACCGTTCTTTTCGGCGGCCATGGCGTAGTCGTAGACGAGATCGGGATCGTCGGGGAACGCGGTCACCGCCTTCGCGAGATTCGCCTCCGCCTCCTTGTAGCGATGCGCCTCGAAAAGAATGGCCGAGTCGGTGCGTGCGAGCAGCGCCAGATCGCGCGGATCGGAGCTTTGCAGGTTGCCGATCAGCGCGCGCGCATCGTCGACCTTGCCTTGCTTCGCGAGCAGTTGCGCACGCGTGATCTGCGCGGGCAGATATTGCTGGCTCGCGCGCGGAATCTTGTCGAGCCATTGGCTCGCGGCGTCGTCGTTTTTCTGTTCGAGCGCCAGTTGCGCGAGATAGATGTACGCCTGGCCGGGGTCCGCGCCCGGCGTGCTTTCCGCCGTCTTCGCGTACTGATTCAGAAAATCCTGCGCGCGATCGAACTGCTTCTTCTGAATGTTGATGAGCGCGAGCGCCATCAACGGCGTCAGGTCTTTCGGATCGTTCTTGCGCATGATCTCGAACTGCTTCTGCGCGTCGTCGAGCCTGTCGGCCGACAAATACAACTGCGCCAGCGCGAGCCGCGCGTCGTGCGATTTCGGATTCTTGTCGAGATATTTCTCGAACGATGCGATGCCTTCCTTGCGTTCTTCCGGGCCCATGCGCGCGAGCGTCAGCGCGGCGGGCAAATAGTCCGGCTTGAGTTGCAACGCTTTTTCGAGCGATGCCTTCGCGCCCGGCGGATCGTCGGCGACTAGTTGCTGGCGCGCGAGCGCGAGTTGCGTCTCGGGCCGGTCCTGATCGTTTTGCGTCAGATCTTTGAGCACGTTCAGGCCGCCGACGCGATTCGGTCCGCGCGCGAGCAAGCTCTGAAGAGAAAGGATGGCGTCGCCGCGCTGATCGGGCGAAACCTTCGCGAGCTCGCGTTGGAGCGTCGGTTTCGCGTCTTCGGGCTTGCCGCTGACGATCAGAAGCGACGCGCTCAACTGTGCCGCGCGATCCGAATGAGGCGCGAACTGCTGCCAGAGTTGCGCCGACGTGAGCGCGTCGTTCGGGCTTTGCGCGGCGATCGCGATTTCGGTCGCGCGCTGCGCAAACCGCGGGTCGTGCGTGTCGCGCGCGAGCGCGAGATAGGTCTGGAATGCGGGCGCTGGCTGGCCGCGCTGCAACGCGACTTCGGCCGCCAGAACCTGGAACACGATCTGGCTGGACATTGCCACATTCGGCAAATCCTGCGTCTCGGCGCCGCTGACCGGCGCGGTCAGCAGATCGGCGGCGTTTTGCGCGTCGGCCTGATCGTCGGCGCTCGGTGCGGGCGTCGCGTTCGGCGTTTGTGCGTGCGCGGGTGCGAACGCTAGCGCGGCCATCGCGAGCGCAACGGCGCCGGCGATTCGCGACATTGGCATGGCGAACGAATGCGTCAAGATGGCCTGACGCTTCGAAAACAGCTTCATGACGAACGAGTTCATGGAAATCCAGACGATGTTTCAGTCGATTGTAACGCGGTCGCTAAAATACCGGCACATACGCCAGAGCAAGTCTCACTCCAGAAAAATGCCCGAACTGCCGGAAGTCGAAGTCACCCGCCGGGGAATCGAACCTTATGTCGCCGGACGGCGCGTCGAGCACGTCGATGTGCGCACGCCCGCGCTGCGCTGGCCCATCCCGAAGCATCTTCCGAAGACGCTGGATCATCTGAAAATCGAGAAGGTGGAACGGCGCGGGAAGTATCTGCTGTTCGAAACCGTGGAAGGCTGGCTGATCGTCCATCTCGGCATGACCGGCACGCTGCGCGTGCTGCGAAACGTGCCGAAGCCGCCCGAAGCGGCCAAGCACGATCACGTCGATATCGTGTTCGACGATTTCATCCTGCGTTTTCGCGATCCGCGCCGCTTCGGTGCGATCCTCTGGCATCCGCGCGCGGATGGCGACGTGCTCGATCATCCGCTGCTCGCGAGCCTCGGCGTCGAGCCGTTTTCGCCGGAGTTTTCGGGCGCGCTGCTGTTTCGCGAGACGCGCGGGCGCAAGGTTTCGGTGAAACAGGCGCTGCTCGCGGGCGGCATCGTGGTGGGCGTCGGGAATATATATGCGTCGGAGAGCCTTTTTCGGGCGGGCATCCGGCCGACGACCGCGGCCGGGCGTATCTCGCTCGTGCGCTACGATTTGCTCGCGGACGCCGTGCGCGTAACACTCGCCGCCGCCATCGAAAAGGGCGGCAGCACGCTGCGCGATTTCGTCGGCAGCAACGGCGAATCCGGCTACTTCCAGCTCGACTATTTCGTCTATGATCGCGCGGGCTTGCCGTGCCACGTCTGCGGTACGGCGATCAGACAAATCGTCCAGGGACAGCGCTCGACGTACTTTTGTCCGCGCTGCCAACGCTAATTTCCGATGCTCGCTCTCACTGATTTTTCGTCGCGCCTTATCGCGTGGCAACGCATTCATGGCCGCCACGAACTGCCGTGGCAGAACACGCGCGACGCGTACCGCATATGGCTCTCGGAGATCATGCTGCAGCAGACGCAGGTCTCCACCGTCATTCCGTACTACGCGCGATTTCTGGAACGCTTTCCGACGGTGACGGCGCTCGCCGACGCGCCCATCGACGACGTCATGGCGCTCTGGGCCGGGCTCGGCTACTACTCGCGCGCGCGCAATCTGCATCGCTGCGCGCAGGTTGTCGCGCACGAACACGGCGGCCGGTTTCCGCAGACCGTCGACGAACTCGCGATGCTGCCGGGCATCGGACGATCGACGGCGGCGGCGATCGCGTCGTTCGCGTTCGGCGCGCGCGCGACGATTCTCGATGGCAACGTGAAACGCGTGCTTGCGCGCGTGTTCGGCATCGAAGGATTTCCGGGCGCGAAGAAAGTCGAAAACGCGATGTGGACGCTCGCGGAATCGCTCTTGCCGGATGCCGCGAACAAGGACGAAGTGACCGCGTACACGCAAGGCCTGATGGACCTCGGCGCGACGCTGTGCGTGCGCGGCAAGCCGGATTGCGCGCGCTGCCCGTTCGCATCGGACTGCGTGGCGAAGGTCGAGGGGCGCCAGCGCGAGTTGCCCGCCGCGCGCCCGAAGAAAGCCGTGCCGACGCGCAAGACATGGATGCTGATCCTGAAAGATGGCGATTCGATCTTGCTGCAGAAGCGTCCGTCGATCGGCATCTGGGGCGGATTGTGGAGCCTGCCCGAAGCGGCGGACGAAGCCGCGCTCGCGGATGTCGCGCAGCGTCTGGGCGCGGACGAACATCTTCAGCGGCTCGCGCCGCTATCGCACGCGTTCACGCACTTCAAGCTGGATATCGAGCCGCGGCTGGGCGAGGCGCGAAACGCACCGCGCGATCTGATGGACACCGAAACCGTCTGGGCGTCGCTCGCGAAGATCGACGCCTATGGCGTGCCCGCGCCCGTGCGCAAGCTGCTCGACGCGCTGACGGGCTCGCTCATCTAAAGCAGTTGATGATGCTGCATGTAGTGATGCACGACGTCGATACGCGCGCCGGCGTCCATCAGCTCCATGAGCTTCTGGCGGGCGCGCATCGGGATCGGCAGGATTTCGGCGAGGCGGTTGGAGACCCAGGTGGGATCGTCGAATAGGAAGGGCTCGGCGAAGGGCAGATTTTGCGGCTCGCGCTCCTTGATCGTGTCGATGATGCGCTCCAGCACTTCCGCGCACGCGCCGAACTTCGCGAGCGCTTCGACGCCTTGCAGCGGCTGATCTTCGCCCAGCAACTCAGCCGTGCCGACGATCAGATTGCTCGGTTCAACACGATGATCCGTCAGCCGGAAGCGATCGGTTCCGCGCGCCTGCACGAGCAACAGACCGAACGTATCGACATCGCATTCCGAGATTTCGGCCAGGCAACCGATGTTCTCCGGCACCGACGGATCGCCCGGCGAAGCGACTTCGTGTCCGCTTTTGAGCAGACACACGCCGAACGGCGTCTTCTCGCGCAGACACTCGCGCGCCATGTCCAGATAGCGTGCCTCGAAAATCTTGAGCGGCAGCAGGCCGCCGGGGAAGAGCACGGTGTGAAGCGGAAACAGCGGCAAGTCGGCCAGAATAGGATTCGCGGACATCGCGTCCCTCCAGGATGGACCGCCGGCGCGGCGATCAGGTTCGCGTGTGGGTCGCGCTTTCATCCACAGGGATGGGCGCGTCACGATGCCGCACGATCACGTTTGCCTGCTCGCGAAAGCGCGCGGCAAGCGCCTCCGCGATGAACACCGAGCGATGCTGGCCGCCCGTGCAGCCGATCGCGACAGTGAGATAGCTGCGGTTGTCGTCGCGAAAGCGCGGCAGCCATTTGCCGACGAACGCGCCGATATCGTCGATCATCTCGCCGACCAGCGGCTGCGCGATGAGGAACTCGATGATGGGTTTATCGAGGCCTGTGAACGGGCGCAACTCGCGGTCGTAGTACGGGTTGGGCAGCGTGCGCACGTCGAAAACGAGGTCGGCGTCGAGCGGCACGCCGCGCTTGAAGCCGAACGATTCGAACATCAGCGTGAGATCGGCGGCTTCTGTTTCGACGAAGCGCTTGACCCAGGCGCGCAGCACGTTCGCGCGCAGATTGCTCGTGTCGATCTGATGCCCGTATTCCGCGAGACTCGCGACGAGTTCGCGCTCGCGCTCGATCGCCTCGGCGAGCGAATTCAGCACGCCGACATCGGCTTCGCGCATCGGCGGGCCGGACAGCGGATGACGCCGGCGCGTCTCGGAGAAGCGCTGAATGAGCGACTGCGTGCTGGCGTTGAGGAACAGCACGCGCAGATCGTAGTCCTTCGAGAGCTTGTCGATGATCGACGGCACCTCGTCGAGCGAGAGGCTCGAACGCGCGTCGATCGCGACGGCGAGCCGCGTCTGGCCTTCCTTCGCGAGGTGGTCGGCGAGTTCGGGCAGAAAGCGCGGCGGCAAGTTGTCGACGCAGTAGTAGCCGCCGTCTTCCAGCGCGTTCAGCGCGACGGATTTGCCGGAGCCGGAGATGCCGGTAATCAGAATGATACGCATGGGTCTGGAGGGATTCGCTTTCCCTAAGCTTAGCACCTGTGCCCGATTCGTTTCGGCGCGCGCGACGTTGCGCGATGCGCGCTCAGATCAGCTTGCCGGGAAACTGGCTATCGGGGTCCTGCATGGCGAGGCGCTGGCGATCCATGAAGTCGCGCAGGGTATCGATGCCGCGCAGTTGCAGAATGGTGTTGCGCACGGCGGCCTCGACCAGCACGGCGAGGTTGCGGCCCGCCGCGACCTGAATCGTCACCTTGCTGATCGGCAGGCCGAGCACGTCGACGCTCTGGCTTTCGAGCGGCAGACGCTGGAATTCGCCGTCCGGCCGGCGCACGAGTTGCACGATCAGCTTGAGCTTCATTTTCCGGCGCACGGCGGTTTCACCGAAGATCGTCTTGATGTCGAGCAGGCCCAGGCCGCGCACTTCGAGCAGATTCTGAAGCAGCGGCGGACAGCGGCCTTCGACGAAATCGGGACCGAGGCGCACGAAATCGACGGCGTCATCCGCGACGAGTCCGTGGCCGCGGCTGATGAGTTCCAGTCCGAGCTCGCTTTTGCCGAGACCGGAGTCGCCGGTGAGCAGCACGCCCATCCCGAGGATATCGATGAACACGCCGTGCAGCGTGGCGCGCGGCGCGAGAATCCGCGACATGTACGCGCGCAGGCTGTCGATCACGGCGGCCGCCGACATGCGCGTCGTGAAGAGCGGGGTCGACGAGCGCGTGCAGCGCAAAACGAGTTCCGGCGGCGCGCCCACTTCGCCCGCGACGACCAGAAACGGCGGTTCGAGCGCGATCAGCTCGGCCATGTGGCGCGAGCGGTCTTCGTCGGACTGGCGTTGGTAGTAGTTGATCTCGGCGTCGCCGAGCACCTGGATACGGTTCGGGTGGATCAGGTTCAGGTGGCCGACCAGGTCGGCGCTCGACGTCGCGTTGGCGACCGTCTCGCTCGAAAAGCCGCGTTCCCAGCCTTCGTGCCCGGTGAGCCAACTGAGCTTCAGAGCGGCGGCGTTGTCGTCAAAAATGCTTTGGGCGTTGATGCTGGACGTATCCATGAGACCGGAACTCCGTTGGAAGCCGGGCGCAGCCTTCGCGTTACGACGAAGCGAATTGCTTCGATACGCCGCATGGCGCTGCGTTTGATCGATTGTGCCCCAGATGCAACACGCGCGCGAGGCGCGTCCGGCGCGAAAGCAGCACGGACGCGCCTCGGACGCGTATTGCTAGGTTCGTGTGGCTGTTACGGTTGCCATTGCGTGAGCACTTGATAGAGCGCGTCACGATTTTCTTCCTTGTGCAGACGCTCGCGCGCCTCGCTATCGGAGAGTAGTTGGGCGATCTCCGAAAGAATTTCAAGATGCTGCTGCGTGGCCTGCTCGGGCACGAGCAGGAAGATGAGCAGCGAGACAGGCTGGCCGTCCGGCGATTCGAATGCCACGGGTTCGGCTAGACGCACGAAGGCGGCGAGCGGTTGCTTCAGCCCCTTGATACGGCCGTGCGGAATAGCGACGCCCTCGCCGAGGCCGGTCGAGCCGAGGCGCTCACGCGCGAAGAGATTGTCGGTAACGATGCTGCGGGCGATGCCGTTCTGGTTCTCAAAAATCAGGCCCGCTTGCTCGAATACGCGTTTCTTGCTGGTAACGGACAGTCCGAGAACCACGTTCTCGATGGGAAGAAATTTAGCTAAACGATTCATGTTGGCAGGCTGATGCGTGGCCTGATAGCTCCTCATCGTGGCCGCTGTCTGAAAGCGCTCACGGCGATGGTGAAACAGAAAGTGCGCTGGCGGCATTGCCTGCAGCGTGCCTGTCGTGCGACCCGAAAATTACCGGATCATTATAGAACAGGCCACAGCGCGATGGTGCGCCGCGCAATGGCACCGTTTTGCGATCAAATGTGCAGGACAAAGCCCTGAAAATCAATGGCTTGTGCCGCACTACGGCGTAAATCCAACAAAAAAGCCGCCAGTCGGGGCGGCTTCGGTTCGGCACATGCTGGAATCGGTCGTTTCCGGATATTCGAGGACTTCCTCCAATCACGCCCGCCGTCGTATGGCGGCGGGTTGCTTTAATCCGTGGATCGACCGGTAAGCATGCCTTCTTAACGCTCAGGGCGACGGCGCTTCGACTTCATGCGGCTCGCCACGGTACTTCACGGACTCATGGGCGTGGCCTTGGATCTTGTCCTTGTGCTTGATGACCTGCCGGTCCAGCTTGTCGACCATCAGGTCGATGGCCGCGTACATATCAGCGTCACAACTCTCGATGAAAATGTCCTTGCCCTTCAGATGCAGGTTGATTTCCGCCTTCTGCCTCTTTTCCTTTTCCCTATGATTGTCGACCGAGAGGACCACGTTGCCGTCGATCACTTGATCGAAATGACGGAGCACCCTGTCCAGTTTCGTGATCACATACTCGCGCAACGCAGGCGTCAATTCGAGGTGGTGTCCACTGATCTTCAGATTCATAGTTGCTCTCCAAGCTAATGGCCGCTAGGCCACGTCGGCTCGTCCGATACCGGTCGGCGATGTGTCCCGCCGGCGCGTCATTCTGGCGCGCTTGAGAAGCGGGGCGCATCGGCCGGCACGTCCGCGCTTTCGCGTTGCGGCCGGTAAACGCCCATCGCAACACGCGATGGACTACAGAGACGGGTCATAGAGACTTGCGCAGATTCACTGCCGGGATCCTGAGGGCTTCGCGGTACTTGGCGACGGTACGCCGCGCGACCACGAATCCTTGTTCCGCCAGCAGTTCGGCGATGCGGCTGTCTGAAAGAGGAGTTTTAGGTTCTTCCGCTCCAATCAGTTGCTTGATGAGGGCCCGGATCGCCGTTGACGATGCCGCGCCTCCTGTGTCGGTCGAAACGTGTGATCCAAAGAAGTACTTAAATTCAAGCGTCCCGAATGGGGTGAGCATGTACTTGCCAGTGGTCACACGAGAAACCGTCGATTCGTGTAATCCCAGCGTATCAGCAATCTCCCGCAAAACCAAGGGCCGCATGGCGATTTCACCATGTGCAAAAAAGTTCTTCTGACGCTCGACAATCGCCTGCGCGACACGCAGGATCGTCTCAAACCGCTGCTGAATATTCTTGATGAGCCAGCGCGCTTCCTGAAGCTGCTGACGCAGTGAGCCGCTGCCCGGATCGCCGCGGTTGTTGCGCAGGATGTTCGCGTACAGATGGTTGATACGCAGCTTCGGCACGATTTCCGGGTTCAGTTCCGCCGTCCAGCCGCCCGAAGTTTTCCGCACCATGATGTCCGGCACGACGTAGTCCGCTTCGCTCTTGCCGTATGCCGCGCCGGGGAACGGCTCCAGCGACTTGATCAGCAAATGCGCGTCCCGTAGGGCGTCGTCGCCCGCCTTCAGTTGCTTGCGCAGACGCGTGAAGTCGCGCGCGGCGAGCAATTCCAAGTGATTCGTGACGATTTCGAGCGCCAGCGTGCGCGTGGGCGAAGCGTCGAGCCGCAGCAGTTGCAGCTTCAGACATTCCGACGCAGATCGTCCGCCTACGCCCGACGGATCGAAGCTTTGCAGCAATGCGAGCGCCGCGCTCAGTTCGTCGAGATCGACTTCGAGTTCTTCGGGAAGATCGGTCTGAACCTCATCGAGCGAGGACGTGAGATACCCGTCCTCGTCCAGCGATTCGATGAGAAACGTGACGAGCGCGCGATCGCGCTGATTCGCCGCGGTCATGCGCAACTGCGCGCTCAGATGATCGCGCAGCGTCGTGGTCGATTCGTGGATTTGCAGCGGCGGGAGATCGTCGTCGTCGGAAGCGTTGTTCGAGCGGCCGTAGTCCTCCAGGTTCCACGAACTCGAATCCTGACCGCTGTCCGATCCCATTCCGTTGTATTCGTCGACGCCTTGCGGCTCGCTGTTTTCCGAACGTTCGGAACTGGAGGTGCCCGATGACGAGCCGTTGCTCATCATCGAGTCGGACGGCGCGCTCTGCGTCGCGGGCGATGTGATCAGCGAGCCGTCGGCGGCGACGCGCAGCGGACTCGCGATCCAGTCGTCCTCGTTCTCCAGCAGCGGATTCTGAGCGATGGCCATCGCGACTTCCTGCTGCAATTCGAGCGTCGACAACTGCAGCAGCCGGATCGACTGCTGAAGTTGCGGGGTCAGCGCAAGATGCTGCGAGAGGCGGAGTTGGAGGCTGGCTTTCATGGCAAAGTTTTATTCATTGTAGAGAGTTTGCCACGCGCGCGAAACCTCGCGGGGATTCCAAAAAAGCGCATGCCGCCCGGGAGGGCGGCACGTAAGTATTGCAACTTTCGCATGATGCGGCGCACGATTGCGCGCCACTTTGCGTCGGTCCGCTCACATCCGGAAATGCTCGCCGAGATACACGCGGCGCACGCTTTCGTTCTCGATGATTTCCTTCGGCGCGCCCGCTGCGAGCACCGAGCCGTCGCTGATGATGTACGCATGATCGCAGATGCCGAGCGTCTCGCGCACGTTGTGATCGGTGATCAAAACGCCGATGTTGCGCTGCTTCAGAAACTTCACGATTTTCTGAATTTCCAGCACCGCGATCGGATCGACGCCCGCGAACGGCTCGTCGAGCAGAATGAAGCTCGGATTGGTCGCGAGCGCCCGCGCGATCTCGACCCGACGGCGTTCGCCGCCCGACAGCGAGAGCGCCGGATTCTCGCGAAGATGCGCGATCTGCAACTCGTCGAGCAAGGCTTCGGCGCGCTCGGTTATGGCGTCTTTTGACAGGCGTTTGCCCGATTCATCGCTTTGCAGTTCCAGTACCGCGCGGATATTCTGCTCGACGGTGAGCTTGCGAAACACCGATGCTTCCTGCGGCAGATACGACAAGCCGAGGTGCGCGCGCTGGTGGATCGGCAGAAGGCTGATCGAGTTGCCGTCGAGGTCGATCTCGCCGCCATCGAGCGGCACGAGGCCGACGATCATATAGAACGACGTGGTCTTGCCCGCGCCGTTCGGGCCGAGCAGACCGACCACTTCGCCGCTCTTCACATCGAGCGACACGTCTTTCACCACGGTGCGCGAGCCGTAACGCTTCTTCAGATTGCGGACGACGAGCGAGCTCGATTCGCCTTCCGGCTTACGGTGGGGCATGGCGGGCGAATTCACTGCTGCGGCGTTCCTTTAATGGAGTTCGACGGAGAAAGCGTGGCGGGCGACCCGTTCAGCGGCGCGGCGCCGCCGGAACGCGGTGCGAGCATCGCGCGCACGCGGCCGCTCGGATTGCCGGGGCCGGCCTGGTCCTTGCCCGCGCTCGCCGTATAGAAATCCTTCTGGCCGTCATAGGTGATCACGCTGCCATGCACCTCGTCCTGCACCGTCGTCAGACCTTGCAGGCGGCGCACGACGGCGCGCGTCGTGAGTTTCGTGAAGTCGTTCTTGCCGTCGTAATCGATGCGCACCGCGTTGCCGTCGATGTACTCGTCCAGGCCGTCGCGCTTCTGGCGGAAATACGAGAGATTGCCACCAGTCGACGTGCCGGTCGCGTATTGATAACCCTGCGGGTCCTGCGTCACGTCGACGCGGTCGGCCTTGATCACGATAGTGCCTTTCGTCGCGACCACGTGACCGGTGAAGACGTTCTTCTGGTTGAGATCGTCGTAGGACATGTTGTCCGCTTCGATGTTGAGCGGTTTGTCGCGGTCGGCCTTTTCGGCGTGCGCCGGCAATGCGGCCAGCGCGACAGCGACGGTCAGGGCGGCAGCGAGCCCGGCCCGCACGGCGTGCGTGGCACGGCGCGCGCGCGTTGCGTGCGCAGGGCCGCCATCGGGACGAGGGAACCTTTCGTTCATGCAGTCACAATTCGGATGGGAGTGCCCGGCTTACTTGGAGGAGCCGCCGTTGATATCCGTGGCGGCGATCGCGCCGCGCACGTTACCGAACAGCTTCATCACCCGGGTCACGTTGTTGTAGTTCATGCCAGCGGCGGTCATCACCGACGGGCCGCGCTGAAGTCTAACCGGTTTTTCCGTTTCGATGACATCGTCGTTCACCAGCACGCGAAAATGCTGGGAATCCGCCTGCATCTGCGGATCGCCGTAACCGGCCGCGCGCAGGATACGCGCGTCGTCATACAGATCGACGATCGAAACGTCTCCGTTGACCGTGCCGCGCTGGGCCGTTGCCGTGACGGTCGGCTTCATCGGCTGGAACATGCGCATTGCGGGCAGCGTGAGGTCGCTGATCTCGTCGTCTTCGTAATGCACCATCGACTTCGCCGTCAGACGATATTGTGTCGTGCCGGTGGCGTCGAGTTCGGAAACAGAAAAGTCGTTGGCGAAGTAATCGGGCGTGTGGCGCTTCTCTGGCGCGCTCGCCGGCTGAGCCGGAGGCAGCGTGGCTTGCAGCAGCCAGTAAGTGATGCCGGCGAGCGCCGCCATCGTGAGGAGCGGCCCGAGGGAGGCGAGCTTTCCGGGGCGCGGCATGAGCGTTAGCCTCCGAGCGCCGCGGCGAGCAGTTCGTCGTAGCGATGTTGCGCGCGCAGGATGGCGTCGCAGACTTCGCGCACCGCGCCCTGGCCGCCGCGCGCTTCCGCGACCCAATGCACGCGCTGGATTACTTCGGGATGCGCGTTCGCGGGTGCGGCCGCAAAGCCGCAGCGGCGCATTACCGCGAGGTCGGGCCAGTCGTCGCCCATGTAGCCGCATTCGTCGGCCGAAATGCCGGTGGCTTCGAGGAGTTCGGCGAGCGCGACGGTTTTATCGCCGACGCCCTGATAGAGATGCGTGATGCCTAACTCGCGCGCGCGCGCCGCGACGATACCCGATTGCCGTCCCGTGATGATCGCCGTTTGCACGCCGGCGGATTGCAGCATCTTCACGCCGTGGCCGTCGAGCGAATTGAACGACTTCATCGCGTCGCCCTCGGCGGTGAAGTAGAGACTGCCGTCGGTGAAAACGCCGTCGACGTCGAACACCATCAGCTTGAGCCGGCTCGCGCGTTCGGCGGCGGTGGGAGGCTTCTGCGCCATCAGATTACCTTCTTGGAGAAGAGGTCGTGCATGTTCAGTGCGCCGATCAAAGTCGCATCGGCGTCCACGACCAGCATCTGATTGATGCGAAAGCGCTCCATCAGTTCCACGGCTTCGACCGCAAGATGATCCGGCGCGATCGTGCGCGGATTACGGGTCATGACATCGGCGAGCTTGAGCGCGCGGAAATCGCCGTCGCGCTGAAGGATGCGGCGCAGGTCGCCGTCGGTGAAAATGCCGTGGACGTGGCGATTTTCGTCGATGACGGCCGTCATGCCCATGCGCTTGTCCGTGATCTGGAAGAGCGCGTCCGATACGGTTGCATCGAGCGAAACGACCGGTACTTCGTCGCCCACGCGCATTACGTCGCGTACATAAGTGAGCAGGCGCCGCCCGAGCGCGCCGCCCGGATGCGAGCGCGCGAAGTCGTCGGGACCGAAGCCGCGCGCGTCGAGCACGGCGACGGCGAGCGCATCGCCGAGCGCCATCGCGGCGGTCGTGCTGGCCGTGGGCGCGAGATTCAACGGGCACGCTTCCTTTTCCACACGCGCGTTCAGATGCATGTCTGCGAGCTGGGCGAGACTGGATTCCGGACGGCCGGTGATTGCGATCAGCTTCGCCCCGAGCCGCTTGATGAGCGGCAAAATGGCGACGAGTTCCTCGGTTTCACCCGAGTTCGACAGCGCGATGAAAATGTCTTCGGCGGTGACCATGCCGAGATCGCCGTGGCTCGCTTCGGCCGGATGCACGAAGAAGGCCGGCGTGCCGGTGGAGGCGAGTGTGGCGGCGAATTTGCGCGCGACATGTCCCGACTTGCCGATGCCCGACACGACCACGCGACCGCGGCAGCCGAGCAGCGTTTCGACCGCGTTCGTGAAGTTGTCGTCGAGGAGTTCTGAGAGCCCGCGAACGGCGTCGGCTTCGATATGGAGTACGTTGCGAGCCAGCGCCAGCGCCCGGTCGCCATTGATTTTCGCTATCATGCGCGGAGTATAGCAAAGGCGATTCCGGGCCGCCCCGTCGGGAGCCCGGTGCGCCGCCGCCTATCCGCCCCCGCAAGCCCTGTCGTCAGGGGCCTTTTTTAAGATGCCGGAGCGCTGGAAACGCGCCTCGCATCGCTGACGAACGAGGACGCTAGACGGATGACCTCTCCGCTTGAAATGACGCTGTTGTTGCTGCTCTGCTCTGTGGCAGGCGTCGTCGTATTTCGCTATTTCAACCTGCCGCCGATGCTCGGTTATCTGGCGGTTGGCATCATCGTGGGGCCGAACGCGGCAGGCATCGCGCCGGATACCGACCGCGCGCAGCATCTCGCCGAATTCGGCGTCGTCTTCCTGATGTTCTCCATCGGGCTCGAATTTTCGCTCTCGAAGCTGCGCTCGATGCGGCGCATCGTGTTCGGTCTCGGCGCGTGTCAGGTCGCGGCGACCATCGCGCTCGCGCTGCTCTTCGGCTGGATCGCGAATTTCTGGACCGAGATGTCCTGGCAGGCGAGCTTCGCGCTCGGCGGCGCGATCTCCATGTCCTCGACCGCCATCGTCAGCAAGCTGCTCGCGGAGCGGCTCGAACTCGAATCGGAGCACGGCCGCAATATCTTCGGCGTACTGCTGTTCCAGGATCTGGCGGTCGTGCCGCTGCTCATCATCATCGCGGCGTTCGGCAACGGCGATTCGTCGAAACTCCCGATGTGGCTCGGCATCGCGGCGGTGAAGATCGTCGTCGCGTTGACGGTGCTGCTCTTCGTCGGCCAGAAGTTCATGACGCGCTGGTTCGACATCGTCGCGCGGCTTCGTTCGCAAGAACTGTTCATGCTGAACCTGCTGCTGGTGACGCTGGGCGCGGCGTTCATCACCGACAAGTTCGGTCTGTCGCTCGCGCTCGGGGCGTTCATCGCGGGCATGCTGATCGCGGAGACGCCGTATCGGCATCAGGTGGAAGAAGACATCAAGCCGTTTCGCGACGTGCTGCTCGGTCTGTTTTTCGTGACGACCGGCATGCTGCTGAACCCGCGCGTGATCTGGGAGCATCCGTTTCTCGTGCTCGGCTTTTTCGTCGTGCCGATTCTGTTCAAGGCGGTGATGATCACCGGCCTCGCGCGTGCGTTCGGCGCGCGGCCGGGCGTCGCCATGCGCACGGGTCTCGGTCTCGCGCAGGCGGGCGAATTCGGCTTCGTGTTGCTGAACCTGATTCTGGACTCGCATCTCGTCAATTCCACGATCCTGCAGGCGATTCTCTCCGCGATGCTGCTCTCGATGCTCGCCGCGCCGTTCATCATTCAGAACGCCGACCGGATCGTGCTGCGGCTGTCGTCGACGGAATGGATGCTGCAATCGCTGCAGATGACGAAAATCGCAACGCAGAGTTTGAAGCAGAGCGGCCACGTGATCATCTGCGGTTATGGCCGCGCGGGGCAGAACCTCGCGCGCATGCTGGAGCAGGAGGGCATTTCCTATGTCGCGCTCGATCTGGACCCGGATCGCGTGGCGGCGGCCGCGGCGGCGGGCGAATCGGTCGTGTTCGGCGACGCCGGGCGGCGCGAGTCGCTGCTCGCCGCGGGCCTGCATCGCGCGGCGACGGTCGCCATCACCTACGCGAACACGCCTTCCGCGATGCGCGTGCTGCACAACATCCACGAACTCGCGCCCACTTTGCCGGTGATCGTGCGCACGGTCGACGACGCCGATCTCGAAAAGCTCACCGCGGCGGGCGCGACGGAGGTGATTCCGGAGATTGTCGAAGGCAGTCTGATGCTCGCGTCGCACACGCTCGTCCTGATGGGCGTGCCGATGCGCCGCGTCGTGCGGCGCGTCGAGGAAATGCGCGACGCGCGTTACAGCCTCCTGCGCGGCTACTTCCACGGCGCCGACGACGTCGATGACGACGATGGCCACGAGCAGGTCCGGCTACAATCCGTACCGATCGACGCAAATTCCGAGGCGGTCGGGCATTCGCTCGACGATCTCGGTCTTGTCGGCAATGGTGTCGAAGTGACCGCGATCCGGCGCCACGGCATCCGGGGCGTCGAACCCGACCCCGAAACCAAGCTGCGCGCGAACGATATCGTCGTGCTGCGCGGCCTGCCCGAAGTGCTGGCGCAAGCCGAGGAACGGCTCTCGCGCAATCGCCGGGCGGCGTAATTTCCCTCTTTTGTCACCAAGGCGAACGCGCGGCCTCACGGCGCGGACTCCGGAGAAGTCATGTCCATTACCCACTCGCACGCCCAGCTCGACGCCGCGCGTTTCATCAAAGAGCGCGTGCGCACCGTCGAAAACTGGCCGCAGGCCGGCGTGCAGTTCCGCGACATCACGACGATCCTGCAAGATCGCCGTGCGCTGCGCATGCTGATCGACCTGTTCGTGCAGCGCTATATCGACGAGAACATCAACGTGATCGCCGGCATGGACGCGCGCGGCTTCATCATCGGGCCGATTCTCGCGTATGAGCTGAGTCTCGGCTTCGTGCCGATCCGCAAGAAGGGCAAGCTGCCGTACAAGACGCTCGAACAGTCGTATGAACTGGAATACGGCAGCGCGACCGTCGAGATTCACGAGGATGCGTGCAAGCCGGGCGACCGCGTGGTGATCGTCGACGATCTGGTCGCGACCGGCGGCACGATGATGGCCGGCAAGATCCTGCTGGAGCGGCTCGGCGCGGAAGTGGTCGAGGCGGCGGCGATCATCGATCTGCCCGATCTCGGCGGCTCGAAGCTGCTGCGCGAAAACGGCGTGCCGCTTTATACCGTGTGCGAATTCGCCGGACATTGAGATGCCCAACTTTCTGCTCTTTCTCGCGGCGTCCGTCGCGATTACCGTGGCGCCGGGGCCGGACAACCTTCAGGTGCTCGCGCGCGGCATCTCGCAAGGACGGCTTGCCGGCGTGGTCGCGGCGTTCGGTTTCGCCTTCGGCGTGATCTTCCATACGACGCTCGCGGCGCTCGGCATCGCGGCGCTGCTGCGCTCGTCACCGCTTGCGTTTCAGGCGGTGAAGCTTGCGGGCGCGGCGTATCTCGTGTGGATCGGCATCAAGGCGTTGCGCAGCCACGGGCTCGCGACCGCGCACGCGCGCCCGAGCCAGCCGCTCACGACCGTGTTTCGCCAAAGCGTGATCGGCAACATGCTGAATCCGAAGGTCACGCTGTTCTTCATCGTGTTCCTGCCGCAGTTTGTCGATCCGCACGGCGCGCAAAGCGTGATGCTGCAGATGTTCGAACTCGGCGGACTCTTCATGCTGCAAACGGTCGTCGTGTTCTCGCTCTTCGGCTTCGGCGCGGGAATGATCGGCGCGTGGCTCAAGCGCCGTCCGCGTCTCGGCGTGTGGCTCGACCGGCTTGCTGGCGTGACGTTCATCGCGCTGGGCATTCGCGTCGCGCTGCGCGACTGAGGCTGACGGATGACTCTGCCCGCCATCGTTTCCGCGCGCCGCTTCGACGCCCCCGCGCACGCACCGTTTTTCATCGGCGATGAACGCGTCGGCTGGATTCGCCGAACCGACGTCGAGGCGCTGCGTCGATGGCCGGACGTTTTCGAGATCGACGCGGCATCGGTTCGCCTGCACGCATCGCTCGCCGATGTGGACACGCGCAGCGCCGCGCTCGGCGCGGTCATCGGCGCGCTCTTCGCCGAAGGCAGGATTCCCGGCTGGCGCGACGAAACCTACGCGATCCGCAACGATTTCGACGCCGCGCCGATCGCGTTCATCGAGCGCGCGGCGTCGCGCTTCTTCGGCACGATGACCTACGCGGTGCATCTGAACGGCATCGTAAAATATCGGGATAAGGCGCCGCAATTGTGGATCGCGCGCCGCAGCGACACGAAGGCGACCGATCCCGGCATGCTCGACAACATCGTCGCGGGCGGCATCGGCTGGGGTCTCGACCTCATGCCGACGCTCGTGAAGGAATGCTGGGAAGAGGCGGGCATGAGCGCCGAACTCGCGCAAACCGCCGAGCGCGGCCGCACGTTCCATGTGCTGCAGTCCTTGCCCGAAGGCACGCAGGCCGAGCAGATCTTCGTGTACGACGTTTCCCTGCCGCACGATTTCGCGCCGCGCAATCAAGATGGCGAAGTGGGCGAACATCGCCTCGCGCGCATCGAGGATGTCGCGCGCTGGATCGAGGAGGGCACGCTCACCGTCGACGCCAGTCTCGCGACGCTCGATTGCATGCTGCGTCATCAGTGGATAGACGAGGACGCGTGCGAAGGCATCGACGCGTTATTCGAGCGGCCGCAAAGCTGAACACCACGAATCAAACGAACGAGGGAAGGTCATGTCGACCGAACATAGTTTCTATCTGAAGTTGTCGTGCCCGGACCGTCCGGGAATCGTGCATGCCGTGTCGGGCTTCCTGTTCAACCTCGGCGCCAATATCCTCGACTCCGCGCAGTTCGGCGACAGCCGCACCGGCGAGTTCTTCATGCGCGTGCATTTCCAGCAGGTCGGCGGCGACCCCGGCCTCGACGCGCTGCGCAAAACGTTCAGCGATCTCGCCGACGAGTTCGGCATGCGCTGGGAATTGCACGACGCATCGGTGAAGCCGCGCGTGGTCATCATGGTGTCGAAGATCGGCCATTGTCTGAACGATCTGCTGTTCCGCTATCGCACCGGGCAATTGCAGATCGAGATTCCGGCGATCATTTCGAATCACAAGGATTTTTATCAGCTCGCCGCGAGCTACGACATCCCGTTCCATCATCTGCCGCTGCTCAAGTCGACGCCGGAAGCGAAGGCCGCGCAGGAATCGCGCGTGATGGAAATCGTCGATCAGCACGACACCGATCTCGTCGTGCTCGCGCGCTATATGCAGATCCTGTCGCCGCAACTGTGCGCGAAGCTTTCCGGCCGCGCGATCAACATCCATCACTCGTTCCTGCCGAGCTTCAAGGGCGCGAAGCCGTACTATCAGGCGTTCGATCGCGGCGTGAAGCTCATCGGCGCGACCGCGCACTACGTGACGTCCGATCTGGACGAAGGCCCGATCATCGAGCAGGAAGTGGAGCGCGTCGATCACAACATGACGCCGGATCAACTGACGGCGATCGGCCGCGACGTCGAATGCGTGACGCTCGCGCGCGCGGTGAAATGGCATGCGGAGCACCGCATTCTGCTGAACGGGCACAAGACGGTCGTATTCCGCTAAGCCGTTGTTCGGAATGAGAAAGCCCGCCGGATCAGTACAGATCAGGCGGGCTTTTTTGTGCTCAGACGAGCCGCAGATAAATCAGTTCGCGCTTGATATAGCCATAGAAAATCGGCGCGGCGATCACGCCGGGAATGCCGAACGCGGCTTCCATCGCGAGCATCGCGAGAAGCAGTTCCCACGCGCGCGCCTCGATCTGCCCGCCGATAATGCGCGCATTCAGGAAATATTCGAGCTTGTGAATCAGGATCAGGAACGCGAGCGACGCGACCGCCGTGCCGAACGACACCGACAGCGAAATCCCGACGATGATCGTATTCGAGATGAGATTGCCGATCACCGGCATCAGGCCGACGATGAACGTGACCAGCACGAGCGTTTTGGAGAGCGGCAGCTTTTCGTGAAAGAGCGGCAGCGCGACGAGAAGGTATAGCGCGGTGAAGACGGCGTTGATCGCCGAAATCTTGATTTGCGCGAACACGATGCGGCGGAAGGCATCGGAAAAACGCGACACGCGCGCGACGAGCGCGGTGGACAACGGCAACCGATGATGCGCCGCGCGCGGCGCGCTCACCGCGATGATCGCGCCAATGATCATGCCGATCACGATGTGGCCGAAGCCGCGCGCCATTTCCTTGCCGCCTTGCTGAAGCATCTCGGCGTGCTTGTGCATCAGTTCAGTGGCTTTGTCTTTCATCTGCACCGCGTCCACGGGCAGATAATTCGCGATCCAGTCCGGCACGGACAGCCGCGCGCTGGACGTGATGCTCGTCAGTTGATCGAGCAGCTTTTGCAGGCTCGGGAAGTCGCGCTCGAAATGTTCGATGGTGGCGATGGTCGCGCCCGTCAGCCCGCCGACGATGATCGCCGAAATCAGCCCGACCGCGATGAGCCGCGCGCCGCGGCTGACTACATGACGCTCGATCAGCGGCGCGATCATGTGCGTGAGCTGATACACCAGCATGCCGGCGAGCAGCCCGCCGAGCAGTTGCAGCCTGAGCGTAATGTACAGCGCCAGCAGCGCGAGCATGTAGCTGCCGATCTCCACCGCCGACAGCTTCGGCAAACTCATGTCGCTCGTCAGCCTGACGTGGCGCGTGGGCAGGTCCCGTATGCGCGCTTCCTCGTTGGCCGCTTCGTTGCGCTTCGCCATGACTGCGTTCCTTTCCCCTGCTGCGTATGACGGTTATTCGTGCCGCGGCGTGCGCGGCGCATTTTAACGGTTCGGCCGACGCCGCCCCGGCGGCCGAACCGGCTCCGTGAATCAGGCCGCCGATTTAGCCCGCCGCAACAAGGGTGCCAGATATCTGCCGGTAAAACTCGCCTTCGACTTCGCCACCTGCTCCGGCGTCCCCTGGGCGATGATCTGCCCGCCGCCGGCGCCGCCTTCCGGACCGAGATCGATCACCCAGTCGGCGGTTTTGATTACGTCGAGATTATGCTCGATGATTACGACAGTATTACCCTGATCTCGCAATCGATGGATCACTTCGAGCAAAAGCGCGATGTCGTGGAAGTGCAAACCGGTCGTCGGTTCGTCGAGGATATATAGCGTCCGACCGGTATCGCGCTTGCTCAGTTCCAGCGAAAGCTTGACGCGCTGGGCCTCGCCGCCCGATAACGTGGTCGCGGACTGGCCGAGCCGGATGTAGCCGAGACCGACGTCGAGCAGCGTTTTCAACTTGCGCGCGACCACCGGCACCACCTTGAAGAACTCGTGCGCGGCTTCGACCGTCAGGTCCAGCACTTCGCTGATGTTCTTGCCCTTGTACTGGACTTCGAGCGTTTCGCGGTTGTAGCGCTTGCCGTGGCACACGTCGCAGGGCACGTAGACGTCCGGCAAAAAGTGCATTTCGACCTTCAAAACGCCGTCGCCCTGACAGGCTTCGCAGCGTCCGCCCTTCACGTTGAACGAGAAGCGGCCCGGATCGTAGCCGCGCTCCTTCGCCGCCGGCACGCCCGCGAACAGTTCCCGGATCGGCGTGAAGAGTCCCGTGTAAGTGGCCGGATTCGAGCGCGGCGTGCGGCCGATCGGCGACTGATCGACGGCGATCACCTTGTCGAAGTGCTCCAGGCCTTCGATCGACTCGTACGGCGCGGGCTCCGTCGCCGAGCCGTACAAATGCTGCGCGACCGCGTGCTGCAGCGTGTCGTTGATGAGCGTCGACTTGCCCGAACCGGACACGCCCGTCACGCAGGTCAGAAGTCCGACAGGCAGGTCCAGCGTCACGCGCTTCAGATTGTTGCCATACGCCTCGACTATGCGCAGCATGCGCTCGTCCGGCGCGGTGCGCTCGGCGGGATAGCTGATCGTGCGCTTGCCGGAGAGATACTGGCCGGTGATCGAGTTGGCGTCTTTCTGCACCTGAACCGGCGTGCCTTGCGCGACGATCACGCCGCCGTGCACGCCCGCGCCCGGTCCCATGTCGACGACGTAGTCCGCCATGCGGATCATGTCCTCGTCGTGCTCGACCACGATCACCGAATTGCCGATGTCGCGCAGATGCTTGAGCGTGTCGATCAGCCGGTCGTTGTCGCGCTGATGCAGACCGATGGAGGGCTCGTCGAGCACGTACATGACGCCGGTCAGACCCGAGCCGATCTGCGACGCGAGCCGGATGCGCTGCGCCTCGCCGCCGGAAAGCGTCTCCGCGCTGCGTTCCAGCGACAGATAGTCCAGCCCGACGTTATTCAAGAACGAAAGCCGCGCGACGATTTCCTTGACCACCTTGTCGGCGATCTCGCCCTTCGCGCCTTCCAGACGCAGCGTCTGGAAATAGCCGAGCGCATCGCGCAGCGGCCAGCCGCTAATTTCGAAGATGCCGCGCGCCTGGCTCCCGGCGCCGACTTTCACGAAGCGCGCCTCGCGCCGCAGACGCGTGCCTTCGCACGCCGGGCACGGCTGATTATTCTGGTATTTCGCGAGTTCTTCGCGCACCGCGGACGAATCCGTCTCGCGGTAGCGCCGCTCCAGATTCGGGATGATGCCTTCGAACGCATGCTCCCGGATCGACGTCCGCCCGCGCTCGTTGATGTAGGAGAACGGAATCGCCTGCTTGCCCGAGCCGTACAGCAGGATCTTGCGCACTTTCTCGGGCAAGTCTTCGAAGGGCGCGTCGATTTCGAATTCAAAGAAGGCCGCGAGACTTTGCAGCATCTGGAAATAGAACTGGTTGCGCCGGTCCCAGCCCTTCACCGCGCCCGCCGCGAGCGACAGCGACGGATGCGCGACCACGCGCTTCGGATCGAAGAACGTGATCTGTCCGAGGCCGTCGCACTCGGGACACGCGCCCATCGGATTGTTGAACGAGAAAAGACGCGGTTCCAGTTCCGGCAACGAATACGAGCAGATCGGGCACGCGAACTTGGAGCTGAAAAGCTTTTCCTTCTCCGCGTCCATTTCGAGCGCGATCGCGCGGCCGTCGGCGAGACGCAGCGCGGTTTCGAACGATTCGGCGAGCCGCTGCTTCATGTCCGGCCGCACTTTGAGGCGGTCGATCACGACGTCGATCGTGTGTTTGTCGTTCTTCTTGAGCTTCGGCAGCGAGTCGACTTCGTAGATTTTCGCGACGCCTTCGTTCGCCGTGCCGCCGCCCGAGCGGATGCGAAAGCGGATGAAACCCTGCGCCTGCATTGCCTCGAACAACTCGACATGCTCGCCCTTGCGATCCACGACGACCGGCGCGAGGATCATCAGCTTGGTTTCTTCGGCCAGCGCGAGCGCGGCGTCGACCATTTGCGAGACGCTTTGCGCCTCCAGCGGAATCAGGTGATCCGGGCAATACGGCGTGCCGACGCGCGCGTACAAAAGACGCAAATAGTCGTGGATTTCGGTAACAGTTCCGACCGTCGAGCGCGGATTATGCGACGTGGCTTTCTGCTCGATGGAAATGGCCGGCGAAAGACCTTCGATCAGATCGACGTCCGGTTTCTCCATCAGCTGCAAAAATTGCCGCGCATACGCCGAAAGGCTTTCCACGTAACGGCGCTGACCTTCCGCATACAGCGTGTCGAACGCGAGCGACGACTTGCCCGATCCGGACAGCCCCGTGATCACGATCAGCTTATGGCGCGGCAAGTCGAGATTGACGTTCTTCAGATTGTGGGTGCGAGCCCCACGAATGCGAATTTCT
The DNA here is from genome assembly GCF_001545035.1 of Caballeronia glebae. Taxonomy (GTDB): domain Bacteria; phylum Pseudomonadota; class Gammaproteobacteria; order Burkholderiales; family Burkholderiaceae; genus Caballeronia; species Caballeronia glebae. Next base: position 63,179 of record NZ_FCOJ02000044.1, read on the forward strand.
TCCACGAGTTTGTTCCGGGGTTCTTTCGGATGCGTTCGGATGTTTTCAGCGGTGCTTTCATCCGTCCTGGCGGGCCATTCAGCCATTGCCGGGCGGAAAGAGAGGGGGCCAAACCTGCTACTATAACGACTTTTGAAGGGCGCGGCGCCCGGGCCCCGAGGCCGGATGCGCGTCGATCGGCCGGCGCGGGGACTTGTCGGCCATGTGCGGGGAGTGCGCTGACACAATGAGCGGCGTGCCCGAGCCGTGTGAGCGGCGCGTCCGAGCCGTGCGATCCATATAGTGCCGTTTCGAGCAAGAACAAGGCGGCTGCGCCGCAGGCCAGGCCAGACGCGACCCTCATCCTTTTCCCGTTTCTGATGTCCAATCCGTCTGCCACGCCCACACGTCTCTCAGCGCCGGAGTTGCGCGCGACCGTGTCTCTCGCTGCCATCTTCGCGCTGCGCATGCTCGGTCTTTTCATGATCATGCCGGTGTTCTCCATCTACGCGAGGACCATCCCGGGCGGCGACAACGTGCTGCTCGTCGGGATCGCGCTCGGCGCTTACGGCGTCACGCAGTCGATGCTCTACATCTTTTACGGCTGGATTTCCGACAAGCTCGGGCGCAAACCGGTCATCGCGTTCGGGCTGGTGGTGTTCGCGATCGGAAGCTTCGTCGCGGCCGCCGGGCATTCGATGGCGTGGATCATCGCCGGGCGCGTGATTCAGGGCATGGGCGCGGTGTCGTCGGCGGTGATCGCGTTCATCGCGGATCTTACGCACGAGGAAAACCGCACCAAGGCAATGGCGATGGTCGGCGCCAGCATCGGCGTGTCGTTCGCGGTGGCGATCGTCGGCGCGCCGATCGTGTTCCACTGGGTCGGCATGAGCGGGCTTTTCACGTTGATCGGCGTGCTGTCGATCCTCGCGGTCGGCGTGGTGTTCTGGATCGTGCCCGATCCGCCGGCGCCTCCGGTTCACGTCAAGGCGCCTTTCGCGGAAGTGCTGCACAACGTCGAGTTGCTGCGCCTGAACTTCGGCGTGCTCGTGCTGCACGCAACGCAGACCGCGCTTTTTCTCGTCGTGCCGCGCATTCTGGAAGAGGGCGGGCTGCCCGTCGCATCGCACTGGAAGATTTACCTGCCCGTGATGGGGCTCGCGTTCGTCTTGATGGTCCCGGCCATCATCGCCGCGGAAAAACGTGGAAAAATGAAGAGCGTGATGCTGAGTGCGATCGGGCTTATCCTGATCGGCCAGTTGTTATTGGGCGCCGCGCCGCATACGCTGTGGTCCGTGGCAGCCTTTCTGTTCGTGTACTTTCTCGGCTTCAACGTGCTGGAGGCGTCGCAGCCGTCCCTCGTGTCGAAGCTTGCGCCGGGCACGAGAAAGGGCGCGGCGGCGGGCGTGTACAACACGACGCAGTCGATCGGTCTCGCGCTCGGCGGGGTGATCGGCGGCTGGCTGCTCAAGCTCGACGGGCCGAGCGCGGTCTTCTATGCCTGTTCGGCGCTGGTTTTCGCGTGGCTGATCATCGCTGTATGGATGAAACCCCCGCCGCGCAGAACCCAGCGCGCGGCCTGAGAGTAATCTGAATCATCGAATCGCGCCGGCATGATACGGCCGAATTCACGTCTGAAGACGAGATCGGTCCAATCGCATCATTCGGCTGACAGTTAGCAAGGAATCTACCGGAGAAATCATGGCATCAGTCAACAAGGTCATTCTCGTGGGCAATCTGGGCGCTGACCCAGAAACCCGCTACCTCCCGAGCGGCGACGCCGTGGCCAACATTCGTCTCGCGACGACCGACCGCTATAAGGACAAGGCCACCGGCGAATCCAAGGAACTCACGGAGTGGCATCGCGTGGCGTTCTTCGGCCGCCTGGCGGAGATCGTGAACGAATATCTGAAGAAGGGCTCGTCGGTTTATATCGAAGGGCGTATCCGCACGCGCAAATGGACCGATCAGGCGGGCCAGGAGCGCTTCTCGACGGAGATCGTCGCCGATCAGATGCAGATGCTCGGCGGTCGCGGCGGCGCGGGTGGTGGCGATGACGGCGGCTACAGCCGCAGCGCGCCTATGGAGCGTTCCGGCGGCGGCAGCAGCAGCGGCGGCGGGCGCGCGCCCGCAGGTGGACGTGCGAGCGGCGGCGCGGCAGGCGGCGGCGGTTCCAGCCGCCCGAGCGCGCCGGCAGGCGGCGGCTTCGACGACATGGACGACGATATTCCGTTCTGACGAATCACCCACGATTCGCGCATCGAAAGATGGGCCTCCGGCTGCAGTAGCCCGAGGCCCATTTTTTTGTCCTGGCAAGGCGCTTTCTGAATTGTGGCCCGGGCTCCTGCTTTTCTCGCCGAGGCATATTAATCTTTCGGAGCGCATGCATGGACTTGTGCGTTTCTATGTGAAGTCAAAACCTTTCGGTAGTCTAATCGGATTTATCCTATGGTCTACGAAATGTTCGCGTCCTATTTTTGAAGCGATTATTCAAGGGAATAAACTTAATGTTTATTTGCTTGTTGTCAGTGAGTTAGGAATTCGGATCGAACTTCCTTATCTGACCTGGGTAAGCGCGAATTGGAAAAAAGCGGCTCTTTTGAAAATGAAGTGGGTAATGGCTCTCAGCGGGCATGCGAGTTGAATGCGGAGAAGTCGAGTTTGCCAGC